>JBGSUI010000238.1:0-25620 GCA_041736175.1 Oligoflexales bacterium | reverse complement strand
TGGACGTGGAGCCAAACATAAGCCGCAGGAAGCGATAGCGACCTGCGCATCTGTGGTAGAAGCGTCAAAAAAGAAAAGGAAAGCAGCGAAAGCTGCTTGACCTTGGAAGCCGCACCCCTTTAGGGGTGCTGGTAGTTCACCCAGGTGGGTGATTCTTGGAAAGATGTGACAGTGAGGCGTTACCCCCGTCAAATCACACGAAGGGCCTTCGGACGGAGGTTTGATAAACTCAAATATTTTTTATTAGGAGCTGGATTTGTTGCGAAAAATCAAGACAAATAGACAATCCACAGCACGGGCAGGTGTCCACTCTAGCTTATTTAGTAAATAGCCAATGAATCCAGATCAATGTGGCATATTCGCTCAAGTTTTTCCCCAGTCCTTCCGATAGATGTTGCGCAAAATCACTGCGAATGAACCCTGTCGATCTATCTTATAATCAATTTTTATTTGTTTTAACTGGCATCTATTTGGCTGGGGCCGTTATGGCCTCCACGGATGTCAAGGCAGATTTGGCAAAGGGCGAAATCACCACCGGGATTCCTCTCAGTATAAGGCCTTTGGTCAGGCGAATATAGATTTCGACATTTTTGTTTATTGTGGGGGAAGACCATAGACAGTCGTTAAGAGAGGTGCTGTCCAGGTGGACCGCTTCACTGTAATATCTGTTGACTAGATTTTGGTCGTTGAGGACGACCTGTGTTGCCAGTTTTGTAAGGCTATCTAAATTTTGCATGTTAATTTGGGGCAGGTTTACTTCAATCGATTTAAACTTATGCTCGCGGATCATCGATGCAAGATCTAAAAATTTATAAGGCATATTGTCACTAAACCCTATTCCACGGAAGAGTCCCGCAAATCCCCGATAGGATCTAAGGGAGGTCTCTAGAAAGGTGATCACCTGGGTCGTAGGTGGATCTGTGAGGACAAGGGTCAGATCGGAGGGGTAATCCCCTGGCTTTTGGAGAACTCCGAAGTGAAGGCTTTCCATAATAGTTTTAAGAGCTGAAGTGGAAACAACAATCCTTTTTAATTTTGGCAGCATCTTGTGGAGGTTAGAAAAAGTCAAAAAATCTCTCCCGTCCTCAGGGGTGTCGAGATAGACCGACGATAGGGTGATGCGGTGAAAATCAGCCACCATATAAACGTTGTCCATCCGGTTTGAGGGATCCATCTGGGGATTTTCTCGCTGGATCGCCTTAAAGATCAAATTTTTCTTAGGACCCGAAGGGATGGGAGTAGCTCCTAAGGCGGTTTGTTTAAAGCTTTGTCCCCGAGGATTTTTGCGGATAAGGGAGGTGACGAGTTTTGAGACCATGGGGATCAAAGATGCTTTGTCGATGGAATAGGAGCGCGCGGCTCGGGGAAAATTTAGACCTGTGCGGTCTTTTTCAATAAAATAATCTCGTACAAAAGATTTTTCCAAGGCTTCTACGATAAGGTCAGGGGTGACCTGTGCCGAGCCATAGGCATTGGGGTTTTTCTTGAGGTCAGTTTCCATAAGGCCGAGTTGGATTTCCAGTTTTCTTAGGATAACATCGGCTTTAAGGTGTGGTTTTGTGCCCTCGGGGAGATTAAACTCGTTGCTTAGGGCTGTGACTAAACCCTCAAGGAGTTTTTTTTGATCCTGGTTTGTGGTCTCGCCATCTATGGTAAGGGTGAGATTTTGTGCAGCAGAGCTGTTTTTTTTAAGGCAGCTAGTTTGGGTCGCCAAAAGTGCAGTGGTGACAAGGATAATTTTTTTATTGTGCCATAGGAAATTCATCTTGATGTGACCTCTTAATTGGTAATTGTTTAGAGATCACTGCAAGATCTATGCCTTAAGAGAGGCAGTCGATTTCCCTTCAGATTTTCCTTTCGATTTCCTTAGCCAGGGAGTGGGTAGGTGCCCAAAATTTAGACACCTGGCGTCGCTCCCAGTTGACTAAGTGTGATAATGCGGCTTTGATTGAGAGCGCTCACGATATTTGATGGCATACGTTCCATGATATCTGATGGGTTTATCTAGTCGCCTCGTGCCGCGAAACGCATTACAGGTAGATGAAAATGATGAATGATGACAAAAAGGCGAACCTGACGCAAGCCGCCTGGAAATCAGCAAAAGTCGCGATTCCATAAACGAGAGAGAAAATCGTCCCAAGGAAGTATCAGGATTCCATCATGAACACGAGGAGCGCTTTCACGGCAGACGAGAATGTGGTGCTTTGCAATCCCTTCTTCTCGAAATGCACGCAGTCCTTTTAGATCCTTGGTATTTACACTACTCGTAGCTTTAACCTCTATGGCGGCCGAATGACCGAGGATGAAATCCACTTCAAACTGGCTTTGGGATCGCCAGTAGGTCAAAGGCAGATCGAGGTCATTGTAATCAATAAAGGAACGGAGCTCGTGATGTATCCAGTTTTCAAAGGCCGTTCCGGCATCAAAAAACGTTGCATCGAGAAGCGAACGTCGTCCTGCGAGGTAGTTGGCGACTCCAATGTCAAAAAAGTAGAATTTTGAGGTCTCGATTGGCTTGCGTTTGAGGGTTTCCTGAAAAGCCGGTAGTTCATGAATAATCAGCGTATCTTTTAGAACCGAAAAATGCTCGATCAAAGTGGTTTTGGGAATTTGGGCATCGTTTGCAAGACCAGAATATGAAAGCATGGAGCCGTTGGCAATGGCTGCAACGGTAAGAAATCGGCTAAATGCTGGCAGCGATCTCGCGAATCCCTCGGCAGCGATCTCATCCTTCAAATAGGTTCCAACATAGCTGTCCAGAACACGAAGGGGGCTGCGTGCCTTGACAACCGTTGGCAATCCACCATAACTTAACGCGCGAACCAAATCAAAATGATCACCAAATTCACTGAAAATTAAGGGATGAAAACCAATTTTTCGAAGACGCCCGCCTAGAAGATTTACGTTTTGCCGTTTGAGTTTTCGAGCACTTGATCCCGTCAGAAGAAATCGCACATCATATTCCTCAAGCATCAAA
Source organism: Oligoflexales bacterium (assembly GCA_041736175.1). GTDB lineage: Bacteria > Bdellovibrionota_B > Oligoflexia > Oligoflexales > CAIYRB01 > JBGSUI01. Next base: position 22,643 of record JBGSUI010000238.1, on the reverse strand, counting down.
TGAACCTCGCTTAAAAGCTCGGGAACGCGTTGAATCTCATCGACAACGATGAGTTTTGGCCTCGGCACTTTTGCCAGATAAATTTCGCGCATTTTCTCGGGATGGGCCGTCAGTTCAACAAAAGATTTGGTATCGAGAAGGTTGATAATCCAGCTAGTAGATTTCAGCTGCTCACGTATTAAATATGTTTTACCGGTCTGCCGTGGACCAAGAACCAAGAAGGCGCGAAAATCTTGGTCATTCATTATTATTTTATGTATATTGAGTGATCTTTGAAATAACATATTGATATTACTCATATATTATAATTTAATGGACTATTGTTCCGTCTATTATTATAACCACAAGCGGATAACATGTCTACGGTTAGCTTTTAGACTGGAATATTTACAACAAGATTAGCCGAATATATTCGAAAAATGCGGGTGATTTACTATCGGATGTAACCGTAGCGCACCCTCGATCTCTCACACTTCTGTGAAAGGCCTTGGCATGAGGGGGGGTGATATTTTTCTATCCAACTGGCAAAATATCATGATAAGTTAATGTGATATGATAACCTTTCAGATCACGAAAAGATGGAGGGTAGCCATGCCCTGGGGTAAGAGTCTAAGCCGTCGTCTAGGAATCATCCAGTTGGTAGGTGGCACACTAGCTCTGGGCTCCTTTGCCATGGCATCACCAAACCAAAAGCCAGCCCATAAATTTTTAGGTGCTAAAGTCGACTATAGTCAGGTTTCCCTCGCCTACCGCTGGCTGGATTGGATGCAGGAAGCAGCTGGCCAAGAGGTGGATCTAAACGGCCCCAGGCCCACGGTGTTGTCGAGGATGATGGCGATTTGGGCCACGGCAGTCTACGATGCCTGGGCTGCCTATGACGATCAGGCCGTCGGGACCAGACTCGGAGGCGCATTGCGCCGTCCCCCCGGAGAACGTACCTTAGCAAACAAACAAAAAGCTATCAGCTATGCGTCCTACTATTCCCTTGCTTTTGTGTTTCCCAAATCTAAAACCTATCTCGAAGACAAACTTCGTTCCCTTGGATACGACCCAAAGGTGGTGTCCCGAGATCCAAAAACTCCAGAGGGAGTTGGTCTTTTAGCTGCGGAAGCTGTGATCAAGTACCGGATGCGTGATGGAGCTAACCAGACTGGTGATGAACCAGGGGGTAACGGCACACCCTACGGAGACTATACCTACTACAAACCTGTGAATCCCCCCGATCGCATCCTAGACCCGGACCGTTGGCAACCTATCACCTTTACCAAACCCGATGGGACCAAGGTGACTCCCGGGTTTCTGACACCCCATTGGTACCGGGTCAAGCCCTTTGCCCTTGAGTCCAGCTCACAGTTTCGTCCGGGACCGCCACCGACGACAAAAACCAACGACAAGCTTCTCCGCCAAGAAACCGATGAGGTCCTTAGGTATAACGGAAATCTCACCAACGAACAAAAGGCCATCGTCGAGTTTATGCGGGATGGACCGCGGTCGACGGGCCAAAGCGGGCATTGGTTGCGGTTTGCTCAGGATGTCTCACGTCGCGATAAACAGTCCCTCGATCAGGATGTAAAGCTTTATTTTGCCGTTGCCAACGTGGCGTTTGATGCCTTTATCTCCTGCTGGGAGACCAAACGATTTTATGATTCATCGCGACCATGGACTTTGGTCCGATACTACTACCGGGGACAGAAAATCAAAGGCTGGGCGGGACCAGCAGGAGGGGTTAAGATCATGCCTGCCGAAGAATGGCAGCCCTACTCACCCATGTCTTTTATCACTCCACCTTTTCCAGGGTATACCAGTGGCCATGCGACCGTGAGCGGTGCCGCTGCAAAGATCATCGAACTCTTTACCGACTCCGATGAATATGGATTTGCAGAAAATCGACGCCACTGCGAGCTTACGGAAAAAGATCCGGGGGACATGATGACCCTGGATTTACCCACCTGGAGTGGCACAGCAGAGATGGCGGCGCTGTCGAGAGCCCTCGGGGGCTATCATATTCCAATCGACAACAACGTGGGTCTTGATGTGGGCCAAAAGCTCGCCACCTGGAGCTGGCCCAGGTACCAAGCTTATTTTGCAGGCACCGCCAAGGTAAGGCCTTAAAGGAGCGGCGCAAAAAGCTGCGCCAGCTTTACCGCAAGCCGAAAGGGGAGGGGCTTGGTTTGAAGCACTCCCATAGGGACCAGTACGGATTTATTTAGGTCCGCCTCAAGCATGGTAGCGACCTCCTGCACAAATTGGCCGCCGACAAAGAGGAGCGTGATCTCAAAGTTGAGATGGAGAGATCGATTGTCTAGGTTAGCAGTCCCCACAGAGGCGCCGGCATCGTCGACCAGCACGACCTTTTGGTGACTAAAGGCGGTTTGCATATAATAAAATTTGACCCCAAAAGACTCCACAGCCGCCATAGAAGCATAGCTCGCCAGGTGAGTTAAATAATGGTCTGCTTTTTCGGGGAGGAGGATGCGCACGTCAACCCCACGAAGGGCAGCGAGTTTGAGTTGGGTAAGGATAGGAGCATCGGGCACAAAGTAGGGGCTCGCAAGCCAAAGCCGTTGCCGCGCCGATTGGATCAGCTGGCAAAACATCAAGGAACAGACATCCACGTCATCGACCGGGCCAGTGGGCAGTGCTAAACCAATAAGAGATTTGTTTGATGCTGCTTCTACCGGGTCTTGAAGGGAAGGGATCTTTAGGTCCAAAACCCTGCCTTGAGACCAATGCCAATCCTCGATAAACGAGAGTTGGATGGCTGCCACCATGGGACCGGTGACCTTGACGTGGGTGTCTCGCCAGGGACCTAGGGGACCTTTACCCAAATAGTCGTTGCCCACATTGTGACCACCCACAAAAGCCGTGATTCCGTCAACGACAACGATTTTGCGGTGGTTGCGAAAGTTTATTTGAAAGCGATTGCGCCAGCCACCGCCGCGGGTGTTAAAAGGTGCCGCCTTGACCCCAGCGGCACGCAGCTGGTCCCAATAAGCCTGTTTTGTCTTATGGGAGCCGACTTCGTCATAGAGAAAACAAACTTTTAATCCCTGGGCAGCTTTCTCCATAAGAATGTGGCTCAGGCGAAGCCCTAGGTCATCGTCACGGACGATATAAAACTGCACCAACACAAAGTTCTCGGCTTTTTCAATAGCAGCGATGATGGCGTCAAAGGTAGCTTGGCCATCGATCAAAAGCGTTGCCTGGTGGTCCATGGTAAAAGGCATTCGAGCCAGATTTTGCAGGACCCGCAGCGCTGGCCAAGGGGTCCCAGCATGGACTCCTATATGATCAGCACCGGGCAGACGCGCGGGAGCCTTTGTGGCTTGGAGTTGCCTCTCAGCAAGGGATTTAAGACGCGCATCATGGGATTTTCGCGCTAAAATATACCCCCGAAAGCGACTGCGCCCCAGAATAAGATAAAGGGGAATCCCAAGATAAGGAAAAGATATAAGACCGATGGCCCATGCAGTCGCCCCTTGGGCGCTCCGCTGCTGCCAGATGGCATCCAGGGCCAGGAGGAGTCCTGAGAGGTGCACTAATGGCAGGATCCATGCTAAAAGAGCGACAAGTTCACTTGGAATATTCATCTAACGATCTCGACTTGCAATTTCTTGCCTTTGATATTGCCGTTTTTGAGTTTAAAAATGGTTTTTTCCACGAGGCTTTTTTTGATAGCAACATAGGCAAAACGGTCGTGGATTTCGATTTTTCCAACGTCTCCTGCTGTGAGCCCACAAGTGTCCCCTGTGAGGGCTCCCAGGATATCTCCAGGGCGTATCTTGGCGCGTCGGCCGCCGGCGATATAGATGGTGGACATAGGAGCCTTCAAAGGGAGGTCTTCGGAGGGAAGATCCACGGGATTTTCTCGGGTGCTTATGCTTTCGATGGATAATCCTTGGTGGGTTTCGATGGCTTCGACCCGGTGGAGATCTCGTGGGGTGACTAGGGACAGGGCCAGACCATGTTTTCCAGCGCGCCCGGTGCGCCCAATCCTATGGATATAGGTTTCGGGTTTAGACGGCAGATCAAAATTACAAACAAGATCTAAATCAGCGATATCGATTCCGCGGGCCGCCACATCGGTGGCCACGAGGACGTTGAGGCTACCACCTCGAAACTTAGCCATCACCCGGTCCCGGTCGGATTGCTCAAGATCGCCATGGAGTCCATCGGCGGCGTAGCCATGCTCCGAGAGGAATAGGGCGAGGTCGGCAGTGGTGATTTTTTGGTTACAAAAGACCAAGGCAGACTGTGGTCGAAACTGGCGCAGCGCCTTGAGAAGAGCTCCTTGTTTATCGGCTACGGGGGCTTTCCAAAGGAGTTGTCTGATCGGAGCATCCGCGGCTTCGGTGGAGTTTGCGTCCACCTGGATCATGAGGGGATTTTTTTGCAACGCTTGGCTAATTTTTTGGATCGATAGGGGAAAGGTTGCTGAAAAGAGCACCGTTTGGCGTTTGGGACCCGTCGCTGCGATGATAGACTCCATGTCTTCCTGAAACCCCATGTCTAACATGCGGTCGGCCTCATCGAGAACCAGCCAGCGAACCAGGGCCAAATCCAAAGTCCCACGCCTCAGGTGATCAACCACGCGACCAGGGGTGCCGACGACGAGATGCACGCCCCGTTCAAGCGCTAGGGATTGGGACCGAACCGGTAGACCCCCGGCCAACACCTGCACCGATAGTCCAGGCATATAGCGAGCCAGCTTTCGGACCTCTCGGGCTACCTGGCTGGAGAGTTCGCGGGTGGGGCAGAGGATGATCCCTTGAGGAGGGGCGGGGCGGGGGCTCCGCTGCTTTAGGCTATCAAGACGAATGCTTGCGAGGATAGGAAGGACAAAGGCCAGAGTCTTGCCGCTGCCTGTTTTAGCCTGTCCAATGACGTCGCGGCCTGCCAAAAGTTCAGGGATAGCTTGGGCTTGGATCGGTGTGAGGTGCTCATATCCCAGATCCTGGGCCGCTCGGTGCAAGGCGGGAGGGAGTTTAAGGGAGCATCGAGACACGGGGTGTTGAGTCGTCATTGTGGTCAATCCTGCTACGGTTCTAAAAGGATGCCCTAAATACCACAAACCGATAGATTTATATACCCTTGACCAGAAAATAATACGAAATAGTTTATCTCTCCAAGGCGCCTGTTTATCGGGGATGCGCGAATTACTGCGTCAGGCTCAAATCTAAGCTGCTGAAATAAATAACATAAAATATCTACAAAACCTTTGCCTCAAGACTCTTGCGCCCGACTCCGAACAGTTGGATAGAACTTTGAGGAGGAAAAAAATCGTGATAAACAAAAAATTGGTTACAAGTTGGTCAACTAAACTAAATTTAATGGTGCCCGTCGGATCCTATAGGGCGCTTTTCGCCGTCCTAACAGTCTTACTTGTCTGGGCCTGCGGAGAGAAAAAGAAAACTCCCGCCAAGGCAGCAGCACCTATGTGTGAGGAGGATGAAGAAGGGGGGACTACCAAATCCACGAACAAGTCTAGCAAAAAACCTGCCGCTGATGAAGAGGCCGAGGAAGAGGTCGAGGAAGAAGAAGAACCGGCTCCCAAAAAAACCACGAAAAGCGCCGCCGCGACTTCAAAGGCTAAGCTTGCCTTTAGACTCCAGGGTACTGGCACTGCGACGGGGACTGCCACAGCCACTAAGACCGCCACGAGTACAGGGACCTCCACGGGGACTGGAACCACAACAAGTGGTGTGACCTTTGAGAAAGACATCAAGCCATTTTGGACAGCGAGCTGTGTTACGGGTTGTCATACAGCGAACGGTAGTAAACCACCCCTAGACACCTGGGCCAACGTCAATCTCCATAAAGTGGACTCTGTTGAGTCAACCAAAGCGGGCACGAAACTCATGCCCATGCCCATAGGTAAAACTCTTACAGCAGCACAGAAACAACTCCTTGTTGATTGGGCTGCGGGTGGTTATCTGCAGGGAACTCCCGCAGGTGGTGGTACCTCAACAGATAAAGATCCACCTGCTGAAGAGGAGGAGGAAGAGGAAGAGGAAGAAGAACCTACTCCCAAAACCACAGCAAAGTCTAAAAACACCAAAGATGCTGAAGTCTGTACCCCCGTCAAGGCGACCGCAACTTCTAAGACGACCAAGGCTGCAACCAGTACTAAAAAGAAGACCACAGCCAAAGACGAAGTAGAAGAATAACAGTCAGATTAAGCCGGGATCAATCTCACGGTCCCACTGGCGAGCATCCGGGTTTGACAGCCCAGGCGCTCGCCCACTGTGCAACCCATGGCCTTTAGATAATCACTCTCTACGGACGTAGGTGGGGATAGAAAGTCTAAACAATCTCCCCCTACGGCTACAAAGAGGCATATCCCGCAATCGGCCTTGCGACAATCAAACTCAAGGGCGACCTCTTTAGAATGGAGGGCGGCAATCCCTTGGAAAGGCATCCCTCGGCGGACAGGGATCTGATGTGATTGCAATCCGTCTGCTGATTGGACGGTGAGGATCACTGTGGTTTTCTGGTCTGGTAGGGTATGACAAGCCTTTTCTTGGTCCATGGATAAGCCTCCTCGAAATCAGGGATACTGAGGTCTTGCGACAAAGTGGGTTGACCCACAATTTGTCGATTGAAGGGCCTTGACCCTTTTGGTAGAACCTCCCTTGCCTAAGTCAAGCGAAAGGTATCACTGTGGACAACTTTATATCTAGGTTTTTTCGAAAAAAGTCCTTGCCTCTGGATGCTGAACCCAGCGAAATGGATCCGCTTATGAGCGAGGTGCTGGGTCTCAAAGAAACCGTCGACGAAAACCAGTGCAAGCTTGAGCAGCAGCAGGCGGCGTCCCTAAAGGCCATGCGGCGGATTCATCTGCTCCTGGACCACCAGGGCAATATCCTAAAAGATCTGCAAAAAGCTGTACTCGACCTTGAATCCAAAGCTAGCGTCAACACCACTCCACCTGTCTATGGTCTGACTCCCGTCAGCTCTGGGCTCCTGGATCAACAGCAGGTGTTGTCTCATCTTGATACTTTATACGAAGCCTTTGACGGAGCCTCTAAAGGTGAATCCCTACAAAAAAGCCTGCTAAAGCAGCTAGGATGGGAGCCCGTAACCCATCTCAAAGAAATCTACCATGCCACGGACTGCGAAATCCTCGAAGCTATCGGTAGCGACCACTGCGAGCCGGGGACGGTGATGCAGATCATCCAGCAAGGGTTTCGGGACGGGAAGGGTCGCCTGATTCGTAGAGCCAAAGTCATCGTGGCCAAAGGCCTCGGGACCGACCTCACCGTGGGCAACGATTCCAATGGAGCCAACGATTCCAATGGAGCCAACGGATCCAATGGAGCCAACGGTTCCAATGGAGCCAACGGATCCGACGGTTCCATGGAAAGGGAGGCCCACGCTGACGTCGGAGCGGTCACCCGGGTCGAGCATAGTGTTGAACTTTAGTTTACGACTTTTAAAATAGTGTTTCGTTTTGTAGGGGGAGTGATTATGAGCGTTTTTGGAATCGACCTGGGTACAACAAATACCTGTATCAGTCGTTTTGTGGATGGACAACCCGAAGTCGTTAAGATTGACGATGGCAATACAGTCCCTTCCGTCGTTGCCTGGGAAAATGGACAACTTCTCGTGGGCCTTGCGGCTCGAAATCTCGGCTTTTTAAAGCCGCAGCAGGCGATTCGCTCCATCAAACGTAAGATTGGGCAACCCGAATACCGCGCCATCCTAGGGGATCGCCCCTACTCGGCCATCGAGATTTCTACAGAGATTCTCAAGTATGTTGCCCAAAAGGCTGCTGAGGCTTGTGGAGAACCAGTCAAAAAAGTCGTGATCACCGTCCCGGCCTGGTTTGGGGACGAACAACGCCGGGCGACGATGACCGCGGGCCAGCAGGCTGGATTGGAGGTTCTCAGAATTATCAACGAGCCGACCGCTGCAGCCTTGAGTTACCTGACGGTATCCCGCAACGATTCCGTGCCTGAACAGTGGATGGTTTATGACCTTGGGGGAGGTACGTTTGATGTGTCGATTCTCAAAGTTAACGGAGAATACAAAGAAGTTTTGGCGTCTGCCGGCAATACTTTTTTAGGTGGGGATGACTTCGACGCAGCATTGGCCCAAAAACTGGTGAGCGTGATCCGATCGGTGCACGGTATCGATCCTAGCGAAGATCCGGTTGCCATGGCCCAACTCAAATATCTCGCTGAAGCCGCTAAAATCGCCCTTTCTTCGGAACTTCATTGGAAGATCAATCAATCCCTTAAGGTTCACGGAACACCCATCCAGCTCGACCATACGTTGTGTCGAGATGAGTTTGCGGACCTTATCAAAGACCTCGTGGAATCCACCATCAGTAAGGTTCAACAAGCCCTTAAGGATGCAAAGGTCGAGGTGGGCCAAATCTCTAGACTCCTCCTCGTTGGTGGCTCTACGCGGATCCCCTATGTGCAGCAGCGGCTCCAAGCAGAATTCAAAATCACCCCCGAATTTTACGTCGATCCCGACCTATCGGTCGCCCTCGGTGCCGGCTACCAAGCAGCTCTGGTAAGCGGGCTGAGTTGCCAACAAATCGTGGTTGATGTCTGTCCCCATTCCTTAGGGATTGCAGCCCTTGGTGATCATGACGACGGTCTACTCGAGGAGTTTGAGTATCCTAAGACCTGTGCTCCAATCATCTTTCGCAATAGCCGGCTTCCAGCAAAAATGTCACGAAAATTTTCAAAGTTGTTTCCGGAACAAGACAAAGTAGAAATCGTTGTCTTACAAGGGGAGTCTTCCCATACTGCCGACAACACCCTTATCGGTCGGTTTGAATGCAACCTGAACCGTTCCGCCAGTATGGAGTTTGAGGTTACTTTCTCCTATGACGCCAATGGGATTATCAATATTGGAGTGAGCCAAGAAGACGGCAAAGCGCCAGTGCGCGAGTACCGAATGGATACCACCAAGTCGGCTAGCTGGAACAGCGAGACTCCCAGCCTTAGTGGTTACGATGCCTTAGCTGAGGGCTTTGACGATGACGATGATGATGAGGATCGTGACGAGATTGGGGAGGACGACTCAGACCTGGATGATATCCTTGATGTGGGGCCCTCTAAAGTCAGCAACTTTCTACTCGACAAGATCCGACAAGTGATTTCGGCCAAACAAGTGCCCCCTTCCGATGAGGTCCATGGGACCCTCAAGGCTTACCAGACGGCCCTGACAAACCAAGAAGACGACCAAATGGACGAGCTTGAAACCAAGCTCTACGACTGGCTGGAGCAACGGGAGATGGGAGAGACACAGCATGGGGTCTAATAGACGACTGCAGCGAAAAAATGCCCAGCGTTCACAAAATAAGCAGACCTCTATGGGGAACAACCAGTCTAAAAAGGGAACCCTTGGTTCAAGATATTTTGATCTTTTGGACCAATTTTATGCTGCCGATGGGGAACGCGCTAACGGTTTCTATTTTGCCTTGAGGCAGCTGAGAGGCCACGATCCCGAAGGGGATTGGGTCTTCGTCAATAATATCTTTGAAGCGATCATCTATGGGCGCAAACCAGCGGCGATGAACCCCACCGTTTTTGAGGAGCTCCGCAAGCGGCTTCGCTCAAGTCACGATGAGTATGTTAATTTTTTTGACCTAAAACATTATACGGGTGATGGTGATTGGAACAATCCCGACAGCCAACTCTGCCAAACCTTTAAAAACACCCAAAAGCATCAGTTTGGTTTTGTCGATCTGCCGGCACTTGCTCATTTTTACTGCGCAGGAAGGCTCGATGAAAAGTCCCCTGCCGTAGAATATTTATGGGAGAAAATCGATCTTTTTGTGACCCAACTCACCTGTTACGAAATCACTGATATCAGTAAAATGGTCCTTAGAACGGCTAAACCCCGTTCAAAACAAAATTTAGTTAATCTTAACCGCGCCCTAGAGACTTTAAGGACCGAAGCCGAGCACCATCCGCTTTTTGAGGGCTTTTTAGAGCCTTTTTTTAGGGGCGTGACCCGGAGATTTTATCAGAAAGCTCCCTTATCAAACAAAGAACATCCGATCCTGTTTAGGTACGTCCATCAATCTTTCCCCAACGCAGTCCAAGAATCTTCTGGTACGGGTCCCTTAGGACAAACCTCGGGGCAAGATTCCGTGCATCTGACCTTTCGAGATATGTTGCCGAACCTCGTTAGCGACGATGTCCTTAAGACAGATCAAGTTAACAACTACAATCTTTTTATAAAAAAGCTGCTGCTTAAATGGCGTTTTTGGGCCGAGGTTCACCACGAGACTAAAGCAGCACCCGCGATTTTAGAAGAAGAAAGATCCTTTAAGGCCCTCTGGTCTGGCCTCAGTCACGGGGTTCCCCAAGCCCATCGGGATTTTGCCGCTAAGACTAAGGAGATCTGTGCGGAGTTTTTTCGCCGTCTAGCCGCCAAAAGCCCCACCTACCGGCCAAAATTATCCATCGTACAAGAAATTTTCCGATTTGATCAGACCGATAGTGGAACTCGGTGGCTTTATTTTAGCCTCGGAGGATGTACGGACTCTTCCCTCGCCAGCAAACCAGCCCAAACTCCAAGGCCAATGCCTTTTAGTCTGTTTTATACTCTTTACGTGGATTACAAATTATCAGACCGATCTGAGTTTATAAACAATTATATTCTAAGCCTCCCAAGAGAGTCCCAGCGGGAGCTTTTGGCCCAATGGTTCCAAAGAGCCCGCTCTGGGCTAGGTGAGCCCCTAGGACTGCAAAAAGTCACAAAATTGACTTTTGATAAGTTGTTAGCTGGTAGTCGCTTTCCTGTCTCCGAACTTGAGACCATGCCCGAGATCGATCCCGCAATGCTGGCATGGTCCCTGGCTTATTTGAAATTTAAAAAACAAACCTGTCCAAAAATAGGTTACCAAAAAGCCCTTGCATTTTTGGGCTTCCTGCTTAAGTCGCCAATGAAACTCTTTTTCGAGACCTACGGTGCCAAGCTCGTGGTGGATCTCTTGCCCCAGCTGGGCCAGGAAGGCGCCTTAAAATTGGGGGTTGTGGAAAGGCTGCTCAAGCTTGCTGAAACCTATCACAACCAGGAGCTGGATAAGGCCCTGGGTACCGCCATGGCCGAGGGTCTCTTTAATCTGGCACCTATAGGGGAAAAAGCCAAGTTGAAGACTTATCTGGATCGCCAGAGCAGGGAAGCTCAAAAACCCAGGAGCACAGCTCGCCCCAAGACCCAGCGGAGTTCACGAAATGAGCGGAGTATACCCTTTTAAAACCCAAAAGAGTTCCCCCTAAGAAGGACCTCCAAGAAGGATCTTGATGATGCAGATGGACCAAGCAAAATCAGTGTTACGTTTACCACAGGATGCTTCTGTCGACCCGTCGACGGTGGCTGCTGCTTTTCATAAAATGGCCCGTCGGTATCCAGTGGAGCAGTTTCCTGAAAGGTTTTCTGAGCTGCGGCAGGCTTATGAGCTACTCTCGAATCCCGTCTCAGAGATACGCTCGCTCATGTTTGATGCAAATCCGGATCTCTCGGGGATTTTCCCGCCCATTGCTTGTCTTAACGACAAACCCCAATCAGCCGCAGAACGTGACATCTTGAAGCAGCTAGGAACTATCCTGAGGTATGCTCCGCCGGTCATCGCTGAGTCTTTGGAGGATGACAAAGCTTTCAACGATATTGACGAGGACCTGTTTAGTGAGGATAGCCCAGCTAACCAGGGCATCAATTTTGAGCAAATCCTCCGGGATATGGAGCAAATGCTCTTTGGTCCTGGCAGATCAAAAAAAGGCAAAACCAGGCGTTGACTCATTGATAGGTAAGCCCCTGGTTTGGCTTGGACTATAGTGGCCCCATTGGCCAATTTGGGTGCCCACCTACGGCAACACAACGTTTATCTCTTCTAGGCCGGCCTGCCCCAGTCGTTTCCCTCAGTGTTAGCTGCAGGAGATGATCAGGGTGAGAATTGCAGCGACCAAAGAGCGGCTAGATCTTGTTTACGATTGGAAACGACTTTTTTTAAGCGGTCGTAGGACCAGCGTGGCTCGCCCTCACTAGACCACTCGGGGACATGGGCTGCTGGATAGGCAGCCAGGGTTTCTATCCGAGCCAAGAGGGCCCTTTCGTCCCAAAGGGTGGCGAGGTAGTGGTCTACCGTAGACTTTAATTTTTGGGCATACACCGGACGAGCCAATAATTTAGAAGCAAGTGAATGCATGGAATAAATTTTTTGGTGCAAGTATTGGCTCGGATTCTTAGGGTCCACATAATCCGTTAGGACCTGGTCCATACCCCGTGGCAGCATCATCGCTTTGCCATCTGATGGGCGAAAGTAAATAAAAGAATTGTTGATATTATTGGTTAGCCCATCCCAGTGGACTATGATCATTTCCATAGCCCAGTACTTTATAAAATGCTCGATATCTAAGACTTCGTCTAAAGATGCCAGGTCCTGGGACTGATCGTTTTTAAGGACATTCACAAGTCTTGTCATATCAGCTAAGCTTGTGTCCTCCTGATCTTTAAAGGAGTCAAGCCGGTCTCGAAACCGAGGTAATGCCCAAGTATCAAGCTCTTCTCCCGCTACTTCGTAGAGATTGCCTAGTTTGTCACCAAAGTTGCGGTTAAAAAAGGCTTTGTCCGTGGGCTCTAGATTGACGTAGAGCCCAATTTTTTGGTTGTTGGCCCACACCTCTATGAAGTTACAATATTGTTCAGAAAATCCAGCTTTTTTAAAAATTTCTGCCGCCAGACACTGTCTCAGAAGCGATTGGTCCTGGACAGAATTTTTGAGGATAAGCTCCCCCGTTCCAAAGTTTTGGAGAGCAGACTCTTTGGCTAATTTATTGAATTTTCCAAAATTAACCTTGAGGTTGGGTTTGCTGTCCGATAGGGAGCCACAAAAACTACTTTTTTTAAGAGCGACGTCCTTGTACTCTTGGCCGTTCACCTTAACAAGCGGCGCACTAAAGGTGTCAAAATGCTCGCCATTAAATTCAAAGTTGCAGCGCCCGCCCTTAGGTTGCTGGGTGGCAAGCTTGTTCCAATCGGACATCCAAATTTCGATCTTTTGGATCCGGTTGATGTCGTAAAAAGTCTGCCTCTGGTAAGATAAGGACCCTGTTTCCTGCGGCGTAGATTCCCTATGGGCTTCTTCTTTCTCGTGGCAGCCTGTTCCGAGCGCCGCTAGATAAAAAGCTAGGCAGCTGGTAAAGGTCTTAAGCCCATTGAGTTTAGGTATTTTTCTTTCCATGGAGCACTCCGTAAGACAGCGCCAATCGTAAAAACGGCCTTTTAAGTCAGCCATGGAAAGTGACATATGCACTTTTTATTCCAGGGGTTCCGAAAGAAGGATCTGTGGCCAATGATTATGGTTTTTGGATGGAAAGATAGGAAATAGGGGGGGCTAAGCCCTATGGGCTTTTTGTTGATAGAAACAACATGTGTCTATAAATTAGACTTCGGCAATAGAAAAAACGGATAATGACCATGTTTAAGGTAGTTGCGAAAAGCAGCAAGCAACGAGCCTTTTGCCGCAAGTCCCCTCGCTATCGTAGTGTGATGAGTCGACAAGTCTTATATGGAAACTAGGGGCACGTCCGTTCGTCCTGTGAGATGTAAATACTCACGAAAGGATAGCCCGGGCAAATCGTACCAAAGGATTCGTCGTGATAAATCGGACCCTCCTTTAGCCAAAGCCGCCGACGAGCTACCGCTTAGCCAGATGGTTTTCCCGGGACACACCCCGACTCCCCATCAAACCAATCACATTGGAATTCTAGTCGATGGGTAGGATCTCAAGGCGAGAAAACGACCGGGGAGTGGCGGCGGTGATGATGCTATGAACATCAATAAGATCCTGATTTATCATTAAAAACCCTTGATTTCAGGCTGGTGATGATTGCGTCCAGTTGCCTGCCTCTATGGCAACAACCGTATGATGGATCATACGACTAAGTAGCATTTTCGTCTAGTCAATCATACGCTAAAATGGGTGGACTCCCGATTCAGTCTTTTTTTGGCTTGACCAAAATATTTTCCGGAATAAATTAAGGTGTTGCCAAAATTTCTCTTGCGAAGGTCATATGAAACGCTATCTAACTGATTTAATTGAAAAAGATTTGTCCAAAAAGATGGTTTTCTTAGGTGGTCCAAGGCAGGTTGGCAAAACAACGCTTGCTCTGGGCTTTATTAATCCGGCAAACGAGCAAAATCCCGCCTATCGCAACTGGGACGACCCGGTGACACGCAAAGCCCTCCTGGCAGGAGCCCTACCTCCTGATGAGCCCGTGATCATTCTTGACGAGATTCACAAATACAAGAAATGGCGCAATTTGGTTAAGGGATTTTACGATACCAAAAAGTCGACCACACGATTTTTGATCACTGGATCAGCCAAACTTGACTACTATCGGAAAGGAGGAGACTCACTTCTAGGTCGATGCGGCGATGGCTGCTTATTCTCGAAGCCGTCTATCTTTGTTACCGCATCTCGCCCTATGGCAGCCCGAAAATTAAATCCCTGAAAAAAGAGCAGAAGCTATACCTTTGGGACTGGTCAAGCGTCGAAAATCCGGGTGCAAAATTTGAAAATCTAGTCGCCAGCAATCTGCTTAAATTCTGTCATTTTCGAGAAGACACTCTGGGAGAGAAAATGGAATTGCGCTACCTGCGCGACAAAGATGGCCGCGAGGTTGATTTTGTGGTCGTCGGCGACGGACGCCCCCTTTTTGCCGTGGAATGTAAATCCGGAGCCCGAAGTTTGTCCAAATCAATCCCGTATTTTAGTCAGAGGACCGATATCCCGATTTTTTATCAGATCCACCTGGAGGCCACGGGTGCATACGAGATTCCAGCTGCGAGGGCTCGTGTCATGTCGTACGCTCTTTTTGCAACCACCGTCCTCAAGATTTAAAATAACTTTATGACCCACGATTGCAAATATTAGAGGCAGGTTGGTTTATAAACAGAGTTTTTGGAAGTTAAGTGATCATTCTCTTTTGACTCATTGGCGTCGAACTGCGCCGGTCTCTTCATGGCCAAAATCCCTCGGTTTTTGAGGGATTTTGGCGCAGTATTTTATTTTTTCATTGAGGCCATCTCGACCATGCGGGTAATGAGACAATCAGATGCTTCCTGAGCATAAGCATCAAAGGAAACATCGACTACTGCAGGAGCACCAAGGACATCGGCCATTATCTTATAATTTTTGGGAGTGCCGTCGCACAGAGCATTTTGATATTGTTCAAAATATACGGCAGTGACCCCTTTGTATTCAACTAAGAGATTTTGGCGCTGAGTATCGCTCATCGGTAACGCCGACTGCTTAAATAGTCCAGCAGGAGACTCAATAAGCTTTTCCAGTTCACCATAGACTGCCCTATAACTTGACCCCAATTCTGAACCTGTTATAGATTTTATATTTAATGGGCCGGGCTCTGCTCCTATTATAAATAACGCAGCCCTATCAGGTTGGCCGTTAAAAGAACCAAACTCGCGAATGATTGTTTTAAACTTCCATTGCTGTCTCACAGGGGGCGGTCTTTTCGACCCACTATCAGTATCTGGGGTTGTTGGGTTGTTCCCTATTGGAACGGACGGCGACTTATCTCCGTTTTTGTCAGCATCGTTGGTTGAATCCTCATTGGCGCTCTGTGATTTAGGACTGTCAGCAACAGGAGGATCTCGATCTTTGTTAGTATGCCCGCCACAGCTTAGGACGAGCATTGGCAGGGTCAGGACTTTTAATTTAAAATA
The DNA here is from genome assembly GCA_041736175.1 of Oligoflexales bacterium. Taxonomy (GTDB): domain Bacteria; phylum Bdellovibrionota_B; class Oligoflexia; order Oligoflexales; family CAIYRB01; genus JBGSUI01. Next base: position 6,932 of record JBGSUI010000238.1, on the reverse strand, counting down.
GGTTTGTCCCCACATACGGGCTCGTTTATTGTTGGTTTTAATTTTCATAGTCGTACTCCTTGCACAAAAATATTTTAAAAACCGTGGCCGCACTATTACAGCGCACGGATACCAATGGCAGAACGTTTATGGTTGCACTATCAACCGTTATAAGTGGTATCGACTACGGCAGAACTACTCAGAAGCATTGATTTGAAACACTTCGATACGTCCATTCACGACACCTTCCATCTCATAACCATGGTCGGGCAATAACGTGACATTCAGCCATGATGGAGCCGATGGGCTAGCTGCTGATCGATAGGGCGCTTGGAACTTATGGCGGGTTATAGCCGATAGTCCAGGTAGGTAACCACTTGCCCTACTATCTGGTGGCAACTTGGAAAAAACTCGTTGCTGCGCAGGTAGCTGGATAGAAATAAGCTCCAGGGAAATTTCCTGTGACTGATTCGCTACGTCGGTTTCTCCTAGATATTCCCATGGATCGCCCTTGTGGGGCGATCCATAAACAGTGAAGTGATTATGTTCAAAATCCAAGCGGTAGCAATGCCAATCCTGTGGCATATTGAAGAATTGCTTTTTTAGATCAGGTATATCGTGTAAAACCGGCAGGCCATTAATGCTTTCTGGAAGGCAATTGGCATCAGTAAACGGAACTTGAACGCTTAAAACATTTAGATTTTCTAAAACCCTCTGGACCTCATGAGTATCCTGGGTGGCAAGGTCAGCGGTCGTGCTTTTGCGAGAAATGACCTCGGGATGCATGGTCCCCATCAAAGCATCTTTGCCACCCCTATGCTGTAGACCAAACATATGCCCTAACTCATGTGCTAAAACTCGATAGAGAATGATTCCGTTGTTGAATATCCAGCGGTTCTCGTCGATAAGGGGGGACGAAGGCTTAAGGGGGCCTTTGTCCGCAGAGATATAGATAAATCCCGATCCACGCATGTTAACTTCGTCATAGGAGGTGCGCACTGTCTGTGCGATCACAAAGGTTGTATCCGGGATATAGAGCCTTTGTGGTGGTGAGAGCCTTCCAAATTGGAACCGTAGGGCAGTGCTAGGCCCACACGTTTCCCTGATAAAGGTTTGCGTTGCAAGCCTGACCCGTCCTACCAGATCGCTGGCTCCAGGCTGAAAACGGTTATGATCCAGATCGCGAAAGACGTTCTTCCAGTTATCTAAAGCCTTCACGACGATTTGTTCCACGCGCTCCTGATTCAGCTTAAAGGCCGTCGGGTCCACCTCGACACAATAGGGGACCTCCTTAGTGTTTTCCATAAACCAAGGATTAGCCTCGGTTTCATAGATAAAACCACCACCGCTTGATATAGCCCCGCCCTCACAAATAGGAGTACTTATGAATGCACTACTCAGTAGCCATAGAAAACAGCCTGCAGTGCTTTTTACTTTTAGTTCCATCGCTTTTTTACCCCCTAGCTGTTTGGAAGTTCAAGATAAGGCCTAAAAAACCTATCGTCGAGATGTATTTTATGAAAAATTGCCATTTACATTCATAAAATATTAACTATACTTCTGCCGATGGATGTTTTTAGTTTTCAAAATTATAGAGATATCATAACCAGTTACCTTGCAGGCCAAACTTCCAAGCGCGGTTCTCAAAAGCGTTTGGCCGAAGCTGCTGGTTGCCAAGCATCCTATTTTTCCCAGATGCTCAGCGGCCAAGTGCAGCTGACTTTGGATCAGGCGGCGGGTATCGCTATATTTTTGCAATTTGACGAAGATGAAACCGAGTACTTTTTAGCCTTGGTAGGTTACGAAAGGAGTGGCTCTCGACATTTGCAATCGATCCTCAGGCAAAAATTGGAAAAGATCCGTCGTCACCATAGCCAGCTTAGTTCAAAAATAAAAAACAGTGCTGCCGTTCCCGACCAAGGATTGATGATTTATTATTCAACTTGGTATTATTCTGCAATTCACGTGTTGATTGCTATACCTAAATTTGCCAACGAAAAGGCCATCGCTGAAGTGTTGGGTCTTTCGCGACAACTTGTGGCGTCTGCATTGGCCCAGCTGGAGCAAATGGGCTTGGCAGAAAAACAAGAAAACAAATGGATCTCGCTGCAGAAGAATATTCACGTCCCTCATAATTCCCCACTATACCTCATGTATCATGGTATTTGGCGTCAACTTGCTAACCGTCGCATGGGAGAATCTTCAAACCCTGCTGACATAAATTACACGGCTTTATACGCTATGAGCCAAGATGATTTTATAAAAATGCGAGAATTGGTATTCAATTTTATTGAAGAAACCCGAAAGATAGTGATCCCATCTCCAGAAGAGCAGCTAGTCTGTTGTCTGGTCGATTTTTTTACCCTAGAATAATCGAGAGCTGTCATGGCCAAAACGTCAACTACCCTGCCCTAAAGGGCGGAGCTTGCTGGAAGGGATTCCGATCCCTTTTTTGACTTTTTACAATGGTCGATTGTTTTGGTCCCTGTGGTGTATTTTAGTAGTCGCATGCTCTGCAAAGCAAAAATGACTCGAGGGCCTTTATATACTTACTTAGCAGGTTGCGGGATCATTATAGTTATGATCTTTGTGCCTCCAATTAATTTGTCATGTGGTTTATGGATTGAAGGATTTTCGACATACAGGGAGGAAATCACCATATAGGAGTTTCGTTGAAGGGAAAAAGCCATTGGCGAGTTTTATGTTAAATAACAGTTGGTTATATAAGACATCTCTAGATGGCAATGCATCACGCTAAGTTTTTTATATGCCTAAAATTAAAGCGATTTTTAAACAGATGGCAAAGATTTACAAAAATGCGTACTTATTGACTGGTTAGGGATTCGCCATCGGGCAGTCGTCAATAATTAATTGATCTTCTGATATTAATAGGTTATAAAAAATATAGGCCTAAGACTTAAGTTATGGTCTTAAGTACCGATAAGGTAATGTGGTTAGGGGGAGCGGTTGTGCCGGCTAGATATGATTTGGATGTTGTCAAGTTTCTGGTCAAGAGATGGTTGGAAGGAGATGATGACAAGATCTGGTTCACACCACGAAAGAAATCCTTTGGAGCAGTTGGGTTTGTTTTTCAAGAGGATGATGTAACGGCGCAGGAAACAATTGCGCATGGTTTATTGGAATTGTATACGGCAGGATTCTTTCAACAGCAGTTTCTTTCAGGTCGAGGTACGGTGGTTGATGTATATGGACTGGAGAATTATCGGGGTCAAAACTGGTATGTTAAGTTTTACCTGCTCGGGGAAGCCGATGATCATTGCGTTAGCGCGATTTCCTTTCATCCGCTCGATGAAGACATGAAATTTGAAAACGGCAAGATCTTAGAAGTGACTTATTTTGGGGAGCGATCATGGAAAAGCAATTAAACCGGCCTTGTGGTCAGTGTGGGCAAGCTGCCATCAAAGCGATTAACTTAAAGGACACGTGGCTCAATGAATCATGGAAAGATTTCCCCCGCGTGTACATCTCTTGTGATGTGAATCAATATCGTTGCGCAAATTGTGGCGCTCTTGCGGGGAATCGAAGTTCAGCGAAAGCCCTTGATGAGGCTGCTCGCGAATCTATCAAAGATCAAGTCAGTCACTTTATCAATAGGATTAAGCAGAGAACTCGTCTAACCCTAGTCGAAATCGCCGAACGGATCCCTATGGGATACCAGCATTTGTCCGACCTAAAGAATCGCAGGTCGTTTCCGAGTTATCATTATTGGAGTTTGCTCTATTCCATCTATCGTGATCCTGATCTCTTGGACCGACTTGATTCACGTTCAAGCGATGCACCTGTGAGTAAATTTGGTTGATGACTGGGAGTCTCAAATCTCGAAGGCGTGAATTGTTAAAGCTTGAAAAGAAATTATTTTGAAAGGACCGCTGTCACTTTTGCATGAAGCTGAAATGGAGGGCTATATCTTTTTCGATGCACATGTTCGACCGCTACCAAAAAAGGCGGATGGTACGATCGGTACGCTCAAACGGGGCTTTCATGATAACGACGTTGATGCGTTTCGACATGCCTATGTCAGCGGGGACAATTTGAGTTGAGTATGACGTTATGGTCACTGGTCCTCGCCATGCCCAAAGCAAAACGAAGGCATTGGCTGCTAAGGGCGATACTTGCCTTCGGTACAGGTTTGCTGGCGTGGGGCGTGTTTGTCGAACCTGGGATGCTGGTGAAACGGCAAGTTGTCCGTAACAATTGGCCAGGGTCGGAGTTGAAAATCGCGTTTTTCTCGGACCTTCATGCTGGTGCACCACATGTGGATCGCGAGTACATTGAAAAGTTGATCGCCCGTATCAGTGCTGAGTCGCCTGACTTGGTACTTATAGGTGGCGATCTGGTCATCAATGGGATCATCGGCGGTCGACCCATACCGATATTGGAAGTAGCGTCTTTAATAAGCAAGCTAAAGGCGCCACTCGGCGTGTTTGCAGTGCTTGGAAATCATGATTGGTGGAACGGAGGGCCGACAGTCAAAGCCTCGCTTGAGGCAAATGGTATCAAAGTTTTGGAAAATCGCGCCCAACTTATCGATCGACCTGATGGGACAAAATTCTGGCTCGTGGGAATAGGCGATGACTTCACGAACCACGCTGATGCCCATCGAGCCTTTTCTGTGACGGACACATTGTGGCCGAAGATCGTCTTTATGCACGATCCGGGCGCGCTTTTTCAAATAAAAAATCGCTTTAACATCGCATTCGCAGGTCACTTACATGGAGGCCAAATTTTTGTCCCAGGCCTAGGCGCCATGGTCACTCCAGGCCGCGCGCCTCGTACATGGGCTAATCAGCAATGGATTGAGTTTGAACTCGGCACTCTGTTGGTTAGTAGCGGAATTGGGACGAGCATACTGCCAATTCGCGTGAACGCACCGCCAGAATTTGTCATCGCTAAACTACAACCATATCAAAAAAAATTTTTGGCTTAAAATACAAAAAATTGGAGGCGCCGCCCGGAGTCGAACCAGGGCATCGCGGATTTGCAATCCGCTCCCTTAGCCACGGAACGAATCTTTAGAGAATTGGGGCGCTGGAGCTCGCCCCATCCATATTAGCCTTAAGTTTTCGAGGGAAATGCCGATGAGAGTATTGAAAGTACTATCTTTTGGTGGTACTATCTTATAGTAGTTAATCTGTTGGGAGTCCTATCTCATTGAAAAGACTGTTTGTTTCAACTCCTAAGTTCTACGCCACCTGGAAAGATGGAGGCATGTCCGATGACGATCTGCGTAGGCTGGAGTTACGGCTCTTGGACGAGCCCAAAGTAGGGGACGTTGTGCCTGGTACATATGGTTTGCGCAAGGTTCGTGTGGCGGTGTCAGGCAAAGGAAGGCGTGGTGGTGGTCGGGTTTTATATCGAGATTTCGAAAGGTTCGGGCATCTTTTTCTTCATTCGCAAGGATGAGCAGGAAGACCTGGATTCAGATCAACGACGCTCAGTAACTCGCGCTGTCCAGGCCATCGAAGCTGAGCTTGAAAGGCGATTTGGGTAATTTATGGTTAAGAAAAATTCAAATTTGTTTGATGGCCTTATGGAGAGTCTTGGCCAAGCACGCGAGATAGCAGCTGGCAAGCATGTGGCTGGAGCACATATTCAAGAGTATTCAATAAACCCGGCACGGGATTTTAGGCCCCAGGACATCAAGCGCATTCGCAAGCAGCTGCGGTTTACACAAGAGATGTTAGGCCAGTTTTTGGAAGTAAGCCTTGGCACAGTCCGTAGCTGGGAACAAGGACAATCATCGCCGCTCGGCCCCTCACGTCGCTTGCTGGAAGGACTCGATAAGTGCGCTAGCGACCTACTGGGAGTCTACGCAAAAATCAAAGTCTTGCACTTATCGGAAAGTAAGAAGCGGACCGGTACTAACGGATAAAACACTGCTCATGTTGATGTGCGGAGGTTTGTGTGCCAGAAGAAAAAGGTAAGGGCAGAATTTTAAATCATAGCTCCCAGGAGCTTTTGATCCTCGAAACTGACTCGGGGCCAGCAATCGTTCATCGTCTCGGTCCCAAGAGAAAGTCGCCGGAGAATGTTGATATTGACGCATTCAGACGGTTGGATGGAAGCCCTATTTTAATGCATAGCAGTTGGTGGAAAGTGCCTGATGATTATACAGCGAATATTTACCAAATCATAAATGGTATTTAAATTCCTGTCAGTGTCATGCTTCCAGTTCCTGATAAACATTTTGGAAATTATGAAATCCGCGAAGACAGGGAGTGGGGTGAAAAGCTCACCTATGTCACAGATATTCTCAAGGATAAAAAAGGGAAAACGCTAGGGTATGCGGTCGAAGGAATTGGCGAAGTAAGTATCGTAGAAGCTGTAAAATTGGCAAATGAAGGAAAAATCGACAATGTTACCGTGGTCAAAAATAAAAATGGCAACGTTTTCCTCCGAACGAAGAAAAATACAACGAGGGATGATAACCTCGCATAAAATCCTTTATATTATCGCATTTCTACTTAGTACATTACCCTATATATGGGTCATTGGAATCATTTGGCTTGCCATCAAAGCAAAATCCTATCTTGGATATTGGCCACGTCCGTCTTTTCCCGATCCGAAAATCCTTCCCTTTGATACCCATCATGGGGTCCTGTGGGAGATTGTTGACCTTTTGCAATGGTCAATTGTTTTCGTTCCTGTTGTTTATATAAGTAGTCGCGTTCTCTGCAAAACAAAAATGCCCCGAGGACCTTTATACGCTTACTTAACAGGTTGGGGGATCATTATGGTCATGATCTTTCTGCCTCCAATTAATTTTGTCATGTGGTTTATAGATTGAAGGATTGAACAGATGTTCGCCGCAATCTCGCTCCTTCAGGGGCGAGAAAAGGCGAACCGCAAAGGATTTTCGCTAGAAAATCCGCCGCCACAGTGCTACATAAGTATGTATGGCGAAAGCCAGCTCTTTGACAAGTTAGGTATGG
>JBGSUI010000211.1:0-5241 GCA_041736175.1 Oligoflexales bacterium | reverse complement strand
AACAATGCCTTCACGCAATTGATCAAGGGTTGACTGAATATTTTCCTTCACGATCTTCATTTAATGACCTCCTCATTAGGTTGAGGCGTCATTAAAACATTTCAAATTTAAAAAGTGATGGATGACTGTGGAAAGGACACTGCTAAAATCATCACCTCACTGTTTTCAGGGGCGGATTGCCGTGTGGATATCTGCGGGCTCACGACGGGCCGAGGGTGTCGAGCCAGCCCTAAGGATGCTGGCTTTCGGTGGCAACTCGACGGGTATACCTGTCGTATGGATCCAGTCAGTTACTCTAAGCAGATTTATGGATCTAAACCATAAAATTCTAATCCCAGGTCACCCCACCCGACCAGAACGCTTTTTTGTAGAAGGTATTTTGCGATTAAGAGACTGGCTGAGTCGGCTTACAAACTCATCAGAAAGGAGTATTCTTTGAATCTGTACTCCAGCAATATACTCTTTAAGTGCCTGATTAATGAGTGTTTGATACTTGGCTTTTCCTTCCAGTGATTCAGCCTGATCTTTGAAAAAGTCGATAACTTGGCCATCGAGACGGATGGTAACAGGCAATTTAACGCCCGAACCTGCAACAACGCGGCCTCTTGTTGCATTAGAAAAATCATATTCTTCTCTTATGCTTCTATCTTTTACGCTGGGCTTCATACAATATCCTTTCTTTGCGGGTGGCTCTTCTTGCACTTATGATTCTGAAGGTTTGATGCCTGTAAGTATAAACGACGACAACAACCAAAAGGTATCTAGCGGTTCCAAGGACGATTAAACGTTCTTCAGGATGATCTGGATCTTCTTTGACAAGAGCAAAAACATCAGTGAAAACAGGAATTACATCCTCAAATGAAATTTTGTGATCTATCTTGTTTGTTTCGTTTTTATTTTCGTCCTATTCAATCATTCAGGTATGTCCTCCCGCCTCGTTTTATTATAGGTATGTTTGTACTCTGAGGCAAGAAAAAAACCTACAATTGTATGTACATTCGGTATATTCCTTGAATATCTTTAGAGATTTTTTAACTCAATAATATCATAATGATATGGATTTTCTTCCTGACAAACATCCTAGCCAAGCCAAACACCAAAAAACTTTAGTATAGGGAAATCTTTGCCGACAGATTAATCCACAATTCTTCAATTACCGCGTTGAACTAGTGCTTCAAGGGCTGCTAGGACTAAGCTCCGTCTCGCTACTGACGTGATCATTCGCGCGAACTCTTTGGCCCGCTTTATCTTAAAGCCTTTCGGTAATTCAAGCTCAGGTAGGGCGCGGATTGCATGGTTTTTTGATGGTCCTAAGTAGAAAAAATCGACAATGGCTTTCTCGGGTATAGCCATTTGTGCAGGGCCGCCCTCAAACGCTTCGAATCCATAGAAAAAATCCGGAGCGACCTGATGAATGGCATAGGTCCCGCCAGGAGTTTGTATGTGCCGTGTCTTGGCTGTTGAAATAAGGTGGATCGTCGTGGGAATTTGCTCGATCATTCCATGATGAAAGAGGGCAATTTGCAGCGACAGATAACTCGGCGAAGGATCTGTCAAATAGGGGTGAAGGCTCCATGGTCCTGCGGCGAGATCAATCTGCCAAATGCCCCGCCTTAGGCGCAAAACATGACCTGCAGCTTCCAGGCGGGATAGCATTTTGCTGGCCACTACCGGAGATACTTCCCATTGTGCGGCGGCGTCATTGGTCCTGACGACCGGCGCCGGCATGCTACGGAGTTTGGCCAAAGCTTTGTTGAGGTTCATAAAGCAAGATTCTCTAGCCAGCAGATGACCTTGTTCTGCAAATTCTCCCAGGAATGGGAGTCATTGTAGTAGGCTTGAGCGTCCTCTGCTAAAAATTCGACGACTTGACCTCGAAACTGCGCGAAATCCACACTCATAGCACACTCGATCGCCTGTTTAATGAGCTGGGTTGGCATCGTGAAACTCAATTTAGGATGGCGGCTCACCAGCAGATCGAGGTCAAAGACATCTCTGGCTTGGGTCTCAGGTCTTCCGGCTAGAGCTTCGATCTTTTGTCTGATGGCATAGGTCGCATTGTAGTGCGAAATAAATGTCGGCGTTAGGCGATATTCGGCCAGGATTTGGGAGTCGACCGAGTCAAATGCAGCACCAGCAGGATCGATGCCGCGGCGCGAGTATTCTATCTTGGTTGGGATGTTGATGCCTTGGGCTCGTATTGTGACTTTCCATCGCTGCACTAATTCCGTTTGTTTTGGGGTCGAGTGGGCTATGATCTGAATCTTACGGGCTGCCAGCGATGTCGTTAGTGCTTTGCTGATAAGAACCTTATCGACCCGCTTCTTCAGAGTTTCCCGAGCTATCGTCGTGACATCAAAGTCGATGTCCTCGGAATAACGGTTGCTGCCGAGGAAGAAACGCAAGTTGCACCCCCCCTTCAGGACAATAAGGGACTTGTCCTGACTAGTCAGGAACGACTTTATGAAAAGCAGATGGAATAGCTCAATGTCTGTGCGAATACCCATGGATTGATATTCCTCTGAATCGACATATTTGTCAATTCAGAGGAATGTCAAAATGTAAGAAATTTAGGATAAAACTTATCCAAAAGTGAAAAAACTTAGGTGAGGGTAAATTTAGGAGTACAAGTACAGGCAGCGATGTTCTGTAGGTCAATTGTCTCAAGTTTTGAGGCTAAAATCAATTAATTTTCTAATATTTATAATCACTTATCTGTCAAAAATTGAGGCGGACAAAGAATATACAGACTTTTTTTAAATCCGTGATAAAATCAATATGTTAGATGCATCTTTAAGAAAAGAACGCCAACTTCCGATACATCTTTGCACTGCCAAATTAGGAACTCAATGTTCGGGGGTTAGTTTTCTTGGATGCTTGTCGCCGAGGCGAAATGCGCACCAGGATTCGAGGCTGTTGGTGGCTATATCTGCCGTAAAAAAGGCTGCGAGCCAGGTTATACCGATCTGGCAGCTACTTGCCATAGGTCAACTGGTCGATTAAACTCCGGGGCTTTGCACGCGATCAAAGTAAGGTCCCGATCAAATTCAATGCCCACCGATATCCGTATCAGGCTTTCCGAGATCCCGGCGATGACCCTTGCCCGCACAGAAGCCACGACTAAAGCCTTTTTTTCTGGTTTGGTAAAAGCCTGGTGTGATGGTCTAGAGGGGCCAATGGGAGATTTGTGAGGACGATACGGCCCGGTGCCTTGCTGAAGGAAAAGTATCTACGATGAGCGAGGCTGTCTGTGGGATGGTGGTTGTTGCCTTTGTCTTTAAATAGTACGATAATTATCCAGATTTGTTAAGCTCAAGCTGTCTTTGTACCATAATAGCGAAGCTAGCTTATGTACAGATAGGAAATGCGGAGGTCATCGGGTGCAAGTTCAGTTGCCTAAAACATTTATTTTAGAATTTCTTGAGTCCCCTTATTGGACGACCCGCGCCGCCCTCGCCGACTCACACCTGGAAAAATGCGGCCTCAAGTTTAAGTCAGAGGATGTGAGGCGGTTCTATCGTCGGAACATCGTTGCTGATACCTTTGCAAAAAAAGATTCGCCCGAGTCGTTACGTCCGGACGCGGCCAAAGAGCGGTCCGAGCTACTTGTTGCAGCACTGGGAGCACTCTCTGATGTCATTATACGTAAAGGCCAAAACCTGCCAACTTCCACCACGACCTCCATCGAGCTAAACGAGTTGTTGCTTGACGAGGCTGCGCGCGGGTATCCCGATCCACGGGTCCTCCAAAAGCTGGTCCGCGCAGGCGCTGATCCAAACGCTGTTGAGGCGGACACTCAGCTGACCACTCTGGAGAAAATTGCCCGTTGTTATGATGTGGAGGCGATGCTTGCCCTCATAGAGCTAGGGGCGGATGCCAACGTCAAGCCAGCCGGCACGATTGAAAGGGCCCTATTCCTGATCGTTCGGGCGCTCAAGACAAAAAATCATGCTTCCCGTCTTTTGAAGGCCGGAGCCCGCTTTGATGTCGCCGATGACCGAGGTCGCTCAATCCTTGTCCATGGGATTGAAAGCAATGCTCCGCTGCCGGTGATCGATGTGCTGATTGAGGGAGGTGCTGACATCGCCCATGCCGACTTGCGGGGGCGTGGGGTGATCCATGCGGCGGCCCATGAAGGTTTTGCCGACATCCTCCGGCATCTTTTGCGCCGAGGCGCTGATCCGCGTCTATTAGACAAGGAGCGCTTACAGCCTTTGGCAGTGGCGATGGAGCGCCGCGCGACGGCTTGTATCGAAGCCTTGGCAGAGTTTGGCGTCTTAATCACAGACGTCGATCCTTCAACGGACCGGCCATTCTATGAGCGACTGCGTGGCTTAGATACTCTAGCGATAAAGCAGCTGCTCGGTCGCGCAATGCCTTCTGAGCTAATCATTGAAGCCCCGGCGATCGACAAGGAGATTGCGGTGCTTAAAGAGGAGATCGCCGCAAAAATCCTTGAAGGCAAAACTGTGGGTGGCGCAGACAAGGAGCGTGAGCGCATTTATCATAGAGTCGGCACAGCGTTCTGTAAGACGACAACCGAAAACGAGACGGGCGAAAAATCGACGGAAACCACAACATCAATTTATACGTTCCTTGAATGGCTGTTTCGCGATTGCGATCGCTTCGGCCAACCGCCTCTGCAAACCTGGAAAGAGGTGAGGCGTTGGTTTCTTTGAAGGATGTTTAGTGAGGTACTTTGGGATATAAAATAGATAAGCGGACTCTGCTGACCAATAATAATTCTAATATATATTAAGAAGTTGGATTATGGACGAAGTCAGGCAGACATTCGTATATATGGAGCAAATTATTTTGATCACCAAAAATGGGGATGTAATCCTTCAAACAACGGGATGGGGTGCAGGGGGCCTGGGAAAGGGGCTTGGTTTTATCAATCTATGGGAAGCGGTAAAACAAGTGGTCAAAGATCAAAGGACCGTCTGGAAATTACTTAGATCTTGCAAAAAATTGAACAAAAAAGATCAAAAAATGAAGTTTTCTTGCTGAAATTCAAATATAAAAGCCCTACGATAACGTCCGACAACCACAAAATCTCGATACAATACTATGCCGCAGCTTTTTAGAAGATTGTCTGTTCAATATCGCTTATTTCGTCGTCAAGCCTTTCGCTACCGCCGTTTAGAGATAAAGTGCGCCGAGTTTTCTTACGCACCTGCATTTCCAGGAAGCGATCAATACTTGTTCCCTTGGCTGGAAGTGATTTAAGACCTAGTAGCT
>JBGSUI010000190.1:0-21990 GCA_041736175.1 Oligoflexales bacterium | reverse complement strand
GGGTGTAGTATCAACTTTATGGCTCGCTTTTGGATTACCACCGCCGAATTATGGTCGGCGTTGTCAGAATGATCGCAACGTTCGCAATGAAAACTCGATTGAGTTTTGCGATTGTTGGGGTGAGTGTGGTTGCAAGCGGCACACTCCTGAGAGGTTTGGTAGGCAGAAATTTTAAAAACTGCCTTTTGGGCTCGATAAGCTTTGTATTTGAGAAATGTTTCGAACTGATGCCAGCCTTTATCTAGAATAGACTGATTTAAACCTGCCTTGGCGCTGGCTCCATTTTTTTCCCACTTGCCATTAACATTTTGCTTGGCCTTGGGTGAGGCTGTCATATTCTTAGTCTTAAGATCTTCTAGAACAATGACTTTAATCTCTGGATTAGACACGATTTCGTGGCTAGCCTTATGGCAAAAATCTTTTCTAATATTGGCTATTTTTTCGTGACACCGACCTAGTTTGTTTTTGGTTTTTCCCCGACGTTTTGAGCCTTTTTTCTGGCTGGCGAGACGTCTCTGATATCTCCTGATCTTGTACTCTTTGATTTTTTTTCTTTTCTTCTGTTCGGGGGTGAGATCAAAGACTTGGTCTCCTGCTTGGATAGGTCTCACCACCCCTCGGTCGATGCCGATCGTATGGGGATGGAGAAACTCTTCGGTTGCTCCTTGAAGATACTTTAGATGATCTTGGTCCGTCTTAAATTGAGAATCATCCAGTTGATCCTCATAGCAGAAAGAGACCCAGTAGATACCATTTTTCTTGGTTATGTAAAGAGACGTAGGAAGGGTGAAAGTTCCATGAAATTTGACGGCTAGAAAATCAATATTGTTAGTCTTTGAACCAACAAAAAGCCTCAAGACCCCATCGTCGCCTTTTCTAAACTCAAAAATCTCGCTGGTGAGGTGGATGCTGCCACCATTGGATTTTTTCTTAACGCTAGGTTTGCCGCCTTCCCCTTTGAGAAACCTTTGATAGGTTTGAAACCAATTTACAGCGGAGTTTCTCAAAATCTGGCTGGGACAGTCCCTCAGCCAAGGGGAAAGGAGGTCATCTTTATATTGAGAATATTTTTGATCGATCGGCGCATAGGTGCCCAAAGGCATATATTTTCGAGCAAAAGTCGAGAGGTATTTATCTTCGCTGCACTTAGCATTCCAAATAAATCTCGCACATCCCATCCACTGGCTTAAGACCATTTTTTGGTGTGCTGTTGGGTTTGCTCTGAGTTTAATGCCCATTAACATTTTGGCGTGCCTCCTATCTGGGCAGTAAGGTATACAGAGGGAGAAAACTAGTCAACAGTATGGGTGAAGATATATTAAGGGGTACCAGAATGATTGACTTCTGCATGAAGGGTTACATCAATGCAGAGGTAAGGATGAAGGGGTTGACCTTTTCGGGTAGTTCCTCCCCAGTGCTTCTGTTAATGCTTTTTTACGGCCAGTTGGAGGCGGACCAATGAATAGCTCACCAAAACCATGAGGTTTTGGCTCTCCATGTCTCGCTTGACCCGCACCTAAAGGAACGGGATTGCGCGAGAGAGCTGTTCAAACGACTGGTAGTGGTTGAGGACGTAGAAAAGGTCGAAGGCGTCCTTGGGCTCGCCGCGATTCTTGAAGGCGGCCGCTTTCATAGCAACGAATGCTGACGGACCGCAGACGAGCGTTTCGCGCGTTGCTTCCTCACCTGTTCGTTTATCGCGGAAAGCAAGCGGGACACCTTCCGCTATGAAGGCAGCGAAGTCGTCCTCGAGGTTTTGCAGCTTTCCCGGAACGCTTGCGGCAGAGACCGGTCCGATTAGGAAGTCGATAAGACCATGTACCCGAAGCGCGTTTGCGGCTTGCTCGGCTTACCCATTGTCACTCCAGTAAAAGAACCTTTGCTTCAGTTCGCCGGCTGCCTCCTGGGCACGTTCAGGATGGCCCTTCAGGTCGAGATAGACCTGAATTGGATCGACGCACTTCAGATCGCTGATCGTTGTCGCCGACGATAACGGATCGCTATCGCCCGGTGCGACAATCCAGAGGTTTGCGCCGCGAGGGTCGGCTCGGAACTCGATCGCGCTCAAGACGTCGTCGTTTGGAAGCGTCTCAACGAGGACAGTACCAATTCGGAAAGACGCAAACTGCGTAAGGAGCCAGGCGCCGGCGAGCCCCGTAAAGGCGTATTCTACGCCTTGGCGCTCGAGGCCATTGCCGACCATCTTCATGAGTTCGTCGCCTGAGCGAGCACCGATGTGTCCCACGATCCGGTCGTGCTTTCCAAAGTCGTAGTGCTCACGCCAGTCATCGAGCAGGGCTGTCGGCGACTTCGCTCGAAATCGACGCGTCGGATCTCGTTCGAGGTGACGATCTCGTTCGAGACGCCTTACGATTTTGCTCACGTAGCCTTCGTTGAGTCCGGCTGAGGTCGCCATCTCCCGCTGGCTGAACCAACGCTCTGGTTCAGTGAGCAGGCGCTTGACGACGCGGCTGCTGCGCTGCGCAAATGGGTTGTCTCCGGCCGGTTCCTTTGGCGCCGGCGCGGTGCGCCCGGCTACGTGAATGACGATGCCGGGGCCTCGAATATTCGCGTTGCCTGCGAGATCGACCCAGCCGACCTGCGCTTCGTCGCAAAGGCGCTGCCCGGTGTCGCCCATCTTCGGAACCCCGATGAGGGGAATGACCGCCTCGGCTCCGGCGTGCTTCGCAGCGACCTCCCTTGCCTGTCTTTGGACCTGATCAATCGCACTTCGGATGACCATGGTGCCGGACTGAGACTTCGCTCCGAGAACGAGATAAGCGCCGTCCTTGGTCTTAAGGACCAGGTCGGGCTCCGTTTCGAAGTGGTCAGGTTGAACAGGATCAACGGCCACGAGTTTGGCAATAATCTGCTGAATTTGCTTGATTAAGTTGGCATCTGGACGTCTCATACTTGCTAGAATACCATGACTTTCAATAAATTGAAAGCAAGGCTGTCGAAGCAAGTCCAGAGGTGGATCTTCTCGAGTCCCTGGGCGCTGCGGGACGCGGTGCATTTAGGTTTTGGAGCAAATGGAGAACCAACAGGTCAATGCGGCACCGGACGCTAAGGTCATCGGGGACGCATAGGAGCGGCTATTTGCAAACTTCGACAAGTTGCCAACCGCCGCTAAACGAAATCTACTCGTTGATTTAATGGACAGGGTTCAATTGGAAAAAGACAGGGTCATTGGCTACTTGGAGCGTTCAAAGAGGGAGATGGCTCCTCAGGTAGGACTCGAACCTACGACCAGGTGATTAACAGTCACCTGCTCTACCAACTGAGCTACTGAGGAATAGAAGCCCTTCTGACATTGTGCCAGAGACACCATTGGTAAATCAATTCGAGGGATGGGTCAAGCGATACAAAGCTGGCTTCCATTCTTTTTTGCGAGGGACCAACATAGGCTGAAAAAATCCCAAAATCACTTCATCACTTCATTAATAACAAAGACAGATGTTCAGAATATCTATTTTAGCAAATACGTGAAAAGGTCGATAGTCGATCTATCACGCGGCTAACTCCGCACCTGCACCCATTCAAGGGAGAGTTTTTATGAATGACAACTCTGTCGATCTCCGCAATCTCCTCCGCCGGTATAAAAAGCAAATCATAGCCATCGCAGTGGCGCTTACGGTCTTAGCAACCCTAGGAGTCGTTGGCGCGGGATATGTAGTCTACAAAACGGCAACCTTCGCCTCTGAGAAGGTCTCATCCAAAATCAACGAATGGACACCCAAGGCTGGCGAAGGCCTTAACCTGCCCACAGTGCCCCCCTCAGGATTTGTGGAACAGCTCGTTACCGATGTGGCCAGCACGTGGCTCCAACAGGGCCTCGCTTCCCAAGAAGCCCTCCGGCTAGAGAGGGGACTCGCCTGTTTTGATGCCCTCGGTGGCCCGAGTCCTACAGAGGTCGTCGCCTACGTTAAAGGTACGGTGAAGGACCCTCAGTTTGCCGCCAAGCTTGACAACTTGGCTGAAAGACTTAAAAAGCCCTCCACAACCAATGGTTCAGGGGCTTGTTCCCAGTGGATCTTAAATTCTCTGACTGCGATTTAAAAGGATGGCTATTGAGCTTTAGCCAAGATTTTATGGACCACTTGGTTGATATACTCAACATCAAAAGGTTTTGTAATATAATCGTCGCAACCTGCTGCAAATCCGGTCTCAATATCCAGCTTGGACTTTCGAGCTGATACCAGGACCAAGGGAACCTGCTTTAAGATGGGATGTCCTTTAACCAAACGACATAACTCAAAACCATCTACCCAGGGAAGATTCACATCGAGTAAGATCAAATCAAGTCGATGATTTTCTAGCACTTTAGACAACTCCAGGCCATCCTGCGCCAGATGGACCTGGTATCCCTCGGATTCAAGAATTCGCTTGAGACCACTGCGCATCACTTCGTCATCATCTACGACCAGGATGCTTCTGACCGGGTGGCGCTGCTGAAGCTCTCGATATTCGGAGAGACTCACCACTTTTTTGCCGATTATTTTTTGCCTTTTTATAGATTCAATCTTGCGCCTAAGCGATCCGTCGCTGACAATGGGAGGGTTCCGGTTTTTCTTCATAGCCGCATGACTCCGTTCACAAGTCTAGGAAAGGCATCGGACCAAGAGCTAAAAACCTTAACCTATAGTCCCCTCCGTATCCTTTCCGGTGGACCGCAACACTCTAAAAAGTGAGTTTAGATGCCATGATTCCACACGGTCAAAACGTCAATAAATCCCAAGAACCCCCCCATACTTTAGTGGTTCCATGGAAGATGCAGATTCCGCCACTAACCCCTACCCGTGACCATACATGGCAACCTCTTCCGTCCAGTCACCAAGCCCAACCTGACTCCACAGACGCTGAAGATATGAGGCTCGAAAAGGCCTTTCATTGGCCACAAGGCACTATAGCTATTTTGCGCCAGGCTTTTCAATCCAACCTAGATCGCCACACTGGTTGGACCGAACCGAGCCATCTACCCCCCGGGGCTGGCCCCACCCCGGTCCAGACAGCGGCCCGGGTTTATAAGCGGGGTGTAGGCTACCGCAGTGATTCCGAGCAGCCCTACCCAGAGGCACAGTCCCAAGGCCAATACACCATCGAGATCTTAGGCCCCACATCTCCTGTCACTATCATTCGCAACTCCTTTGTGCTGATCGACCAGAAGGTCGCTGGACTCTGGCGCCTCGGGTCCAATCAAAGCCCTGATCTCAAGATCCGCCTCGACACCGCCTCGTGCCATATGATCAGCGTCGACGTGGACGAACATAGTAAATCATTGGAGACCACCGCCAAAATTGTGACCGCTTGGATTAGATTTCGGCAGAATGTCCAACTCCAAAATCAAGACACTTCAAACCCGCCCCCTCCACCTCAATGGGTGGTTATAGGTGGGGGGATTCTCGGTGACCTCGGTGCCTTTGCGGCAGGGCTTGCAGGAGCCGAAGTTAATCTGGTCCCCACAACACTCCTCGCCATGGTCGATGCTTGTGTCGGGGGCAAAACCGGGGTTAATTTTGAACCCTTTGGCAAAAACCAGGTTGGTCTCTTTTACTTCCCACGCTCTGTGATCGTCTGGCTTGGATGGCTGACAACTCTACCCGATCGAGAATGGCAGGCTGGCACGATGGAATCCCTAAAGCACGCCCTTCTTCACGGCGGCGAGCAGGATGACCTCCTCGAATCCACCTACCAGGCCATGAATGCAAAAAATCTGACAACCCTTTCA
The DNA here is from genome assembly GCA_041736175.1 of Oligoflexales bacterium. GTDB lineage: Bacteria > Bdellovibrionota_B > Oligoflexia > Oligoflexales > CAIYRB01 > JBGSUI01. The sequence continues at coordinate 16,262 of JBGSUI010000190.1, read as the reverse complement.
GGGCTGATGCCTAAACTCATCAAGGTCAAATCCGATATTGTTTCCCTCGATCCAGGGGAGCAGGGTCTTAGGGCTGTGTTGAATTTTGGCCATACTCTAGGCCATGCCCTCGAAGCCCGTTCCCACCGCATCTACAGAACTCATAAAGCTCACGGAAGAGATTTCCTACTCCATGGTGAAGCCGTTGGCATCGGCATGATCTACGGCTTACTCCTCAGCCGCGAGGTGGCTGGAATGACTACCACAGAGTGTGATCGACTCTGGAAAATATTAGCAGAGGCCCAGCTCCATGGCTCTCTGCCGACACTGCCCAGACTTAATCTGCTCCTTGGCGTGGATTCGCTCGATGATCCCGGACTTTGGCCTGATCTTGTAAAGTTGATGGCTGGGGACAAAAAAAATGCCGACTCCACGATTCATTGGATCCTGTTAACAAAACAGGGCGTTCCCTATCAACATCGCCCTAACCATTGGACCACGCCAGTCCCAGAAGAAATCATGTTAAAAGTGTGGGAACTCTTCAAACATAAGACTGCTCACACCTACCCAAGCGGCTGACGAAAACTAAACTGCTCTCCGATACTGGCCGCCCACATGGTAGAGAGTTTCGGTGATCTCCCCCAGGGACGCATAGCGCACGGTATTCATCAACTCGGCAAAAATGTTGGTTCCTTCAAAGACCACCCGTGCCAGCTGTTTTAAAGCTTGATCCCTTTGTGTCCGGTGAGTCTCCTTAAAGGCCTCGAGACGCTGCAGTTGGTCGTCTTTTTCTTCGTAACTTGCCCGAATCAACTCGATTTCGGGTCGTTGGTAGCCTGCTGCTTGGGTCTTGGGGTTGAGAAAGGTATTGACCCCAATCACAGGAAACTGGCCCGTATGTTTGAGATGCTCATAGTAAAGGCTTTCTTCCTGGATCTTTGACCTCTGGTACTGGGTTTCCATCGCACCCAGGACACCACCACGCACCGAGATCCGCTCAAACTCCGCTAGGACGGAGGCTTCGACCACGTCTGTTAAATGCTCTAGAAAATAGGATCCTTGGTTGATATTTTGACTACCATTAGGACCAAACTCTTTATTGATAATCAACTGAATAGCCATAGCCCGTCTGACACTCTCTTCCGTGGGAGTGGTGATCGCTTCGTCAAAAGCATTGGTATGAAGCGAGTTGCAATTGTCATACAAAGCTAAGAGAGCTTGGAGGGTCGTACGGATATCGTTAAAATCGATTTCCTGGGCGTGAAGTGATCTTCCTGAAGTCTGAATATGATATTTAAGTTTTTGCCCACGCTCGTCCGCTCCGTACACATCACGCATGGCAATCGCCCAAATTCTCCTCGCAACTCTGCCCATGACGGCATACTCAGGATCCAGTCCATTGCTAAAGAAAAACGACAAATTAGGCGCAAAATCATTAATCGACATCCCTCTAGAGCGGTAATACTCAGCATAGGTAAACCCGTTGGCTAGAGTAAAAGCCAGCTGGGTGATAGGATTGGCGCCCGCTTCGGCTATATGATATCCCGAAATAGAAACACTGTAGTAATTACGCACTTTTTTATGGATAAAGTACTCTTGGATATCAGCCATCATCTTTAAGGCAAATTCAGTGCTAAAAATACAAGTATTTTGTGCCTGGTCTTCCTTTAAAATATCCGCTTGAACAGTACCGCGAACCGACTGGAGCGTCTCGTCGTAAAGTTTTTGATGTTCATCCGGTCGAGGCGCGCGACCATGGTTTGCAATAAATCCATCAACCTGCTGGTCAACCGCCGTATTGAGAAACATCGCCAAGATGATTGGAGCTGGTCCATTGATCGTCATGCTCACACTTGTGGTCGGAGCGCAGAGGTCAAACCCCTTATAGAGTACCTTCATATCATCTAAGGTGGCAATCGATACTCCCGATTCGCCGACTTTACCGTAAATATCAGGGCGTTTATCGGGCTCTGCTCCATAAAGTGTCACACTATCAAACGCTGTCGAAAGCCTTTTTGCTTTAGAAGAAGCCGATAGGTAATGGAAACGATGGTTGGTCCGTTGTGGCCCCCCTTCTCCCGCAAATTGGCGCTGCGGCTCCTCCCCTTCGCGTCTAAAAGGAAAAACACCTGCTGTAAAGGGAAAGGCTCCCGGGAAGTTTTCTTTTAGCAAAAAACGAGTGGTCTCTGCAAGGCTATCAAAATTTGGTGGTGTGATTTTGGGATAGCGTTCCTGGGAGAGTGACTTAAAGGTGGCTTCGACCTTGGTGACTTGATCCCTCACTTTATATACAAACTCGTCTTTAAGATAAGATGCCCTTTTAGAGGGCCATTGGACAAGTTCCTCGCGGAGATCATGATGGACCAGGTTCCAGGACTCTGTTCTCTTATTTAATAAATACCTGTGAATTTCGTTGTCACCATCCTTGGACTCAACATCCTTACAAACTCGATCATAGCTTTCGGCCGTTGCAACCTTTTCGACTTGTTCCCGGATCTCCCCATGGTATTTTCGCACTGACGCCGCAATCTCACTCAAATAGGAAATCCGGTCCACGGGTATAAGGGAGTCTCTCAAGGTAGATTCTAAACTATAAATGCGGTTCGGATTTGCCTCGTAGACTCGATCATGGACGAGTTGATTAAGGGCTTTTGTTAGCGCTCGATAAAGTCCGTTAATACCGTCATCATTAAAACGACTGGCGATAGTGCCAAACACAGGATACTGGTCAGGTGCCTGGGGCTGGCCTCCAAATCGAGATCGCCTCAGCTGGTTTTGGACATCTTTGAGGGCATCGGGGGCCCCTCGACGCTCGTATTTATTGATGGCAATCAGATTTGCAAAGTCCAGCATATCTATTTTTTCCAGTTGGGTCCTAGCGCCGTACTCACTGGTCATCACATAGAGGCTAAGGTCAGCAAAATCCACGACACTCGAATCTCCCTGACCGATTCCGCTGGTCTCGACGATGATGAAATCATAGTGGTGCTCCTGCATCAGTCGAATCGCCTGGTGCGTCACCGCTGACACTTCTTTGCCCGAACTCCGCGTCGCAAAACTATGGATAAAAACCCGGGGATCCGCGGCACTATTCATACGGATGCGGTCGCCAAGCAAAGCTCCGCCACCCTTCTTTTTGGTAGGATCGATACAAAGAATCCCGATTTTGACTTCGGGAACATCCCATAAAAATCGGCTCACGATTTCGTCAGTGAGGGACGATTTTCCGGCTCCACCGGTGCCTGTGATCCCAATCACGGGTACTTTTTTATAGCGCTTTTTGAAAAAATCCTGAGAACGGAGCCTTTCTAATACAGGATCAGCATCCATCGCCCCCGCCTCAAGCACTGTCAAAGCCCTTGCAAGACATAGGTCCTGAGTCCCTTCAGAAACCTCTGGGAGAGAAACCTCAAACTGCCGATCAGCGAGGTAAAGCATATGCCCTATCATCCCGTCTAAACCGAATTTTTGGCCATCTTCTGGGGTATAGATCTTACTCACTCCCGAACGCTCCAGCTCCTGAACTTCGCTAGGAACAATCACCCCTCCGCCACCCCCAAAAAGGCCGATTTTAGACCCCCCTCGCTCGTTAAGGAGTTGGCGTACATATTTAAAAAACTCAATATGGCCTCCCTGGTAGCTACTGATAGCCACTCCCTGAACATCTTCTTGTATAGCTGCCCGTACAATCTCGAGAGCGGACCGGTTGTGTCCGAGATGAATCACTTCGGCTCCTCGACTCTGCAAAAGCCGACGCATAATATTGATACTAGCATCGTGGCCATCAAACAAAGCCGTGGCGGTTATAAATCTCACTTTATGAGAAGGTCTATATTGTGCTAAAAAGCTCGCATCAAAATCATAAAGTGTCTTTGCATTTTCTGGGCACGAAGGTTTTGCGACCTGCATCATAAAACACCCCTTTTTAAGTGTTTAAACTGCTTAAAGATTTGATTTAGAGAGTAATTCGACCAGAGTGATGCTAGCGACTGAAAAGTAGATGATCAGGCCGCAGACATCCACAAGGGTGGCAACAAAGGGCGCTGAGGCTGTGGCGGGATCAAGCTTTAGCTTTTTTAAGACAAAGGGCAACATGGATCCCACAAGACTTCCCCATAAGACCACTCCAACCAAAGTAATCCCAACTGTCATACCCACTAAAGCATAGTGCTGGCCATAGGTCGTTTCTCTTGTCGGCCAAAAGTAAATCCTTAAAAATCCAATCATCCCAAGAATCAAACCAAGGACCGTACCGACCACGAGCTCGCGGGTAAAAACCCGCCACCAATCTGTTAGTTTAATCTCCCGCAAAGCCAAGGCCCGCACAACCAGTGTGGACGCTTGGGATCCGGAATTACCGCCGCTGCTAATGATCAAGGGTATAAACAAAGCCAAGACGATAGCTCGCGCAAGCTCGTGTTCAAAATGTCCCATAGCCGTGGCCGTAAGCATTTCTCCCAAAAAAAGCGCGACCAACCAACCCGCTCGCTTGCGCACCATCTTCCTGAGGGAAATATCCAGATAGGGGGCATCGAGAACGTCGGAACCACCCAGTCGTTGGATATCTTCGGTGGCTTCTTCTTCGACGACCTGGACGATATCGTCCGCAGTGACGATACCCACCATTTTTCCTGATTCATCAACAATAGGCAGCGCATTAAAACCCGAGTGTAAAAATAACTTTGCCAATGGCTCCTGCGCCAGTGTGTCTGGAGCGACCACGAGAGCGGTTTGCATAACGTTTTTGACTTGAGCTGAGCCATCGGCCACAAAGAGTTCTCGCAAAGAGCATACACCGAGGAGCCGCTGGCTGTTGTCGATGATATAGGCATACTGAGTGGTTTCCACATGGGGAGCTTGTCGCCTCAGATAGCGCAAGGCCTCATCCACCGTCATATCTGGACGAAGTCTTGCAAAGCGGGGGTTCATCACCCCCCCTGCCTCGTCTTCATCGTATGCCAATAGTGCAATCACCTCGCTTCGTGTAGCGGGATCCAGGAGTTGCAGGGTTTCTTGTCTGCGATCTTCGGCTATCGCTTGTATAAGGTCGGCCAGATCATCAGGAGGTAAGATCCTAACCCAAGGCCCTCTTTCTGTCGGAGCAAGAGCCAGCAACAGAGCTGATTGTTCGGTAGTCCGGAGATTTTGAAAGAAATCCTTTGCCATCGGAAAAGGCAGCTGGTTAAACGCCTCTATTTTTTGGATGTCATCGAGATCCGACCAATGCTCCCGAAGAAAGGCAGCGCTGGATGGAGAAAAGGGGCTTAGTGGGGGTTTGTCTTGCATAGGGCCAGCTCGAGTCTAATTTATGATTGATTTTTCAAATAAAAACTCATTTTAATATGTTTAAGACTCCCCTTTGACGAGGGATAAGACCGATTGATGTAGCAGACCATTGGTTGCAAGACCGCTCCCAGAATGAATGCTCCCTTTTCCCGAAAAATCCGTGTACCGCCCCCCGGCTTCCTCCAGGATCACCAGCATTGGCGCAGCGTCCCATACCATGAGTTGTGGATCAACCATTATTTCGGCCCGTCCCGTAGCCACCAAAGCATATCCATAACAATCACCCCAGCCCCTAAAAACACCGGTTTTGTCGCAAAGCTTGTAGAATACATCCAGCGTCTGGGTCGCCTTAAAGCTCTGCATCCAAGTCGTACAAAACAACGCCTCTTGAAGGGTTGAGACCCCTGAGACTTGGGCCCTCGTGGTCATGCCGCCTACAAAGGATTTCTTTGCCTCCTCTTTTATAAATCCCCGGTGCCAAAAACACCCCAGATTTTTGCCGGCAAAAATGGCCTCTCCGAGTGCAGGAAGCACAATCACCCCAGCAACCGAAACTCCCTTGTGTTCAATCCCAATAAGGGTGCCAAACAGGGGAACTCCGTGTACAAAGGCCTGAGTCCCATCGATGGGATCAAGATACCAGGTCCAATCGTTTGCGCCTTTCTTTCTGCCAAACTCCTCACCCACGATCGAGTCCTCGGGAAAATCAGCTTGAATATGACTCCTAAGTAAAGTTTCAGCCTCGCGGTCAGCAGTTGTTACATACGTAAGATCAGCTTTTCTCTCGACTCGGTAATGGTCTTCGTTTTGGAGAGTAGACTCCGACCCCCGTTGCTTCAATGTTTGGTCAAAATACCCCAAAGTAAGATAACCCGCCTCTAGCCCCCAAAGGTAGGCTGCCCTTAGGCGCTCCTTGAGAGGGGTTGGATGTTCAGTCAGATCATTGATGTCCACTATGCAATCCTCCTTGACCTCACGATAATCGCTGCACCCATAAGACCCAGTCCCCCTGCAGCGAGGTAAGGCAGGTAAATCGAATAGTCAAAAAGAATTCCCGCTCCTAGTGGACCAACCCCTCGCGCTAAAGCCCCCAAAGACTGACCTAAGCCAAGGGTTTTTCCTTGGTCATGGCCACCCACCTGGCGTGACAACAGCGTCGAGAGGGTAGGGGAGCTAAAACCCTGACCAATCGCCAACAGTCCCTGGCTAGCCACGGACCAATAAAGCGTGGGGGCAAAAGGCATCACAGCTAAAGCCACGCCGTTTATGAGGAGACCAATGACCGCGAGCTTTTGCGGACCCATTTTTTGACTTAGACGACCGACCAAGCCTCCTTGGACCAAAACCATCACCACACCAATCAAGGTAAAGACCAGCCCCAAAGTTTTACTATTCATCTGGTATAATCTTGCACCAAGGAGCGCATAGGTGGTTTCCATAGACACGAAACCTAGACTCGCCAAAAAAGTTGCCACAATGATGGGTCGAACCGATTCCAGTTTAGCGATTGAGAATAAGCGCCCTATGGAAAACATTTCGCCCCCTTTAGACTCTTGACTTGAGGGCTGTGGGGTGGGTTCTTGGATCTTAAAATATGCCCAAATAAGGTTGATTCCATTGAGTCCAGCCGCTGTCCAGGCGACGGTACTAAACCCATAATCTGCCAAAAAAGCACCTAATGCTGGACCAAAAACAAATCCGAGCCCAATACATGCACCTAGCAGACCCATCTTTTTAGCTCTTGTTTCGGGAGTTGTCACATCAGCAATATAGGCTTGGGCAGCAGCAATACTTCCCCCAAAAAATCCTGCTAAAATCCTAGCAAACAATAACCCAATAAGCTGGGTCGCAAATCCTGACAGGGTCATAGACAGCATGCTGCCCCCTATGGCCAGCAGTAAGATGGGTCGACGCCCAAATCGATCCGACAGGGAACCTATAAGGGGCGCTCCCAAAAACTGGGCTGCAGAATATGCCGTCATCAGCGCACCTAACCACACACCCGTAGCTCCGAGGGACTCAGCAAAATAGGGCATTATGGGCAAAATAAGCCCAAACCCCAACAAATCCAAAAAAACCGTAAGATAAACCGCCCCCATAGGTCTTCCTCTCCTAAACTAAGTCTCGAATCCATGCCACACTAACGAAGTTTGCCCACTAACTCCATAGATTTCATTAAAAAATCCCCCTTGGACTCAGCCCCCTTGGCTTCTACTTTAAAAATAAAATCGAATTTGTAATATATACGCCACCGATTTCAATAAAAAGTTGGATTAAGGTATAATCAGACCTATGGCATTGAAACCTTCAGCTCCATTTCTGTCCCGACTTCTCCTAGGGTCCGTTGTCCTAGGTATGACGGTCCTCATAAGTTTTAGCGTCTGGATGATTGGAATTTTTGCCGAGCTCAAAGAACCCATTCAAGAAATTAAGCTTTTAAAATCATCGCCCATGCCACTCGCATCGGAAATTTTTGATCGCAACGGCGAAAAAATTGGCGAGCTTTCCATAGAGCGGCGTTACTTTGTCCGGTCGAAAGACCTGCCAAAATGGGTGATTGATGCCTTTTTATGTGCTGAAGACAAGACCTTTTACAAACACTCTGGGATCAACTTTAAAGCCATCCTCCGTGCTTTGATTAAAAACATGCAGAATCAAGGCATGAGCCAAGGAGCCAGCACCATTACTCAACAGCTCGTCCGAATCTATTTTCTGTCTAACGAAAGAACCCTTAAACGAAAGCTTAAAGAGGTTATTTTAGCGATTATAGTTGAGAAAAATTATTCCAAATCAGAGATCCTCGATCTCTACCTCAATAGGATTTACTTAGGCAATCGCTCTTACGGCATCGAAGCTGCGGCCCGTAATTATTTTCGCAAAAACGCCAAGGATCTGACACTTGCCGAAGCCGCTATCTTAGCGGGTATCCCTAAAAGCCCGACCAAATATGCTCCCCATCGCAATCGTTCCAACGCCCTGAAACGTCAATATTGGGTGTTAGGACAGATGGTAAATAAAAAAGTAATTTCTGGTAGGAAGGCTTTACGGGCAAGGCATGAGTCTCTTAAATTCTATAATCACGCGGAAAATCACTGGATCCAAGCACCTTACTTTGTAGAGGCTGTTAAAAAGGAATTGACCCGAAAGCTCGAACTTCAAGGACTAAAGACGAGTGGTCTTAAAATCCGAACCACACTCGATAGTGCCCTCCAAAAATCAATCCAAAAATCCATGTCCACTAGGATCAAGCAATTCAATCTTGTTAGAGAGCTGATCAACGACCCTATAAATAACCATGACTTGATCCAGGGCGCTGTCGTAAGCATAGATAGAAAGACAGGAGCTGTGCTGGCGATGCAGGGTGGTGAGGATTTTGGGACCTCTCAATTCAATAGAAGCATATTTACAAGAAGACCACTCGGTACCCTGGTCATTCCTTTTTATGTGGCCACAGCTATCGAACAGGGACTCACACCCATTTCTCTTATCGACGAAGATCTCGGGACCCGGATCGCGCGCGACCTTAAGGTAACAGACAGTCCTCAAAAGCACCGTAAATCTTTGTCGTCCCTCCAAACTCCCTTATCCCTAATTGAACTTATCCTGACGGGGCAGCACACACATATCGCTCAACTAGGAGCTAATATCGGACAAGGCACTATCGTCAACAAACTCCAATCACTCGGACTCAAAACACAACTTTTAGAGTCTAGCATCAGTCGCCTCCACCCCCAAAGTGCGACCGCCTCGCCTCTAGAAGTCGCCGAATCTTTCACTGTTTTTAGAAATGGCGGGAAACTCCAGCAACATTATCTCATAGAATCTGTAGAGACGTCTCAGGGTCAACTTCTTTATAAAGCTTCTCCAAAGAGGCGCCCTATACCAGTCCTAACAAGAGAAGCCGCCTTAGTGACCGAGCATCTTACGAAACTTCCTAGGTCTCATGGTTATGCTAGTCAAATAACTCTACCAAATCACCAAGACATCGTCGTCGAGGGGACGTCAGTGGATCTCAGCAATAGTTGGGTCGTTCACTCTAACGACCAAATCATCCAGGTTGTTTGGATTGGCGCTGAAAAAGGTGGCAAACACCTCGGTAAGACCCCCCAGATCATAAGACAGCAATCTATCGGTTTTATGCAGACCCTCCTGGTGGGCATGCCCGCTAAGTATCGGGAAAACCCACTCCCTCTCGCCTCCCATAAGGGAGAGTCTCTTGGATCCAACTGGATCTTCGTCGACATCAAACGTCCGGGGCAAAAAGACATGAAGATCCCGATGCTTAAAGCGTACTTTGAAGATACCGATCGGGATTCCCTTGCAAAGTCCCCCCATAAGACCGAGAAGGCAGCGCCATTTTAGCTGTATACTTTCTATACAGGTGCCCACTGGTTAGCCAGGGTGAGATCTCTTTGGGCCGCTTTTATGCTCGGTTTTCTGTTTCCATCATCTTTGGAACACTCTTTGCTGGTAACTCTGCGGATGCCGTAAGGCATCCTAAAAATATTTTGATTTCCTTTGTCCTACCTGATTGTTGTATGTTGCTGCTTTCTTATTGCTGAACTGTTGTTGCTGCTGTCGTGGAGTTTTTAAATGGAAGTCCAGTCCATAAAGATGGAAAAAGTTTGCCATCGTTTGCTTGCTTTTTTTCATGGCGCTTTTGCTCTTTTTACTGTTTTTATGTGGTCTCAAAACCTGTCTGCTCAACAGCAAAACGGGAAGAGAGTCCAAAAATTTTCTCTCTTCCCAGACAACTCTCCACCCCGGTTTCCTATAGAGAAAGAAAAAATCTTTTTTACGGTAGTAGCCTTTGGATCGGGAATGGGTCAGTTCCAAGATATCCAAGTCCCAATCAACCCCGAAATCGGCACGAGAATCGACGGAAAACCCGTGGGCGAAGAAAATGCCGATCATTTTGGAATCCCACTCTATTTAACGGGTGAGACCATCTACCAGTCACGACTCAGTGCCAAAAAAAATGCAAATACCCTTTCCTGGACCGTGATTCGTGGGTCGATTCTGACTATGAGTGCTCAAACGGGCCCTGATGATACCATCAATTCCTCATACTCTCGAGTGACCCTCGGTACAGCTTTAGGGCTAGGTACTGGCCAGTTTGGCTTAGGAACCGTCCGCACCCATTGGTCCACAAGCCTCGATTACCGACGCAGCAGCTTTGGCTATATCTCCAGCGCTCACTTTATAGAGTCCCCAATGGTGACCCTCCAAGCAGACCTCACTTGGCAAACATTTTCGCTACTGATCAGCAGTGGAGTGGGGATCCAACCAAAATTCGGTTTTTCCCAAGAACTTTTTTGGGGTGGCAAAGAACTACCTTCCAGTCGGTCCTCCATCAATACAGCAGAACTCAGCGGATCGTGGGTGCTTACATCCCATTCTACCTTTGAGCTTGGTGTCGATATCGAGCAGGCCCAGGTTTCCATTGGGGATGCGGAGGACTATGCTAGTTTTGACTTAAGAACAGATGGGCTCGCCACAAGCCGACAATACCAACTTGGTACCTGGATCTCAAAAATTGGAATTCAAACCTATTTTTGACCAAGCATCTACCATGACCACGACCAACGAAGCTCGATTGACATTTTAATACTAAGATCGGAGAATGGGCTGACCATTGTTTGCCTTGTCTCGATTTTGGTCAAAGTGAGATCTATGTCTCTTGCTCGTTCAAGCCTGTGGTTCGCCGCCGGAACGCTCTTAAGCCGATTGACCGGCCTTTTTCGTGACCGCACGCTACTGTCGGTCTTTGGCACCAGCGAGATGATGAGTGGATTTATCATTGCCTTTCGCATTCCCAATATGCTCCGAGAGATGCTTGCTGAAGGAGCTCTCGGTAGCTCTTTCACTAAAGTATACTCAGGCCTCGATTCCCAGGATCCCGAAAGAGCCAAACGACTCCTGATAGACTCGCTTATCCTTGTAGGACTGTCTTCGATTTTTATCTGCGCCATCGGAATCCTGGCAGCACCAATGATGGTCCGTCTGATGACCTCAGAAGCTGATAGCGGTCAATCCCTGATTATGACCGCGACGGGTCTCACACGGATCCTCTTTCCCTTTTTAACCTTTATGAGTTTAGGGGCCATCATCTCAGGGGCACTCCACAAGAAAGGTTCTTTTTTTGTGTCCTCATCGTCTCCTGTGTTTTTCAATATGATGAATATCACCGGAGCTCTATATTTTTCGCCTTTACTGGAAACCTATGGAGGCGACTGGATTGCTCGGTGGATCGCTCCAAAAACCATCACGGGGCTTGCCATCGGTGTGCTCCTGGGTGGCCTTGGCCAGCTTATAGCCCAGTCCTACGATTTGCGACAAGACCTCTACCAGGGCTTTTTAAATCTTAAAAAGACTGGATTCCGAAACCCCTGGACTCCCGATGTAAAGCATATGCTCCTCCTCATGGCACCCATGGCCTTAGCCGCTGGGGGAGGCCAGATCAAAACCGTTGTTAACAACTATTTTGCGACCACCCAAGGTCCCAGCGCTGTGGTCTGGCTTGACTCAGCTTTTAGACTCCTCCACCTACCTGTTGGCCTATTTGGAATCGCCATCAGCGCTGCCGTGCTACCCTCTCTCAGCCGTGCCCTTGCTTCGACGGGCGGGATCGCTAACCAGTCTGCTAGCCAGGAGATTCAAAAGGCTGTCGAAATGGTTCTTTGGTTGATGACGCCCTGTTTTGTTTTCTTGCTTGTTAACCATCAAGACTTGGTGGCCTGTCTTTACCAATCAGGCAAATTCGGAGTCGAAGATAGTTATCAAACCTCGCGAGCTCTCTTTGCCTATAGTTTTGCTACCATCAGCTATGGCCTTTCCAGGGTTATGACCTCTTTTTATTTTGCCTTTGAAAGGACCAAGTTTGCATTCTTTGTCAGTTTTGGAAACATTTCACTCAATCTCCTTGCTAACTGGATCATGGTCGACCGCTTCGGGCATGTGGGTTTAGCCTGGGGATATTCCTTAACCCAAGGGGTGTCCTTGGTGCCTATGATTTGGGGAATGACTGGTCGAGGGATTCAAATTGATCGGCGCAAATTCTTACGATGTCTTTGTAGTTTGGCATTCGCTGCAGCCTTCGGCGGTTTAGGCATGGGCTTTTTAAGGAGCGAATGGTTCGTCCCACTCGCCCATTACGAAGGCTTCGCTGGCTTGCCACTCTGGCTCCAGAAAGGCTTTCTATTGTGTTGCAGTAGTTTGATTTGCTGCCTCTCCTTTGCGGGTGGACTCCTTATTTATCTTAAAAAAAATCCCTACCAGCTCTTCCAGAGCCTAAGGTCAAATTAATTTTTTAAAGATTTTACAAAAAGAAAATGTTAAGATCCCTACGGATAATCAATAAGATTCTGAAAACTCATTTTCCAGGGGGAAAACATGCATCCCATAAGATCATTGTTTTTAGTGAGCACTCTGTTTGCTGTCACGCCTTTATCCTTAGGCTCGACCATTGCAATCATCGACAGCGGTTTGGACTACCAGCATAAAGATCTAAAAGATCAGGTTTGGACCAACCAAAAGGATCCTACTGTAGATGGTCGCGACGATGATGGCAACGGGATCGTCGATGATGTTAACGGCATTAATTTTATCGAGCAAAATGGCAAAATTATCGACTATTCCTTTGGCCGGCTTTACAGCGAAGATATCGCCAAATTTTTCACCCTCCAAGCAAAAGCCATCGAGGGCTTAGCAACGCCTGAAGATCTTGAATATCTTAAGTCTAAAACCAAAGACCCTAAGTTTCTGAAAAACATTACCACCTATGCCAACTATGCCCATGGCACCCATGTGGCAGGCGTCTCCGCAGCGGTCAGTAGCAAAAACCAGCTAATAACGATTAAACTCATTCCAACCACATCCCCTTTTGCAAACATGGAATCCGATATTAAAGCCTCCCTCGCTGAGGGCAAGGAGATCAATTGGATCGTCAAAAACATCATTAAATTTGCCTTAACGCTTCTAGCCGAAGCCCAAGGTGAACTTTTTGGAGAAGTCGGTCGTATCGTCAATGATTATGGCGCCCAAATCGCCAATGCCTCCCTAGGACTTGGACCGACCCAAGCGAGGATGTTACTCACACCGCTGCTGACCCTCGCGAATCAAGGCCAACCACCCAGTGAGAGCCTCCTCAATGAAATCATCACCTACTTCCTTAAAGAAGTGAGCCGCACCCAGAAAAAAATCGTCCTCAGAGCTCCAAACACTTTGTTTGTTTTTGCTGCCGGCAATGATGGCTCCAACAACGACCTCTATCCCACCGCACCTGCTTCCATTGACCATCCAAATGTCATCTCAGTGGCAGCGACAAACTCCAAAGGTAACCTCGCACCCTTCTCAAATTATGGCCAAAAGGTCTCCGTAGCCGCCCCTGGAGTTGGCATTGATTCCGCTGTCCCGGATCAGCGACGTTTACCCTTAAGCGGCACAAGCCAAGCAGCTCCTTACGTCGCAGGCCTAGCTGGGGAGTTGCTCGATCTAAACCCCGCTCTGACACCGGTGGAACTCAAAAAAATAATCTTAGAGACCGCCGACTCCCTGCCGCCCTCAAATGAGCACCAGACCGCCTACGGAAAGGTCAACCGCGAGCGGGCCATCCTCGCTGGCGGGTACACTCTGACCAAAGACATCCAGGCTTCCATCGACCAGGCACTGTTAAATCTGCCCAAATCCCTTATATCGATAGAATTAGACCTCACACCCCAGTTTTTAGGTCCCATCTTCCAGCCTTCCATCTTTTAGGTCCCCCTTGATTTAAGGACGCAACAAGAGATCTACGAGGCACCTCGGTCAACGTGGATCTCTTGCTTTAGGAAACATTAGAAATCACTTGTTAATTCGGGATATTCGCGTTAAATTTCCACTTAGGTCTGGAGTCTCCATCTCTTTTCGTAGGTAGGTCTAATGTCACCTAGAAAAATTGAGAAACTTTTTAAGAAAGAATATAGTGCGGAGCTCCTCCGGATTGCAGTGGCTGACCTCGCCTCCGCTAAGATTCTTGCCCAGCATGGAGGTAGGGCCGAAAACAGCATTTACCATGCCCAACAAAGCATCGAAAAAGCATTAAAGGCAGTCCTTTGTGATAAAGGAATTCCAGTCCCCCTCGTCCATGACGCAGGAATATTGGTAGCCAAACTTCCGGACAATCTTAGCCCGCCCGGAGGCTACTCCCTTTCCGATCTCACACCTTACGCAACTGTTAAGCGGTACGAAGAAGGTGTTTATGAGATCACCCAGGAGGAACACTTAACTGCCTTAAGCCTTGCGGATGAGGTCTTAGAATGGGCCCGTAAACAAATCACTCCATAATAGGTGCCCCATGGGATATGGAAACATCCTCGCAAGCAAACTCTCGATCTCTGATCAAGTAGAACTCATTAGCAACCTACATCGACTGATTTTGGAGCTTGCTAAGTCGCGCCATATTATCCTTTTTGGCTCAGCAGCACGACGTGAAATGACTACAGCTTCAGACTTGGACGTCGTTGTGATCGTCGATAGACAGGATCAGGTAAAAGCTACCCAAAGGGCTCTCAATCAGCTCTCTCGCCTTATCAGTTGGCCAGTGGATTGCCTAGTGATTGACCAAGACCTTTTCGAAAAAAGATCCCAACTGGGTGGTCTTTATGCCGTGGTGAAAGAGGAGGGAGTGTTTCTCCCTAGTATTTGATTTGAGTGCGTCTCCTTTTGGGCGACAGCCTTTTTATCAGATGTGTTATAGCCAGGTCCGCAGCCCATCATCCTGTATCGTTACTATGAAAACAGGAATAAGAAAGCAGCGGGCGAACTTATTCATGGTTTTACGGGCGTCGTCGTCTGCGATGGCTACAATGTTGATGAAAGCTTAGCATAAGATGGTGCCTTTATACTGGCTGGCTGTATAGCTCATGTTAGGAGAAAATTCTGGTTAGCAGAAAAATGGGCGCAAAAAGTGGCCAAAGATGCCACATCGATCATCGCCTTTTGAGTGCTCTGGAGTTGATTAGGTCCTTATACGCTATAGAGGCCAGTTTGGCTGGCATGACTTTTGAAGCGATCTTGGAGACTCGCCAAAAAAAAATCTCTGCCCATCCTTAATGCATTAAAAGCCTGGCTCCTTGACGCTGCGACAAAAGTACTGGCAAGTTGCCCTACCGGAAAGGCCATTTCCTATGCCCTAGACCAGTGGAAAAAATCGTCTATTACGCTAGCGACGCTCGGGTCCCTATCGACAACAATTATATGGAAGCACATATACGTCCATTTACAATCGTCCGAAAAAATTGGCTTTTCGCGGCGAGCCAGAATGGTGCCCATGCCAGTGCCACCTTGTACAGCCTCATTGAAACCTGTAAGGCAAATGGAATTGACCCCTTAAGCTATCTCACCCTGATCATTAAAGAGCGACCAAAGGTTAAAGATGCCGAAGGTTATGAGAAACTACTTTCATAAAATGTATCTACCCATTTTGAGATCAAGACCTATAATCCCGCTGGACCACAGGTAACCCCTGTCCACTTAATTGTCAAAGAGATGACCGAAATCCTTGGTAATGGCTGCAAAAGTCCCTGGAAATCTACGGGCAATCTAGAAGGTACCAATTATAGGAAGCACGAAAAAGTCGTCGTTCCTGAGGCGCTTATGGAACGACCATTCGATTTGACTAGAACGCCTGTGTGCTAATAAAGGGCAAGGAAAGCTGGCCTGTAGGAACGCAGATATTCGGACCCGTGGCTGTTGTGGAATCAGGTCTAGAGGCGTCGGGTGAGGGATGCGGGAAGGAAGAGAGGTCCTAAGACTGGGTGGAGGGACGACTCGAAAAAGCCCCCTGGTTTTTCCAGGGGCGGAAACTCAAAAATCGGTGCTATAGGTCTACGCACATGAAAAGATAGATTTTAGTTTTTTCCGTGGTATAATGAAAGTTTTTATTCAATCTCATCAATTTTAGACTCATTTTCCCAAAATTCGTCCTCTATCTCTCTGATTTTTTTAACTAATTTCAT
>JBGSUI010000117.1:0-19166 GCA_041736175.1 Oligoflexales bacterium | reverse complement strand
TCAATTAGAGGCCTAAACGGTCGAGGATACGTATCGGAATTTTTGGGAAACCGTTCCTGGCCAGAGTGTCTCGTGGCAAATTTTTCTCTAGCAAAGGGATTTGGATGCAACGGTGGGGGGGTGACAACCAGTTCAAGTTTTTTTGAAAAGCTAATAAGGGAGTTTGGTGTAACCTACTCGTTTTCTGGTCCTTTAGATTTTGCAATGATCGGATCAGCACTAGCTGTCTTAGAAAAGCATAGTTCTGGCGAGGTTACAGGTCGTCAACAGGATTTACACAAAAAAATAAAATTATTCGGTAGTCTTATAGGTATGGCACAACAAGACTTTCCGATCTTTTGTATTGATATCGGAAGCGAGGAAAAAGCAATTAGCATTGCTGAATCCCTCAAATCAGATGGGTTTGTTGTTCCCGTAGTTTTTTTTCCTGTCGTTCCTCGAGATCAAGCCAAACTACGCGTTGTTATTCGTACATCCCATAGTGACCAAGTGCTAAGCCGACTTGCCACTAGCATACTCAATTTGCAAGGCGGTTCGTGATGCATCAAAATGAATTTTATAAGGCAATCGATCTGCAAATTGGCTCGAGAGAAAAGTGGGATTTGGCTTCCATTCTTGATGATGATTTTAAGCGTATTTATATGAATAATGCGCCTTCGTTTCCCATTGAACTCGCTCCCTATTTAATAAACCAAGCGGAATTAAACAAAATCGCTTATCTTTCAACTTGTATATCAAAAGCTATAAGTCTCGCCAGCGATATGATGAAAAACTCAGACATTTTACCCGCCCTTTTAAGACCTAGCGGTGTAGTGTTTCAAAGTAGCCGACCAGAGACTTTTTTGATTCGAAGTGACATCGTAACCGAGTCGAGTTCTGGTGAACGCAAAATAATCGAAGTGAATGCTTCCGATCCTTCAGGTCTTGGCTTGCTATCGTCGATTGACGTGTATGCGCAAAGAATTTTCAGGTCGAAAATTCCTTTTAAACCAATTCTCTGCCTCAGAAAATTATCCGATTCGATTCAGGGTCTATTTAATCACGAGGATTTATCGATTGCTTTAACGCAATCTCAATTTTCCCCTGTGATTTTTGACTTTGCCTGCTTAGGCCAGGCTTTAAGAAATATGAACATACCCTCCAGATTCCTAAAATCTGAAGACTTACCTCAAGCAGACCTCAATCGAAACGAAATTCTGTGGCGAGATTCGACGGACGATTTCCTGGATGATTCCGTTAAAAATGTTGTTTCATTACGAGCCGAATCGATCATAAATCCACTGGGTGCAGACCACCTTGATTCGAAGGGGTTGATTGCAATTTTTTCAAATCCGAAATTTCTCGATCATTTAGACCGAAAAACCAGGATTTCGATAAAAAAAGCTACCCCTTTTACTTTTTTTCTTTCGGAAAAACTAGTGTTTACTGGAGAATCATGGGTTTCTCCTTGGGAATTACTTGCCCATAACAAAGAAAAGTACATTTTAAAGCCACTTGTCGGATATGGTGGCCAAGGAATAGTAGCGGGTTTACATAGTTCTGATAATGAATGGAATGAAGCTCTTAGGTCAGCAAAAACAGGACCTGGCCAATGGATTGGCCAGGAATACATCGAATCAAATCCGCAATTCGTGGCTCGCTCGACACGACGAAAAATAGATTTCGAGAAACAGAACATAGTTGAGGGTATTTGGTCGATAAAAGGTCAATTTCTTGGAATTCTGATGCGCTATTCGAAAAATAAGATTATCAATGCACTTACCGGAGCAACATTTGCTTCGACAGCAACTATTGGGTAAACAATGAACATCAATCATCGAAGTTTCTTTAAGCTTGCAATCGGCAGCGGAATTATCCATCTTGGGTCATTTTCAATGACCTTAGTAGACTCCGTTATTCTGTCCTGGTTTGACCAGGATTCTTTGGCCACTGCCGCTACCGGCAACTCGATATATTGGCTGCTTCTTTCTTTTGGCGTCGGCATTTTTTCAGGCTTAGAGTATCTTTGCCCCAAGCAATCGTCGATCTCCGCGCCGTCTTCATCGTCCATTCTTTGCATGTCAACACTGATAGTCCTAATAGTATCCATTCTATGTACTCCATTTTTTGTTTTTTCACCTGAAATAATGGATTTTTTCGGAGTATCCACCACTCTGCAACAATCGAGTTCTTCTTATCTTCGAATCTTAGCTTTTGTATTGCCGCTTCAGCTGCTGAGTTATAACCTGCAACGCTTCAGTGTAAGCTTCAATTTAACAAGATATTTTACTATTGTGTCTATCATATTGAATATCGCGAATTTGCTCCTGGATATATTGTTTTTGAAGTATCTTCCTGACACTCTTCAGCCCTATCAAAAAGTGGCATTAGCTACTCTTGGGTGCCAAATATTGAATTTAATCCTAGCTATGTCTTATGTGATCCCTAAGGTCACTTGGCCTTCGGTTACACGGCAGGAATTTAAAAATCTCTTATTCAGCTTTCTAAAAGTCGGCATACCCTCCGGACTGGCCCTGGTAGCAGAAATTGCGATATTTTCTCTCTATTCACAATTTGCAGCATCTTCAAGTGCTACCGCCGGAACTCACGCAATTCTTTTAATGATTAATTCTGTTTTTTACAACCTATTTCGTGGCTTAACGAGCGCAACTGCTATTTCGCTTGCTGGGTCAAATCAAAAACCAAATGTGGATTTTTTGCGAGTTTTGCCGGTGAGATATCTAACAGCATTTTTAGTATTCTTGGTAACCTTAATATTTTGGCAAGATGAAACAATTTTTATGATTTTCCAACCAAAAGATGCGTTGTTGAACACTTTAAGTAGTTTAAAAATTTATCTGATTTCGACCATATTTTTTGACTACATTAACGCCATTTTGTTTGGTTATTTGATTTATAAAGCGGCTACGAACTACGCTCTTTTTTTATTTTTTTTCGCCTACTATGCTATTGGATTAGGCTCATATTTCTATTTTTCTGCGACTAATCAGAATTCCATCGTCGAAGTTATTTGGATATCTCTAGCTCTATCTGGAGGATGTTATTCTTTATCTGTATTGACTTATTTATGGATAAAAAATAATACCCCCAAGTTAGGATCTAAGAATGGATAATTTTTTCTCCAAAATCATATGTGCAGTTTTGATGCTAGGATCGACTCAATTATTTGCTTTTGAGGAGATTAGAGTTAGCCTAGAAAAGATGCCTTCTTCGATCAATCCGACAGAAATTAGGGAAATAGAAGGCCATTTCATTCAGCGACAAATTTTTGAAACTTTGATTGAAAAAAGTGGCAGCGGTGTTTACCTGCCGGTACTTGCCGAATCGTGGAAGATATCATCAGACCTGAAATCATTTTCCTTACGCCTAAAACCAGATGTTAAATTTTCTGATGGTTCTAGCCTCTTAGCAGAAGACATAGTTAATGTGGTTGAATTGCAGGGATTTAAATTCACCTCTAGAGCGCTCGATGGGCTTGATGATTTCATAAATGGACGCACTAAGAAAATTAAGGGACTTATAAAAATGTCTCCACATGAGGTTGTTTTTAATTTTACAGAACCATTTCCTCAAATATTGGATGAGCTGAGCACAGAGATCATGCCAATTTTCAAAAAGATGGGTAGTCAATATTTAGGGACGGGACCTTTTAAAGTCGACGAAAACCGCAGGCAAGGTAAAGACATAATCTTAGTTAGAAACTCTCATTATATAAGGAAATCAAGCCATATTAAGCAAATAAGTTTTTCAACTACTGAAAAAAATGCAAATATTGTTCTCAAACAAGAACCCAATTTTTTCGAAAGGAAATGGGTTAAAGTACCTTACTTTGTTGCTGAGACTCATTTTATAGGCTTTAATTTGCAAAGCACTGAATTTAGAAGCAAGCGCTATCGCCAAGCAATCGGAGATATTCTTCGTAGGTCTCTAGATGCACAGGGCCAAAAAGAAGTCCGTGGAATAATTCCACTTGGGCTCCCTGGTTACGACCCAACTTTAGCACCAGTTACAAATCAAAAGCTAACTGCAGCATCAAGTCTCTGGAACGATGTTGAAATCGAGTACTACCTAGACGCTCACAAAACACCCTTAGATAGATTTTGTAAACTCTTCGTTGAGGAAAGCCATCGAAAGTGCCGTCTAAAAAAAACCACTGTTGCTGAGCTATTTAGCGAAAAAAATTCTAAACGCACTCTATTTGCAATGAGATTCATGCCAGGATATACCCAAGAAATTATGGAACTATTCGAAAAGAAGTCGACTGTAAATGTATTTTACCCGAACAAAAAAATCCAATCCCAAATTGATGAAATTATTAAAGAGAGTCACGCGGTCGTCATTGAACCAAAAAAAATTGAGAAATACCATCTATTTCAGGAACTCATTGAAAGTCAAGCTTTGGCGTTTCCGTTCTCATATGGTGGAAACAAGTATTTTTATGCCGATGATGGTTTGATTTTTCCAACTATGAGCCTTGGTGGGCCATATGAGCTCAAATTAATGGATTTAAAATGGAAGGGCAATAAAAAATGAAAAATATTGTCATAGATTCATACATCGAAGATCCCAAGATGCGTATTAAAGGTGCCAATTCAGTTAAAGAGACATGGGAAGCATTTTTGTTCGAGGATGTGATTAGCAAAAGATATTGGGATGACATATACAAAAATTATCCACAGTTCCAATTTATTGGGAAGAGCGAGGAAAATGGCGATTTCATTTTTGGGAGTTGTAACGCCCCCATGGTCTTGGAGGGGGCAGCACCAAAAGACGGAGGGTTTAGATGGGCTTTGGAAGAAGCCTGCTCCATAGACTTAAATTGTGAATTGAAATTTGATTGCCTTTGTATGCTTTCACTAACAATAAATCCTAAGTACCAATCAAGGGGAATTAGCTACCTTGCTTTGAGGCACCTTTTTAATGTCGCTGAGTCTGTTGGGATAAGGAGAGTGATCGCACCAGTACGCCCACCCATGAAGGCTCAATATCAGACGATAATGATGCAAGACTTTTTAAAGATTGTACGGGAAGACGGATATTCCATTGATCCATGGATTAGGGCGCATCAGCGACTTGGTGGAAAAATATTGGGGGTGTGTGAGCATTCTATGGTTATAGAAGGAGGTTTTGAGGACTGGAAAAAATGGGGTTTGAAGATAGAAAATAATGCGAAATTTGCAAGTCATAAAAGTTGTTTTAATGCCATTTCTATTTCTGAACAGGAGCAGCGGGCACAATACGTAGAACCAAATGTATGGATTGAGCATGTTTTTTGAGGATCTATGAAAGACAAATCGCTACTAGATGAATTTGTTGGTTCTACAAGGAGACTACTTGTCTTACTTGGTGCATCGTTCTTCTCTGCTTTGGTCATAATAGACTCATTTTTCGTGTTTCATGACACAAAAAATGAAATTAAAAAGAGAATGATTGACTTTGCTGATCAGCAAACAGTTTATCTTCAGCTGTATGACTATAGATCGATTGCAAATCATCTTGAACATTTTAGGCAACATAACAATCTTAAGTTTTTGGCCCTTAATGACCCTTACGGAAAATGGTTGGGGGATCAAAATTATTCAGAAAATGATCGCAATCAAAGTAGCTGGGCGGACATTGCTGTAGATGCTCAGATCGAACAATTTGGGAAGGTGACATTGGTTAGCAGGATTGATACTGGCAAAATCTTTAGAATGACAATCTTACGTTCATTGATTATTTTCACCTTTGTTATAACTTTTTTATCAGTATTAATAGTTCTTACTCGAAGAATTCTAAGCCGTCTGATTGGACAATTAAAAAAAGTGTCCGAAAAAGTTCAAAATGCTGAAAGCGTGCGCGATTTGGAGAATGTACTTGTGGATGGTACCTACTTTAAAGAAATACAAGTATTTGTCGAGAAAATTAAGTTTTCTGCCCATAAGCTAGATGAATTGTATCAGTCACAAAGTAAACTTTCTCGAGCTGCAGCGGTAGCACGCATGTCGCAAACATTAGCCCATGATTTAAAGAATCCACTATCCCTTTTCGAATTTGCAATGAGTGCTAGGTCTTTAAATGAATTTGAAGATGCGAAGTTAACTATGGCTAGGGCCTTTGAAAGAATTCATTCAATATTGGGCAATTTATCCCACAAATCAGCGGACCTAGTCATCAATCGAGAAACATCGACGCTAGACTGTAATCATGTGGCAGCACAATTTCGGCTCACACATGGACAACTTGGTATTGAAGTAGCATCTCTCGGCACATCGATAATTGAAGCCAACTTTGACAAAAATTCGATCGAACGATGTCTCGTGAATCTTGTAGGCAATGCCATCGAAGCTGGTGCCACCAGGGTCAATCTTGTGACCCTCATAAGCGGGCGTGATTTAACCATCGAGGTCAGAGACAACGGACCTGGAGTGAGCGAAGAGCTGTTGCCCAAATTATTTGCCAGAGGAGCTACTTTCGGTAAGGAGCATGGCGAGGGCATCGGTCTTTATAATGTCAAGTCGATCGTTGAAGCCCATGGGGGAGAAGTCTCTTATAGCCGAGAAAGCAGTGAAAGTATTTTCAGAATAGTTTTGCCTGATATTTTGATCCCGGAACAGGTGCCGGAATCATTACCCGCGGATACCAGTGAACCTGAAGGGGCACAACCGATATTAACCCGCGAGCTCGAACTGCCCACAAATCGTTCCCAAATCCTAGTCTATTTGAGCGACACAACCCGCTCCAGCGAACTCGCTTCAGCATTGCAAGACCTCGCAGTCGATATATGCCTCGATCCTGAGATCTCCCAGCATCCCATCCTCGTCTACACCGATAACATCGCAGCGACGTCTCGATTCGTGACCAAAGGTGTCAAGCTGTGTCTTGATTCATCCTCAACGCCCATAGCCTCAGCCTCCAGACAAATCAAGCTGATGGTCAAAAGCATAACCAACCTCCCTCTAGAAGGTCCCCAATGAAGAACATGAAAGCCAAGCGCAAGTCAATTCTCATCGTCGAAGACGATCGCGATCAAATCGTTCGATACGTGGCGATGGCAAAGAAAGCAGGGTTTGATGTCTATGGAGCATCAGATCATCACCAGGCCATAGAGATCCTTTCAAAAAGAAGTTTTGACTATGTTTTAACAGACATCCATTTGGCCGGAGATCTTAACCAAAATGGCTTTGAAGGCATACAAATACTCGACTACATCAAACAAAATAAGCCTGAAGTCACCCCGATTGCTATGACTTCTGACCCCAAAATTACGACTTACCAAAAAGTCATGGCTAAAGGTGTCTCGCATCTTTTCCGTAAACCAATTAGGACAGAAGATGAGCTGCTTTTGTACCTAGAATTCGCCCGTAAAGACCGGCAAAAAACCAGCGCCCTCCGTCGTAACAAGCAAAACGCGGCGGGTATGCCATCCCATATTATGGAAAAATATCCTGATGGAGTTGTTATCCCCCAAGATATAAGGGAGATGGCTCGTCTGGTCGCCGTAGATGGCGAGGCGCCTTTCGTCATCACCGGTGAGACTGGCACTGGCAAAGAAGAGCTTGCTAAAGTTGTTCACCGCTTAAGCCTGGAAATACGAGGGCCCATGCCTTTCATTGCGGTGAACTGCGCCAATATCGGCGGAGATACTGCCGTTTCGACACTGTTTGGGCATAAGAAAGGTTCATTTACAGGAGCCGAAGCTACAGTCAACGGATTGATTGGCGAAGCGGATGGTGGCATCCTGTTCTTGGACGAAATCAATACTCTTAATCTCGAATGCCAGCAACGTTTGCTGCGGGTTCTTAACGATGGCTCGTATCAACGTCTTGGTGACGCCCAGACTCTTTATAGTCGCTTTCAAGTGATTGCTGCCGCTAACTGTGACCTTTACGAAGAGGTTGATAAGGGGAAATTCCTACTCGACTTGGTTAGCCGCTTGACAGGCTTGGCAGTCAAACTCAAGCCCTTACGAGAACGCCCCGAAGAATTAGCCGTCTTTGTAGAAATGGCGCTGGCAAAGGCCGGAGCCACGATTGCTTCTGAGGAGTTACAGCGCCTCATAAAAAAATGTGGAAATTACTACTGGCGCGGCAATGTCCGCGAGCTTTTCCAGGTGATCCGGGCAATGGTGATTTTATCAGGAGGCGATGAAACCAAGATAAGTGCCGACCACCTACCCGTGCTGCCAGGTATGTTAGCTCCAGGCCAGAACGGTGCTCAAGCTTTTGATTTGGTTAAACTCAACAAACTTCTCTCTACTAGAGACTTAGTCGTCGTCATGAAAGCAATGTCCGAAGATCAACCGCTTGAAAAGTCCATGGAATCCCTCGAAAAAATTGTAATTGAGTCGGCTTTAAAGAGACATGGGACTCTTGCCGCGGCTGCAGATGCCTTAAGTACGCCTAAAAGCACCTTTAGCGCTAGGAATAGAAGGCTAGATGTTGAGGTAGATGAGAGGTGAATTGCATAGTCGAAAGCTACAAACCTTTATTAGGAATTGATCAGCGAGACTATAAATTGGATCACTGGAAGAATTGTAGAAGAGACGCATATCTCTCGTTGATTTGCTAACTAATCTATCATTGACCTATATGCTTGGAGTAGCTTAATTGTTTCATCAAGAGCCTCTGCAGATCTCTTTGACGATTTAAGTGGGTTATTCTTCTTGCCGCCTTCATGTGGGGCTGTCAAATCTGCAACGGAGACCCCGAGTGCGGTGGCTATGGTTTGTAAAGTTTCAGCGTCAAATTTTGAGGACTGGTCTCAGCACGAGAAATAAATCGAACGCTAAGGCCACATGCCTTGGAAAGGCTCTCTTGGGATAACCCCTTCTTTATTCTGTAATATTTAAGATTTTTTGCTACCAGTTCTCGGATTGAGGTCCCCGACATCAAAGCCTCCAAATGATGGTTATAAGTCTAGTCATTTCGGGGCTCTTTCGTTAGCCGACGTCTACTGCATGTAGTGCGCCACAAAAGATGATGGACATTTATGACGTCTTCATAGTCGTTTAAGTTTTATCGGCTTTTGCCGATGTAATTTGCAATCGCGATTTCTTCGATATGAATTACAGAAAAATCGAAGGACTTTTGGTTTTATAATTTCAACTGTTATTTTCGAAATGGAGACTCATGTGAAACATCGAATTTTTGTTTTAGTGCTATTACCATTTATGGCAAGCTGTACAACCTATCGTTGGAGTGCCAAGGGAATTGAGAACGATTTAGTACGCGTCGAAAGCAATCGAGAGGGGAGCAAAGCAAATTCGAAAAACCAGATCCCGAAATACTTAAAAATAACCTATGATCCAGATTATATTCGACACTTTAGAATCCAAAACAACAATAAAAGCGATATCCGTATAAGCTATAAAAAGTCAGTATTAGAGCGTGACGGAAAAAGCACCCGAGTGGTCTCAGGCGAAACTATGAATAAAGATATCAACCTTGATTCATCAGACACACCCATAGCTTCGGGCACGCACGCAGATGTGTCTTTCTACGCTCCAGAAAGAGGCTTTGAAAATACAATTAACTCGATCACGGGATTTTACAAACTAAAAATAGCGATTGAAAGAGACGGTGAATTAGAGTGGTTGATTCTCCATGAACAGAGTAAAGACCTTGAAGGTCCTTTAGCTGCAAAATGTCGTACCAATAGTGGTACCTATTCCATTGGCCGAGGGGCATGCTCCAATGTGACCTTTGCAACTGAGGCAAGTCAGCTAAAGAAGTTAACTTGCTATGTTGGGGGCCTTTTTTCTTGTGGGATAGCTTGCCTTTTTATTGGACCCACTAGCCCAGATTATGAAAAGGCTAATGAAATGGCAAAAGAGAAGCTCGGAAAAGGTGCTGTAGCTGAGTTTGTTAAGCGGGAATGATCTTTCTGTGCCAATACTAAAACTGTCTACATTTGGGAGTCAGAAGATCTTATCAAAATGCCAAACATAGATGCCAATGCAAATAAAGGATAAAAAATTAATTTTTTCCTGTTTGAACTTGATTTCAAATTATCTCCGCATCTCCGCATCTCCGCGCCGTGGTATAATATTTCTGATTTGTTTTGAACACGAGAAGCCTCGGGTAAGCTTTTAAGTGAAATCGTCACATTGAGGGGGAGACATGGAAGACCAGAATAGGACTGGCGATAGACTAACCGGAAAAAGTAGGAAATTCCCCAATGGTAATGCTGAAGCCAAGCAAAAGCTTATTGAGCTGCGGTCACAGGGCGCCAGCTATGATTCAATAGCTGGCCAATTGCAAGTTTCTCGCCAAACTCTACAAAATTGGTGCAAGGAAATGCAGCCTGAGATAGCGACGGCGATAAACTATCGCATCGACGAAATTAAGGCTAAATATCAAATGCTCCAGTCTCACAGGATTGAGCAGTTTGGCATGATGCTTCACCGCCTTAGAGAAGAAGCAGCTAAAAGAGATTTGTCGGAGGTCCCTACTGACAAGATTTTAGACCTCCTACTCAAATTCGGGAAGGAAGCCCGTCACGAGGAAAGAGACCTTAGCTTTGTGGAGCGCGAAATTCTAGGGGATATTAGTTTTGAAGACTGGACGCGTAAAGTGCCAATGGTATAGAAGCAAAAATCTTGAAAAGAATCGGCTAAGAAATGGCTATGTGTATGGACGGGTAGACTACTCGCCATGAGTCTGAGTCATTCCCCCACTGAGCCATAGGTTTCAGATTTAAAAAAATTTAAACTGTTTTGATTAATGGTAGCTGAAGACTTAACTGCGGGATTAGCTCTAGCGTAATTCTCTATTTTTACATTTATTTTTTTTATCCCAATTAAACAGAAGGCGATCGTAGTCATCTGCTATAGCCAGATTTTGGCGCCAGATTTCGTCAGTTTTTTCGACCAAATGATTCTCTATTTTTTCTTCAACCTTAATAAAAAACTCGTCAGGCGGCTGTATTCCACTTACATATTTATTTTGGCGTCTTAGTTCATAGGCCCAATTACGGCGCTCTTCGTTTAGTATTCTTTGATGGATGTTGCCGCCTTGCCTGTGTTTTTCCACATCGGTTTGCGCACCCCAACAAAGATAACTACAGGAAACTGCGAAATCAGCCAGGAGCAGGGGGGAAATTGCCCTTTCTGTCGGTGTGGGAGTACCCGTTAACAAATCCACAATTCCTTTAATGATACCGATAGGATCGCGGTGAGTAGAATATGTATTCATTTGCAGCGCAATTTGCGAACGTGAGATTTTAAGAGAGACTGCTAATTCCCACCAAAGCCTTACTCCGCTAAGCATGGGAAAATCCTCGTGGAAAAATTCTGGAGAGCCGTGCAATCTTCCAAGCTTGTTTTTTTTCACGATGTCACACCATCGTAACCAATCCTTCAGCTCTTCCTTGCACTTTCCTTTGAATCTGCCCCATGATCCAAACGGATCCATATCTTCCCATACCGGTGACGTCCGCCGCTTTTGTTTTGTCATAAACTTCTTGAGTTGCCCCCATAAAAAAATGTTGGAATGGGAATACCTTTAACAAATAGCTAGGCCGGTTGCCACAACTACCGGGCGGACGGTTAAAATTTTAAAATGGGAGGCAGTAAGTGAGCAATAATCAAGACATCGAGGATCAGGCTATAGCCATCATCAAAGCTGGAGTGGCAAAAGCTGGCAGCGAAAAGGCTCTAGCCAAAGCGGCAGGTCTGAGACCAGAAACTATCCGTCATTGGATGGGAAGGTCGCTACCGACTTTAGAGGCTCTCAAAAAGATTCAGCACTTTCTTGCAGTTGACCTTGATGATGGAACGGGGAGTAAACGTCTCTAACTGGAGCGGCTTTTTCAAGTCAACGTGCCTGTAAGAAAATGGAAATTTACTCGGTAGAAATTTTTTAACAAAAAAAAGGCCCAATGGGCCGAAGGACTTTAAATGAATTATACTATTAGGCAGTTAGAAGATCTAGCAGAATCAGGGATTTCACCGGATCTCGCCCAAAAATGCGGCCTGCTAAATATCACGGATCCTAGGGATTCAGCTTTGATATTAAATATAAGTGGCATGGGGCCTACTCCTGCGCTTGGTTTTCCTTATTTCTCTAACGGGGATCCTAGTAAATCTCAAGTTTTTATTCGTTTAAAACCTGACGATCCCTGGGAGAATAGCCACGGAAAATTGAAGAAGTATTTACAGCCGAAAGGTGTAAAAACGGATATCTATGTCCCTCTAAACTTAGACCGAACAAGCATCGCTGATATCGACGTACCGCTCTATCTCTTAGAGGGGGAAAAGAAGGCAATCGCAATGAATGCTAGTGGTTTTCTAGCTGTCGCTGCACCCGGAGTTTTCAACTTTATTTCGAGTGCTGAGGACGGGTCTAAAATATTCAGGCCCAGTTTAAACATTTTTCCGATAAAAAGAAGGAGGATCTATGTGTTTTTTGACGCCTCCATGACAAGAAATATGCATGTTTTAAAGGCGGCGGCATGTCTATGTGAAGTTTTGAAAGAAAAAGGAGCAGAACCCTATATTGTGCTATTGGTTGCAGACTCCCGCGTTCGAGAACATCTAATTGATATGAAAGACTTTAAAGTCGATGACTATTTGGTCAAGTATAGCGCGCAAGAATTACAACAAGAGGTTATCAATTACTCACTCCCTTGGCCTCTATTCCGGGTATCCGAACGTTTTGATGAATTAACAGACCGATACGGAGAAAGCCTATTTTGCGATATAGTGCTGAAATTCCATACTTATATCGGGGATGCTGTTGAAAAATCTAAACTACAAAATGTTCTTAAAAAGAAGTTCCACATACCCAAAGGAGATATCAATCTAATATCAAAAAATCACAGTCAAAATTCTCGCCGAATGGACCTTGAGGACTTTGGCGACAGATACGAAGAGCACACAAATAAGCGGCTTATCGATTGGGGTTCGGAGCGGACCTATGATGCTAAATGGGCAGAGATTTTGGGAATACTAAACAACACTGGGAAAGCCTATAGGATTGGGAATCTGCCGGTGTATATCGGAAAAAATTCAGCAAAATACTTGTCCGAATCCAAGCTATTTATTGGTTTCATAATGGAATTCATTACCTTTTCTGAGCAAGACAAGGTAGGGAATCTTACTTACCCACTTCCTAGTCCTACTGAAATGGACATATTTCTAAATCACGAACCTACGATGAGCGGGTTTCAAGAAATTTTGACCGTAATCGCCCTTCCGGTTTACGACAGCGACTTAAAACTTGTGTCTTCTGGCTTCAACGAACGAGATCGCATTTATTTTGTCGGTGATCCAATTGAGCCTTCGTACCGCTTCGAATACCTAAAGCAGTTGATGGATGATATCTGCTTTGCAAATGATGGCTCTTCTGATAATTTTCTCGGAAGCCTCTTGTCTTCGCTCTTTCCGGCACATTTCATTGGCGATAAACCGATGACGCTATTGCAAGGTAATCAGCGAGGTCTGGGTAAAACCACAGTAGCTCAGACCAGTGCCATTATCCGTTCGGGTGCTTTTTCAAAGACCATCTCCTACAATCCTAACGACGAAGAGTTTGAGAAGCAACTGGCTTCATTGGTGCGTGAGGGTGCGACCCAAATCGTTATTGATAATGCGAAAATATCAAATCGAGCGCCAGAAATATCCTCTGCGACACTTGAGCGCTCTATAACGGACTCTATATTAAACTTTCGACTCTTAGGTCAAAATAAATTGATAAGCGTCCCGAACACCCATGATTTTACTTTAACAGCCAATTCTCCAAAATTAAGTCCCGATTTAATTTCCCGAAGTCTTCCAGTCAATCTGCACTATGAAGGGGATTCCTCCGAATTAAAATTTGCGATTCTGGATCCAAAGGCATTTGCACTCAAGAATTTAAGGAAAATCCGAGCAGAGCTAATCGGGATGGTTGAGGTGTGGAAAGAAAAGGGGATGCCGGAATGCCAAAAAGAATTTCGATTCAGGAAGTTTACTCGGATGATAGGCGGAATCCTAGAGGCAAACGGGTTTTCAAGTTTTCTTGATAACCGCAAGTCCGCTGAAGTCAGTTTTTCAAGTGAGTTTAGTGACATCCAGGAATTGTTTTTTACAAACCCTGATCTAAATGGAAAACCTAAGGTGTTCGCGGAAAAGGCAGCATCCATGGGGTTGTTCAAAGGTGAACTAAGTGGCTTCAACGGTTCTGGGAAATTTAGGGCAATGGCGACTATACTTTCGAGGTATGTCGGTAAAACGATCCCACTGGAAAATGGTCAAAGCGGAGTTTTGGAGGCAAAAATGGATTCACATGATAAATCAAACCACTACTCTCTTCTAATATCAAAACCCGCCACCGAACCATCTATCGCAAAGATCCAAGTCGCCATCTCTGACCTTTGCGGAGATGCGGAGACAAAACAGACCTCATATGCTGAGGCGAACGACAATTTAGACAATAAAGTCGAGATCTCTGGATGCGATGCCCAATCACATGTTGGATTCAATGAGTCTAACTCTTCAGTGGAGGGGTGGTATGTTGAAATTTGAGTTTAACAAAAACCTGTATCAGATTGAATATTGGGAGCCTAGCCTAGGTCATCTTGGTAATAAAGTGTCCCTTGATACGGAAACCTCTTTAATCAAAAAAGGTGAAATTCCACAGTTGATTTTGGCACAGGCCTATTTCGGTACCGATTCGGTGTATTTCATTAGGGCGCAACAAATGCAATTTTTTTTGGAAGCTCATCGCGGAGCTCAGTTTATTATGCACAACGGGCCTTTTG
Source organism: Oligoflexales bacterium (assembly GCA_041736175.1). GTDB lineage: Bacteria > Bdellovibrionota_B > Oligoflexia > Oligoflexales > CAIYRB01 > JBGSUI01. Next base: position 4,445 of record JBGSUI010000117.1, on the reverse strand, counting down.
ATATTCACGTTCTTGAGGCCAGCACTCCATTCAATTTCGACCAAGCGATCCGCGGTAATCGAGTCTGGGATACAGGCCTCCTTTATAGACTTATAAAGTTAGCGACGACAGGAGATGTCCCGAGGGGATGGTCCCTCAAGGCACTCGCCGATGAGTTGCTGGGTATTCATTTAAACAAAGATGAAGGTGTTAGAAAAGGTTTTGGATCATATATCCAAGACAACAAAAACAACGAAATCAACTATGAGAATATAGACGAAAAGTCGCAGATATATGCGGCATCTGATACCATTGCCACCTGGTTGATTTATGATGTCCTTTGGGCTCGTGTTCAAGCTATAGATCCTAAATACTACCTTTCCCATAAGATTCAAATTATGGGAGCATTTGGGTTGCATAGGATTGAATTAAACGGCATCGGGCTAGCGGAGGAATATCGGCAACGTGTTATCAAAAACCTAAACGTTAAATCGAATGCCAGTCTCAGAACTCTTCACCAATTTGGGGTCGTTCCAGGGACTAAAGGGGTCAGCGCTGGTATTCAATCGATGCTTCGCGAAGAGGAACAGCGTCTGGGCATAACCCTCGAAAAAACAGGAAAAAAAGGCGATAGATCTACCAAAGAAGAGCATCTCAGTCCGTTTCGGGATCAATCTATTTTTATTAATGCCTATGCGACCTATCGGGAGACTCTAAATCTGCTATCTTTTATAAATAAATTGTCCGGAAATCGGATCTACCCAAGATTCAACGTCCTGGTAAATACTGGCAGAACCAGTTGCAGTGGCCCGAATTTGCAAAATTTGCCTCGTACTCATGGCATTCGCGAATGCTTTGTCCCCTCTCCTGATCACCATTTTCTGTTGGTGGACTATAATCAACTAGAGCTTTGCACATTGGCTCAGTCATGTTTCGAGCGCTATGGCGAAAGTAGAATGATGCAGTTAATAAACGAAGGGGTTGATCTTCATCGATGGTTTGCTTCAGTTTTGCTTAACAAGGAGGAATCAGAAATCACTTCTGAGGAGAGACAGCTGGCAAAAGCTTGTAATTTCGGCTTTCCAGGGGGTTTAGGTGCAAAAGCATTTTTGGACTATGCTAGGAAAACCTACAGTATACAGGGTCTAACTGAGCTAGAGGCGATCGGGTATAGGGACCAATGGCTCGACGCTTTTCCTGAAATGCGCAAATATCTAGATGAGGATCGAAATAGCCTGCGCCAGTTGTTATCGATGTATGATTTCTCGGCATGCCCGCAGGCTTTTTGGGGGCAGGATGCTTCAGAAATTGCAGCTAAGATATTTCTGAGAATCATCGGCGGACATGAAAGCAATACCAAGGGTAGCCACTATTCAGAGCAATTGACGGCATGGGCATTTGACGAAGTTCTTCCGGCTATTTTGCCTGGTTTTCGCAGGATATCTAAGGGTTCTAAAGAGCTACAGAAAGTGGTCCTTAGCAACATAACGGTTCGATTGAAAACAGGGAGGGTCCGAGCTTGGTGTGGATATTGCGCAGCAAAGAACACCCCTTTTCAAGGGCTGGCTTCGGACGGGACCAAAATCGCCCTGTATAGGCTCGTGCGCGCAGGGTATAAGGTCGTCAACTTTGTCCACGACGAATTTATTCTAGAAATTCCTACCTCGGGGGATCTGGAAAAAATCCTTCAAGATGTCGAAAGTATTGCTGTAAGAGCAATGCGAGTGGTAGCTCCAGATGTCGAGATCAAGGTTGAAAGCTACTTTGCTGACCGTTGGTATAAAAAGGGCAATTTGATTAGGTCTACCGATGGACGCATTGTGCCCTATAGGAATCAAGGGGGCTTAGATGACGCTTAGATTTTCAGCTCAGCTAAGCCTGGCTTATGTCGAGGGACTACCATGACACTAACGCAACATAGGAGATGTAGGGCGCTTTCCAAATCGAGGTTGAAAACGGAGCAGGAAATGAGGGAAATTGGCAAATCTGAGCCCATTTCGGGCGAGCTCTTTGAAAATTTAGACGAATGGCTGACACATGCGGAAGCCTGCACCTACCTGCGAATCTCTAGTGGAGCTTTACGCAATATGGTTTGGCGGGCTGAGATTAGGTGCTACAAACTTGGCAGTCGTAGCCGTTATAACAAGAGTGAGTTGCGAAACCTTCTAAAGCAAAGCGATAAGAAAGGTTTCCAATGAACATTAAATTTCATGAAAAGTCTCAAATGTGGGTCTTGACTTATGGAAAGCGCCATCCTGTGACGAAAAAGTATATCAATACTGCTTGGAGATACTCGACCGAGGCCGCCGCGAAGCGGGCTTATAAAGACATCGTTTTGCATGTTGAAGGACTTATTCGAACAGACTTAGTACCTACTTGGGAGAATCTTGTTTCCTCATACCTTAAAGCGTGTGAAGCAAAAGGCCTCGCAAAAAAGACTATTTATAACGCGGATAAAAATCTTAAGGCTGCAACGATGTCGCGATGGGCAGCCCGGCTAGTCGACACCATCACGACAGACGAAATTCGTACTCTGATTGCAGTGGATTTTGCTGGAGGCTCTGAAAGTTATAGGAAGGCCATACTAAAGTTTGTCAGGCTCGCGTTCGAACACGCCGTTGAAAGCGGACACCTGTCTAGGAATCCATCTCCTCAGATGAAGTTTAAGATCGGGAAAAAGCTTAAAACAGTCCTAACTTATGAGCAAACTAAGATTTTGTTAGCCAAAGCAAAGGCTCATGACTGGGAATGGTACCCTCATGTTTTAACCGCGCTGTATACAGGTATGCGTTCCGGGGAGCTGTACGCCTTGACCTGGGACAATATTGATTTTGAAGTCGGACTTTTGAAGATATCGCAGAGTTGGAATAACAAAGATGGCTTTAAAAGTCCTAAGAACGGCGAATCGCGCATTGTCGACATGGCCCCTGAACTGGGGTCTTTCCTGAAGGTGCTTAAATTGCAGACTGGAGCCAGTGGCTTTGTGTTACCAAGGATAGGTCGTTGGGATAAGGGTGAACAAGCCCGGGAGCTGAGAAACTTTTTGGTCGCTATCGGTTTACCACCTGTTAGGTTTCACGACCTCAGGGCAACGTGGGCGACGCTAATGCTTAGTCGGGGTGTCGAGCCCGTTAAAGTCATGGCAATGGGGGGCTGGCACAATATGGACACGATGATGCGCTATGTTCGCGAAGCAGGTATCGACGTTAAAGATTCTGCGGCAGTTTTGAAGATTCATGATTCTCAAGCGTCAGTCGGTAAGGTCCTACAGCTTCAAGTCAACGATGCTTGAATAGTCTTGAACTCCATAAAATACCCATGATATCCGGAATGTTAAGCGGGGCTCATATTCCCCGCCATCTCTATTTATTAAAGCCCTGCCGAACTCGATTCTGGCGGGGTTTTTAAATTTATCAATGAGTTACGATCATTGAGGCATCTTGAATCAGTTGCGTTGCATCATTGGAAATCACGCCAGATAACGGGTGTTGTAGTGATTCTGTCGTTAGGACCGTAGCCAGCTATAGAAGATGGCTACGGCCTAAATCATCTAGATAAAAGTATGGGATAGGTACATCAGGCATGTCTTGAGTAGGGTTAGGTCTGCCCTATGTCAATTTGAGCCTTGTACCCTTTTAGAATCCGGATTGCTGCTTCCAGCCCTGCAACCTCTTCTTTGGCCCCTTGGACCTTTAAAGTGTTCCCTTCTTGGCGCAATAACTCTGCAGCGACAATCCCAAGACCTATAGCCAACCGTTCGATGGTGTCTAAGGTTAAATTTAACGTCCCATTTTCTATCTGGCTGATATGTCTGATATTTATTTTAGTACGATTGGAGACCTCAGCTTGGGTTAGTCCTGACTTAACTCTATAGGATTTGAGATTTTTTGCGACCGCTTCTCGGAGTAACATTTTCCCCCCTATCATTGATAGGTTACGGGTAAAATTGATCCGAGATAATTCCATTATAACTTAACTTCATATAGCACTTTGACTAAACATCGCTGAAAATGGGCCGATATAAATTTAGCTGCCCTTTTGCGTGGCAGAAGCGGCGTTCTTATAGGGATTAAACTTCAATTGAAAGGGTAAATATGAAAGTTAAGATTGTCTATGGGTCGATACTTTTAATCTCTTCTGTCGTGATTTCCTGTGGTTCATCAGAGAAGGAAGCAAAGAAAGAACTAGACTCGAACACTATCACTCTTGATCCTCAGCCTGGCACTTACGCGTACAAACCTTGGGTCATCTTAAGCAAAAAAGATACCGGTATGGGGAGCGGCATTTTGTACGTTAAGACACCAGGCCAATCGGAATTTAAATCAGCTATAGTCTTTACCATTTGACTTGATATCAAAATAAATTATCAACTATAATTTGTCAGGCCTGTAAAAAATGAGTTTTTAGTCATTATTATCAATGTCTTCAGTTTCAAATTCGTCTAACTCTTGACATTCTTCAAGCTT
>JBGSUI010000042.1:0-39765 GCA_041736175.1 Oligoflexales bacterium | reverse complement strand
TTTGGCATAGCAATCCTCCGATACAGGCAACACTTTAAATAAGTCCGGCTAACTTCGGGAGTATTCTATGCGAAGATTATATTTATATTCCTATAATTACAAGGAATATGCTTGTAAAAAATCTACTGCACCCAATTCAATCTCGATCTCGTCATGGTACTTTATCCATAGGTCTGAAGCTTCTGGTGTTAGGTGTAGATCAGATGTCCTAAGTATTCCCTTAACAATCCTCAATTCATAACCTAACAGCACATTAATGTGAGCATAAAAAGCCTCGAGGGCATTCATTTGTGCCGGACGTGATCTAAATAGACGAGTCCCCTGGGTCGATTCTGGATACGAAAATAAGCTTCGAGCAAAAAATCCGTTGTCGCGCGCAGTCGGGTGGTCCTCGATAAATTTTGCAAAAACATTTGGCTGAATAAGAAGTGATAGACTAAATCGAGATCCTATAACTTCAAAAGTTTCAGCATTTTTACGTGAAACTCTGAAGACTTCGTCCGACCAAAGAGAATTGAAGGATGAGAGGGTGCTTATTTCGTTTTCTCTCGACATGGACCTCCCCCCTAATACCAAGCCTCCTTCTGCTGAGCTAAGCAGGCACGATGGCCAAATTTGAGACAAGTGGAATTGCAGCTTTTCGGTCGTAATATCAGTGATCAAAAGATTGGGAAGTAACGGACGGACAGGTTTATTTTCATTCATCTCTTCAAGCAGTTCCTTTAATTCCTTTATGCTTTTTTTCCGTTTATTATCGCTCCCTTTGCTAGAGGTTTCCTCGTCCTCTATATCTCCTATATAACCAGATCTAGAAGCATTTTTTATGGCACTTTTAACACCCTCATATTGAGCCTGCCAAGCATCTAACTGAGCCAAATACTTTGATAGGACTGGTTTTGCCAATTCAAGTGATTTTTCGTGATGGTCTTTAAGTGGTTTGCTAAAATACTTATCCACAGTACTTTTTCGCTCGCCCGAATCACCTAATGTAAAGAAGAAGAGGCTTGATGGCCCATTTAGCTGAGATGGACGAGATACATCAACAAGCCCTTGGATTGCGGTGGCTACTGTACAAATAGCAGAACTTGCCACCATTGCCATGGGAGCTTGCGTAAACCATTGAACTTCTAAAATCGCATCACGAAGGAGTGGAGGTAGGGCCTCTATTGGGAAGCTTTCTCGACGCGCTTCTTGACTGAATGGTATTGGTTCCGGCCATTCCTTACTGCTAGGTTCTTCCATACTTTCTATCTGCACATCCTTTGCTGGGTACGGCTCATCATTTTTAGCAGCTTTAGCTGAATTGCGGATTGCTGGAAGAACAGCGGCACGCCGAGCCTCAACAAGGTCTTTAATTTTTTGTTGGCTAAGAGGTGCGGTTTGAATTCCCTCTTGATTGGTTCCAGGAGTAGCAGGGGGATTTATGAGGGTCATTTTACACCTCCGCGGCTTTTGCTAATTTGATCCTGAATCCAGGAGTCAATTTCGCCTTCCAGCCAGCAAACTGCTCTAGCCCCGACTTTGATGGGCTTTGGAAATAAGTTTTTGCCCATCAGGTCGTAAAGCGTACTTTTCTTGAGCCCAGTAATTCGTTCGACTTCTGGACGTCTCAACATTCTATTGGAAGGCACGTTCATAAAAAGGCTGGTCAATTTAAACCTCGTCGTAAATGGCCGGAACTTTCCGGACGAGGTCTAGCTGACTAAATTTTTAAGGGTGACCAATAATGGTATTTGGTTACCCTATTTAGGTACCCCATTTAGGTGCCCTAAAAAAATCAACAGTTATCAACTGTTGTGGGCTAAGTCTTCTGGGAAAGTTTTCTAGTATGGTTGATGGGGTGCTTTCGACTTCGTCTTTCTTTTTCTGCGACTTCATCTGGAACAATAACTGTTGCTAATTGTTTTAAGGCTGCTTTGCCAAAATCATATCCTAAGTTTTCCCGAGATATCTCATCAATAATGTTCATAATTTCCTTCTTCGTTTTGATGTTGTTTCCATATACAACCTCCATTGTTTTGAAGATGACTCTAAGTTCTTTAGTTAAGTATGGTAAATTAATAGGAATCCCAGAATTATGATTTCTCAAATTTTTGAGTTCTTCTTTCTCGTCAGAGATTTTTTCTTGGTGTGGGATAAGGTGGACTTCGTTTTCTTTGCGATTTTTGGGTTGTCGGGTATCTCTCGGAAATTGAGATGGTATTGAAATTCCAACTTTCAAGCACAAGGTGCCAAAGAATTTTATATCTATGAGTCGATTCATCAATGGTAGCGATGATTCGCTTATAAATTGGGAATATTCAGGTTGGTTAAGACAATTGCAGATATGATTAGTTCTTACTCTAATTGCCTCTAATTCAGACGGGGAATTAGTGTTAACGTACGGCGGACTAATGCCAAAATCACTTTTTTTTCGATAGCCCTTTTTCGAGCTTAAACTAGAACTTTTTCGTTTTGGATCGATATCTAAAGATAAAAGTATCGCATCTTGAAGTTTGACCTTGGGTAGTTTCCCGTAATATTCCCAATCTGGCTTCGTAGCAATTTCGCTCATCACTTACCTCCCCTCAATTCATCCAAATAATCTGCCCACTTCTGCATCATTTCTTTTCTCTTCTCCAAATGTGTTGTCCTGTTGTAAGCCCTCCCTAATGAATCCCTGACAGCATGAGCAAGTTGATGCTCAATCAGGTGCGGTGGAATTTTTAAAACCTCATCCAAAATGGTCCGGGCCGTAGCCCTAAATCCATGACCACACATTTCTTCTTTGGGTATCCCCATACTTCTGAGTGCAGCCAAAATCGCGTTGTCTGACATTGGCCTCGTATTTGTCCTGGGTGTTGGGAAAACGTATTTGCCCAATCCGGTGATGGGATAAAGCTCTTTCAATGCAGCGACTGCCTGGGTCGCCAATGGCACGATGTGGGGAGTTTTGGTTTTTTTGACGAGATAACGCCATTCAGCCTTATCAAAATCGATGTCAGCCCACTCGGCTTGTCGCAACTCTCCAGGCCTGACAAAGACGAGGGGCGCTAGCTTGAGTGCGGTGGTGACCACGGGGCCACCTCGGTAGGCATCTATCATCCGAAGAATTTCTGCCACTCTGTTGGGATCCGTAACGGCTGGGAGGTGGTTTGCTATTACCGGCTTAAGAGCACCCTTCAAATCACGGGTGGGATCGGTCTCAACTCTGCCAGTAGCGATGGCATAGCGAAATACCTGGCCGAGTACCGTCCTAATCCTATGGGCAGTCTCAAAGGCCTCGCGTTTTTCCACGCGACGCAAAACCTCGATCAAGGTTTGTGGCGTGAGATCCTTAGCAGGGATTTTCCCGACAAAAGGGAAGACATCGTTTTGGAGCCGGTTCTTGATGGTCTTAGCGTGGCTTGGTGCCCAGGTGTGCTCATTCTGGGAAATCCATTCCAAAGCAACCACTTCAAAACCATTAGCATCAGATCCATGCAAAGACTCTTTTTGTGCTTGCCGTTGGGCGCTGGGGTCAATCCCCGAGCCAAGAGCCTTTTTAGCATCGTCTCGTTTTTCCCGAGCTTCCTTGAGTCCGACAGCGGGATACAATCCTAGGGAGATTAATTTCTCCTTACCCCCAAAGCGGTACTTAAAGCGCCAGCGTTTGGCTCCTGTGGGGGTAACTTCTAGAAAGAGGCCGCCCCCATCGAAGTGTTTTTTGCTCTTGATAGGGTCAGGCTTAATGTTTTTGATAGCTTGCGAGGTCAGGTTCATGTTGGGGGTAACCAAAAGTCAGGGGTCCGAGTTACCCCCATAGTTACCCCAACTTTGTTCCGGAAGTCAACGGAACAGCCCGGACCCTGGTGGACTCCGTTTGACCTCATCTCTCGATTTTAGCTGTCTTTTTGGACTTTCTCGGAACTTCTCAGAAGAGATGATGGTGGAGGCGGCGGGAATCGAACCCGCGTCCGAATGCGAGGCGGAATAGGCGCTACATGCTTAGTCCGTGAACTTTCCTCTTACCCGCCGAGCGCCCGGACACGCTTGGCTGATCGCAGTCTGGTTGATTTCAGTTCCAGCTCTACAGACGGAAGAGCCGTAACCTACGCCGATGCAATGACGCCTCCCTCAAGGTACCGGCACCCGAGAGTTCGACGGCAGCTTAACTAAGCTGCGAGTGCGTATTCGTTGTCGAATAAGCTTTGTTACGCGTTTTGACAGGGTCACGCAACCACCCCTGACATGCTCCTAAACTCGTCTAACCACACCCGTCGAAACCATGACGCCCCCAAAAGGGTTTTACAAAAATCTTATAACCCTAGCTGGACACTCTATCATCCTCAGAGACGGGTCGCCATAAGAATTTGCTAAAGATCACGCATCTGGATCAACCCAAACCCATGAATAGGAGCGCCTAAGACTTCCGAAGACTTTGCCGAGCCTGGTAGAGCATAAGGTGGGATTCATATTGCATACGGAGATAGGTTGCTCGGGTCCTAAGGTCCACGAGTTCCTGGACAGATTCTAGATAGCGTTGGTCGACCAAACAGGCTCGATCTCGAGGGGCACCCGTCAGGTTTGCCCGTTCTCGGTGCAGTTGGCGAAGCTTTTCAGGAAAAAGCTCGCGCATCCGTTGGGCTAACTGACGCATTTCCGCTGCTTCCTTGCCAAACTGGTGGACTTTGTGAATCAGCAATTCCTGGGGCATCTTAATGTTAATGGTCAAGGCTCTTAACTCAGCTTGTGGGTTTAGGGATCTCGCGCCCTGACTATCATTTATCATGTTGGTAAGGAACCGCCAACCCTTCGAGAGCTAATTGGTCGGAGTCTCTTTTCGGTACTCGACCGTTACAGCGGCAAACAGATCAGCCCAGGATATGTCCGGATCGGACTCTTTACGTGGGGGTAGGCCCTTGATCTGGCGGTACATGGCGAGGAGTTCGTCATCGATTTTGTCGAATGGAATGCTTTTATGGGTTTCACCCTCTTCTGGAGCCATTTTGACAAGCCAATCTGGAATTTTACCTGGTTTGTCGACGGCACCGTCAAAGGAAATTCCTGTTTGGCTGATTTTAGCACTCAGGTCTATGATGGGAGTATCGCAGGAAACACCTAGGCTACACCGAGGGTTTGTGAGGACCACCTTTTTTTCTTTCTTGTAATACTCAAGATTGATTCCCAGTGAAACATCTATGGAGAAAATATTTGCAATCTTCACAGGATGACAAGTGCCATCGAGACTGACTTCAAACAAGACATCATCTTTTTGGGGATCATAGGCTCTGGAAAAAACAATATCTACATTAGCATTGAGGGGGAGGGGGATGTTGAGATCGAGTTGTGCTGGTTTAATAAGGCTTGCCTGGCAATACTCCTCATCACAAAAAAATTGATAGGCTTTCACTAGATCCTTTGGCGAAATCTTTAGACTAAGATCATCGATTCCGGTATCCACAGACTTTGTCTCTGACAGCAATTTATTGACGGCTATATAAACAGCTTCGCTATGATCAGTGAGAATATTTTTGTCTTCGGCATTGGCAACTCTTCTAAGAGATTTCAAAAGTTTGTCCTGCAAAAATCTCTTTGAATGGTCCTGAAGGTTGGTATCGCGTTCGACAATGTGGTGGAGCTGATCTAAAACCTTGCTTGAATCGTTGACGGATGCCGAGGGTTCAAGCTTTAAAAACTGCTTGAGAGCCATACCCCAGACGGGCCTGGGTAAGACCATGGCTTCCGCAATGATTGCTTCTTTGACTGCTGCCGTGAGCTCATCTTCCTTGTTTGCTTGCGGACTAAATGTTGATCGTTTAGCCACCTGTCGAGCAATGTTTTGCCTTGCCCGAGTGACCTGTAACAAATTAAATTGCTGCTTGGGTTGGAAAGGGGTGTAAAGGTGCTTGCCACCCCCACTGATGCTCCCTGCTGGTAGGGAATCCCCGTCTCGCGCACTCTGGGGAAACGGCTGAAATAACTGATTTTTGTGATAACACCCCAGAAGAGATGACATAGATATTAATGGGATTAGGATCCTTTGGATTTGAGCGCTCTTCTTTTTTTGTTCTGGAAGATAGTGGTGATGTTTCAATGCAACCTCATAAGCAATGGCCATTAAGGGACCAAACAAATGCCGAGGTGCAAAAAGTAATCCAACCATATGGGACCATTTGGGGGGAACGGATCCTTAACCCATCTTGGGCTGCTCGCTCACATGTGAAAAAAGGCCCTAGAGGGGGCCTCGAATGTTTTAAAGGCAAATTAAACGACCTTTAAAGCGGGTATGAAAATCGGATTAAGGTTGGGCCATTGCATCCGTAAAAAGAGATATCTGGTCAATTTTGATTCCATCATCGCTTACAGATGCATCGGTTTCTAGTTGAAACCTCACTAAAACCTCTTTGGCGTTTCCAAGAACGGGTGTGAGTTCGAATACAAATTCTCGCCAAGGATGCCGTCCTGTGATCGTACCGACTCTTTTCCACGTAACTCCGTTATCAATACTGACCTCGGAGTAGACAAAGTCGAAGTTTTCTTCTATGCGTGCCAAGGCTTTGATTTTTAAGAAAACCTGAGACTGGGCAGGAAGTGGGATTGGATCTAGAGTAAAAGAAGCTTTAACATTTGGTTTATATTCTTTTCCTGGGCTATCGGAAAAAACTAGACCATCGGAATTTGGAGGCGCATCGCTCCCAAGAATCTCAAGGCCCCAGGGAGCGTCAGCCTTAACTCCGGTGAGAGAGCCGGCGTTGTTGACAAAGAAATTGTATATTTTTGGTAATTCAAACGCCAGACTCTCTGAAAATTCGCTAGAATTGCCGACACCGTCAAAGGCCCTTACGGCAAGGTAGCCTTTCGACTCAAATTTGAGTCCACTGATTTTTACCGTGAGGATTTCGCTTTCAGACAGAGAGCCAAAATCATTTTTAGAAGTCAAGGATTTTCCAGATAAATGGTTTCCATTGAAGACTGTTTGAGCATTTATCCAATCATTTTGAGATCGGATCGGTGTATCAGAAAACTTGATTTCATAGGCTCGGGCCTTACCTTCAATCCCATCATCTCCGACGCTACTAAAGGCAATCTCGATTTGATTGAGTGCAATTGATTTGATGCTCAAGTTATCGATTTTAGCAGGAGGAATTTGATCATCTTTAAGAGCATTTAGAGCATTAAGCCGTCCTCCTGAGGAGGTCTTAAGCGCGGTTGCTGATGTGATTTGGGAGGAGTATATAATTCGATTTTTCCATTGTATGACAGAGAGCTGGGGATAGGTAGCTTTGATCAAGGCAGCGACGCCCGACACGTGGGGTGTGGCCATAGAGGTTCCGCTCATGGTCCCATAGGCGGCATCGGGAACCGTCGAAAGAATATCAATGCCAGGGGCTCCAACGTGTACGCTTTTGGCGCCATAGTTAGAAAAATTTGCAAGTTTGTCTTTGCGATCAATCGCTGCCACGGAGATGATGTTATCGACAAGGTAAGATGCTGGGTAAGAGGGGCGTTGATCATTGTTTTGGCTCTCGTTACCCGCTGCAGCCACAAATAAAATTCCTTTTTGTGCAGCTTCTTGAATCGCTGCATACATTGTTTGGGAAAACCCCCCACCACCCCAACTATTAGAGGTCAAATCCACACCAAGAGTTGTGGCATACTCAATGGCTTGAACCGCATGGTCTAGGCTTCCAGAACCAGAATTATCGAGAAACTTTAGGCCGACCAGGGAAGTATTCCAATTAACTCCAACAACACCTACATTGTTGTTACCAATAGCCCCTATGGTGCCCGCGCAATGGGTCCCATGCTCATGATCATCTTTAGGATCGTTGTCATTGTTAGCAAAATCCCAGCCTCTAAAATCATCGATAAATCCATTTTGATCGTCATCGATTCCGTTAGACTCTTTGTTTTTCCCTTGAGCATCGATGCCTGTTTCACCCGGGTTATGCCAATAGTTATTGGCGAGATCAGGATGGGTGTAGTCCACCCCAGTATCGATAATAGCAGTCACAATTTTTTTTGATCCGGTGCTAAGATTCCATGCTTCTAAGGCATCGATATCGGCATCGACAACCCCATCATCACTCCCAGTGTTATGAAGTCCCCATAGGCTGGATAGCTTAGGGTCATTAGGGGGGTCTAGGGTGGTGGGGGAAACAGCGAATGAATCGGCGTTCAGCCGCACCGCAGGTTTGGTTGTAAGGCGTATGATTGTATTTGCTTCGACATAATCAACTTCGGGATGATTGGCTATTTGTTGGCTTACGGACGCAGCATGAAGGGTATCTGGCAGCCTGATCAGGTAGGCGCCGCTTGCACGGTATTGGTGCAAAATATCACTGCCAAATTCAGTTTTGAGCCACTGAATCCCCTGATCACGATAGCTTGGTTTTAGTTTGACGATAAGCTCTTTAGGGCGATGGGGCTCGTCAAATCCCCGTCGTTTGAGAGTTGTGTTTAAAGGAATCTGGGACCCGGAGCTTATACTGCCCTCCAAACACAGCCCCAAGGTCAACAAAATTTTGAGATGGCCGCTTTTTTTTCTACCGATCTTCATAAATTGATCTCCCCCCTTGTCCTGTAAATTGATAACCTCGATCTGAGGTCATCACGCTCTAAAATCCATAGGCACCACCGATGCTTCCCATCAAAACGCTCAAAGAATGGGTGCCTTCATAGCTGTAACCTTCGGGTACTTCGCGGGATCCAGTTTGGTATTGACCTCCCGCCATAACATAACCTTTGTTTTTAAGGCGAAACCGGTAGCCAGCAGAAAAAATAAGCCTCTGGATTCCATCTACATCTCCAAGTCCCATTCCTTCTAATGCCTCGTTAGCCTTAAATGTATTGTCAGTGCCATCGCCGATATTGGGCGTGATGAATCCTATCCCACCCATCAGCATATGGTCTTTCATAAGCCATAATTTGCCACCACCAGATACCTCAAAATTATTTTTAAGATCGCTCTCAGTCGGTGCGGTGGAGATTCCCCTGCTTGCTGAGCCCCCTTGCCATTGGTTGTAACGTAGATCTCCGTACCCGCCGAAGGAGGCAAACTGCATCTCGCCACCTACCCCTATCGTTGCTGGCGCGTAGCCTTTATAGTCGAGAGGTATGTAGTCACCACCTTTATTCGTAGCTGTATCGAGGTAATAGTCACCGCTAAAGTTTTTTGCAGCGGCAGATTTAAAGGTGAATGCGAGCGATAAACGCTGCGCCAACAGGTCGGAACGGGCACCAACCATAAATTGGGTATAGGATCCACCATAAAGCATGTCTAAAAATGGTTCGGTTTCTTGTGGCTTTGTCGCTGTAATCGCTGATTTTTCATTAGTTAGGATGACTCCCACTCCCAGTGTAAGGATGGGGAGAACTTTATAGGCAGCAGCACCGCCAAATCGTAGTGCTTCCTGGGTCACGCTCACCGTAGAAGGCTCGTAGACACCTCCACCTAGGTAATAGGGAGCACTCTCTAAGGTATAACTGCTGCTTAAACTTGGCACCACGCCGGCACTTAAGGCAAGTGGCAATATAGGTCGAACGGTAGCTCCAAAAGTCATTTGTAAGGCTGTGAGACTTGTGGTGGCTATATCATAGGATTCGCTCAAGGGAGTGTAGGTGTAGTTTGTCATAGAAAAACCAAGATCCGCATCTGGCTCTATAAACTTAGAAAATATAATATTTGCAGGGTTTAGGAAGATTGCACCGGGACCTCGAGAAATAGTGAGCCCGGCACCTGATCCTGCTTTTGCATGGATTCCGGGATACTGGGCAGCAGCAGGGAGATTCTGGCCTTGTAAATCTAGCCGATACCCCAAAAAGAGGGCGATTCCCCAAAACCATTTTGCTGTCAGTTTCATGAAGTTATTTTCGAATTGGGTCTTACTGCTGGGACCACTCAAGAATAGAGTGACAAAGAGATCCAATCTCGATTTTATCATAGAATCTAAAAATTGTCAGCGCTTGGACTTCAATGGTGGAAGACAAAAAAAGCCATCTGACTCCAAAGAAGCCAAATGGTTGATGAACAATCGCATTTCTATCGATCTAAATGATCAAATTAACTCTACCGCGCAACGCGTTTTCTCGCGGTTTCGTATTTAATGATGTCGGCGGCATCAACTGCTTCGTCCAGTTGGCCTTCCGCCTCTTCGAAATCTGATACAAGCCGTACAGGAGACTTGGAACCTTTGTGGTTTTTGAGTTTTTCTTTATGTTTTTTAAGTTGAGATTCCAGCTTGTCGGCCATGAGATCTATCGACGAGTACATATCTCCTGACTTGCTATCCACGTCAGTCGTAAAGCCATCACCAGCTCTTAGGTGGAGATGGGCAAAATGTTCCTGTTTAGTTACGCTAAAAAAAACGTGAGCTTCTATCGGCTTAGTCACAAATTTTGAAATCTTTTCAGTTAGCTTTGCTTCTGCGTAAGATTCTAAACTTGAAGACGAATCCATGTGCTTAAACGAAAATTGAAACTGCATAGGACCTCCCAATGCAAGTGGATGACTGTCCGGCCAATTCCAGACATTTCTCTAAATCAAATATAGATGTAAGGTAATAAGAGTCATCTAAGAGCCTGGCTAGAGGCAATGGGGAGTTTGGATTTGGGTAAACTAGGAGTAACATTTTAGTAAAACCTCAAAAAGCAAAACCAAGCATCTTTACGGGTGGAGATCTACAGGCCCTCACCGCCGTTCAAGACATACCAACTTATCGGTATTCCACGGGCGTTCTTTAGGAGACTTTATAAAATATCTAAGTATTTTTTAAAAAATCTTAAAATAGTTGGAATATTCATTAAATAATCTAACGTTTATGCAATAAATAAGGCAGGTTGCGAAACCTGCCTATTTAGTCCTGTTGAATGATGTTTTTTACGGAATATCCTCTCTTTCCCATGAAAGTCATGAAATCGGTATTTTCTTTGGAGACTTTTCCGGCAGCTTTGGCAAGGTGAGAGTAAGCACTCCATCCGTCATCTTTGCTTCTATTTGGTCACGGTTAATTTTGTTTGAGATCGCAAATCTTCGATAATAATGTCCGACGTTGTATTCAGAATAAATCGGAGTCTTAGCGGTAAGCTCGTTAACGTTCACCCTACCCTCAACCTCAAGGAGGTCGTTTTCCAGTTTTACTTGGACGAGGTCCTTGCTGACTCCAGGCATATCCAGAACTAAAACAAGATTTTGTTTTGATTCAAAAATATCTGCTAGGGGGGTAAAAGTCTTTCCTTGATAGGTTGTTTCATTTGGAGTCGATTCTTTTTTGGTGACAGGAACTGGATTTTGATAGGTTAAATGATACATAAATGTCCTTTCTAATAATGGTTGTTGATTTTGTTGGTTCCACATTTAGGAAATTTGAACTTTTTTGGATTTTGCAGATTCAGCAAACGGTAGGGTTACCCGCAAAATTCCATCTTCATAACTAGCACTGACTGCTTCGGCATTGATTGCAAAAGGAAGCTTAAGCGTACGATCAAACAATCCTTCAGGTCGCTCCCGACGATGGGTACTGACTTCTTTCGGATCAAAATCTACCTTGCGTTCGCCACTGACTCGAAAAAGATCATTTTTAACTTCAATATTAATATCTTGTTTTCGAGTACCAGGAAGCTCCGCGGTGAGAAGCAGTTCGTTTTCGCCCTTAAATACCGAAATGGCTGGAAATATCCCCTGATCAGTGGTGGCGAACCCAAAAAAATTCTGGTTCATTGCAGACTCAATGGCACGTTGGAGAGATACCAAAGGTTCCCAGGTTCTTGCAAAATCTGTAGACATAAATATTCTCCTTATAGTTTAGAGTTCGTTTAATCTAGACTCTCAGAGAAGCGACTTAAATCGCCTCTGTATCAAAGTTAAGGTCTACTTTAAAGCTGTCAAGACCAAGGAAAAAACTTAGAAAAAAATTCTTTAGTGACAGGTAAGAAATTCCCATCAAGTTACAACTTACTTAGACGATAACAGTCACTGTAAACGGAAAACTTGGGAGTAAAAAAGATGCCAGCACACCTTAAAAATAATCGCCGAAAGGTACGCTTTACAGCCGATCCTTTCCACCATGCATCCATCGATCTCAACCCACAACTCGATGGATTTAGTCCTGAGATAGTGGCTCTTATCTGCAACGAATCCTATAATGGATGCTGCGTCGTGGCTCTTAAGAAACAGCAGCTGCACAAGGGTGCTAGGGTCCGTATTAAGATTGGAGACCTAGCTCCCCTTCTTGGTGAGGTTAAATGGATCTTGGATTTAGATGTCGAAGTGGTCAAACTGGGCATCGAACTCCTGGAATAGCAGCTTTGAGCAGTCTATTCCTACCTGCGTATTGCTCCCTCAAGTTGTCCATTTAGCCTGCAACTCACTAAAATGATTATAAAATGGAAGTCGCGCTTAGGGAGAAACGGCGAGGCAATGTTCGATTCACATAAAGCTGCTGGAAATCATTGGAGTTGTACCCTATAATGGGGGCCGTGGGATGCGAAATCGAATATTATTTATTGATTACGGTGGGTTATGGAGAGTTCTGCGGAACCGTCGGTCCAGCAAATCAGAGCAGAAATCGACCGTGTCACCTTTCGGAACGAGACCAACGGGTGGACCGTTGCCCGAGTAAAGGCAGATAGTACACCCGAATTGCTTACGGTGGTCGGGCACTTTCATGATCCCCAGCCCGGTCAATATTTCGAACTTTTCGGAACCTATTCCAAACATCCCCAGTACGGGTCTCAGTTTAAGGCAGATCGTATTGTTCCGATTCAGCCCACATCAAAAGAAGGAATCAAGCGTTACATTTCTTCAGGACTTTTTAAAGGAATTGGCGAAAAAACTGCCCAAAAAATCGTCGCCAAATTTGGCAAACAGACTTTTGAGATCCTAGAAAAGTCACCCGAGAGACTCCGAGAGATTAAGGGGATTACGCCTAAGATCTATAAAAAGATCGTGGAGTCTTGGAAGCAACACCAGGCGATTTCTGAGATTACCATGTTTCTTTCCGAGCATGAGATTTCTACGACTTTTACAAGTCGACTCCTCGAAATGTACGGGCCGCAAGCAATCAAAGTCATTGCGGCTAATCCTTTTCGATTAGCTTCGGAAATCCGCGGCATAGGTTTTCTGTCGGCAGATCGAATCGCCCAGAGTATGGGTATCCCAGCAGACTCTCCCGAGCGGATCCGGGCAGCCATTCTTTATCAACTGGAGCAGGCTGAGGAACGGGGCCACTGTTATTTGACCCGTAGCCAATTGATCGAGTCCCTTGAAACCTGTTTGGGAGTCTCTTCCGATAAGATCACTCCTCGACTCGATGCAGCCCTAAAGATCTTGGAAGATCAGAACACCCTCGGATCGGAAGCACCCCATAGCACCAACGATCTGTCACAGCCTATCTACTACCAAAAAAATCTCCTCTTTGCTGAATGCAGTGTGGCTGCAAAAATCAGACAACTGCTATCCAACCCACTTCACTCCGACGCTGAGCGGGTTGAGCAGTGGATCCGTCGATTTAGGGAGGCAACAGGATGTGATTTAACCGATGAGCAGATGGATTCGGTCCGAGCGGTCACACGACACCGGGTGTTTATCTTAACGGGAGGGCCAGGAGTTGGAAAGACGACAACGGCTAATACGGTCATCAAACTTCTTAAGGCAATGGGCAAATCAGTCGCCCTTGCGGCGCCTACAGGACGAGCGGCCCAAAGACTGTCTGAAGTAGCTTATGCGCCAGCAAAAACGATTCATAGGCTTTTAGAATGGAATCCGCAAATGGGTTGTTTTTCTAAACAAGCCGAGGACCCTCTCAATGTCCAGGTGGTCGTGATCGATGAGTCGTCGATGCTAGATATCCGCCTGGCAGAGGCCCTCTTTAGTGCGATTCCTAAATCAGCCCAGCTCATCCTCCTTGGAGATATGGATCAATTGCCCTCAGTAGGTCCAGGGAACGTCTTGCGGGATCTGATCCATTCGGGGGTCGTTCCATTTACGCGGCTTGGCAAAGTCTTTAGGCAAGCAGCCCAGTCCCGAATCATTCAAACGGCCCACAGCATTAACCAAGGGGAGCCCCTTAGACTATACGACGATCCCCAAAGCGACTGCCATTTTGTGGAGGCAGCCAATCCCGAAGAGGTAAGGCTGACCATTCAGAGGCTTGTTCTTCAGACGATTCCCGAAAAATATGGGTTTGATTCCATCCGCGATATTCAGATTTTGTCGCCGATGAACCGGGGCGACTTAGGAACGATTGCTCTGAGCCAAGAGCTACAAGCCCTCCTCAATCCTCGGCGGGGAAACAGCGCTGAATATCGCGTAAAGGGACTGATTTTAAGGCCGGGCGATAAGGTGATCCAATGTGTCAATAACTACGATCTCAATGTCTTTAACGGGGATATCGGCTTTGTGCAGTGGACGAATGGAGCCCAGTTAGGGGTTCTCTTTGGGGAAAGGGAGGTGACCTATGACCAGGAGGCTGCTGGGGATCTGCGGCTCGCCTATGCCATCACGATTCACAAATCACAGGGAAGCGAGTTTCCAGTCGTGGTGATCCCATGTACGATGCAGTTTTATGTTATGCTCCAGCGGAATCTCTTTTATACGGGTCTGACACGAGCTCGAAAACTCGCGTATTTTGTAGGGTCAAGGCGAGCCCTCCAATTTGCCACCAACAACAATAAGAGCCTCGAAAGGCAGTCACGCCTTGTCCAAAGGCTTGGAAATATTTTAGAGCCGGTGGAGGGGGGACTTGTTTAGTGGTTTCCACCCTCGGGGCTCCCTCGATCGAGGACCTCTAAAGTCGGTGATTGTTCTTTTTGTGGTGATGGGTCTCTTTTGGGCCGTCCTTGCGGGCTTGTTACCGATCACCCAAGACGAAGCCTACTACGCACTTTGGGGGCAGCACTTAGACCTTGGTTACTTTGACCATCCACCTTTGGTCGCTTTTCTGACTTTAGGCCAACATCTAAGTTTAATACCCTTTGCAAGCCCATGGCTACTTATCCGCCTCGGGACGCTGGCGGCAGCTATGGTTCACTTGTGGATGGCTTATCGACTCTATCTGCTGTGGAGTGGAGGTGCGAACGCTCCCAGTGTTTGGATGGCACTTTTAGCACTTGGGACCAACCTCATGGGACTGCTCCATGGTGTCCTCACAACTCCAGATACTCTGGTCTTGCTATTTTGGACTTTAGCGCTTTTTGAGGGGACTCAATCTCTTTCACAAAACCCCAAGCGCTGGCTCCTTGCGGGTTTGTGGGTGGGGTGCGGGTTATGGTCTAAATACACCATGAGTCTTATCGGTTTAGTTTTTCTGGTGCCCCTGGTCAGACAACTTTTCATCAGATCCGCCCCATTCCCCTCTCGCTCCCGTACCACCTCGCGCCCCATTTCCTCTGAAAAATACCCAAAGCCCGCCCTCCTGACCCTTTGGCCCTACTTAGGGGGTGTGGTTTGCTTTCTGGTTTTTTTGCCCCATCTTCTGTGGAATGCTCAAAACGACTGGATTACGTTTCGATTTCAACTGCGCCACGGATTTTCCATGGAAAGATCCGAGATGCTCGATCGGAAAAGATCCAATTCCTATCTGCCTCCGCCCCAAGTGCCTCACGCCTTGGACCGAGAGGCACTGCTTTCAAAGCCTTTTTTAAAGGCGAAAGAGATTGAACACGCTCAAAAATGGTGGCATGAACCCCTTGACCAACTCAATCGAGCCTTTGGTTTTTACATGTCGCAAATCACTCTTTGGGGGGCTTGGTTGGTCCTTGCATTCTGGGGATTTTGGCGATCTAAAAAGCAACGCATTAAATTTGAGCCAGTTTACGTCGCAGACAATCCTACGACGAGGGCTCTTATCCATAGCTCTGTATGGGTTCCATTGATTTTTTTTGGGATGCTAAGCCCATTTTCGAAGGTTGAGGCAAATTGGTCTGCCATGTATATCGTCGGAGCTGCATATTTATGGGTGCCCTTTATCCTCCCTACGACGACGACCAAGGGTGTCCTAGCGGCAGGTGCCAACATGCTGCTTGTAGGTCTCCTGGTCGCCCATGCTAGACTCCCTTTTTTGCCCTTAAAAGGTGACCGTATCCTTCGGGAAACCTATGGCTACCAAGCCCTGGGCGAGACCTTGGCGGCTCTACCCGGGCCGGTTTTTGTAGAAAGCTACCAGATGTTTTCGATGATTAAGTTTTATCAACCCCTACTCCCGCTCCGACAATGGCCTGGATTAACTCGGGATTCGGAAGCGACACGCAATCCCGTCTACTTTGAACGAACACAGGAGGATATCAACAACGCCGGGGGATTTTGGCTGCTGGTGAATCAATTGCCCGCCCCTAAAATCATTCCCTACCAAGCTTTGAGTCTTTCTCTTCTTAGGGATTGCAAGTCAACGAAGCTTCAGGTAATCACGGATCCAAGGGTTGCAATATCTGGAGGGTCCGATTGGACCAAGTCCCTCTGTCCCAAACCAGTTCGAACCCTTTACCTCGTGCATTATAGTCGATAAAGTCTGATGTTTTTTGATCTGTTTTTTTCTTTGGTGAATAGTCATTGAGGGACCTTAGTTTTCATGGCACCAAACTATTGTGAATATGTTCGAGCTGCATACAAAAATCCTGAACAACCTGATTTTTCTTTTATACGCCGCGCTTTTCATAACCGTCCTTACGACCCTTTGATTCGAAAGTTGCGGGATTTTGCGGCGGTAGAGGACTTGGGGGAATGCGAGGACGATGTCTGTTTTGGCTATCTCCTCAAGGGACAAAACGCTCTGTGGCGTCTAGAGCTGTCGATGGTAGGGCCCTTTGCGATTTTTGTACGTCTGAGCAACCATGTGCGAACCACTGATTTTATAGGGGCAACACTTGGTGAAGTGTCGGGTTTTGAACTTAAGATTGTCGATAAGCTAAAATCCTATGGGATACGCCTATTGACTCCCAAAGATCTGATGCAATCAGTGGAGCTGAGTCTTTACAATACTCCCCGAAACAAGACATGTCTTTACCAAGCCCTATTTAGCGATCGAGCTGAGCTGCCATGGCATACAGACCATGATGATACGGGGGTGGGTATAGATCTCAGCCAGAACCTACAAACAACCAGCGCATTTTAGGTATTAGGTGGGGCCGATTGGCGTTGCACGTGAATCTCTTTTCCGGCAAATCCAATATAGATGTTTTGGTCAAATCCAGCAAAAGGGCCTCGAACTAGCCCACGGTCTACGAGGAATTTTTTGATTGCATGCCTCGCATAGCGAATATCATAGGCCTTAAGGATTTCGTAACAGGCAAACATCATATGTTCGGCTGTTTGAATCCGTTTTGAAGCGTTAAACTGCAGCAAAGCTTTTAACAGTTTAGTGAACTTGGCGTTGAGATTTTTGTCAGTAATACCGATGCGATCAAAGGGAATCCTTTTCATCGCAGCAAGGACGGCCTTTCGATCTGTAGAAGCGGGCACTGCTTTGCGTCCGCTGATCATTTCATACAGAAGTAGGCCGCTGCAGTAGAGATCGGTTTGGGGACAGACCTTAGCTTCGGAGATATGTTCTGGCGAGTAGTAGCCTGGGGTGCCGACCATATAGTTTTTGTAGTCTTCAATTTCTAGCTGGCAGGATAAGCCAAAATCGGTGACCATCACTCTTCCTGAGCGGTCGATCAGAAAATTTGCAGACGAAAGATCCGAATGGACCGTGTCATGAAGGTGGAGGTGGTCGATCCCTTTCATCATATCAATAATAATGCTCAGGGCCACAAGGGGTGGGATGACCCCTACCAACTTAAGAAACTGGTGACCTGACCAGCCCTCAATAAACTCGGTAACGATATAGCAGTTGGGTGGTTCAAAATAGCTATCAAGGTAACCGACGATGTGTTTGTGATGCATGCCGGCCATAATCAGCAGCTCGCGATGGAAAATTCCAAGAAATTTGGAGTTGTTTACATACTTATCATGGAGGACCTTTATGGCGACTGTTTTGCCAGTGCGCTCGTCAATCCCTCGAAAGACACGGCCCAGGCCACCGGCACCCACCTCTTCGATAATGCGGTAGTTACCAAAATTCTGCGGAATTCGTCGTTCTGCGGGAATAAAAACTCTCCAAACAATAATCTAAGAAACATACCTAAGGCATTCAGTAGATCGGTCAAATGTTAGGATCTATTTAGAACTCGCAGGTCTTTTTAATTCTTGCAATATTTTTGAAAATACAAAGTATAAGTTTATATGGTATTAAAATCGAATGGATGGATAGTTAGAATGGAGGGTTTTTTAATCATTTTAACAGGCAAGGGCAGAATCGAAATTCATAAAATTCAGGATATGACTGACCTCTTTGCTGCTTAGGTGTATCATCAAGTCTCAGCTCCGTGGAGGAGGTTTCAGTTGGGAGATCATTCTTCACAATCTTATCTTAGGCATTTTATCGACACCTATCAATGCTCGTGGCGGGACCTGAGTTTTGACCTGGGAAAACTTGGTAAGACCTTTGCCTTTAGTTTAGAGCCGAAGACCCCTAAAGGGGCAATCTTTTTTGCCCATGGCACCGGCAACGATGGTGTGTTTCCCCAGTTGCAGCTTTTTCGAGATTTCCTGAGGGTGGGGTGGGCTGTGTATTCCTTTGATCTCCCAGGACATGGTTTTGGGAGCACGACTCTTCTCGATAGCCAACCTGCCGTCCAAGTGGTTCGGCATGCTGTGAAATTAGCTTGTTCCCAATACCAAGGCCTAGGGATCTACGGTGTAGGCTATAGTTTAGGAGGTGCGATGCTAGCAAGGGCTGTGATAGGTCTTTCGGGCCTTGCTGGAGTCCGTTATATTGCGACACCCATTTCTTTACGCCACCTGGGACTGAGAGCAGCTCTTGGCGAGCTGCCAGCGGTTTGGCAAAAGGAGTTCTACCAACAAAGCTTTTTTTATGGCAATCTTGGTATGATTCCTCCTCTAGGACGTTTTCGACGACAGAGGTTTCCCATTAGGATTCCACCTGCTCACTACCCAAAGCACTATATTGAGCATGTCGCTGATGTTGTGGAGCAGATGGATGTGCCCCAGGCCATTAAAGGATCTCCATTACAAAATATGTTTGTTTATGCTAATAATGATTTAATAGTTCCCCTCGCCCAAGGTAAATTACTCGCTCAAACCTGCCGCCAGGGTCAGCTTTGGACGGTGCCTAAGCTCACCCACTATACGCTTCTTTTTAGGACGAACCTCGCAGCGGAACTCATTGGCCCGTGTTGATCGCCCTAAGAATCATGCGGTAGTAAAGCCGATCTCCGGTACGTGTACCGAGGATAAAATCATTGCGCCCGTCGTTATTGATGTCACCGACGGCGATCCCTGTCATCCCCGCCCCATAGCCTCCCCAGGGACGTCGGGTACAGTTGCCAGCACTGGTGGTGTGGCAGGTATAAAATAAGTTTGAAATCACGCTAGTTGCACCCGATGAGGCCTGGGTCGCTGGAGTCAAAATAAGATCGCCATAGCCATCGTTGTCGAGATCGGTAATCTCAGCAGATGAAAGGTTTCCCCTGATGGCTTGATAGGGATTAAACGTTGTTACGGTGACGTTAAAGTTGCCATTCGTATCAGGGGTGGACAATTGCAGACCGTTAATGATGCGGTAGCTATTGGCCGTGTCGGCACCCCCCAGGACTACGTCATATCCAGTTGTAGAGGTTAGAAATCCAATGGCCAAGCTCGTTCCCGTGCCTGCTGTGACTGAGTTGACAGTACCACCGCTATTTTTGACCCAGGTCCCTCCCACATCTGCGTGTCGTCTCAAAATCCAAAGAGCCTGGTTGCCCGCACATAAGATGGCAATCTCAGGACGACCGTCCCCATTAAGGTCTTTTGAGACCATGGTCCGGACATCGCCACAGACGGCATTCGCTAGATTAAACTCCTGGGCGGCGGCAAAGGTGCCATTGCCATTTCCCTTAAAATAGCCCATTGAATATTGGTTCGTGGTGTTGTTTAGATTGTAAATAATTATATCGTCATGACCGTCATTGTCGTAGTCTTTCACATTGATCACCCGAGGATAAAGGTCACCGCTGATCCCTGGCTCCAACATAACACTGTTACCCACGGTCGTTGTCCCATCACCAAAGTTAACTGTGACTACGCGACTGGCATTGCCGACCGTAGCAAAGTCAGGGTAACCATCTTCGTTGAAATCTCCAGAATCCATGGAGGACTGGTAGTGGTAAGTGTTTGGCAGACCAAAGTTGCTGCCTATAGGATTTGAGGTCGGCTCGGGTATAGATCCAGGCACGTTTGTCGTCAGGTTCCCTGAAGTAATGGAGATCGCAGAGGCGTTCACCAAATGACTGATCAAATCCAGGTTGCCATCTTGATTGACGTCCAGCAGTTTTATGGTTCCGACTGAGGCGCTATTTGCAAGGTAAGTGGGTACGGAAAGGGCCATACGCTTTAACTTGAGAGGATCTGTGGTCGAAGACCCATTACGCGGCGCCATGAAGTAATAGGGATAGGCGTTATTGTCGACGCCCATAAATGCAATATCGTTTTTATTACTGGTGACAATTGGTGTCGCCGTGAGTCCGTTGACACCGATCCCAGGCAATCCCTCGTAGTCGATCCGGTTGTTGCCGGTGTTGTCTTCAAACCAGGGAGAGGCTCCATAGTTGGGGATAAAGCTCAAAAATCCATGTGAAGTTGCTGTACCAGCAGTGATCACCATCCCCCGGTCCCTGCCACCGGCCACAAGGAGTCCCGGAAAGCTGCAGGTCGTGGAGCCATCGGTACAGTACGGTACAACTGATCCTCCCACATAAGTTGTCCCTGTGGTGTAAGGCAACAGTGGTGTTAGGGCCGCACCGGGAAAGACATTGCCACCGGGCATCATAAACACCTTGACGGCGGCGGAGTTGGCAATCGTCGTCCAGCGTAAGACAACGGCGATATCGGAGATGCCGTCATTGTTAAAGTCAGCGATGGCGGGGTGGGAGGGAATGTTGTTGTTGCTGGAGACGAGTCCTTCGTCAGATGTGGCGTGGGTGCCGAAGTTGCCGTTGCAAACACTGCTTGCATAAGCTTGGTGCCTTAAAAATATATGATCGGTGTTAGCGCCCGAAATTCTCCGACCGGTGATGGCGATGCTTGGGCAAACACCCGTTCCTGGTGCGGTGTTAAAATAACCGATGTCTAATCCGCCGATATAGCCTAGTCCAACTGCAGGAGTAATCAAGGTTGTATTATAGGCAGTGATAGACGCCCCGGTGCCGGTGTAAACTGTTGAGCGTGAACCCGAGCAGTTAGTAGAACAGCTGTTTTGCGCGAGAAAAACCACCAATCTGGCCGCTGTAGCAGGCGTAAGAAGGTCATAGTCGGCGACGATAAGGTCTTTTTTGTTAGAGTTGGTGGTATCGGGGCGAAGCTGGCGAACTTTCACCATCATGGGGCGGGCGCCGCTGGCTGGCATGTTAAAAGTATTTTGGCTTGAAAACACTGGCATTCCGTTAGCATCCGTGGTGCCGTCGTTCCAAACCACGACAATTTTGTTATTGGAGCGGTCACTGTAGACGATGTCCGTAAATCCATCGTTATCGATATCTCCAAGGTCAAGTCCAGTGATCCAACCCACGGACGAAGGAGTGTAGGTGACTGTAAGATTACTGGTGCCCGGAGTAGCGACTTGGCCTTGGCTATCAATGCGGGCGATATAGATGACTGATGTCGTTGGAGCCGCTGTGGTACCTGCGGTGAGAGCGCCATAGACCATGTACTTAGTGTTTGGTGTTCCCGAAACAAGAGCACCCACGGCATGGGCGATGGTTTCGCAGTTTGCAATGGAGCTTGTGGGACAGGGTTCGTTCATCCGAGGCAGATCAGCATCAAAAGTCAGGCCAGCGGTTCGAATTTCCATAGGGACGCTTTTGGTTGCGGTGATACCATGTTGGTCGCTAAGGCTAAGGGTAACAGTGTAGGGGGAGCTGGTTTCGGAGCCACCCGCAGGGGTCCCGCTGATGCGGCCGGTGGCGGCGTTTATGCTGAGGCCAGATGGTAAACCTGTGGCCCCCCAGGTCAGTCGGCTCGCCAAATTGGCTGTGCTGATAAACTGATTGACCCCTCCGGTAAACTCAATATCGTAGGCAAAAGCACGGCCCACGACGGCCGTCGGCATTCTACGGGTGGTGATCTTTGGCCCTCGGGTGACGTAAAGGGTATAGGACTGGACCGCTGAAGTGAGGCCCGCAGAGTCGCGGACGATAACGCTAAAGGTGTAGGTACCGTTTCCAGCACTGGAGTTTGCTGCGGGGGTTCCAGAGATAATTCCGGAGCTGCTTAAAGATAGACCACTGGGAAGGGCTCCTGAATTAATGGAAAAAGTATAGGGCGTCTCTCCACCCGTCGCCACAAGGGTGACGGGACTGTAGGCGATTCCGGAGCCAGCACGGTTGACGGTCGTTGTCGTGATCGAGAGTGGGTCCCTCACTTTAAAAACAAAAACCTGTGTTGTTGAAAGAGTTGGGCTGGAGCTGTCGGTCGCTGTAAGATAAACAGTATAGTCGCCCGTAGCCGCGTTTACAAACCCAGAGAGGGCACCTGTGGTGGAGTTTAAGGAAACTCCTGTCGGTAGACCCGAGGAACTATAGGAATAGGGAGTAGTCCCACCTATGGTGGTGACCGTACCAGAATAGTTGACTCCTGTTACGACCGTGGGGAACGAGGTGTTGGTGATGTTTACTCCTGTGACTGTGGCAATGCATTTGACCGAGTTAGCAGAATTTTGTGCCAACGAATCAGTGGATCGCACCGTAAATTGGCCAGCAGGGCAGGCTGTGGCTGCTGTTGGTGTCCCTGAAATCACTCCAGCCGTCGACAGACTTAATCCCGTTGGTAAGCTCCCAGAGACAAGACTGTAGGTATAAGTAGGACGACCTCCCGTGGATGAAAGCGTATAACTGTAGGCAGTCCCTAAAACACCTACGTTTGGCGTGTCGCTGCCGACGACGGGGAGGCTGACGCCGACGTTGATGGTCTTAGAGTTGGCTTGGCTCACCCGATTTTGGGCGTCACGGACCCTGATTTGGATTGTGTAGTTGGTCCCCCCAGCGAGAGCTCCCTGGCCGTAGGCTGGTGTGCCAAAGAAAACACCAGCACTGGTCAAACCAATCCCAGAGGGGAGGTTGCCGGAATACTCGTAGGTATAGGGTGTGGTACCACCGGAAGCAGTTAAGTTTTGGCCACCATTGGAGTAGGCTTGGCCTTCGGTCGCAGCGGCGAGACTCCCCGTAGAGAGTGTGATCGCAAAGGAAGCCGTGGCTAGAGAATATGCCCGGTTTGTGGTCGCACCATTGGTATCGGTGGTTGTGATGGTAAATGTTTTGGTTAGCCCCGCCTCGGCATCGGCAACGGTCCCGGATATTTCGCCGGTGGTTGTATTAAATCCTAGACCCGTGGGCAAGGTGCCCGAAGTTAAACTATAAACATAAGGTGCCTGGCCTCCTGCTGTGATCACGGTGGAGGTGTAGTATGCTCCTGGAGTCGCCGTTGTGAGGGAGGAAGGCAGCAGGCTGATGGTGTAATTCCCTACAAATCCCGTATAGGCTTGGACCGCAGAATTTGCATTGGAATCGGAAACCATCACCGAAAACAAATAGGGGTTGTTACGGGCTGAGTAGGCGACTGTGCCTGAGATCATCCCAGAGGAGGAGTTGATGGCGAGACCAGAAGGTAGAGATCCAGAGGATATGGCAAAGGTGTAGGGAGGCAGACCTCCTGTCGCGGCTATAAGTTGTAGGTAGGCGTTTCCGGCTGTTGGCGCGACGATTGAGGGAGTTTGGATTGCTAATGAGGCCGAGCTTGAGCCGATGGTGCCAGAAAATGGTTTAGATGCTGTTTGATTGGTAGCGTCCATGACGGTGATGGTAAACACAAAAGCTGTCCCAGCGGTTGCATAGGTCGGAATACCGGTGATTGTACCGGCAGAGGAGTTGAGTGATAAACCACTGGGGAGGGTTCCCGAGGTGATGGTAAAATTATAAGGTGTTTTGCCCCCCGTCACAGAAACCACTGCTGCGTAGTTGGAGCCAGCGCTAGGCGAGGGCATCGAGGTGGTCGTGATCGAGAGGGGACTTGATCCCATCGTCACCGTACCAGAGTAGGATTGGGAGAGGGTTTCGCCGATGGCGTCGGTGACTTTGATGATTGCCGCATAGAGACTATTTCCTGCCGTGATCCCTAATGTCCCTGTGATCATCCCTGTTGCTGCATCAAGGCTAAGACCGAGAGGGAGCGATCCGGAAATAATTTGAAACTTAAGGGGAGCCACACCCCCTGTTGCAATCACGCCAGCATTATATTCGGCTCCTGCAACCATGGTGGCAAGGGTTGTGTTTTGGAGCGCGAGTGGGGAACTATTGGCCGGGCTAGCACCGACCTTTATGGTGAGTTTGCTTTTGCCGACAACACCCTGGGCATCCGTTGCGGTGATATCTACAGGCCATTCACTGTTCGCAGTGCTCAAGGCAAGATAGGGTGCGGTGGTGGAAAGGGTTCCGTCAGCAGCTAATTTAAGCCGGGCTGGCAGATCGCCGACTATTGAAAAAGTGATCGGTTTTACACCGCCAATAGCTCCCAACTTTATAGCGAAAGGTATCATCGGCGTGATTTGGGGGAGCTCTTGGGGAACGACTGTCAAAGTATAGGGGACGATACTTAAGGTGTATACCTTTTCGTCAGTCTTGCCATAGGCATCCGTGACTTGGATATTAAAGACAGATTGTTTGTTGCCTAGAGATGTCGATAGAACTTTTCCACTGAGGACCCCACTCGTTTCGTCGAGGATGATCCCTTTAGGGAGATCTCCCTTAATCAGTTTGAAGGTTAACGGTGCTGCACCGCCTTTGATTGGAATCACTTCTTTATAGGCCACATCGGTAGCTACATTCAAAAGCTCCTTATCTAAGAGACTTGGAGCTAGGTACCCGGTTTCGGCGACACTAATGATATAGGGCTTTGTAACTTCCACTCCATTTTTGTCCGAGGATTTAACTGTTAACTTGAGGCCGTCTTTGACGAGGTCCGTACCTTTAGCCAGGGTGATCGCCGCAGAATCGATGGTGAGAATCCCCGTGTTGGGGTCGAGAGCAGTACCGGCTGGAGCATCTCCAACGATTTGCCATTTGACCGGCTTTATGGCACCGATCCCTAGGAGGGTGACTTGATAGGGTTGGTTTGTAACCAAAAGCGGCAAGTCAACGGGAGTCACTACAAACGTATAGGGAGATACTTTAATGGAATAAATTTGCTCGTCACTGACACCGTTACTATCGAGAACCGATACTGTAAATGAAAACTCCTTGTTGACTTCGCTGTCGGCGACTGTTCCGGAAATAATCCCAGAGGCCGTATCCATAGTTAGACCGACGGGAAGAATCCCTTTGGTCAATTTAAAGGTCAGAGGAGGGAGTCCCCCCACTGTTTTCAAGATCTCTTTATATGGTAGATTGACCGTGACTGATAGCAGGGTATCACCGGAAAAGTCTACAGGTTTGTAGTTGGCACTCGTCAAAGCGGCCTGGTCTGAGATGGTGGCCACATCGCCACATCCATAGGTAAAAATCGTTCCTGAGATATACATTATTGTGTTTATCAGGATTTTTTGAGTAAGATTTTTCATAATTTCGACTCCATTAAAAACCTTGTGACAGGTTGGGAACTTTGAACTTCACAAACAACATCGGCAAATCGTTTTCAAAATTAAGTATTAATTAAGACATACATTTTTATCTCTAAATTTCATAAGGTTGGTGACTTAATTTTGGTCAAATAGACGCCAGGTGCAAAACTTGCCTCCCTGGTTTTTGGAGAATGGGTGATAAACTAAGGTATATTTTAAAATTAGATCTGAGGTATAGGGTTTTTATGAAATCAAAATCCAGCGAAAATGGCAGTCATTCCGGTTTATCACTGAAAAACTATTGGTTAAGTATCGGTGTTTTTTGGACTTTAGGGGGTGTTGTCCTGCTTGCGATGGAAGTTAAACAAATAAAACAACGCGTTGAAGCCCTAGACCGCAGGATTCGCACGGCTTCGGCACCTAGAAAAAACGAACCAGGTTCTCAGGAACTTGGCCAACACTCAACTGAATCCAAACCGTTTCGCGTGACTGAAGAGTCTCTGCGGACGACCATTCCAGGTAAACTCGAAGCCGAGCCAGTGGCATCCACATCGCCCTCTAAAGTAATTGAAGAGATTAGGACGGTTCAAAATCCGGCCGTTAATGAAGCCAATGAGGTCAAGGAAGTCAGGGAAGAGCTTGCTGTAAACACCGAAGTGACGATCGATGACCTACAGGTGAGGCGAGTCCCGGAAGGAGTGGAAGCTCGGTTTGTTATGAGAAACAATGACCCTGGTCGAGAACTTGAAGGTCGAATCGGGGGAGTCCTAAAGACGAAGGTAGATGGTTTAGTGGCAACGGTCGGAGGCTCTACCAGTCTTGAAAAGGATGGTTTCAACCCAAGTCGGCTGCATCAGGATGGCCAGTTTTACCGCTTTAGGTACCGTCTGAGCAAAAATATTGTCTTTAAGACCCAGAAATTTCCAGAGGACCTTGAATTTACCATCGAGTTCTTTATGGGCGCTGCTGGGGAGACTCCCAGTGTGATTCGCCTGCCACCAGTGAAGTTGCCAAGGGTTGCCCGACGGGTCCAAGACGGGAGCCGAGGCCGGGATATCGCCATACCCTAAAGTGCGCATTTTTTAGAGCCAGAGACGGGCTCCAAGGCCCAGGTAGTGGCCGATAAGGTTGAGTTGGCTCCCAGTGGCATACATAAAGGTATACTCTCCAAAAAATCCCCAGGATTCACTCCAGTGGTATTCGACGAGTCCGCCTAGGTAAAGGCCATAGATAGGAGCTTTGACGGGCACTTTTTTGAGATTTTCGGGGACAAATGGCAGTGTAGTCTCCAGATCCTGGGTGAGTACCCAACGGCCGAATCCGCTGCTGACATCAAAACTCCAATTGGGGATCGCTGAGACGGTATAACTCGACTCGTCTACATTTGGGGGCGTTAGAATCGACTTTTGAGTATTGAAATGAGCTGTAAAACCTAAGCGGGTCCCGCCGAGGGAGTCGTCTTGGGTCGATAGGGTTCGAATGGCGATGGACCAACGCTGGTTAAGGGCTATGTCCAGCCCGAGGGTCATGGCTGGTCTTGTGGATGTCACTGTTTTATAAGATTTGCTGTAGATATTGATATTTTCGGCGCCTCCAGATCCAAAAACAGATTTTGGTTTAATATCCGCAAAGGCATAGGGACTGGCATAGGGTGGGAGAGATACAGTCACACAAATCCCTAGTAGTCGAATCCAATGGGGTCTAAGCAGCTTCACGACGTGGACCCCCTTTGTCGTCAGGGATTTGGCTGAGTGAGGTGCTCCAGCTTAGGTCGGTTTTTTGCTGGGCCAGGCGAATCTCGCTTGAGGAGATCAAACCGCTCGCTTTGAGATCTTCAAAATGAGTGAGAACTCTTTGCCATGCATTACATTGATCGACATGCTCAGGCGTGAGGGCGGTAGTCTGCAAAAAAGTTTCTCTAATGGCTTCAGGGAGCAAGCTTGCAATGAAATTGGCATCGATCGATAGGCCACTCCAGGCGATCCCTAGGGCTTCGCCGTCGATCGACTGAAAGAGAACTTTGGCCGCTCTTTGAGAAAGGTTTATGAGATCTTCAAATAAGATAAGCGAGGGTCTTATGTCTTCAAAGAGCTTTGTCTGATTGACAAAGGTACTTCGGGCGGCTTCGGACTGGATTTTCGGGTCTTTGATCGAAATGATGAGTTGTTTGATCGAGTTGACTTTCTGGTCTTTGGTCACAACGATAGAGGATATTTTTTGGAGTTTTTCTTCGAGTCTAAGTTGTAAAGGAACAAAATGTTGGGGCTCTAGGTCCTCTAGTAAAGCAACGGATGTGAGGAGATCCTTATAGGTTATCTGGGGATGGGTCTCAAAAAACCTGGTGAGGCGATGGGCGGGGACCAAGGTTGCGATCATGGCCAATTCTTTAAGGGAGCTTGCATCGAGGAGTTTGGCGAGGTCATCATCAGAAATAATCTTTAAAAAAGGTAGTGGATTTAATTTTTCCTTAAAACTTTGTTGGGCCGCCATCATCGCGAGCTCGTTGCGCATGAGTTCGAGTGCCCGACGATTATCATCAGAAAAGGGTTCAAAATCACTGATACTGCGGCTAATGAGTTTCTCAATATCGCTTGGATGGAGATTCTTACAGATGCTTTCTGTAGTTTTGATATCACAATTTTTTAAAAATATACTGCCATACCGTGATCTTTCGTCCGTAGCCTCGACCCAGCGGGTCAAGATATGAGCGACTTTATGGGGGGCCTGTTGCGCCTCTTGGACCATTTCCTGGACTTGCTTGAATAGGGCTTCGTCTTTGGAAAAAAGGTCTTCTTTGGAGAGCCCAGCTTTGGTGCCGCCTTGGGGTGTGGCTTTTTGGGGGGATGGACCATTACCCTGGACTCCATGAGCAGGACTTGGAACCTCTCGCGGGGCCCCATTGCTTTTTCGGGGGCGATGGAGGAAGGCAAACAGGGCGATCAGGGATGCTCCAGCAGTCCAAAGGGTTATCAAGACTTTTGTCGCGAGTTCTCGTTTATGCTCGATAAAGTCATAGATATTTTGTTTCTGGTTGTCTTGGGTTTTCTCTTGGGCTCCATTGGGAGGTGTCTTGCCGTCCTGGTCGGGTTTTTGCTCCGCTGGTTTGGATCCGGATCCTTGAAAGGGATCCCTTGAAGCGAGGGGAGCTAAGTCCTTAGGGACGACTTTTAGGATTGGCTGGCGTCTAATATCAACCTTTGTCGACTTATCAAACCCATAGGATTCTAGATGTCTCTTAATGACTTCAGCTGCGATGTTTTGCCGTGCTTGGGAGATGCTGGTATCGACGACTAGGAGGAGGTCGTAGGGGCTTTTAGAAGGGTCACCCAATGTATGTGAGCCGGGCGTCCCTGTCGGAAGCGGGACGATTGCCAGCCCAGGCAAGGGGAGAGGGGGTGAGTTTGGGGTAGCCAGAGTCCCACCAGGGTTTTTGAGGGGGCTGACGCGGATATCGAGCAGGTATTGTTCGGCATAAAAGAGACGGTCAAGTTGGCTGCGTAGTTCCTGTTCGGGAAAGCGGGCTCCCAGACCTACTGCCCCAGAGCCTAAGTAGATTAAAAGGGCTATCAAAATGTAATAAAACTTCTTCATGTTTTTAAATTTATAAATAGTATTTTTGTTTAGGGCTCCTTTAACCAAGAGTCTATTTTAACAACCACCCGCCTCTGGGCTAAATCAAAGGCAGGAGATTGGCTTAAAAGCCGCGTATCGCCATAACCTATCGCGCGAAACCTCTGGGGACTTAGGGGAAACTGGCTTAAAAACCGCACCACGCTCCCAGCTCGGGCCGACGAGAGTTCCCAGTTTGAGGGAAAGTTTACAGACGAAATCGGTCGCGAATCTGCGTGCCCTTCCACATCAAAACTATAGCGATCCGGAAGTCTGGTTAAAAGTCCGCCGATTTGGCCTAAAATAGTCTCGGCTTCAGATCTAATGGCGGCTGTGCCAGAGTCAAATAAGAGTGCCCCTTGGAAAGTGAGGGCTAGGCCGGTTCTGGATTCTTCCAGGCTAATGGAACTCTGCAGATTTTCTTTTTTAATATAGTCTTCGATGATTGTCTTTAGCTCTCGGTGATCAGGGATGAGGTCTTTTTTAGAGTTATCGACTTTGGATAGGGGGAAACCTTTTTCAGCATATTCCTTGAGTCCCTCCTGGAGGGTGTCTTGGGTTTTTTTAGAGGAGGTTTTTAAGATAAAAAGCACCATAAAAAAAGCCAACAAATTTGTGACAAGGTCAGAATAGGAGTAAATCCAGGGCTCACCCTCTCTTTTTTTAATCACTGAAAGTCTCGATCGACTGATGGGCCTCATGCTGCTCTTTTCTGGGTTTGGGTTTGGTCGCTGCCCGTGGATTTCGTGGCTTTAGTTGCTTCCATAGTTTCCTGCATGATGGTTTCTAAGGCTTGGAAATCCTCCCGCGGTAGATAGGATTTAAGGGCTTGGATCATATAAACTGGTTGGCGCTTTTCTTTGATAAAGATGACCCCCTCGATCACGAGGGTGTCTAGGAGAAAAGATTGTTCTGCGACCAAAGTCATATGCTCTGAGAGGGGACCAAAGACCAAGTTTGCTAGCCCGACTCCGTAGAGGGTTGCTGTGAGCGCAACGCCCATTGAACCACCGATTTTTTGCACGTCGCCAGCACCCATATGATAGTAGAGGAGAATAACGAGTCCAATCAGGGTTCCCACCAACCCAAGTGCAGGACCTAGCTTGGCCAGACCAAAATAGAGGATGGCACATTGGTTTAGCCCTTGTTCGTTTTGCTCCCGCCGCACTTCTAAAAACCTGCGGATATCATCTGACTTAAACCCCATATTCATGAGTTGAAGTCCGTCTTGGAGCATTACGTTTTGGATCTGACCCTGGGCAGTTTCTAGATAAAAGGGGTCTTTGGAGAGTCCGATGCTGACCTGCATCACCGCGCGGATGGTGACCAGGAAATCATCCTTTGGATACCTCACAGCATAGTAGGTGCGGGCGATCACCCTTCCAAGGAGTTTAACGGGCATGCTCATCAAGGCGCATCCGAGGGAACCTCCGACGACTATGGCGAGTGCAGTGGGGTGCATGAAGACTTTCAATGAGAAAGCACCGACTTCTGCCAGAAGTCCGTAGGTGATCACACTGATGCTGACGAGGACACCCATAACGAAGGTGAGATTGGCTCGTTTCATTTGGTTTCCTTAGGGACTTTGTCCTGTGCTATTTGGTCGTTGATTTGTTTGAGCCTTATTTTAAGGGGATCTAGGTCTGGATCCAAGGCGATCGCCTTTTCCCAGGCAGCGGCACATTGGGTTTTGTCGTCGATCGCGCAGTAGAGGCTGCCCTTGAGGATATAGGTCTCGGCGAGGTGTGGTTCTTCAACCTCAAGTTGTTTAATCAAAGCTAGAGCATCTGTCATTTGATTTTGCACGGCATGTTCTTGGATTTTAAAGACCAACTTTAAGATCCTTCGAGACCGTTTGAGCAGGGGGTCTTCGACGACGAGGGGATCGGTTTTAAGCTGACCAAAGACTGTGGTTAGAGATTGATCTGTGGGGGATATCAAGATTTCAAGCGGGGCAAACCCTGGTTTCTTGTAGATGATAAAAAAAGGCTGGGAGTCGGGGAGTCCAGATTTTTCTACGTCAGAGGGAGTGGTGCCTAGGAGAGCTTCCTGGCTACCCTGGCGATGGTAGACCGTGGCCCCTTCGGGTTGGGAGATAAACCGGTAGCGGGTGGCACAGGACCACAAACCGACTACGACAAAAATCGAGGTTCCTAAGTGAACTAGGAATTTTAGATTTACCTTTGAGTTGAATCGATCGAGCACCAGGTCTCTCCATGATAGTGGGATGGTCCCCCTGGGAGATTGATCTCCCCATTCCTTCTCGGATTATTTCGCTGTAACATAACCCCTTGAATCACTTAATTTGACTTTGAGAATTTACGGCTTGAGCGATGACTCTGGATGATTGCCCATGATGCTCTATTTTTCCTGGACTCTCGCGTTGTTAGGGGCCCTGTGCTGGGGCTCCCTTGCCTATGGAGAAAAAAACTCAGACCAATGGTTTGTGGAGCTTTCCATGAAGGGTCTAAAAGCCAGTGGAAATGCTGGAGTTAGGTCCATTGTGTGGGGGCGAGTGACCCGTGACAAAATCTTGGTCAACCTTAAAGAACACGTGTTTACTCCAGAGAACATTAAGGCTTTACAAGGAGAAAAGGCCCAAACCAAGAGCACTACAGACCTCCAGGCCTTAAAACCAGTGAGCGGTATACCACCCCCTCCGCCCCGAAGCGCGTCACCACCCTCCCCACCCCATCCGGCACACTTAGCCGCCTCTTTTGGGAGTGAGGATCTAGAGCGGTGTGTGCAAGGGGTTAAGCTCCGAGATTTTATTTTTCTGGTCGAATCCCTTAGCGATCAAATCCATAAAATAACCATCGATAGCCGGAAAGATCACGACTCCTGTGGAGAAAAAGTGCGCGCTTCACTCCGTCATTTAAGTTTAGATGTCCGTTTAAAAGCGGCACCCAAGGGGGATCAAGGATCACAGAAACTAGCGGAACTGAGGGTCCTGGTCGAATTTCGATCCCAACAGGTTTTCAAGGAGTCGTCCCACTTGGCGAGTGAGTTGGTAGAGATTTCATCGCAAAAAGAGGCACCTATACCCCAAGAGAGTGGCCCTCAAATTCAAGCAGACTCTACGCCACAACTGCTGCTCAATGGCCGACCGTTAAAGACCGATGCCGAAGGTTGGTTTGTAACGGACGTCGACCCTCGCCAGGACTGTGATGTGGAGTTTAGGGTGGGAGATAAAAAGCTCGTAGTGATCAACGTTCCCCCTTATTTTTTAAGACCCCAAGAACCCATTTCTTTGGAGCATAAGGATTTTACTGCAGTGGTGTTGCAAGAAGGAGCAGCGACTGATTCTGTTAAACTTAAGAAAATCGATACGGACGATGAATTATGGCGGTTTAAAAAAATATCGATTCCAATCTATTTAGAACTCGGTCTAGGATACACACTGCTAGATCCAGTCCCCTCCGAAGACCTAAGGGATCGACAGACAGCGGCAGGCCAGATCACGACCCAGCCTATGTTTGGCGAGTTTTTTGCAACTTTCGAGGGTCACCTTAGCACCAAACCTAGGTCACGAATCCCGTGGACCTTACTGGCCCAGGGTTTTATCAGCCGAAACTTTGAGTCCCCTCTGCCGCAACTATCGTTTCCCGTGGGTCTAGGAGTAAGGCTTTTTGAGGCCAAAGTCACGCCTCAGGAGGATCTGACGGATATTCCTATCGTCATCCCCGAGTCCGTCCTAGGTCCGGCAGTTAAACTTGGAGTTCGCATGAAATGGTCTCGAACCTTTAGCCAACTTCTGGTCAGCGTGACGCCCCTTAAAGTTGGTTCCAGCCCCCTTTTAATCGATTACAACCCGTGGGTCTCTTTTGGCTATAGGTGGACTGCTGCTACGGCGTTTATCGTCACAAGTGCAGTCCATCAGGTGAGATATCCAACCTCCCAAGGCACGGTTCACCTGGGAGTTTCCAGTCTTCTCTTAGGGGTTCAACACGATATGGAGTAAATAAATTTCTATATTACTGAAATTTTATTTTAAGCCTCTTTTTCGAAGTATTTGAGCTTTGTTTCCCGGGAGGGTCCATAGGTATTGGTGTTGTGATAATCCTATCTAAGTGGGTTTTGATAGTTTCGAGGTCGCTGACTTGGGAGTTGCGCATTTCGGCATATTTTAGAAACTCACCGCGCGCCTGGAGGATTCTGAGGTCAATCTCTTTGAGCTCTTGTTCTTTAGCGGCAAGAGCAGCCGAAAGATCTACTTTTTTTGTGAGCCCAAAAGTTGATTTAAGGTTTTGGATCGAGTCCTGGGTATTAAACACGATCAGCCCAACCGGAAAAGAAATAGCTGTAAGCACCAGGAGGCCTTTAATAAGGCTGTTACGCGTGACATCCATGTCGAGTCTCCTTTAGACGAACCATAAATGGTACCGTGTTACTAAATAGGTGTGAACCAACGTCGCTGGAGATATCATCGGCAGATTTTTCATGGGCTGTAGCTTACGGCATAAATCAGTTGATCGGATCTCCGTGATACTGGGCTGTATTTATCGGGATCTTATCAACGTTGAATACCAAAAGAGCGGGATCGTTGACGAGTTGAATAAAGAAATCTGCTTGGACTTTGTGCCCCTCAAGCCCGGGCTGGATGGCAAAGGTGAGGGATTTAGGACTGTAGTTGAGAGCCTGAAAAACCAGTCGCTCCTCCGGTCCCTCTTGAGGATGGGAGAAAGGGATAAAGTTGCTGGGAAAGCTTAGTGTTGAGATGGTTTTCTGGTTGGCATCGACCAACCTCAATACCACCGCGACATATCCCGAGATTTTTTGGCCCTTGGCGAGATTGCGGATAGAAAAGGATAGCTTTGCCGTAGATCTCTTAGAGCCATCTGGTGAGTCTGGAGAGCGTTCTAACCTGATGTGTTGGATACAAAGATTTGTAACTTTATTGTGAGTAGGCAAAGGGGGCTGATCAATACGGGGATAAAGGCAGTCCCCAAGGTGGGGTGGTGTTGCTACTGAAGTGGAAGGTGAGTCTGGCGTGGGGTTTGTGGGCTCAGGATCCGGAGACGGCTCGGTACCGGGGCCGTCCTCTAGGTTTGCGGCAAGAGAGGAAAGGCTGTCGAGTTGGCTATCAATCGTCTTGAGATCGTATAGGCAGATGGCAAGGCAAGCGACAAGTGCGATGCCGAAGGCTTTGGTCATAAAGTGCAAAAGCTCGTGGGGATCACCGGGATCTGTTTGGGGTTTCATGGAGGTCTCCAAAACAAGATTAATATTTATACAAAGAGTGAATCGTCATATTTATAAATATATTTAATATTTTTAATCATCTTGGATTTGATTAAATATTAAAAAGCGATGTTTTAAGAGTCTCATTTCTGAGTTATGGTAGACAACCCGAGAGTGGCAACGCTAACCTTGTGACTCGAAGGATTGGTTGCGGAGGTGGCGTATCGGCATAGCAAAAAAAATCGGACAAGGGATTCTCCGTGTGATTTTGATGGTGCTCCTTTTAGCAACGGGAGGGCTAACCCTCTGTGTGCTGTTGGCCCACTCGGGGGTGGTCCCAGATGGGCACAGTCTGACGATGTTTACCTTTATCCAGCCCCTATGGACCGTGCCATTTGCTCTGATTGGGTTTGTGACGGCCCGAAGCTTGGGGTATCACCGCATCCAAGGCTGGCTGGTGGTGATTCCGCTTGTGAATATCGTGCTCTATGAGGACTACAACGTCCCCTCTCGGCAGAGGGCTAGGCCGGTGCCCCTTGTTTTTCCTACCCTTAAGGTGATGGCTTGGAATGTCCAGTACTACGATTTTGGCGTCGAAAAAGTCATCGCTGCGATCAAAAATCAAAATCCGGATGTGGTCTTGCTCTCGGAACATATTCTGGATGGCTTAGGAAGCAAACAAAAAAAGCTTTATGAAGCGATGGTAAAACCCTATAGGGTCTACACGGGAGACTTTGGTGATACGGCGATTTTGACCAAGCTTCCCGTGCTGGAAGCGGAAGAGGTCTTTTTACCTTCTAGGCAGACCAATCTCGTCGGGGCAAACCTGCTTGAAGAACAGATTCTCAACCGACACCGCAGTTTTATGCGGGTCCGCGTAAACGTGGACGGAGCGCCCGTCGATGTGATCTCGATTCGTTTTATCGCGGGGCGGGCCAAAAGCGAGGCCCCCGTCGATACGGTGCCCTGGGGGATTTATCTTTGGGAAACCCAGAAGCGTGAGGTGCGGTTTTTTGTAGATTATATTCGCAGCCTAGGAACGGGGGCTATCATTTTTGGCGGAGACCTCAATGCTCCGCCCTCCTCCTGGTCCATTGGACAGGTGAGAGAGGTGGGCCGAGACACCTATATGGACCACCATTGGTATGGGGACTATACTTTTAGGAGTAAGATTTTTAGATTTCAAAAAAAGAAAAATATGCCCATGATACGCCTCGACTATATCTTTGCGAGCCCGGAGATTGAAACCGAGAAGGTCTCCATAGAAAAGATCAATCTCTCAGATCATGATGCGGTCATAGGTGAGTATATGATTCCGAGGTTTTTGCCCCTTAAAAGAGCGGGAAAACAACATTAACAAAAAAACTGATACTTCATGGTTTATCATTGCAGGCTGGTTTGGGATCTCGCTACTTAGCCTATGGGCGGCTTCTATCGGTGATTTTCTGTGGACCCAGGAACTCAGCATGTTACACCGCGAACCATGGGTTGTATGGATGGACCAAAGCCTCTTTGAGGGAGATGAGCTCGGCGCCAGTGATTTACCACTCTTCCTCTATGGCATCGTCTTGTTTTGGTATACCGGTCTTGTCATTAAGCTCGTTATCAAGGGCGCACAGGGGGAGGACCTAAAGACAAGGAGAGTACGTCGCCTCCTTGGAAGAGTGTTGGTGACGGGAGTGTGCATTGCTGGCGCCACCCATGCTCTTAAATGGGGACTTGATCGACCGCGCCCAAAGGATGTCTTACGAGGGGCTTGTGGCTTTAGGGATTGGTTCCAGCTAGGTCCCACTTGTGGGGAGGCGTCCCAAGGGAAGAGTTTTCCCAGTGGTCATACAGCGACAGCGGCAAGTCTTTGGGCGATGAACATGGCCTGGTTTAGGTGGATGTCATCTAAAAACCGGCAGAATAAATGTGTGTATTATGTGTTTGCGGGCCTGGTACTGGTGTTTGCTGGCGCAATGGGACTTGCCCGTGTCATCCATGGAGATCATTGGCTGACCGATACTCTGGCATCGATTTTGTTAGGAGGCTGGATCGTCATGATCTTGTGGCGTAAGGAGACTCCATGGGCTTAGCATGGAGACGACTTTTCAGCCTTGAGCCCCTTCAGCCCAAAGAGGCTAGGACCATTTATTTGATGTTAGCCCTGGGGGTTTTAGTACGACTTATCTTAGCGCTGATCTTACCCATCACCAACGACGAGGCTTATTATTGGGATTGGGGCCAGGACCCTCGTCTCAGCTATTATGATCATCCCCCAGGAGTTTCATATCTAACCTATCTTGGGACTCGTTTGGTGCGTTGGTGTAGCCCGTTTATCGATCTTGATCTTAGGCCCTGGGAGGCGCGGTTTTTTGCCCCTTGGGTTTTTGCTGTGGGAAGCTTTTTTCTGATCAAGACTCTGCTTCTCTTTTTTATCAAGCCTTCTTTATCAGCGTCCTTTTCCTCCTCTTCCTCCTCAGTTTATAAAGCGACTAAAAACCTCTCTTGGATTCTGATTCTGGTGCCAGGAATAAGCCTTTTGGGCTGTCTCGCCCTCCCAGATATCGGGCTGATGGCGACGAGTGCGATGGCCCTCTATGTGACGGTTTTGTTTCTGAATAAACAAAATCTCACCGCCCTTCATGGAATTCTTTATGGGACCGTGTTTGGAGGGTGCGGGTTATTTAAGTACCATGCTCTGCTCCTGTGTGGAGGGATGGGGGCTTTTTTGTTGGTGATCCGCTCTCGTCGTGAGTGGGGCTTTTGGATCATGGTGGCGATCACCGGCTTTATGGTGTGTTTGCCAGTCTGGATTTGGAACTATAGCCATGGGGGGGCCTCGATCCTGTTTCAATTGGACCATGGATTTGGTGGGCCTCAGTTTCGCATCGGGACGGGTCTGCGGCTGGTCATGGCACAACTTGTGATCCTTGGTCTCTGGTATATCGTCTCGTGTTTTAGCGTGCTTAAATGGGTTAGAAGGATACCGAACCGGCACCCACTGTTGGCACCCCTGGGGGCGGCTCTGCCGCTGATGGCGGTGGTTTTAGGGGCTTCGTTCTTTAAAGAAATGATGCCCCATTGGCTGATTCCAGGTTGGATTTTGCTGACACCACTCGTGGCTTATCACAGTGTGGTGACTCCCCAGGCAGATTCAAAGCTACTAAACTATTTTAAATGGACTTGGCCAGCTCTGGTATTGAGTCTGTTGCTGGCTTTTTCAAACCCTTGGGTCCAACATAAAATACTAGGCACGTTAAACGATGACCCCGGAGCTCTCTCCGAGATCACGGTATGGGAGCCTCTTGCGAGTACGGTTCAGCAGCTCAGAAGCGAATCTTTAGAAAGTCTATCAGATCAACCTAGTGAGGCTACCCTGCTCACCTGTCCCCGCGAGCCCCTTTGGGCAGCCGTGCGGTGGTACGGTGTGGCCCAGCTTCGGTATCACCTTAAGGGCCAACCAAACGTTTATTCGTTGGATCCTCATCACGATTCGTACTATGGGGACCGTGATTCTAAGGATTGGCCTGTAGGCTGTCCTGTCTGGGTGGTGGCCCATGGTAAAAGCCTCGATCGTCGCAAGATTTTAGAATGGGTGGACGTGATCGAAGAAAAGCCGCTGTCAGTCCCCGGCCACCGCCGCCAACCATGGATCTTGTTGCAGGGCACCTTGAAGTCGGTGCCCCTCAATAAATCTTAAAAACTCATTTCTTCTCGACTTGTCAGCTTTATATGGCCCCCTTGTGGGTCGTCGTCAAAGTCCTCGAATCTGGCCGTCGGCGTTGTGTTTACACATTATTTTTTCTGGTATGGTGTGAGCGAGCCGATTTCGCCTTTTTCGTGATCTTGCTCTTTAGTGCTTTCGGGCCGCTCTTGACGGATAAAACTTGGCTTGAATGAAATCTTGGATGAGCGCGTAAGGTACAACTCACTGCGATTACCGAAGCAGTGAATATCGGTGGCGGACAACCGATAGCATGCATTGTACTGCGGATGGTCTGAATACCCTGACCTTCGGCCTGGGCCAGCTGCAACTTCGATAAAAACCATGCCAGTGCCTGGTTTCGCCATCGCGGGGTGACGGTTCCTTTGCGCAGAGCTGCGAGAGTCACGCCGATGGGAAGAGAACCGGGAGAGATAAATTCAATGCGGTCAGCATAAGAGATGAATCGTCCTGGATCGACGAGTTCATAGTCGCGATGTGCCAGTGCGTTTACCATAGCCTCAATCAGCGCACGGCGCGGGTATTTCTCAATGTTTGGCGCAATTAAATTGGTTTTGTCAAAGCGCGTTACCGCTTCGGCATCAAGCAGATCCTGCAAACGTTTGGCCTGATCAAGCAGAGTACCCGATATTTCAATTCTATAGGCCGTAGGTGCCGTGCGATCAATACCTGGATAGCTCGAAAAGATGGAAAATGCCCCAGGAATGAAACGCTGAGGCTCTCTGCCAAACAAAAGAAGGGAAAAATTGCGTGGACGGATTATCCCAGTGAGTGGCTCGGCAATGCACAGCGAAGGCACAAAAGGCGAGATTTGGATATTGGCGACAAGATATGGTTCAACGCCTCGTTCCAGCGAAAACATCCCCATACGCTGAAGAGCATCACGCAGCGCAAGGAGATCGAGATCGTTGATGGTTGCTGCTGGGCATGGTCGTCGATCCCATGGTTCCAATAAGCCTTTTCGCACTAGCAGATCCTTGAGTACGCCATTACGCGCTTCAATAGTAGAGCGACTAACCCGTACATAGTGCTTTGAGCCCGTATCATTTTTCCGAAACGAATGCGAAGTACCTGTTGCGGGTTGAACAAACACAAGTACCCTGCGCTGGGGATCATCGGTTTCTATTTCTTCTACCAGGGGAGTGATCGGCGGAGAAACCCGCTCC
Organism: Oligoflexales bacterium; assembly: GCA_041736175.1. Classification (GTDB taxonomy): domain Bacteria; phylum Bdellovibrionota_B; class Oligoflexia; order Oligoflexales; family CAIYRB01; genus JBGSUI01. The sequence continues at coordinate 493 of JBGSUI010000042.1, read as the reverse complement.
CTACAGCGCGTGAGAACCGTTCCTTCGATTTCTTTTAATCGATTGGCTGAAAGTCCAGTGCAAATTAGCCGTGGAAATCCGTGCTCATCCTTTGCTTCTTTAGCACCGCAGACCACATATCCACCACCCAAATTGTTTAGATCATTAGCGAAGGCAGAAAGCGTGGCGACAACGTCATCGATATCCGCAACAAGCTCTTTCCACTCTATTTGCTCACTCTCTCTCTTGGCAAGCTCAACAAGGCCGACGCAAGTTGACATGAAAGTGCCACCCCATTCTATCATCAGAGTCTCTAAGCGTATTCACCGGTTGATAGACTAGCATATCTTCAGATTGGCTGCGATGCATCTCTCCTGGGGTGTCCAAATAGGGGGGGTACGAGCCTAAATCCTATCCTAGGATTTGGACCTAAAATCAGTCTCCCCATCTTTCGGATAGTAGGGGATATTCCCGCGGAGTCCAGAAAGCATTTTAAACTGTTTTGACCCCCAGA
>JBGSUI010000015.1:0-44305 GCA_041736175.1 Oligoflexales bacterium | reverse complement strand
TGGACGTGGAGCCAAACATAAGCCGCAGGAAGCGATAGCGACCTGCGCACCTGTGGTAGAAGCGTCAAAAAAGAAAAGGAAAGCAGCGAAAGCTGCTTGACCTTGGAAGCCGCACCCCTTTAGGGGTGCTGGTAGTTCACTCCGTCGATATAAACGGCGATTCGCACCAAGTGCCCCTTCCTTAGGAAAAAACACAGAAGCCACCCTGCGGTGGCTTCTTTCCTGGTCCTACGAAGAGGCACAGGTTATCTTTGTCATTAAGTATAACTTGACAGACCTAGGCTGTCAATGAAGGTATCGGCACTAGCAGTCCCAAACTTTAGTAGATAAATTCGACATCCTGAAATTATTGGTATAAATAGGGAATTATAGGTCTAATGAAGTGTGGTCTGTAGCAACGTAATCGAGAATCCATGGCGAACAAACCCTACAACCTCGCCCCACAGACTTGCTCTTTGGTCGAGGCGGTCTGAGGCCGAGAAGCAGGCGGCATGTCTGCCCTTCGACTGCCTCTTCTGGCCTTAAATTCCCTTCGCCGCTCAGGATTTCAGTATGACTGCCCTGACGGCCTCGAAAGTTTCCCCGGGGAGTCCCAGCTCTGCGATGCGGGCGATGAGGCCGTCCCTCCAGCGATTTTTTTTGTCCTCGATCCTTTCTACTTGTCCGCCGTTGGTCGTCCCTTTCCGCAGCGGGTCCCTTGGTCGGGGTAAGCTCGGCAGGGCTTTGTTTTTTGGCTTTTGCCTCCGCTCGTCGCCCTCTGTGGCGTTGGCATGCTCGTCGGACGGGGTAGATTGGGCCGCTGGGGCGTCCTCACCGTCGCCTCTATGGTCCTCCTCCTCGCCTCCCGACCGGAGGAAGTCGAGGGCGAGGTAGGCTGCCATGCCAAGGTGAGGCCCCTCCACGGCCTTCCACCTATGCTCCGCCGCACCGTCCATGATTTCCTTTTTGGCCGCGGCCATCGCGGCTGGTCCGGCGTTCCCGGATCTATCGGTGGCCTTTTTTAAAAGAAGAACTTCGACCGATTTTTGAGCCCCTGGGCCGGAGGCCCCATCCCCATCCAGGGCGGACGCCAGTTTGTAGAGGCTAGAAGTCCTGATCCTATCGAGGTTGGCCTCGGCGAAGGCCCTTACGTCGGGTGGGATTTTGAGAAGCGACATGGCTCTCCTGACGCTCCTTTCGTCGACCCCGACCATGGCGGAGATGCTCGCCGTGGTTTCGCCGGCCTCCCTAAGTCTTTTGTAGGCGTCCGCCTTGTCCCAGATCGTTTCCTCCTTGGTGAGCTGGTTCATCATGACTGAGTCCACCGCCGTCTTGTTCTCCTCCGAGTCGGTCGCGACCACCTTGACTCGGCAGGGCAGGGGGCGGGAGAGCCATGCGTTGCCGGTCTTCGACGCCCGCTCCCTGAGCCTCCTAACCGCCTTGACCCGGTGATGGCCGTCCTCGATGAGGCACACCCTTTGACCGTCGGGGGATACTTTGACGACGAGGGACACCTGGGTCTTAAGGCCCGCCTCCTTAATGGAATGGACGAGCTTGTCCACGTGGGAGTCGTCGATGGCCCTGTAGTTGTCGTTGGCGAGAAGGCTCAGGTCTTCGCAGTCCAGAAATTCGTGGACGCTGCCCAACCCCAGTTTGGCGACAATTTTTTTGGTCAGAGTGCTTTTTTTGGACATGGTGACTTCCTTTTTTTTGTGTTCCGACTGTTTTTAGGTGTCTCTTGCGAACGCAAATTTAATTGGTATGGTTCCGAATCGATCTCGTCTTTGGATGCTCTAGGGATGCTCTAGGGATGCTCTGGGGATGCTCTGGGGATGCTCTGGGTCAACTCTTCGATCGATTTGGTCGGTGGTCTCTGGAGAATTTTATAAGTCGAAAGGTAACTGATGTTTCTCCCGACCCATCAATTTTGACCTCCTGAGGGCGGACACAGTGTCCGCCCCCCCCCTCCCTCCCCGATCTCCAGGTTTTGCCCCGGAGCCGGCCCTTTACCTACGCCGCTTGGGAGGCAGATGTCAACGCCACCTAGTTTGGGGCAGAGGAAGGCCGTTTCGCTAGAATTCTCGCGTTTAAGTTTATAAGTTGACCTTTTGATCTATATTAACTATAAGAAATTGCGTCAGATTTTTGGGTGAGCCAGTTTGCACAAAAAAATCGTCTATTGCCACTAGCCATCATGCTGACACCCTGTCGGCCCCACTGCTTCCACTGGGCTTCTGTCGAGAGATCTTGGCGGCTTGTACCAGGTTTATGACAGTTGGTGCAGAGTCCTAGATTAGGCGTAATATGGGTGGCAAAACTGATGGCCGTATTGCAGGGCTGGTCGGTGTTGCCTCCTGGGGGCTGACCTAAAGGCGGCATTTCGAGGGGATCTCCAACCACAGAATCACCCCGTGTTCCCTCGGTAAAGGCGCTATGGGTGACGATGGCGTAGACCAACTCCTTAAAGCTAAAGTTGGTGGCTACAAAATACCGACTAAGGGCTTGGCGCAGATCTGCTTCGTCCCGGTAAAATCCTCGACCGATAAGCCATTGCCAGGCGTTTTCCACCTGGCAGGTGGAAAAGGCGTTGTCGTTGCGAATGATGTCGGCAAGCTGTGAAAGAAAGCTTCCCTGCTGCCCATTAAAAGTTGTGGCAATGACACCTTTCGAACCCGTATAAAGCTCTCCGCCTTCGCCCCAAGCCGCGAAAAAGTCGGCAAGTGGATCGAGGGTTGCATGACAGCCACTGCAGCCTTCTTTGGTGCGGAGATTTCCTGGATCCGCGGGAAAAACTCGCGGCAGTGCTGAGGTAAATTTGCGGCACAATAAACGTTCGTAGAGTTGGTTGGCTCTGGTTCGGTTTTTTTCATAACGCCGTAGCCAACCAAAGGTTGTCAAAATACCTGCTTGTTCGTAGGTGTTGCCGGTGTTGACGAGTTTAAAGCGGGTGTCCGTAAGGGGGATTTCATTGACCACGGCGAGGAGTTCTGCTGGGGGGTTGAGTTTAACGAGATCGAAATGGTGAGTTTGCCGGTAAAAATGGGCTATGGCACCGTCAACTGCGGTGAGGCCGGGTTCTAGGATTTTTGTATAGGGATAGTTGGCGGTCACGACGGCGCTGGCGATCCCAGCAGATTGTTTACTTAACGACTTGACCACGGCGTGTCTCGAATCAAAAACCTCGGTGGTGCCAAGTTCGGCATTGAGTGCTTCGTTTTGGTTGGCATACTTGATAAAGCAGCGGCTCAGATCGCTGCCGCAGGCTCGGTGGACCGAAGGGCAGACCCAGGCGACCATTCCCGGATACCAAAATACCGTCACAGGTTCTTCCCAGGTTGTCGGGCAGTCTGCCGTCCGAGAGGTGTCTCGACTCGACCAATAACAGCGGAATTTGGGCGCGTTTGAGTTGCCCCTGTTGCAGGTAATCTGTGCAAACTTGTTGGTCTTGTTGTCGATATCGTCCCGTTGGAGTTCGTCCAAATATTCGGTCGGCAGTCCCACTCCAAAAAGTCGTTCGTGGTACCGCATCATGGCGTCATAAAAAAGCGAATGATCCAAAAGCCCGCGTATGGAAGCCTGATACGCTCCCTCAGAGCTAGCGCCCACTGCAAACTGGTCATCGGTCGGAGTCGAGGCGTTAAGGAGATATTGGGCTCGGCGCAAAGCTTGTTTATGATCGGTCCCTGCCATAGAAATGTTTGTGAGCAGGCTGATCCCGACAGCAAACATTGAGAAAATTTTGAGATTTAAGTCCATAGATGTCCTCAAAAATAAAGGGCCTCGGCATCGAGGGTCAAGGTAGCACATACTGAAATATATTTAGAGTAAGGCTGGGACCTGGCCCACCAGTTGGTCATGATTGTGGGTTCTTCGGCAGCCATAATGGCTAATAAAGAATTTATCTTTGAGTCGCTGATTTCTTGGGATGGTTTGCCAATAATCCGCTGGGCCAACCAAAGAGTGTTTTCCCTATCTGCGCTCGGTGGGTATGGCATGATGGAGGTCCAGCCTCCGTGTTCGGACGAATTAGGTGCCACCAGTCCCCGACAGACTTCTTCGGCCACTTTGTACACGGCGAGGAGAGAAGTGGCGTCGTAGCTTTCTTGGGGCATCTTGGCAAAATCAGTGGAGGCACCCCCTAGCAGCATGCGGTACTGCTCTACCCGGCCGATCTGGTAAGCTAAAGTCGCACCGTCGGGTCTGAACTGTTTGAGAAGGCGCCTGACTACCAGATCCGGGTCTGGTCTTAAGGCTGCCGGAGCATTTTTGGTAAGGACCGTATGAACGGCCTTAAGGCCAGCTTCGTCGACTCCGCCAGCCAGGGGCCCGAGGGACTGACCGATCACAGTGCCGCCAAACAAGCCGTTGGGGTCGCTGCTGCCTTGGCCTTTTTTCTTATTGAAAAAGGACTGAATATAGCAACTCTGAAGACTTAGAATAAATAATAAATAGATAGCAACCAACCCAAAGTGACGGATCCCACGGACTCGTCCTCTATTATTTTTTTGTTTCGTTGGGTGGCATATTCTTAAAAGCACGCAATTTCCTCCAAAGGAATCATTCGGCTCTTGGTAAGAATACTTTAGAGGGATTCTAAGAATAGCTTAAAAACATTTAGAATCGTTTGGTTACAGGAACCACACAGGCGCTTTTTAGAGTACATCCGAAAAACGCAAAACCCAATTGTGTAACCACCAAAAGTGCTCTAAAAGATCAGTTATCTTTAAAAATAATGATGATAGAGCCATTTGATTGGTGATAGAATTTATATCATGATCTAAAGGGGGTACCTTCGATGACTGAAACAAAGTTTGTTGTAGAAAAAGTAATTAATGTAGCCAAATACCCGATTGAAAATCCCGAATCGGGGGGCTATCAGAGTCTCCTAGCCCGATGCCGCCAGCAGCTCGGTTCCAATGGTGCCTGTGAGCTGCCAGGGTTTTTAACCGACCAAGGACTCAAACAATTGGTGACCGAGTCACAGATCCTCAGCAAAAAGGCTTATTTTAATCGATTGGTCGGCAACGCCTACCTAGAGGCGACGGACCCTGAGTTGCCAGAAGATCACCCGCGGAGGCAGACCGAGCCGACGTCTTTAGGAGTGATAGCTTATGACGAATATCCCAGGGACTCTCTCCTCCGGCAGATCTACGAACTCCAACCATTGATGGATTTAGTTAGAGCTATTTTACAACTGGGGAGCATACACCGGTATGCGGATCCTATGGGAGGTCTCAATCTTTCAGTTATGGGCTCAGGAGACTACTTGAGGTGGCATTTCGACCAAACAGATTTTGTAACCTCCCTTTCGATTCAGACTTCGGAGGAGGGAGGTGACTTTGAATTTGTGCCCCGTATCCGCTCCCGAGAAGATGAGTGTTATGGAGAGGTGGCAAAAGTACTGGCCGGGAAACATCCTGGTGTCCAAAGGATCGCCAATCATCCAGGGACTCTGCTCCTCTTTAAAGGCAGAGACTCCATCCACCGGGTCACCACCATTAAAGGTGAGAGGCCCAGGCTTATGGGCCTTTTGGCCTATGACGAGCGTCCTGGTGTGGTGAGCACGGATCATTTAAGGCAGATCAGATACGGGCGCACGACTCCTTATGAAAACTCTCCCTTTGAAAACTCTTCCTATAAATGAGGTCCCAATGAGTGATTTAAGCTTATTACAAAACCAATCCCAATCCTTAACTTGGATGAAATCAGAAAAAAACTTTTATATCGGTGGCGAATGGGTCGGTGTGTCCGGTCTTTCTTATCACGAGGTCATCAATCCGGCGACCGAAGAAGTGATCGGTGCGGTGCCCTTGGCGAACGGTCCTATCGTCGACCAAGCGGTCAAAGCAGCGCGGCAGGCTTTCAAAACCCCAAGCCCCCAAGGATGGGGATCGGTCACTCGGAGGGAGCGGGCTCAAAGGTTGGGAAGGGTCGCCCAGCTAATCCGCGCACACCGGGCTGAACTTGCAGCCATCGAAACTCTTACCAACGGTAAGACCTACCGCGAATCTTTTGACGAGGACCTACCTGAGTGTGCCGATGTTTTCGATTATTATGCAGGTTGGACTGACAAGTTTTATGGGGCATCGATACCCGTAGACCCGCCTTTTATCAACTACACTGTCCATGAACCTTTGGGCGTCGTAGCACTCATCGTTCCATGGAACTTTCCCCTGGCGCTAGCCTCCTGGAAGCTGGCTCCTGCCTTAGCTATGGGCAATACAGTGGTTATCAAACCGGCTGCGAACACCAGCCACTCGCTGATCAGGCTCTTTGAGCTGATTCACCAAGCTCAGATCTTGCCCCGAGGTGTGATCAATCTCGTTTACGGTGACGAAGAGGCAGGGGAAGCTCTGAGTCGGCACCCAGATATAAATAAGATATCGTTCACAGGTAGCACGGGAGTAGGCCGAAGGATCGTGCGGGGTGCCGCCGACTCCAATCTCAAACAGATCACCTTGGAACTCGGGGGTAAATCCCCCAATATTCTGTTTGCCGATGCTGAGCCCCTCGATCAGGTGATCGAACGGTCCTTTACGGCTATGTTTAGCCATAAGGGAGAAAAATGTAGTGAGCCGACCCGGCTTTTGGTGCAAGAAAGCATCTATGACCAGGTCGTCGCCAAGATGGCCACCATGGCGGCAAAGGTGAGACTAGGGGACCCCTTTAAGCCTGAAACCGATCAAGGGCCCCAGGCCAATCGACAGCACTTTCACAAAATCCTCGATTATATCGACCAAGGCCAGCGCCAAGGGGCTCGGCTTTTGGCGGGTGGCACCAAGGATTTGGCGGCGATGGGCGGGCGTGGTTTTTATATCCGGCCCACTATTTTTGGCGAAGTTAAAAACTCCATGTCGATCGCTGCTGAAGAAATCTTTGGTCCTGTCCTATGCGTTTTAAGGTTTAAAACAGAGGCTGAAGCAGTTGAGATTGCTAACGAGACCCCCTACGGCCTTGCGGCGGGACTCTACTCCCGCGATGCATCTCGCTGCCAAAGGGTCGCACGCCAGCTCGATGCAGGAATGGTGTTTATTAATCACTACGGCTGCTATGATTTTGCGTCGCCCTTTGGAGGATTTAAACAAAGTGGCTGGGGTAAGGAAATGGCCCTCCAGTCTTTGGAGGCCTACACCAAAACCAAGTCGATTTGGATGAAATATGAGGAGGCCTGACTTTTGAAACAACTTCGCTCCATGGTCTTTTGGCCCCCAGTCCTCCTAATCGCTGCGGCTTTGGTGTTGGATTTGGGGTTTCCCGAGCTTTTTTTGCGGCACCTCACCAGCCTTAATCTGTGGGTTCTTGAGACTTTTGGAGTGGCTTTTGCTGCTGTGGTCCTCGCATCGTTGTTTATGGCGGTCGCTATCATGGTCACCCCTTTTGGCAAAGTGAGGCTGGGAGGTCCCCATGCTAAACCTGACTTAAGGCCTTGGTCCTGGATCTGTGTCGCCTTGGCGACTAACACAGCAGTGGGGATTCTGTTTTGGGCCGCTGCAGAACCCCTCTACCACCTTAAAGCGCCGCCAGCATCCCTGGGTCTTGAGCCGTTTTCAAAGGAAGCCGCCCGGTTTGCTCTTTCGACCCTCTATCTCCATTGGAGCTTTTTGCCCTGTGCCCTCTATGGGGTCTCGGGAGTGATGTTTGGTTTTGCATTTTATAATATGAAAACCGATTTTTCCTTAGGGGCTTCGTTGGCACCACTTTTTGGAAAAAATCTCAGTCGCTCTTCCATCGGCGCCGTGATCGATGGCCTGTGTTTGTTTGCATTGGTTGCCGGGATGGCAGCCTCCTTGGCTACGGGAACGCTCACGTTATCAGGTGGGTTGGAGCATCTTTGGGGATTCAAAAGCACTCCCTTGGTTTGGAGTGTGGTGACCCTTACCGTGGTGGCGGCCTTTGTGCTTTCGGCAACGACAGGGCTGCAAAAAGGGATCACCGTTCTCGCAGGAATCAATCTATGGATTTTTGTGGGCCTCGCGACCTTTGTGGCCTTGGGTAGCCCATTGATAAACATCCTTGGTTTAGCAGGTGATGCCTTAGGAGACCATATTACACACTTCCTCGCCACCGCAACAACTCTCAGGTTTGCCCCCCAAGAACCTTGGGTTTCCCAATGGACTTTTTTTTACTGGGCGGTTTGGTTGGCCTGGACGCCGATCACGGCGGTTTTTTTAGGTCGCATCGGCTATGGTTATCGGGTGCGGGAGTTTATGGTGGTCAATTTTATCATCCCCTCTTTGTTTGCTTTGGTTTGGATGAGCCTTTTTGGGGGAGCTGCTCTGAATATGGAGCTATCCCAAAACCTGAGTTTAGTAAAGTCCCTAGAGTCTCGTGGTCCAGAGGCAATCATCTACCAACTCCTAGCCAATCTGCCAGGTGGGGGCTGGGTGATTCCGATCTTTTTGTTTTCTGTGTTTATTGCATATGTCTCCGGTGCTGATGCCAATACTGCGGCGATGGCTGGAATGTGTTCCCATGGTATCTGTCCCAAACAAACAGAACCACCGAAGAGACTCAAATATATCTGGGGAGTCCTCGTCGGTATCGTCTCCCTGGCCATGCTCCAAGCTGCTGGAGTAGACGGTATCAAGATGCTATCGAATCTCGGCGGTCTTCCAGCTTTGGTCTACCAGGTCTTTGTTTTAATGTCCCTAGGGGTTGTACTGGTGAAGTTCCAAAAACTTGATGTTTATGCGAGACCCATCCAGTCTTATCCCTCTTCATCTGGTGCGGTGGCCGACGTGCCCACATTACCTGTGGAGGATCACTGATGGTGAGGATTCAAGCGGTCTTAGGAGTGCCGGCTGTGGGCGGATACTATTGTGAGGATCTGAGTTCTCTCCAACATCGGCAGATCGACTCCCATGGGCCTTACAAAGACTCCGAACGGTGGTTTTTGCAAGCACCTGAGTCCAGTGGTCTCAGCTATGTGCGCGAGCTGGCTGAGGTCGTAAGTCTCGGCCTTAATACTGGAGACACCGTGGGCTGGGGCGACTGTGTTGGGGTTTCATACGGGGGAAAATCCGGTCGCAAAACCCCCCTTCGTAGCGCAGCAGTCGAGCAGATCTTAGCAAGTGTTCTGACACCATGGTTGCTACAGTATGAGCTACGGTCCTTAAGGGAGTTTTGCCACGATCTCGACGATTATACGGCTTCCCGTCACTTGGACCTCCATCCGGGAATCACCTATGGGCTCTCCCAAGCAGTCTTAGCCACCCTTGCACCTCGTGGCGATATGTTTAGGGTGATCGGTGCCGAATGGGATCTTAACACCTTCGATTTAAAGCCGCTCCCCCTCCAAGGCTCCTCGGGCAACAGCCCCTACGAAAATGCCGATAAAATGCTTTACCGAAAGTTAGCAGCGCTCCCCCATGGCCAGGTGGATCACCCTGAGTCTCAGGTGGGGTCTCGGGGCGAAGTGCTTCTCGCTTATGGCCGTTGGCTCAAGGAGAGGATGATCCAATTTTCTGCTGAGGATTATCGTCCAGTGATTCACCTAGATGTCCATGGTGGTTTGGGGATTGTGGGTCAGGGGGATATTCCTGCAGTGGGCGACTTTATCATGGAACTCGAAACCGTGATCGCTCCTTATCCCCTGAGGATGGAAAGCCCCCTCCTCGCCGAGAGCTTGGACCAGCAAATCGAAACCTACCTGCGGCTTAAAGACTATCTCAAAACCCACCGTTCCCAGGTGGTCCTCGTTGCAGATGAATGGGCGAATTCCAAAGCCGATATCAGCCGTATGGCCGCTGCCCAATGTGTTCATATGATCCATTTGAAGACCCCAAACATAGGATCATTAGCCTCGATTGTCGATTCAGCTATAGAGTGCAGGTCCCACGGAGTGCAAGTCTTGCTGGGGGGAAGCTGTGTGGAGACAGAGATCTCAACCCGCGCCACGGTGCATGTGGGGATGGTGGTTCGTCCGGAGGTTTTACTGGTCAAACCTGGTATGGGAATCGATGAAGGTTATATGCTTTGTCACAACGAGATGGCCCGTATCGGAGCTTTGTCTAAATCGTCATGATGATCAAAACAAATATCGAAAGAATGATTCTTAATGAGTTTACCAAACTATTCTCCGAAAGCACCCTTTGACGTGGCGATCATTGGAGGAGGATTTTGTGGAGTGATGACAGTCGTCAACCTCCTCAAGACCTCGCCCATCCCATTGCGCATTGCGCTGATAGAAAAGCGTGGACAGCTTGGGGGTGGAGTGGCTTTTTCAACAGACGACCATTCCCATCTCCTCAATGTTGCTGCTGATCGGATGGGTGCCACGGCTGATAACCCCCAGGATTTTCTCCAGTGGTGTTTGCGAAACCAGTTTAGGTATCCCTATTTAGATAGCATCTTTACTAACGCCTATGTCCCCCGATGCTACTACCGCCACTATCTTCAGGAGACTTTAACTCAGGCCGAAAAAGACCATCCGGAGACGACGGTGATTCCCATCGTCGACGAGTGCCTTGGTTTAGAGGTCGGACCCAGCGGACCGAAATTAAAACTTTCAAAAGGGGGATTCCTGAGCTGCCGTCAGGTGGTGTTAGCCATCAGTCATGTGGCACCTGTTTACCTCGTGCCAATGGAATGGGTAGAGGAAGGCACAGGACGTTATCTCCACAATCTATGGGGTCCAGAGCAGGCACAGATCTTTGCTAAGATCGGTCCCCATGACCGGATCTTGCTCTTAGGGACGGGACTGTCGATGGTAGATACCTTTCTAACCTTATCGCAAAAACCTCGCTCTTGTCCCATCACGGCCATCTCGCGGCATGGATTGTTGCCCCAGGCGCACCTTGCGGAACCCAAGCCGGCTATACCGCTTGCTAAAGAGCCTTTGCTAACGTCGCCCCAAAAGATCAGTTGTCTCCTGCGCCGAGAAATCCATCGGGCAGCCGGAGATGGTCAAACTTGGCAGCAAATCATAGATGGTTTACGCCCCTTAAACCAGATCCTCTGGGGGCATATGACCATCAGGGAACGGCAAAGTTTTCTACGCCATGGCAAGTCCTATTGGGATACCCATCGTCACCGTATGGCTCCTGCCGTCTGCAGGAGCTTGACCAGAAGCTTAGAAGAATCCCGACTTAAAATCATAGCAGGAAGGATCCGGGAATGGAGCCGTGATGGCCAAGGAATCATGTCACTAACCTACAAACCCCGTGGTGAAAAGCCCATGGTGCAGGTTTGTGCCGACTATGTGATCAATTGCACGGGTGGGACCACGGCCATCGCCAAGACAACAGATCCGTTGATGGTTAACCTAAAGTTGAACGGGTATATTGATCCCCACCCCACCGGGCTGGGAATACGGACCAGCAGTCAGGGTCTTGTCCTAAGTCGCGGGGGAAGTGAGGTCCCCTGGCTTCATGTCGTGGGTGCGCTACGCTCTGGTGACCTCGGCGAGAGCACCGCGGTGCCGGAACTACGGGTACAGGCCGCGGAGGTGGCGCGGCAGATTTTGACTGTAAACGCCTAGCGCTTTTTGATCAATTTAAACCTCAATACACCTCTATCGTCGGTTTTTGAGGGGTCCCAACTCTTAAAGTTTCAGCATTTTTTTCCGAAAGAATATCTTCCCAAAGTAGATCCACAGGTTCGTCAGGAGCAGGGAGATTACTGATAGCTTTTTTGAGGCCGGCAAAAACTTGATCAAAGGATAACTTCTTCGCAACTTGCCCACCATTTGGCAAAATTTTGACCAGTTGTCCCCCAATACCTTCGAGTCCAAGGCCGGTATCAAAGCTGATGCCTTGATCGCTTATTTTAGTAGTAAATCTTAGGAAGGGAATATTGCAATCTAATCTTGCATTGCATCTGAGGTTATCGATGCTTAATGCTTGTGTATCGGGAGCGTAGTGCAGGTCTAAACCCGCCGATAGGTCTACGGCCACAATTTCGCCAAAATTGACAGGTTTATAGTGCCCATCAATGGCGATATCAAAAGTCATCAGTCTGGTTTTTGGATTGATCGCCTGAGTAAAGACGATGTCAATAAAAAAATTTATGTTTATTGGCACTGTTCTACTGATCGCCATCGGTTTGACGACCTTTACCTGACAGAGGTCCTGCTGACAGGTACCGGCAATCGATCTGAGCAGATCTTTAGGCGATATTTCGATACCGAAATCGTTTACACGACCAATTTTTTGAGGGTGACTGATAGCCTTGTCGGCGATGATAAAGGTGGCTTCCTCAGGGTGCTCCAAAATATTCAGGTTAACATTAGCATCCAAATGATCGAGGTCTTCGATAATCTTTTGGCGAAGATCAAGATTTTGTGGTTGATGTAGGGATTTGTCAGCAAGAGTTTTTTTTTCGATATTATCGAGGATTTTGCTGGGAGTTGTCTGGGAGGGTATCCCCAATTGCGGAATCGCCAGCTTAGAAACCTTTTCCCAAAATGGTCGCGGCTCTGGATCAGCACCTTTCATCTCGCCAAGGAGCGCATCTTCCAATGCCTCCACCATCGCGATATTGGGCGGTGTACCTCTTGGATCCCGTGAAATGACTTTAGGGATGTTGCGGACAATCCGGCGCTGCGTAGCAACCACATCGATCAAGCGGTAATGGGAAGGAACCCGATTTTGTCGAGGTTTGATGCCGGCTGTGAAGGGCGGTTGATTTGCGGTGAACTCGGAGTCGTTGTAAATCTTGGGAAAAAAATAGTTGCGACAGCTTGTGAGACTAAGGCACAAAACTAGGGCAAATAGTAATCCTAATGAAGTTTTGTAACGTCGAAGTGAAACGAAAATTGTCATGGATCGGTTGCTTTCCATTATTATTGTATGAAAATCAAAGGTTTTTCCACATCGATTTTGTAAGTGTAATCAAATCAAATTTAAACAACATGCGGTGTAGAATGAGGCTGCTGCCTCCAGCCACCGAGCCACTGCGGATTCCTTTGCAATCTGCTGGCCAGGATTGGTTTGGCAGTGATTTATGGAATGGGATAGATTTTACTAACCGAAATGAATACCTATTCTTGGGCTAAGCTGTCTCCACCAGAGGTGAGGGCCATCGGTTCTCTGATAGCAAAGGGGTTTGCATCGACTAAAGCATTGTCAATGTCTAGTCAATCAGCTTGGTGGAGGGACTTAAATGGGGGAGAAAGTTTACGGTGGTGTTCTTGATGGGTCGAAGTTATGAATAGGTAGGGCCGATTGTCGATGGTGGAATGGTCCCTGGGTGATTATCGTTGCAAAGGAGAGAGACATTATGGGGCAGAATATAAATCAAAAATTGAGATTCCAGAGATCATTCCTGGCGTTAGCTGTTTTTTTAGCACTTTTTTTCGAACCTTTAGGATCTGTTTCTGTCCTTCTTGGTCAGAGTAGTCTCCCGGTTAACTCAGCTCCATCAAAGAGCGTTTCAGCAGCAGCCCCAACTTCCCAATCAAAACCCTCAGAAACCCCCGTTGAGCCTCAGGACAGTGAATCCGTCCAACCTCTCGTGGCCGCCGTATATCATTGTAACGATGGGGACACCTGTCGCGTTAAGGTAGCTGGAGGTCTTTGGCTCAATGTGCGCCTTGCCGCTATCGATGCACCTGAGACCAGCAAAGCACGGGGTTCCAAACAGGGGCAGCCCTTTGGCGACCAAGCCAAAGCCGCTCTCAATGCTAAAGTCGTAGGCAAGAAAATCCAAGTCCGCCAGGTTGATTTGGACCCCTTTAACCGTCCGGTTGTCTTGCTGATCGATCAAGGTCAGGAGATCAACCTCCAAATGATCGAAGAGGGTTTAGCCGAGGTGTATCGCGGTAAAACCAAGCGGCTTAATAAAGCAGTCTATCTGGCTGCGGAAGAAAAAGCCAAAAGAGCCAAGAAGGGTATCTGGTCTCTCGATAAATACCAGTCTCCAAAGGAATTCAGACAGGAACAAAAACAGTGAGTTTATTGGCCAGGGACCCGAGTGGCCTTTTCTCTGATCACTCCTTCTCGAACATGTTGTGATTGGGCGCTCGCCGTGTCGACCGCAAGGCGGCGAGCGTCCTTAGGATAGCCGTTATGGAGCACTTCGAGATTGGCGATCGTGATGATCATCGAGCCGCCGGATTGGGTGCTGATGGATACGGATATCGTCTTAAAAGAACGGTAGTCTTTGGTGGTGCTGGTCAGATGCTCTGTGATGAGTCCGATATCAGGGCTGCCCCCTTGGACCTGGTAGCCATTGTAGATGCTAGTTCTTTCATTGCGAAAAGTTTTACCGTCGTCGGTTTTGTTTTTTGTGGAATAATAAAGTTCGTAACGGGAGAACCCAAGGTCACCGCCGATTTGGTGATTGAGGTCTTTGCTCACATTGCTTTCTTGGCTGAAATAACTGAAATTAAAGGGAGCAGTTAGGTAGTCATTGACATGGGCTTCCTTAACAAACTTAGTAGGCAGATCGGTTGTGGCGACTGAAATCACCGTGGATCGGCTGTAGTCTCCATCCACAGAGTTAGCGATTTCGAGGGCAATCGAGTTGTCTGGGGAGACTTTGGCGTATCGATCGATGGTGGTAAACAGAGCTGTTGGTTTTTTATCGGACCCGCAGAGAACTCCTAGCTCAGTGTTAAAGTCACTTTGAAGGGGGAGCTTATAAGCATGGATACAAAAAGCGTCCATGAGTTCTCGACGAATGGTCGCTGGCTTCGCGCTTAGGTCCGGGAGGTCAGCAACCCGTTTGATGGGCTGGGTATCAAAGGTTAATTTTAAGCCCTTGACGATAGCCTTGATGGTATTCGGGTCAACCTCTGGCTCGACGGCTGGTTTATTGGATATGGGTTCCTTAAGGTCCGAAGGGGTTCCGGGTGCAGTTTGGGGCGCAGCTGCTTTAGCCTCTTGCTTGTCTTTTGTTGATTTTTCCCCGCAACTGAAGAGGAGAGGGATCGAGAGACAAAGCCATCTAACCGTTTTTAGAGGTGTCGCATTTAAGTCAATTTCTACTGGTCTCATATTCAGAACTCCCTTTTAGAGGTAGACTATTTTAGGTTTTGGGATTTTTTTCCTGCTAAACCTTCATACATGCTGCTTGGCAAAAAGGTTCCAATTCGATCTAGAGATTTTCCGGTCGTTTCAGGAAAGCCTTTATTAGCCATTTTTAAATGCAGGAGGTTGAGGACGACGATTCCGCCATGGTCGTCGTTAAAGCCTTGGCCATCGTTAAAGGCTAAGTTGATCATCACCGATTTCGAATAATCCCCATTAAACCCATCGGTGAGGGTCTCCACCCCAAAACCCATCTCTTCGTTGCCAGACTCCACTTGGTAGAGATTATATTGGGTGGCCCTGCGGCTATCGAGAACTAACCCTTTGGCCGCTGTGAGCTTGAGTTCATACTTCATCTTAACGGACCAAAGGTGCATACCAAAATCCAGTCCCTCATCGCTTTGACGTTCCCAGGTGGTTTTAAGGTCGATATCCCCCTCCACCAGGGGTTGGGCAATATAGGTGTAGAAAGGCTTTTCTTTGATTCTAAAAGGCCTAAACTCAGGGATATAGTAGCCCCAGACGGTGTGATATTCGTTTTCCTCTAGGTTGCTTTTGGTTAGGATTTTTTGAATGTTGAGTTTTCCAGGTTCTCGGATCACCTGTTCTCTTAGTTTAATCATAGCCTCTGTAGGAGTGGCACCGTTGCAAAAATATTTTAGACTTTCTGAGACATCTGCCCGCAGCTTTAGTTTCCAGACGTGTTCGCAGTATCGGGGGGGGTAATCCATAAAAAAGGCACCAGGATCTTTGGGTACGTTGCGGGCGATCTTGTCGATTTGATCCTCTTGGACGGACTTCTGTGTTTCGATCGAGGCTTTGGCTTCGGGACTTGATGCCTCCTGCACAACTTTGTCCGATTTTTTGCTGGTTTTTCCGGTGTAGGAGCCACCATTGCAGCTCGATAGGTGCAGGCTGCTGCTCAACATAATCATGGAACTAAAGTTTATGAACATCCATTTTTTAGCATGCATTTTCATGTATCTCCGTTTGAAATCCTCGTGAATGTTTTTAGATTACTTTACGACTCTCAGGACAGCTTTGGGTATCAGTGCGGCAAGATCTGCCGAGGCCTTAACCAATCGCTCCGGGTCAAAGCGATTGATCACCACTAATTGCGTTATATAGACCTGGTAGGAGAACCCTGGTGCTTCCCCCTTGATTCCTAGGACAATCTGCCGCGTGGCATTGTAGTACTCGGTGGCATCGGGATTGAGCAGGTGTTCTGCCGAAAGGTTGACGTCTTGGGATCCTTCCATGAGGAGGTAGGTATTGGTAAGGGTCGTCCTTGTGTCATAGAGGCCCGCTCCCTTGGCCAATGGCATGGAATAGTGTTGTTCTAGGGATCTCACCACGCCTTTGCCAGGAAAGGTCGTGTCTTTGCCTTTGGTGATCATCAACTGCGAGTCTATGGTTTTCAGTCCTTTGCTGACCTCTTCGTAGATGGGAAAACCTGCAAGGTCACCGGGCGAATTGACCGGTAACTTGACCGCAAAGGAGTAGATATAGTCCGTGACAAAAAGATCGCCGATTTTGAGCCGGTTGGTGGTGATTTGCGGCTCACTTGATCCGGTGTAAGCCTGTTTAAGGATGGCATCAAAAGTTTTATTGGGCACATCTTTATCGCAGATAACACCAAAGATATCGGAAAAATCATCGTAGTCGGTATTCTTAAGAACTGACTGACTTCGACCGCAAACCAAGTAGCCAAAAGGGGCTCCTGACGCGGTGCGGCCAGCCAGTGCTGGGTGCCAGCCGGTGGTATCGATAAGGCGTAAGGCCGCGTCACGATCTTCTTGAGTCTCGTCGGGATCTTCACCGATACCCGTGCTAACTTCACCTTCGGTCAACGGCTTTTCGGCATTCGACTTTGTCCGAAGATCCACCTCCTCTTTGCCGTTACCTTTTTTTGAGACGGTACCCCCAATGATTGGGAGTCCACCACTGCTACTGCTACATCCCATGGTGGTCATGGCTGCCAAGAGAACTATTGCAAAAGAATTCCGCATATCTGTACTCCGTTTTTCAATGTTGGGTTTATTTTTGATGGAATTTAAAAACATTAACGATGTCGCCCCTGATATAAGCCACAAAGATATCTTCCACACGGTCAGCTTGGTCAGCTTGGTCGGAAATGGTAAAGTTCATGATCGTCGTAATAATAGAATATTGGGGGTCCACTGGGTCGGTCATCGCCGCCCTTAGAATAACGGCTCTTTTAAACAGAGCTGTTTCTTTGTCGAGTGTGCGCGCAGCAAGCAAGAAGTCAAAGTTATTGGGTACCAGACGATATAGTTTAAGGGTGTGTACCGAGGTGTCGTTAAACCTTCGATTACCACTGTCTCGGACAGTCAGCTGGGTCAACTTAAAGGCTGTATCTGCATCATTTTCCATGGTTGTGGGAGTCTCTGTGACAAATTTGATTTTCAGCTCTGGACCTGGATAAGGATTTTGTGGACTGTTGATCGCTTCTTCGGCGCGAAGTGCATTCACAGCCGATTTTTTGAGTCGCATTGAATAAGCAACGTTGACATCAACCCAGCCAGCAAGGGTTGATTGGCCGACTTTGATTGGTTTATAGTTGATTCCATTGGTACCATTGTAGGCCGTTGTGAGCATCTCACTAAACAGTGCGGTCGCCTGGGTGCCATCGCAAAGTAGTTTTAACTCAGGTTTGATATCTTGCTTAAGTTTGGCGGCGAGTTTGGGTTCGCCTGAGCAAAAGCTCATAGGGGTTAGGGGTAGCTGGTTTTTTGCCGGGAAAGGTCGTTTCACAGCAGCATCCACCGGGTTGGTCATAGTTAGCAGCCATAGGCACAGGATAGCTATCTTAGTGGGTCTCTTACTTGCAGCAATCCATCGGGCTCGCACATTTAAAGTCTTTGAATACAACACGGCATTCCTCCCTAGAGCTAAGATCTTGTCTGTCTCAAAACCGCTGTTATAGAACGTTTCGGAATTTTGTGTTGAGATCTCAAGAAAATCTGAATTTTATATAAATAATAGTTAGTTAAATACCTGCGTTTTTCTCCCGCTCAAAGGATCAGTTGCAGATTTTTTTAAAAATCGAAGTACTAATGGGTCAGATATAGGCATCGATCCAAGATAGTCTGCGAGATCATGCTTACTGCTGCCGTAAAATCTGCTGCCGTAAAATAGCTCGCACCGGACTAGCATCACAACCTGCAAGCTTAAGAGGCAGGGCAATCAGTTCGTAGTGCCCATCAGAGACTTCCTTTAGATCCAGGCCCTCAAGGTTGACAATTCCTTGTTTAAAGAGCTCATGATGGGACGGCAGATCTTTGGAATTAAAGGGATCCACCGATGGGGTGTCAATCCCCACAAGGATCACTCCCATAGACCCCAGATAGACGATGGCACTTGGGTCAAAGGATACAAAGTCCTGATTAAAGTGGGTTGGATCTGGGAAACTTAAGGTCTTTACTAAAACCCTGCGGCACCCTGGGGACAATCGGCCCTGTAAATCACGGTGGCCCACGGTCTCCCCCCGTTCCTTAATACAGGACACCACCTGGCAGGGGCCGATATAGGGCTCAAGTGACACCTGGTCCATCGTCAATCCCTCGGCCCTAAAGTGGCTCGGCGCATCACCATGAGCTCCAATATGCAGAGTCATGGTGATGCTCGACAGCGTCAGGTGATCTCCCCCCTGGCAGTCCATAGCGACCTGCCTGCGGAGGGGTACATCACCTGGCCAGACGGCCGTGTGAGAGGAAAGAGTCGGAGAGATGTCAAAGATCTTAGGCTCCATCTATAAAGCGATCCCACCACTGACTCCGATATCCCATCGGCCCAAGGAGGTGGTGAACTTTTCGCCCTTAGCCACAGGGAACCGCTGGGACTGGGCCAAGTTGGTTTCGCCCCGGGAATCGTCACCCATCGTGGCTGATGTGGATGATTCGATCTGGTACCCGGTTTGAAAAGAGCCACTAAACTTGTTTATAGTGACCTTGCCACCGATGTCCATGCGGAAACCACCGAGGTTTTCGTGTTCCACAAGGGCGTAGGATTCTTTAGCATAATAGCTGGAAAGGTAAGTAAGACCACCCATAAGGCCTAGCATCTTATTAGGGTCAAAACGACCGCCAATCCCAGCACGAAACTGATCCGAGTGGCGGGCAAAGCCACCGGTTTCACGGATTTTGCCGGTCGTGGCAAAGCGGGTGCTCCATTCGTCGACTTGTTCGGAGGCTTGGTTGGTGAGGAGATAGGAGAGCGAACCTGCAAGGCTTGCCTGGCCAAATTTAAGCCGGCCATCCGCATGGATCTCTCCTGGATTGCGGCGGATCACGTCATATTCTGCGATTTTCGTGCCGTCTTGTTTATCTCTGGCGACGACCGTGCTGTCACCCTTAGTGAAGAGACGTAGACCGAGGGTTCCGTCGAATTGTTTGGTCGTGATCCCACCAAACAGCCTTAACACGGGCATCGTCGCCGCAGTGGTGGTTTGGTAGTATTGGGTCTTGGCACCGGCGTTGTCAAATACGAATTCCCGATCTTCTCCTCCGATGATCAGGAGACCTAAACCACCACCGATGATAAGCGGCTGTTTGTTAAACGTACCAAAAAAGGCGATCTCGTGGCGATAGAGCCCGCCATCGAGGGTCGATTTTTTGGTACTACGGTCTTGGGTTTCGTCATAGTCGCTAGCTAGGGTAAAATCGATAAACCCCGTCAGAGTAAAGTCTTTACTGGGAGCCCAGCCGCCGCCGGTGGCCACGCGCATCTTATAACCTGTGGCTTCGACCTTGCGATCGGTGTCGCTGTTGACTGTGGTGTCCCCCCAAATCCTAGAGGATGTCACCGCTGCCTCGCCTTCGAAACGTTCGAGGTCGATAAATTGGGGACTGTCCCCGATGGGGCCACTTTGGAGAGGGCGGATGAGGCCAAATTCTACGGCCATCGCTTGGTGACCCATAGAGCTGAGAGTGGTTAGGGCCACGGCGCTTAAAAGGCTCCGTGGATGGGACAAAGGTTTGAAAAGAGATAAAGTCATAGTTTTCTCCAGGGCGGAGGCAAAGGTTATCGTTCACACATTGGATGCCCATTAGTTGTAATACCATTTACAAAAAAATTCCAGACCGCTCTTTGATAAGCTGGACTCCTTCTAGGTAAGTAGCGGCAAGGTCCGCAGCAGATATCTTGACGGGCTCACGGTTCCAGAGAACCCATTGGCCATCGACCATCACATGGCGCACGGCGTAGGACCTGTGGGAGTAGATCAGGTTGGTCAATGGAAACGGAGCAGGCAGGAAACTCGGGTCGATGAGAGCAAACACAAGATCGGCGAGATAACCGGGTTCAACAGCGCCAATTTTGAGTTTTGGTTGAAACACACGGTAAGGTTGGTGGGTCGCCATAGCCCATAGGGATGATGGGCAGTAGGACTCAGGTGCGCACTGTCGATCTTTTGCCAAAAGACCTAGGGTGCGAAGTTCTTCGAGGACCTCCCCTTGGTCGTTACTCGCTGCACAGTCAGTGCCTACCACGAGGGGGATTTGGTGCGCAGTGAGAGCTTTGAGGTCGGTCAATGTTTCGTAGAGGATTTGGGATGCAGGGCAGACACCGATCGAGGCCCCCGATTGGCTGAGGATTCTGTAGTCCTCTGGGGTGGCGTGGAGGAGGTGGACGCCAAGGGTTTGGGGAGTGAGGAGTCCTGCTTCCAGCGCTAAGGCCACGGGTGTTTTTTGGGATCGGTTTTGCACGGTTTGAAACTCGAGGGCGGTTTGGGAGAGATGCATATGGATGGGTAACCCTTCCCCCCGGGCCCATTGTGCGGTTTTTTGAAGCAGGCCTAGGGACACTGTGTCTGTGGCGTGGGGCGCAGCAACGGGAGTGAGGCGCGACGAGTGGGGCCATGATGTGACGTGTTTTTGGGCTCTGGTGAGCGACTCTAGGGAGGGATGGGCACCCCCTAGGTCGGCGATGGTTTCACCAAGAGCGCCCCTTAGACCGAGGCGATCGAGGGCCTTGCCTACCCCTGCTACAAAGTAGTAGTGGTCCGCAAAGTAAGTCACCCCCGCGACGAGCCCGCTTAAGATATAGCCTAAGGAAAGGGCTTCGATGATGGAAGCGGTGAGGTTTTGTTCGACGGGAAAAAAAAGTTTTTGAATCATCTGATCGACGCCGTGGCCTAGACCGCGAAAAAATCCCATGGCAGCGTGGGTGTGTCCGTTGACCAGGCCGGGGTAAACCATATATCCGCGCCCATCGTAACAAGGGAGATTGGGATACCGCTTTTGCAAGGAGTCACTGGGTCCGCGGTCTTTGATGATTTGATTTTCAAGTACCAAGCCTTCTAGGAGTGGGGCCTGGGGTTGTAGGCGGGAAGATTGTTTTGATTTAGTCGGCTCGCTAATCACCCAAAGGTTGACGATTAAGCAGGGACTGGGAGGCGGTGCTTTCTGACTGAGTTGGTGAAGCGTTAAAGGGGATGATGGGTTTAGGGGTGGTGTTGTCGCCAAGGGGGGGCCTCGCTACATAAAAATCTGGGAGCCTACCAATTCTTTTAACATACCACAATTTGCCAACGCATCGTTTCTCTTTGGCTTGAAATTTGCAGACCTGGTTTCGCTGCTCAGGATATTGGTGCCTTGAACCTAATCTACAATGGAAAAAACTACATGAAGCCTTACAAAGTTCATAAGACCTGGAAACCGCTGTCACTTTTTTTAACCCTGATCCTAGGATGTCAGTCGGTTTCGTCGTCAGTTTCGACCAATGTTTCGGCAAAGGAACCCTCGATCGAAACAGAACTCAGAAATCAGTTTAACCTCCTTAAAATGAACAAACTTCACGGCAGGGAGAATGCCCAAAAAGATCGGGAGAAATTAGCTAAACTGGGGAA
The DNA here is from genome assembly GCA_041736175.1 of Oligoflexales bacterium. Taxonomy (GTDB): domain Bacteria; phylum Bdellovibrionota_B; class Oligoflexia; order Oligoflexales; family CAIYRB01; genus JBGSUI01. Next base: position 22,489 of record JBGSUI010000015.1, on the reverse strand, counting down.
AATTCACCTGGCGAGCCAAGCAGAGCGTCAGTTTGTTGACAGGCCTTCCCACTGGAGTGACGAAGATTTAGACGATCCTGATTTCGGCAAGTTTCGCCTCACCCATTTTTTGCGCTCCCTTGAGGGGTGGGTTACCTTGGGCAAAAAAGTAGACAAGGAAGACCTTGGAATTAATTTTGCATGGTCCAACAACAACACCATTAAAACCCTAAGCGATAAGGAACAGGTCTGGCCCCAGTTGATGCAGGACCTGAAGTCCGCAAAAAGTACCATAAATATTATTATGTTTGGCTTATCCGGGGACGAGTGGGGACGTGAAGTTTTTGGTGTTTTAGCCGACCGAGTCAAGCAGGGGGTCAAGGTGCGGTTGCTAGTAGATGCCCTAGGGGCCCGCGAGCACTGTTACTTTAAATATACCGGTCGACCTTTTTTAGACGAGATGCGGGCTCAAGGGATCGAAGTCCTTTCCACATCAACACCAGTCAGCCAGGGTTTGCACTTTGATCACCGGAAGATCTATGTGATCGACGGCAAGTTAGCCTACAACACGGGTTATACCATCGAATCCCATATGCGGCGGATCCATTTCGATATGGCCTTTAGAATCACCGGTGACATGGTGAACCAACTTCAGGGGCATTTTTTTGCCAGCTATTTCTACTTTGGAGGAGTCTTGCCGGCGCCCGAGCGAGACTTTAAGAGCTTTATGACCCGTTATTTTCCTCCCGCTGATGGACCTCGTGAGAAGAGAGCCGGTACCGCTGCCCATCTCTTGCCCAATGTGCCCTGGGTCCAACACCGGGCCACCGAAACTTACTACGACAAAATCGCTAAAGCTCGCAGCAAAGTGGTCGTGTTAAATGAATTTTTAAGCGAGCCAAGGTTTTTAAAGCTGCTTGAAAGCAAAGCGCGAGAGGGTGTTCATTTGCAGGTTATCTACCCGCGGGTCAGCGAATGGTCGGTGCACCGCTACGATGCCTTCTCGTTTTTTGAGAAGATCAAAAAGCACAAAAACGTCGATATTTTTATGTTTGACGGCCCCGAAAATACCGGATGGCTCCATACCAAGGGCATTGTGATTGATCGAAATTACGTAAGTTTTGGGAGCACTAATATGGACTCCCTGTCGCTCTTTCACAACTTCGAAATAAATATCGAATCCCAAGATCCACGGCTTGTGGCCGAGGTGGAGACGCAGATTGTAGATTATGCCATCAAGTACTCACGTCGGTATGAGTTGCCCAAGGATCTCCTGGAACAGATGAAAGTGTGGATGTCTCCGCTGACCACGATTCCGCTCAAGTATTTTTTTAAAGCTATGTAACAAGGGGGTTTTGTGTCGATTCACGGTTTGATCACTCTTTGGCTTCTGCCTCTTACCTTAATGTCTTGCATCAAGCAGGTCGAAATAAATAGTATACCGTCTGGGGTGGACAGTAAGACCTGTGGGACGTTTCGGGCTGACAGACTCACAAAAAAACTCTCGTCTCCTGACGGTGAGTTTATGTCTTCCCTTGCCTTCGGGACAGAGGTCGAGATCCCCGTGCGCGACATCACAGCTAAAGACCAGGCTCTTTTGCTGTACCAGGAAAAACTCCTGGAGGCATGTGGCCGTTGTGGCAAAGCCTCCGGACTAAACCAGTGTGAACTTTCAGGGAGTACCCTGCAATTGCGGCATGGTGAGCATCGCCTTTCGATCCTGATAGGAACCGACCCGGGGGTCTTAGAGGTAGCAACCCAGCCCTTGACCTATGGGGAGACGGAGGCTTGGGCTCCTATTTTAGATACTTTTTTGTTTGGTGCAGCCAAGGCTATGGGCGATACCCTCCTGGACCCGTCGGTCGAAAGCAATCGGTGGAGTGGACACCTCAACGTGTCATGGCCCGGACTAGGTAAGGCTTTAAATCAAGTCAGCTCGGACCCAGATGTTGCCGAGTCCATGGGTCTTGTTCTCAACTTTTATGTTGACCTCCAAAATCATCCAGAGCTTGGTATGGGAGTTCTCGGCGGTGACACACGCAATGCGACACCCTTGGCCTTCGGTGACGTCCTGGAACGTGCCCGACTGGGGCGCATCGTCCAAGAGTACAAAAAGGGCAGCTACCTAACGACCCTTGGACTGGCCTTGGCTTTGACCCAGGTCAGCGCTTCTTCCTTTAAGGATCGCTATAAGACGCCAGGTCGCGAGCACCGTTATAGTATGATCAATGCAGAAAACATCGGTAAATCTTGGAATAAGATTAGCGGATCCCGTCTAGAAATCAGAAGTTTCTTTACCCCGCGGAGCGCTGACGAGATGCTTTCCAACTACCGTATCGTCGCCAATAGGCTTGCCTTCCTGAGGCGGTCCCAGGTAAAGCGAGGCTCAGTTCTTGACTTCAAAGGAAACCGTGCCATCAAGTCCAGCTATCATATGAGCGGCCTCCAGCCCGGAATAAGTCTTGAAGACGCGGCAAATGCCTATGTGTCTTATCTGCGGGAAGCTGGGCTTAATCCCCGTGAGGAAGCTAAGTTTCTCAGGGATCCCGCAGTCCATCGAGCGGTATGGGCCCAAACGCGCCGTGGATGCTTTTGAGGGTGGTTAGGAACTTGTGGCCTGCAAATACGCGCAAATCTGCGCACCGACCATTGCGTGTGAGCGCTAACCAAGCTACCATAGGCGCTCCCATGGGGGCGACGCTCGCGAAGGATTAGCTGCGGCAATAGGGTAGGGCGCGTCCAGATCACCTAAACAAAGGGGATAGGACCGATGTCCACAAAAACAACCTCGCCCATGATATCTGCCATGCATACAAACGGTTCATCCGCCGATCCTTTTGCCATTTTTCCCGCATTTGAAACCGTTAAGGCCAGAGCTGCCAACGCCGACTTATTAGCGCTGACGGTGCCCCTATGTTTTGATCACGAAACGGCAGTATCCCTTGCGGATCGCTTTGTGGATCAGCCGTATTTTGCTCTTTTAGAATCGGCGTCTTCCGGCCCAAAATCTCGGCACTCCTTTATGGCCTTTGACCCCCTCTGGGTGTTTAAGTACCATTCACCGACCTCACGGGTGACGATCCTCAAAGGAGATGGCCTCAAGGAGCATTCGGAACGGAAGGATTCTGATCCCATCAGGGCCCTTCGGCACCAGATCGGCGGCAAAAAGCTTGAATCGATCTATCCTGAAGGCGTGCGCCTCGGCGGACCGGACGTGGCGGCCTGGGCTGGAGTGGTGGGTTATTTTGGATACGATATCGCCCACAATCTGGAGCCCACCATAGGCTCGATGCCCCCAAAAACTTTGGGACTCCCTGATAGCTGGTTTTTTATGCCCCAATCTTTTTTAGTTTTTGATCATCTTTCCCGTCGGCTATTTGTCAGCCGGATTTTTGAGACCCAAAGAAAAACCCTGGGCTCTCCAGAAAAACAAGGTGACTTAGAGCGTACCTACCAAAAAGCTAAAGATGAGCTTGTTCATCTCCTTCGAAAATTGCAGGCCTTCCATGGGCCTCCCAGTCTAGTGATCAAAGAAGACCCTGTGGATTTCTCTAGGTTTCACTCGGCGATCACCGAAGAGGATTTCTACCACAAAGTGAGTCGCTGTCTGGAAGCGATCCGCGCAGGAGATATCTTTCAAATCCAGATTGGCAACCGCCTTTCCCAAAAGACCCATGCCCGGCCCTTTGATATTTTTAGGCATCTGCGGATGCTCAATCCTTCGCCCTATATGTTTTTTTGTCGGTTTTTGCAGCATCATCTGATCGGCGCTTCGCCCGAGATGATGGTCCAGGTGGAAGGATCCAAAGTCACTCATCGGCCGATTGCGGGGACAAGGCGTCGCTTCTGGAACGACGAGCGAGATCTCGCTGCTAAATTAGAACTCCATGAGTCTGAAAAAGAACGGGCCGAACACATCATGCTCGTAGACCTAAGCCGAAATGATATCGGGCGTATCGCGGCACCGGGGACGGTGTTGGTGGAAGAGTTGATGAAAATCGAGGAATATAGCCACGTCTTTCACTTGGTCAGCCAGGTGTCGGGGCAGCTCGGAAGAGCCGAGGATGGGACCGCTGTTGATGGGTTTGATGCCCTTGCCGTCAGCTTTCCTAACGGCACGGTCACAGGGGCCCCAAAAATTAAGGCTATGGAGATGATCAACCAGCTCGAAACATTGAGTCGAGAGTTTTATGCGGGCTGTTTGGGGCTGATCAGCTTTAATGGAGAGATGCGCACCACGCTTCTGATTCGGACGATCCACTATGCAGACCAGGTGGCATCGACCCAGGCATCTGCGGGGATTGTTTACGATTCTACGCCTGAGCATGAGTGGAAGGAAACCCGCAATAAGATGTCAGCATGCCTTTTGGCGATCCAGAATACCCTGTGAGTTCTGGTATCTCTTTAAGCGACTCTTAAAAACTGCAGATCCTTGATCTGGCGGCGTTCTTTGCTGAGGAGTTCGCCCAGCTTAAGCCGGATCATCTCATCGTCATCTTCTGGTTTGCGTGACCAGCTAAACACGTTGATAAACAAGGGGCTTTTAGGGAGGTCCGCTGGTCCGAGTTTATCGACTGTGATCGTCATAATGCTAGGGTCGAGGGATTTGTGAAAAAGTTTGCCAGCCTGATCGAGAGCACAGCCGATCCCAGCAATCCCAGCACAGCTTTCCCAGGAGCGGAAAAATAGATTTCTGTTCCAAACAATAAGCTGCTGGGGCGACATAGGATTTTTGGTCCGGTATTGCACTCTAGCTCTAAAGGTTCCGTAGGTATCTGATCTTTGCGACTGCATTAAGAGACCCCCAATCATTGTCTATTTAGTCCTGCAAAGTTTATACCTGGAACCCCTTAGGAATGAGAGCTGTAAATTCAGTCGGTTGATGGTCGTTGAATCATCAAGTCGGCGTTTAACATTTAGACGCCGTTAGGTATCTACTAGTCACTTATTGTTGTTGGGTCTGGAGAGTCCTGGTGAGACGCTCCCCAACCATCGATCCTGGCTTGTAAAAGACGGGCGGCTGGCCCATGGGGGCTGCTACCTCAATCCACTGTCCAGTTGCTGGGTTTGGACCAAATTTCTGGGTGTCGAAAGTTTGGCCAGTCCAAAGGTGGGTCCAGGGTCCCGAGGGGAGATAGACCCTGCGACGTTGGGTCACGGGATCAAGGATCGGTGCCACAAGGATATCGGGGCCCAGGAGCCACTGGTCTTTGATAGCAGCAGCTTCCGAATCGTCCGGATAATGGAGCCATAAATGTCTGACCAGGGGATAGCCTCGGGCCGAGGCTTCTTTAAAGAGGATTTCCCGGTAATCAGCAATAGATTTATAAATCTTGGCAAATTTGGCAAAAGCTTCTAAGAGATCGGGGGCAGAGTCGATCTGGATGCTGGCTTCGGGACTATTGCCTTCGTGGGTACGGTAGAAGGGGGTAAAGGCCGAAAGCTCGATCCAGCGGAGCAAAAGTTCGCGGGTTCGGTAAATATCGATAAGGGGGATACCGACGATTTTTCGGCGAAAGGCAATCAGACCACCGATATCGCCGTGGTTGATACTCATCCCCGAAAGGCCTGAGGAGAGGAGACCCGTCACTGCTGATTTGATACCGTCATGCTGGTCCCAGGTGGTCATCTGGTCGCCGAGCCAAAACATCGGCGCATACCTGGGACTTTGGGTAAAACCAGCCCTCAAAAAGACTGTTCCGTCTTGGATAAGCCCCGACTCTTCTAACACTTCGCGATTTAGTTTAGCCCAAAGTACCGGGTAGGCATTGTGAAGGGCAGCTCCCGAAAGGCCACTATGGGTCACCGCGTCAAAGGGGAGGGCCTCTCCAAAGTCTGCCATCCAGCCTTTCATGCCGCGCCCGATGAGTTCAGATTTCATAACGCTTTTATACCAATGAAAAGCCGCGGGATGGGTCAAGTCCACAAGAGTGCCAGTAAACCCGCCACTATCGATTTCGTAGGGAGTGCCGTCGGGTTTGGTCACGAGGTACCCTAGAGCTTTTGCTTCGGCAAACAGGTTGCGGGGAGAATCACGTCGGCCAGTGATATCCGACAAAAAAGGATTCACATAGCCAAGGACTTGAATGTTTTTTTGTTTAAGATCTGTCACCAAATGAGGCCAGTCGGGATAGAGATTGTGGTCTAGTTGCCAGTTCCACCACAAGCGGGTCCCAAAGGGTGTGATGCGGAGTCCTACCCAGTCTTGGAGCCAAAAAGCAGCGATGGGGGTTCCTAGGTCCTGGAGCTTTTGCCAAAGCTTCCTTACCTTTTCAGAGCCGCCCATCTTACCGACGATGGCTCCTTCGTGGAGCCACCGGGGAGGCGTGGGCATGCGCCCCGCATACTCGGTGTAGCCTTCGATCGCATCCAGTGGGGTTTGGGCTTTAACGATCTGTGCCCGTAGATTCCGACTTCGCAAACGAATTTCTATAGAATCGGCAACCGTTAAGTCAAAAAAGGACATTTCGGTATTTTCTAGAAACAGGCTGCGGTAGTCGCTGGTTAAAAAGTAGGCCATGGATGAGTAGGTTGTATGCCAATATCCGGCAGCACCAGGAGAGATTCGATTGAGAAAAAACGTATAGGGCTGAACCCCGCGAAGATGGCCTTGTTCCGTAGAGAGGACCGGTATGATCCGCCCCTTAAAGTCCAGGTAGGTGAATTGGGAACCAAATCCAAAGATTTTTTCTTGGGGTTGGGTGGAAAAGTTTAGGAACACCTCCGTGATTTTTGTTTGGTGTCCAACGGGCAAACCTTGGTCGCCTACGGTGACGTCTAGTCCCACTCTTTTATCGGACAGGATAGTAAACGCTCCGTGATAACGAACGTTGCAGTGGGGTCCCGTGAGAGCCCCGGCGAAGGTAAGCTGAGGTTCCTTCCACTCCATAGAATCGATGGTCTGATTGCGGCATAGGGCAAGTCCTTGTTGCTGTTTCCAGGTAAAGGACCCCCGCCATTGGGACATGGACACATCTGCATTTTGGGCCATCACAAAGGCCCTTCCTGGGCGGGACTCCCACAGCTTTTTGTGGCTCTTAGTGTCGAGGACGCGCATCTGGGATAGAGCTTGGTCCCATTGAAAGGTCCATCCCTGGCTTTCAAAAGTAAAGCTCTCTGTGGTTGACGACACCTTGGAATCGTCGGCTCCCCAAAGGTTGGTCTTAGGTGTTAAGGGCTTTGGTGCTGACAGGGTTGGGGTGGTGATCCCAAGAACCCCCAGCAGGGAGCTGCCAACATACAAGAGTAAAAGCTTCGATTTAAAGAATAGCTGCATGGGTATGTTCCCAAAGTTTAGGTCTACACCGAATAAGTCATGCTAACTTATTTGGGGGTGTGATCAAACCTAAATATCGTCGTACCCTAAAACACAAGGGACCACCGCAGGGAGAGGGTATCTCGCTGGGACAGGAGCATTTTAGGACTTGAAGTCTTAGTGTTGGTTCGTAAGAGCTCTACGACCACGGTCGAGTTGTCATCCACCGCCAAGGAGGTGTTGATGCGCATCAGACTGTCGCTGGAATTGAGTCCATGGAAGTATACGAGATTGGGTTGGACCCGGGATTTAAAAAAATTGAGATTGGCCAGTAGGGCAGCCCAATAAAATGCAGCGCTCTTTGGATCAGCGTCCACCAGAGCATTGGTGTTATAGACGAGGGGGGCTTGGTCCCAAGTCTCGCCATGGAGTTCAAATCCAAAGGATTGTTGGTCCATAGTGATGGTCGACAACCCCAAGATCCATTGCCGTGTCGTGCTGGACTCCACTTCGGTGCCAATATTTGTGGCGGGATTGTCTTGATGGACTGCCAGATCTCCCCTAAACAGGAGTTGGTAGCTGGCATAGGAGCTGCTTAAACCAAGGGTGTTGGACAGGCGCTCATCAGCCTGGACATCAGGGGCAGCTGAGTCTCCGCTCGAATAGGGTAAAAAAGTATAGGCTGGGATCCGCGATCCATGGCGATAGGCGTACAATTTTGTTTCCAGTGCGTCGGTGACCACTGTGATGCGAGTGCCATACTCGGCAGATTTGAGTCCCCTTGGGCGAGATTCTGGTTCTTTCACATTGAAGCCGACGACTTGGTCAGGGTGTTGCATCGAAGTGGGAAAAGGATTGGCGATCAAATCCAATTTAAACGAGTCAAAGGGCCACTCGACCACCCATAAAAACTGGGGTATTTTCGCGGCCGGATCATAATAACCATAGGGATGGATCATGCTCCGGGGATTGACGACATCAAGAATCGGCATCACCAGATTTTCACCCCAGGTGAGCTCCTGGTAGCCCACAGTGATACGGCTGGTACTCCAGCTCGTAGAAATATGCGCGATCAATTTTTCGAGAATTTTTTCTTCTATTGATCTAAACCGCTTTTGGGAGTTTTGGTTTGCCCAAAGCCGGTAGCTTAGTTTCCAAGGAAACTCGTTTTGGTCTTTAAAAAGACTGCCGTCAAAGTCTTGACCAAAACCTACAAGATTATTAAAAAACTCCCCGTTGTCGGTGTTAAAGCTCGTCTCTGCCTTTAAAATGGTTGTCTTTTGGTTTACTTGAAAGACCTCCTTTTTGGAATGAGACTCCTGACCAAAAGCTAACCCTGGGCGGCCAACCATCGGGGTGGCTGTTAATACCATCAGAAAGAAAGTACGGAAACCTGTGATGCAATTTGTGACGAAAGACGGACGAAAATCTGCATGATGCATAGCGCCTACTGTAGATTAGACTGGGTGAAATGTTGGGCCGGAAAAGTTGCAGCCTCCATTTCAAGGATCCGCAAAATCGACTTTTCATCGGATTTTTGCGCGTTTTCAATCAGCATGTCTACGGGACGTAGCTCGCCAGCCATGGGACGGAACTCTCTAAAAGAAATTCGTTTGAGAGGTTTTCCCGTTTGGGTGAGGTATTCACCCTTAATGGGCCTAAAGTCCTTTTTAGCAACCCAAAGGCGGATCTGATCATAGGTGAGGTCCTTGCGAAGAGCCTTTAAAAAAAGCACCCAATGGTCCGCAGTTTGGCTCTCGATCGTCGGCTGATAATCCCCGTGCCACCGCATGCGGCCGATATCTCCATTGACGGCTTGGCCCGTGAGTTTCTGGTTTAAGGTGACCCGCACAGCCCGTCGTAAGTTAGGGATATAGGCCCACATATCAGATTGGACCATCAAAAAATTTTTTCCCACCTCTCGTTTGGGTACCAAAGACCTGATCATCGAAGTGTCCTTGCCACCGATATGGATTTCATATTCGTAGGGGTCTTCCCCTGGGGATTCTAGGGCCACCTTCATTTTAAAAGATCCCGATGGACTGCGGATTTCATCGGCTCGCTGGAGGATTTGGTCGGGACTTATCTCCAGTGGGGCCGAAAACCCTGTGATTAGGGGAAATGAGGCTCCCAGAAAAATCAGGAAAGACCAGCTTACAAAGATAGCCCCTCGAACAGCCCATCGCGTTGGTGACATGGTTCACAACCCTTATCTAAAAAGATACTTACCCGGGATAGGGTAGAGTCCCAGTAAAAACTATATTCCCCTACTATAACACCTTTAGAGAGGGGCGTGAGGCGAAATCAAAGGTTTCACCTAATCGTGAGACATCTTGGGGTCGACACCAAGGGGATATTGGACTAATTTAAAAAACTAACCCATATTATCCGCCCCTCAAAAAGAAGGCTCCCTATGCTGCCAAGCCTACGCAGAATTTTATATAGAAATGGTCTCCTCGTGAGTATCCACCTGGGTCACTTCACGGCTTCGGCCTGCGTCACTACGGAGAGTCTCAACGAGATGCCACCGAAAGGCCAGGAACGGTGTGACTATATTCATAAGCGGATCAATTGGGATGATGAAATCCAAACCCTAGATCGTATCAGTTTACTCTTCTATAACGCCTGCTATGGGGAGGTCGTTCAAGCGGGCCAACGGGCGCGGGAGGATTTTAAGCATAAGACCTATTCGGTGATTAAAGAGTCTATGGAAGTTTTTTTGGCCGAGGGCACCGTCACAGACTATGTGCTTGAGAGCTATGAACGAGGCTATTTAAGTCTGATCCTGGCCATGGCCTACCTGCAGCAAAAAAACCAACAAGCCCAAGCTGTCGAACTCAACCGCTTCTATAGCGAAGAATCCGCCTTGCTCTACAACCATGGACAAGATCCCGTCAACGCCCTGCTGCAAGCGGATATGTGGGACAACTACCCTCGGGATGGATTTTCTTCCCGTCCCTTTTGGCTGTGGTTAAGCCGTCAGCCAAAGGTGACACCTGAGATCCGCGGCTTTGCCAGATCCCGAGTGGCCGAGCTTGATAGGAAGAAACCAAACCCCCAGTGGCAGATCTATGCACTCGGTCGGTTTCCTGACCTAGACTGGTCCATGAAGTTTCTAAACAACAAAGACGGCTACTTCACCATCCGTCCCACCCGCAGATTTCCTAAGTCCTGTATCGACCCGTATGGCTTGCTCATGCCGACGACCAGTTGGTTCGAAAAAATCGCTGTCCGCCATCACCATCGTTACCATCCCCTGGTCAACGCCAAGAGTTGGATCCGTCTGCCGGTGGGAGTGGCCTATGGCATCACAACGGCGGTTACCGGCGCCGGGGTGATGGTGGGTGGGTGTGCCCTTTCGGCTAGTCACGATTCTTTAAATTCACTTTGTCGTGTTTCCATCGAAGGGGGTGTCGCGATCATATCACAATCTGATGACGTGGTGGACGCTACTTTACGCCCTGATTTAGGACATTGGCAGGAGGTGCCCGAAGCGGTCTATATCACAAGCACTTCAGGACCAAACAAAGGTACCTGCTGGGAAAGGGCCAAAAACCTAAATCCTCGGCGCTTGCTTTAATGGCAGTCGGTTCCTTTTTGGGAGATCTGCCCAAGTTTTTAATACAGCCAATAACATACCAATAATAATATAAAATTAAGAAAAACTAAACAAACAAAAGATTTTAAACGAACACGACTTGCCTCAATTGGAGGGCGATTTTAACTTCAAAAAAAGGATGGGAAAAGTGTTTATCAAACAAGTAGTTTTTTGCATTTTTTGGTTTACTTCAGCGATCTTTTCCCTAAATCTTTTTTTAGGAGGTTGCTCGACAGAAAAGCCGGCCAAATCATCCGAAAAACCCGCCCCGTCTGATCCTGTCGATGATCCGAAAACTCTAGAAGCCTTAGCTCAGCGGCAAGCAGCAAAGAAACATCATCCAACGAATACGGACCAGTCCCACTCAAACCCGGAGAATCCTGAAAAAAAACAGGATCCATCCTCTCCTAGTCCCCATGAGGAACCAAGCACGGCACCAGTCCCTGCACCTGTGCCAGTGTCCGACGAAGCTCCCGTCCCACCCAGTGAAAATGTGCCACCACCCACTCCAAGCCCACAGCCAGATCCAATCTTGCAAATCCATCAAAATAAGCCAGCCGAGTGTGCCGGATGCCACGAAAAGAAGCGACCATCACTGACCCATTATCCGAAGAATGACTGTAGCCTTTGCCACCAATTTCCATCCTTTAAAGGGGGCAACTTTCTCCATGATCCGAAACCCCCTACCTGCGAATCCTGTCACCCAAGGCCACAAACCGCAGGGCTTCGCAGCTATCCCAACCAAGGCCCGCCCCAAGGGTTTGATCCCAATGACGCAGCAAGTCTTGGAGGGGGCCACTACCGGGGAAAAGACTGTGTTTCATGCCATCAAACTAAAAAAGAAGGGGCTCCAAAGTTTTTGTATACCCACTCGACACCCAACCCTGGTATCTGTTTACCCTGTCATTTTAATCAGGGTTTGAATGAACACCAGAATTCACAGGGTATTACCTTACTAGGTTTAGGAAATTGCAATAGTTGTCATCTTCACTTTGACGCAAAAGTCCGCAGGGATTTTGTGCCAGGAGCGCAGTAGGCATACACTGACAGCCACGAGGCAGGGATCCGCATCTTGACTCCTGACACGGGTCACGAGACGATAAATGGATTTCCTGAGCCTTTAGATGGAGCGTCCTCATGGTTGTTCTGGCACGTCTGTGGTGTTGTCAAAGAATCTCCAACCTTTTCATGAAGACCATCCTACTTCCTTCCTCAATTTTACTCGGCTCCATAGCATTTGCTGATGTCATACAGGTCCCCTCTGGGAGTACACCTATGCCCACAACACAGGGTCCACCAGAAGAGCAGATACCTACCGCTACCGAAAGGTCCAAGTGGCCCCATTTCCACCGTCCGGCCTTTGATTATCATTTTGCGCCATTAGCTTCCTATCGGTTGACCAATACGGGAACTATCGCCGAGCTAGCTTCTTCTTCGGGCCAGGAGTTGGGTTTATTGGCGTCCTTGCGAAATATTGGGTTCAGACGCAAAAACCATTCGCTCCTTTCTTTAAGCCTGTCTCTTGCAGCCGCAGAAGGGCGGATCAAAACATTGTTGGTGGAAAAAGAGGGACGAGGGTCTAGCTCTAATAGCTTGGGCTTTTTTCGCGGCTACGCTGAGACGCAGCTCAGTTTTTATTATAAATCTTTTAGGATCCTCGCCAACGTGTCTCGCGGAGGTCTTTCCTATAGACTCGAAGAAGTGCCGCTGATCCAAGCGATCGTTGCTAAAGGCACCACTGGTCTAAGAGTATACAACTGGATGGGTTTGCACTTTGATACCATTTACCGGCATATTTACAGTGAGGTTTTCTCAGACCCGACCAGTGTCGAATTGATTTCATGGCCTCACAGTGAATTCAATCTTAAAAAATTAGGCATTGACTTGGATATCGGTCCCGGACTCGCCTATGCCCAGGAGTCCCGTGAGAGCAAGATTTCTGGCGAGGGTTCGGTTCGCTTTGCATTTATGACCCTGAACTTAAAAAAATTTTTCAATATCGATATCGAAGGTCGGGCCCGTTATATCCTCAAGAATTCTAACGATGAACTTGGCTACTACGCCACGATGAAGCTACCCCAGGACTCTATGTACGAGCCGCCGCTGCTTGTCGCACCTTCAGATACCCTTACGCTATCGCTTTTTGTCAACCAGTTTTATCGTGACTTTAAAATCGGGTATTGGAATAACTGGCTTGTTTACGATTACCAAAGAAAGTACCGAAAAAAGAGCCATACAAATCGCGAAAGCGGCTTTGGCGTCTTTGTAGGCTATGAACTTTGACTTGATTCGGAACCAACGACCTGCATTTGATAGATAATGTCAGCATGATTATCGAACCCTCATCTCAAGAAGTTGCCCATCAAGGCGATAAGATTCCGTGCGGTGCATGGGGATCACCTTAAAGGGAGGGATCATGAGTCCAAGAAACCTAGTCTGGGTCTTATGTATTGGTGGGATCATTGTAGGCTGCCAAGTGGCAGAGGGTCTTTTATCAAAAAAGCAAGGCACGACCTACCAGGCTGAAGGCATCCGGATCAATAAAACTTTTGGATTGATGACCCCAGAACAGTTTGTAGAAAACATAAAATCTTCTCTAAATTTCGATGATGAGTACCTCTTAGAGTCCATAATGTCTGATCATCTTTTGGCATTAGGAGGTGTTGATTTTCGGACTGTCAAACAACGGAGTCATATTCCCAGCGGTCAGTCCCAATTGACCATCCACCGACTGGCCTGGGAAATAGCCCAAAAGGTGGTTGAAACAGATGTGATTCTCGAAGGCAAAAAGGAACCTCCACGAGCCTTCACAGAGGTGACCATCGCCGTTGACCGACCCTACCTGCCTGACGATATCAGACTACCTCCAGAAATCCAATTTTCGATCAAGCAAGGGGATCGTCGTTACCATGCACAGCTTAACGAACTCTATTGGCGGCTTTTATCCCGTCCACCCTCTGACGCTGAAGTTGAAAATATGACAAAGCTGTTTATTCAAACGCTCGCTTCAGAGAACTCCGCCGTGGCGTCCTGGAAGGCCGTATTATTCGTCCTGTTAGCTTCGATGGAGTATTGGAACATATGAACGATGGGACAAAAAAGCCATACCACCCCAGTCGACGCCAGTTGTTGCAAACTTTTGCGGCTACAAGTGCCCTTGGCACGCTCCATCGCGGACCCTGGGGGGCGCTGATTCGGGCCGCGTCCATGGCCGGTGCCGGTGCTGGGACGATGGGAGGCTTGGATATCGGGACTCAAAGTGCCCAAGCGGCTGAGGAGAGGGGACCTGTTCCTAGGCTTGTGCTGATCTTTCTTGATGGCGGCTGGAACAATTATTTCGCGATCGATCCCGTCTATGGCAAACGCCTCACCAACGGTGCTTTTGAAAGTGTGTTTGCGAGCCACACCTTAAGAGCACCACCTAGTAAACCGAATTTGCTAACCGGCATAGGCTTTCAGGATGCCCTCCCTGCATTTGATAGCATTCCGACGGTCTTTGTGAACGGACTCAACGTCGAGATCGCGGCCCATGACGCGGCAGCAAACTACCTTTTGACTGGTCGCTCTGCGATAGGCCGTACCCTTACTGAGCCCGCCGTGACCGCTGTGATCGCCACCAAACGGGGGGGACTGGCAAGCCATCTAGTCCTGGGAGGCTCCGTGCCACTTGGAGAAACCATTCAAATTGCGGCACCACTTATGACCACGGGCAATGCACTCGGGGGGCTCTTGACGCCTCCAGGCTCTCAATTCAAAGAAGAAACCCGCCAAGCTCTTGAAGAGGCATTGTCCGCTCATAATCAAGTCTTTTTCTCAAGTTTGGGTGACAAGGCAATCGCGAGCCTCCAGGCTTTTGTAGATTCGCAAAAAGATGTCAGCAATGCATTCAAAAATTTTGCAAACAAACTCAATCTTGATGATGAAATGAAGACCAGATACGACGTGGCTAGCAACGGCAACATGGGGGATTTTGCCGCTGCATGGCTAGCTCTAAAACACGATTTAACCACGATCGTTTCCATCCGTTTTGGTGGGTTTGATACCCATACCAACGAGTTAAATTCTCAACTCCCTCTACAAAGGCAGGTTGCACTGGCTCTGAATGCCTTTGTTGCTGATCTACGGGCGACCCCCGATCCCCGTGATCCACAAAATTCACTCGCTGACACCACCACCATTGTCCTTACTTCGGAGTTTACCAGGACGGCAAAATTTAACGATACCGCTGGGACAGACCACCAAAACTCCGCCTCGGCCATCATCATGGGACGAGGAGTCAGGGATAATCGCCTTATTGGGGGGACCAGCGAAACCGGCGAAGTGATGGGATGGGACGGAGAAAAGCCAGTAACCAAAACAGAAGAGACTATGATTGATGGATCAACCCTGGTGGCGACCCTCTTGGATCAGTTTGGCCTTGGTGAGGTAGCAAACCAAGTGTCGTCCCGGAGGATTCGTGGGATTTTCTAGCCAAAAGTCGATTCAAAAGTCAATTGTTGGACTCGTTTTAGGGATATTAATATATCTGTTCACACCATTTATGAGTCTACCAAAGATCGCATCCCCCGGTAGCGCCCAGGCTGCTACAAGGGCGCAGTTGCGCTTTATTTCTTTCGTTATGCGAGATCAGGCCCCCAGTGCTGACGAGGCAAAAGCCTTTCGAGCGGGAGAAAGATCTCTGCGAAACCTAGTCGAGGAATGGTTAGGTTCCCCGGGATATCAACAGCGCATCCGTCGCTATTTTACGGACATGTTTGGCGTTGCTGCTGATCATCCTGCGGTCGCCTGGTCCTATACTCTATACCAGAGTGCTAATGAGGGCTATTTTTACCGAGAACGGCGTGGGACACCTCCTTGTACGATTGACCAAACAGTCACCACGGAGGCGTGGTGGCTAGCTCCTGGTGAAACCATCAGAGTCTGCCCAGGAGAGGTCTCAGAAAGTCTGACCACCTTGAGTGGCGGAAAGACGATAACCTGCACCAGCGACATCACCCTATCCGTTCCTGGATGTGGGTGTGGCCCTAAAATGATTGGGTGCATTCCACGATCTTTGGTCAGTGCTTTGAGCCAGCATATTCGTAGTGAATTTGCCAACCAAGCGACCCTTGCCTTTAGCCAAGGAGGGACTTGGTTTGATGCGCTAGCCTCGCAGCGGTTTTTTGGAACCAAGCTGCTTTATTGGAAGTACCTCCACTCAGGACAAATGGCCTGGGATGGCATTTTACCAAATACTCAAGAAATGGAACAACTCGCCGCCCTTAGCACCACTGAATGGGCTTCGGCAGATTATCCAAACAAAGTGATTCGCGCTGGATTAGTCACTAGTCCTGGTTTTTTAATGCAGCATAACAACTACCGGGTCAGGATGCGGGCACTTTCAGAAAAACTCCTCTGCCAACCTATAGGATCACCCTTAAACACTGGAGGAATCACTGTTTTTCTTAATCCCATGTTTACTAAAGAGGATCTTGCCCATGCAGAAAAAAAAGACTGCTCAAGATGTCATTATCCTATGGATAATTTAGGCTCGCTGATTTTTGGCTGGGATACCATGGGAGAATGGCGGCGGCGTGAAGATGAAATTTCCCAGATTGGTCACGCATTCGGTCGTGATGGAGAAGGACCACGTTTTCTAATCCAATCGTTTATCGAGCGTGGACCGGGTTTCGTGGAATGTATGGCGCGCTCGGCCTGGGAGGATTTTTCTGGGACCAAGTGGGAAGAGTTAACTGCTTCTGACCAACTAAGTCTTATTTCCCTCAGTGCCCAGGGTCCCAAACAGCTTATCGATACCATGCTCCGGTCGACCCTGCTTGCCAATCTTGGTATCGAAAGTGATACACCGGAGGCTGCACCTCAAAGCGCCCTTCCATGGACCGAAGTAGCCCCACTGATTGCAACGAGCTGCAGTGGATCAGCCTGCCACTCAAGTGGGTCCTTTAACACGACCTATGTTGATCATCAAAAAAATGTTGTCACCCACGGCGGGGCCATTGCGGAGCGTATTGTTGCAAAAGATGGTAAAAAAATGCCTCCTTTGGCCCATCAACAGCAACTCACTGATGTGGATATCCAGAAAATTTTGAAGTTTTTAGGGAGGTGATTTTTTGGTTTGGCTTTTTTTTCAAAGGCGACCTAGCTTGGTTTTAAGCTGCGTGACTATGATAGGTCTGTTTTTTCCTTTGGGATGTTTTCGGCCACGAACCAAAAAAGAAAATGTTCTCGCTGAGGTCGAAGGCACTACAGGGCCAAAGATCTTTGCCTTAAATCAGCCACTTTTGCCCCTTAAAACGGAGCCTTTAACCCTGAGTTGGAGTCCGTCGAGCGGTGCCACTTCCTACGGATTAAAGATCTTAGGTGTCGAACCTGAGACGCCACTGGTCTATGAAAGACAAGGGATTCTTGATTCCTTTGCTGCCATTGCAGGTCTCAAGGAAGGCACTTACTCCCTTTTTGTTACCGCAAGTGACGACCTTGGCAATCTACGAGAAGCCGACGACAATGGACTGACCTTTATCGTTGATCGCTCGGCACCAAGCGCTATCGTCTTGAACCCCCAGGCCATCAGCGGTGGACGGGTCCCCATAAGGGTGGCTGGATCCGATGTGGCGGTTTATCAATATAAATTCGGTCCCCTAGGGAGTACCGATTGCAGCGAAGGTCATTTCTATAGCAACTTGTTATCTGTATCACACACTTTAGATCTAAACACCTTAACTTTTGGCGGTCATGGGACACAAACGGCCCAAGCAATGGTTTTTTGCCTATTAGGCCTTGATCAAGCGGGCAACCGCCAGGCCTTGGGTCAAGCTACGCGTATCGAATGGTCGAAGGAGGGAGACTTAAAGGTGATACGGTTGTTTCAGGGACGTCGGAACGATGATCAAAATCCATATTTAGTTTGGCAACAGTTGATCGATTCCCAGGGAAATCGCTACACGATCCGCCTAGAGTTATCTTCTGAACTTTCTAAAATGATGGTGATCGAGAAACAACTGGGATCAAGTGTCGACAGCTCTTCCATCGTTTGGCAAAAGGATTTAAGCCTTACTCAAGGCGAATTGGCCTTACATTCTGCCCCGGATAGCGATGGTGATGTGGTTATCACTGGCGTCGTCTGTGGTCTTTCTGAATATGATTCGGTGGTCTTTTATGATAGAGACGATTGCCGAGAGGTCAAGTTGCACATCGATGGGGCCTCAGGTGATGTAGCGGAGTGGGTAGGCACCGTGTATGAGTAAGAGGTCCTTTGCTTTTTAAAATTTTTTCGATGTATCCCACCTGTGGATTATTTAAGGCTGGCAAAGGCAGATCCTAAGAGGTATTTTTCCCTCATTGCTTTCTGAGAGGAAGAATGCTTTATGAAGCTTAGGATCCGAGGAAATTCCATTCGGTTAAGACTGCAAAAGTCTGAGGTCGATACTTTTAGAACCCAAGGAACAATCGAAGAATTAGTTCGCCTAGGCCCAGACCCTAACCAATCCCTCACATACGCCCTTTGTAAAGATCCCTTCCGAGAGGAAGGTGATGACCAGATTCTTACGAGGTGGAATGGCTCGGCTCTAGAGATTCGGGTGCCCCCTGGTTTGGCCAACCAATGGACTGACACACCGCTGGTGAGCCTTGCTGCAGAACTCTGGTATGGAGATGGAGTCTACACGCGAATCCTTATCGAAAAAGACTACCAATGCATCAATCCAAACCGGGTCTGGCCCGAGGATGAGTCCGATGCTTTTCCCAATCCTAACCCCTCCTGTGGCGGAGCTTTCTCCCAGTGACCCAACCAACCATCAGAACCACCGTCAGTCATTCTGTACATAGGATTTCAGATGCCGTTCAGACTCAAAACTTTTTAGAAGCCGACGACCTGGTCATCGAAGAGCCACTGGAAATCCGCATCGAATGGGAAGAGGGGGGAGCTTTCCTTAAAAAGACGGTGGCCATGACCATGCGTACTCCAGGGGACGATGGTCCTTTGGCGATAGGATTTTTGTTTAGTGAAGGCATGATCGCTTCTAATGCCGATGTGGTCGAAGTCACTTCCTGCGGGCCCTTTTCACCGGTCCATGGGGGGCAAAATATCGTGCGGGTTAAACTCGCGGCGGGGGTGACGGTTCCTTTACAAAACCTAGAGCGGCTCTTCGTTACCAATTCTTCCTGTGGAATCTGTGGCAAAACCTCCTTTGAGTCCCTTGCCCTAATCCCATCTCTAGGGGGAAATTGTTTGGAAGAAAGTCCGTCTCTCAAGATTCCACCAAGTGTTCTCTTTTCTTTGCCGGCAAAACTTATCCACGCCCAGAGGGCTTTTGCCAAGACGGGGGGTGTTCATGCCGCAGCTCTTGTTTCCCTCGGAGGAACCATCGAAAGCCTCTTCGAGGATGTTGGCCGACACAATGCAGTGGACAAAATTGTGGGTGCCGAGTTTCTGAAGGGAGCGCTGCCTCTCAAAGATAAGATGATCCTTGTCAGTGGACGAGCTAGCTTTGAGCTTGTGCAAAAATCCATCAAAGCGGGAGCCTCAGTGCTTATGGCACTTGGAGCCCCCTCAAATTTAGCTTTAGACCTTGCATCCAAATATGGCTTGACGCTGATTGGCTTTGCCCGTGATCATAAATTTAACATCTATAGCGGAGGGTATCGGATTGAGTCATGACCCGGTTGACGACGGACCCTTATCGATCAATCCCCCGCAAGTGGTGGCAGGAGGCCCCGGGGCTGTTTTTTCCTCTCTAAAAATTGGACTGAGAGAGATGGGAATCAAAACCGCCTTAAAAACCCTTGCGGCGGTCAATCAAAAGACAGGCTTTGATTGTCCTGGATGTGCATGGCCTGATCCAGAAAACCACCGTTCTATGGTGGAGTTTTGTGAAAATGGAGTCAAAGCGGTGGCCGAAGAAGCCACCTCTAAGAGAATCGATCGGGATTTTTTTGCTGAAAACTCTATTGACGATCTTAAAAACAAGCCAGAGTTTTGGCTTAGCCAGCAAGGGCGGCTTACGGAGCCTATGATTTTACGAGCCGGCTCGACCCATTACGAGGCGATCACCTGGGAGGCAGCCTTCCAGGTGATCGCCCAGCACCTGAAAAAAACCGATCCCCAGCGCAGTGTTTTTTATACCTCGGGACGGACTAGCAACGAAGCTGCTTTTCTATACCAACTTTTTGTGCGTCTTTTGGGGACCAATCATCTTCCTGATTGCTCGAACCTGTGCCATGAGTCGAGCGGCGTCGCCCTCAGAGAAACCATCGGTTCGGGAAAAGGGACTGTCTTACTTAAAGACTTTGAAGAAGCTGATGGGATCTTTGTTATAGGTCAAAATCCAGGGACCAACCATCCTCGGATGCTCGCCACTTTGCAAGCTGCCGCCCGCAGGGGTTGTCCCATCATCACGATGAACCCCCTCCCCGAAGCAGGCATGATCCGCTTTAAACACCCCCAAGAGATCGGAGGCTGGGTTGGCAAGGGGACGGCCCTTTCCACCCATTATCTCCAGGTTTTGATCAATGGGGATTTAGCTGCCCTTAAGGGGATTATGAAGGCTCTGTTTGAGTTATCTGGGCCGCAGGGATTAGACGAAGGGTTTATCTCCCGATACACCGAGGGGTTTGCGATTTTTTGCCAGAGTCTCAGGGAAGTGTCTTGGGACAGGATTGTCCAGTCATCGGGGCTCCTCCAAAGCCAGATCATGGAAGTCGCCAAAGTTATTGCAAACTCAAAGAACATGATTTTTTGTTGGGCTATGGGCATCACTCAGCATAAAAACGCGGTGGCCACGATACAAGAAATCGTAAATTTAGCTTTGTTGGGAGGGCATATTGGCCGTCCTGGCGCCGGACTATGTCCTGTGCGAGGCCATAGCAACGTCCAAGGGGACCGCACCATGGGGATTTGGGAAGCCCCTTCAAAGGAGTTTCTCGACCGACTAGGGAGGGAGTTTGATTTTTCGCCCCCCGAGGCGCCCGGCTATCATGTGGTTTCAGCCATCCAAGGGATGCACCAAGGAAAGGTGGATACCCTTGTGGCCCTAGGAGGCAATTTTCTTTCCGCTTCACCCGATACGGGTTATACGGAAGTGGCCCTCGGTCGGTGTTCCCTCAATGTACAAATCTCTACAAAACTCAATCGCTCCCATCTGTTTACGGGAGGCGAGGCCATCATTCTCCCCTGCTTGGGAAGGACCGAAAAAGACTTCCAAAAGGGTGTCGAACAGTTTGTCACCGTGGAAGACTCCATGGGGGTCGTCCATGTTTCCAAAGGAGTGCTACCACCTCCCTCTGAGCATTGCCAAAGCGAAGTTGCTATCATCGCCCAACTCGCCCTTCACACCCTGGACCATCAAAAAACAATAGATTGGTTAGCTTTTCGAGAGGACTATGGCACTATTCGGGACCGGATCTCGCGAGTGATCCCCGGATTTGAGGATTTTAACCACCGACTGGAGCAACACCCAACCTTTGTTTTGCCCCATCAAGCCCGGGACGGACGGGTTTTCGCCACTCCCTCGGGCAAAGCGTGTTTTACGGTTCATCCGATTCCCGAGAGAGACCTATCCGAAAATCAGTTTCTGCTGATGACGATTCGAAGCCATGACCAATACAATACAACGATCTATGGACTGGACGACCGCTACCGGGGCATCCGCAATGGCAGGCGCGTGGTCTTTATAAATGCTCGGGATATGCAACGATTGGAGTTGGACAAAAATTCTTATGTTGATATCGTGAGCTCCTTTAAGGGGAAGGAACGGATGGTCAAAAGATTCCGGGTTGTGGCCTATGATATTCCCCGAGGCTGCCTAGCGGCTTATTTTCCGGAAACCAATCCACTGGTTCCCATCGATAGCTATGCGGATAAAAGCCATACGCCGACCTCAAAGTCGATTGTGGTTTCGCTTATCAAACAAAAATGAAAAACTCTCCTTTGGGCACCTCGCAAGATTTAGTCAACAGAAAACCCCTCTATGGACTCGTTCTCGCAGGAGGGCGCAGTCAGAGGATGAACCCGAATCCTGGCGAGCGTCCTAAACCTATCTGCAAGGCCCATATCTGCGTGGATGGGATTCCCCAATGGGAGCGTTCTATGAATCATTTGAAAGCCCATTGCCAAAAGGTGTTTCTGTCTTGTCGTAGGGAGCAAGCATGCCTTTTTAGCACCAAAAACGAGCGAATCTGTCAAACCCAGATTTTTTGGGATGACGAGACCAGCCGTGGTCCAGCGACGGGGATTTTTCAGGCTTTCAAACATCGGTGGCCCGTGGATTGGTTTGTCATGGCCGTAGACCTTCCTGGTCTCGATGCTGCTGATTTAAAGAACCTGGTGGAATTCCACCACACACGCCAGACACACGGGGCGACTGCTTTTGCAGCCTATCAGGAGGGAGTTACTGCGCACTACTCTCTGGCTTCTATGCCCGAACCCCTGTGTTCTATTTGGACCCTTGAAGCACAAGAGGTTTTTTTAAGACATTTTCAGCAGAGTCTATACAGTCCGCTGGCGGTCCTCAAGGAGGTGGGATGTGAACTCTTTTATCCCAAGTCCTCCGACTCTGTGAAAAATGCGAACTATCCAGGTGACTGGCTGGGGTTTATGCCGCGGGAAGTGGCGATCGACCCAAGGTAGGTCCGAGCCCAGCGAATCAAGCTTACCTGTTCAG
>JBGSUI010000259.1:0-9803 GCA_041736175.1 Oligoflexales bacterium | reverse complement strand
ACATATAATTAAAGTTATCAAAAAGGCTTAAAAATGAAACTAGGTGTTGTCTATCGTATTGAAACGAGTGGATCGGTTCAGCCTGACCCAAGTCCTTCCCCTTTGGTGGTGGATCGCTGTTTGTCTGCGCTCATCATGTCCCTTGTCAAGGCCCTCTCCCTTAACGTCCTCAAAGAAGTCCAACTTTTGACCCTGACCCATGGCCTAAACGACACTGCCGCACACACAGTCCAGCAGCTTTACCGCAGATGCCCCTTTGTTACTGAGACCCTAAATCTCGATCCACTGCTCCCAGAGCACAGTCCCACCCATACCCATGCTATGATTCTCGAAAAATATGGGAACTTAGACATGTTGATGTTTGTTGAGACCAGCTGCCTTTTAGCCCCCGAAGCCGTCGAACAAATGATCTTGGACTACCAAATGATGACGGCCATGAACGGTGAGGATTTGATCATTTCTCCCTTTGATGATCTCGACCTCTACCACCAACCCCAATCCTCGTTAATCGTAGCAGGCAGAAATCGCTACTGGCGGACTGTTGGCCAATCTCGTCCTACAGTGCTTATGAGCCAGCGGGCCTATGGGAAAGCCTGGCATGGTAAGGACACCCTTGCAATTTTAACCCCGATGCCTTCCCTAGCTATTTCCCTTGAGGAGGCGATCCCCCTACCCTTTGTTCCCTGGGAAGACTGGGTACGACAGTCCCAGATGCCCCCACCCGAAGAATGCAAGCTTCGTGTTCCACCAGGAATTCTTTAAAAAATATCACCCCCTCAGCTGGAGACCGTAAACTACATGGAAACACCTAACAACACTCTCAACGAAAAAGCGGGACCGATGGTGGTCCCCGCTCCTATCCATGAAACCCTTGAGTGGCTTATCAGTCAGGAAGAGTTTACAGCGTCTAGGGCTCTGATCAAAGCCATCTCCCGCATGATACCACCCGATGATCCAGCCGCTTCCGACTACTTAGCCTCAGCCCTGACCCGTAGCAAGTCCTACCATGATGCGGTGCGCCAAGCGATGCACACCTTAAGGCTGGCTCCAGACTCCCTCGAAGCGCTGTTTAACGCCGCTAAATGCCAAGGAAGCGCCGCAAATCCCTATGAGGCCGAAAAACTCATGACCCGGGTCGTGATGGGACGCCCCCACTGGGTTGACCCCCAAATTGATCTCGCTGTCTATATCGGAGCCCAGGGTCGAGTGGAAGAAGCGAAAGAAATGCTCGAAGCAATCCTCGAACGGATCCCACCAAACAATCCAAACATCGACGTGGTCAAATTCAATCTTGGATGGCACACGATTCGCACCGGGGACTTTAAAACCGGAATGAAGCTCTTAAGTCTTGGACGGCGTCTCAGGATCTGGGGTGCACGCTCTTCGATCTACCCCCGACCAGTCTTAACACCGGGAACCAATATCAAAGGTAAGACGGTCCTCCTCTGTGGCGAAGGGGGTGCGGGCGACGAGATCATCAATGTTAGGTTTGCCCAAGTGATCAAAGAGCGTGGCGGGCGAGCCCAATGGTTACCCCAACCTGCTCTAGCCTCACTCCTTAGCCGTGCCAAAGGCGTCGAACGGGTCATCACCAAACAGCTAAGCCTTATTGGTGCCTATGATTATTGGGCTCCGGCCATGGATTTACCTTCGATTCTCGAACTCGACCTCCACGAACTCCCTGTCGCTCCCTATTTAACACCTAAACAAGAATATTTGGACAAATGGGCTGAACCGTTTAGTGCCTTTCAAAACAATCAGCGGCCCGGTGGCCGTAGGCTTAGGGTGGGCCTCCGTTGGCAGGGAAACGCCCTATACGAACAGGATCTTATGCGGGCTATCCCGTTCAAACTCTTAGAGCAACTCACCGACATCGATGGCATCGACTTTTTCTCCCTCCAGCGGGATGAAGGCAGCGAAGAGCTGACGCCAATGTCTCCCGTCGTCAATCTAGGTCCTAACCTGGAGACCTGGGAAGATACGGCTGCAGCGATCTCTCATCTCGACCTCGTGATTTCCTCCTGCACCTCGGTGCCCCATCTGGCAGCAGCCCTCGGTAAACCAACATGGGTTATCTCTCCTCTGAGCGGCTACTATATCTGGGCGACTCCCGGTGAAACCTCACCCTGGTACCCCACGGTGCGCCTCTTTCGCCAAACCACCTTTAACGACTGGTCGACGCCACTCGCATCGGTACGCCAGCATCTCATGCAGTTTAAAAAACAATTCTATAGCGGATCACGGGGTGCTGGGGCTTCGGCAACTCCTAATGGATCTAAATCAGGGGGAGGGGGAACTTTAAGAATCATCCCCCAAGATCCTAGAGACGAGAAACCCTCACTTGATAGTTAAGGGATTGGACTGAATAGGACTGAATATGGAAGAAAAAGGCTTTGAAATCAGATTTGGAGTGACCCTCGCGATTTTTGCGGCGGTGCTCTCCATCAATGAACTCTTTTCCGGCCACTATGGAGACGACGAACTCCAACTCTCCAACGAAAAGTCCAGCGCCTACCTATGGTACCAAGCAAAAGGCATCAAAGAATCTCTCTCCGAGGGTCAAAAAGACTTGGTGGACGCCCTGCTTAAAGGTGGGGCCGTCAAGGCCGAAGCCACGGCGAGCATGGAACAGTTGAGCAAGGATCTCCAGACTGCGGTACTCAGGTATAAAAAAGAAAAAAAAGAAATCATGGTGGGCTCTAAATCCCTAGACCCCAAAGACTGGGCCCAAGATATCGATGGCAAGCTCGGTCAAGTGGTGGGAGCAAAAGAAATCGAAACCCAACTGGAAAAGCTGGGAGCTGCAGGGGACCGATTTGATCTGGCCACCCTGGCCCTACAGCTTTGTCTGGTCATGGGTGCCATCGGGCTGACCATGGGCGATAAAAAGCTTAAAAACTTTTTATATGGAACCATGGTGGCATTGGGGATCGTAGGTTGCGTCGTGATGGGCACGGCTTTGCAGCTGGTTCTCTAGAGGTTTTTAGAGTCTTCTGTAAAACCTTTGTGGCCGAAAACCCGCTGTGATTGGAATTCCAAGCCTGACGGGATATGATGATAGCTCAGTTTAACCCCAGCTTAAAACGAGGTAAATCCTATGGTCTCATTCAACTTAACCGACCAACAGCTCGCATTACAGGAAACCGCCCGCAACTTTGCCCGTAAAGAGATGATGCCCGTCGCTGCCGAATATGACCGCTCCATGGAATATCCCATGGAGATCATCCGAAAAGCCCACGGAATGGGCCTGCTCAACATCTCCCTTCCCGAGCACCTAGGTGGCATGGGACTCACCCTGCTCGAACAAGTCATCATCGGCGAAGAGATGGCCTATGGCTGTAGTGGTATCGCCACGGGAATGGGAGCCAATGACCTGGCCCTGGGGCCCCTCTTGGTGGCTGGAAACCAAGAACAACAGGAAGAATTTGTAAGACCCATGGTCGACCAAGTGCAGATGGCGGCCTACGCCGTCACGGAGCCTGGTGCCGGTAGCGACGTCCAAGGGATAAGAACCATAGCGCGGCGTGACGGAGATCACTATATCCTTAACGGCGAAAAAATGTGGATCACCAACGCGGGCAAAGCTCGTTGGTTTTATGTTTTGGCAACCCTCGATCCAAGCTTGGGATATAAGGGTATGTGTGGGTTTGTGGTGCCAGCCAATCTTCCAGGTGTCCAACCTGGTAAAAAAGAGATCAACCTAGGCCAACGCTGCTCGGACACCCGGGCCGTAAAGTTTACCGATGTCCGAATCCCTAAACGTTACCTCCTGGGAGAGGAAGGGGATGGTTTCAAGATCGCCATGAAAGCTTTCGACCTAGCCCGCCCCGGTACTGCTACCGCTGCCGTCGGTCTAGCCCAATGCGCTCTCGATCATGCGACGCGGTATGCCCAGGAGCGACAGACCTTTGGCAAATCCATCTCCCAGCACCAGGCCGTGGCTTTTATGCTCGCTGAAATGGCTCAGGAGGTCGAGGCAGCGCGGCTCCTTGTTTATAAAGCAGCCTGGCTCCATGACCAGGGCCAACGCAATACCAAGCTGGCATCCATGGCTAAATTTTACGCAGGGGATACAGCCGTAAGGGCAGCCACTAACGCAGTACAGATCTTTGGCGGATACGGCTACAATACCGAATACCCGGTGGAGAAACTCTATCGTGATTCTAAAATCTTTCAAATCTACGAGGGAACCAACCAGATCCAACGTCTGATCATTGCCCGCCATGTGGTCGAAGAAAACAAAATTGGTTAAACCATTTTTTAAACTAGGAGCTATTTTATGAGCCTCGTACAAGGTGAACTTAAAGGAAAAGTGTTTGAAATAACCCTCATTCGTCCCGAAAAACGCAATGCGATCACCATCGCCATGTGGCGGGATTTAAGCGCGGTCCTCCAACAGGCAGCGCGACTTTCAAAGGTTCGCTGTTTGGTGATCAAGGGCGCCGGTCCGAGTTTTTCAGCAGGAATCGACGTCAACGCCTTTTTAGAGCTTAAAGACCAATATGGTCCAGAGTGGTATACCAAAGGCCGGCTGATCACCCGCGAGACCCAGGATGTGCTGCAACTCCTCGAACGCCTAGAAGTCCCCTCCATTGCCGTGGTCCAGGGACATTGCTTGGGGCTGGGGCTTGAGCTGGCGTTGGCCTGTGATTTTAGAATCGGTGCCAAAAAAACAAAAATTGGTTTGCCAGAAACCCTTTTAGGAATCGTCCCCGATGTGGGTGGAAGCGCTAGGTTGACACGTCTTATAGGCGTCGGACGGGCCAAGGAATTGATCCTTACCGGCAAGACGATCGATGCTGAGCAAGCCTATGAATGGGGGATTCTCAACCGACTCTGTGAGACCGAAGACCTAGGACCCGTGTTAGAGGCTTTGGTCGGTGAACTCTGCGAGGCTGCTCCACTGGCTGTGGGGATGGCAAAACGCATTATCGATAGTTTTCACGATATCAATCCCACCCTCGATCTGGAGGGGTGGGCTCAAACCCAACTCTACACGACGGAAGATTTCAAAAATGCCGTCGCAGCCTTTGGTGCTAAGAAAAAACCGGAGTTCGTCGGACGCTAGGACTATGGGGCAAGGAGGGGCTTATGAGAACTACTGGAAAATATGTAAAAATAACGACACTTGGTTCTGAAGTCCATGCGGTTTTTGTATTTTTAGCCTTTTTCGCGTCTGAGCTCCAGGGCTTCTTCCGGGGAGAGTCCATAAGGCCGTTTTAAAATCGTAAGGACTTCGTGGGCCGCCCATTTTTTTCGGCGCTTGCGGCCTGAGATTTCCTTAAGGACACCTTCTTCTTTGAGACGATCGAGGGCGGTGAGGGCTGCTTGGAGTGAAACTCCGAGGAGCCCTGCAGCCTCCTCAGCCCCTAGTACTGGGAGGCGAAGCAGAAGAGCAAGAATCTGTTCGGCAGATGAACCTTTTCTTGTTTTTACGCGAGCGCTCCAAGTATCTGGTAAAAGCTTTAGAGCCTTGCGGGTTTTTTCTGCTTCTTGTTTTGATGAGACCAGTGCGTCCGCGATATAGTCCACTAAAGGGATCAGGTCGAGCTTTTGCTGGTAGGCTTTGAGCCCGTCGTAATACCCTGATTTTTCCGCCTCGATAAAACCAGAGATATGAATGGGGACCAGATCAGATAAAAGCATCTGAATAGGCCAGATAATCCTTCCTACCCGACCGTTTCCATCGGTAAAAGGGTGGATTGCTTCGAAATGCGCATGGGCCATAGCCATGCGCAGAGGTAGCGGAATCCCAATTCCAGCGTCGCCTTCTTCTCGAATCCCCGCGTAAGAGAGCCAACCAACAAAATTGTCCATTAGCCAGGTGACGTGAGCCGGTGGAGCAGGATTATAGGTGGACTCCTCTCTTCTTCCGAGTCCTCCAATTTGAACGATTGAGCCCGGTCTCCCAGGGGATCTAAGCTGGCCCGGAGTATAGAGGTAGGTCGGATCTTTAGCGACTATCGACTTATGGATTTCTTGAAAGAGCGCTAGGGTCACGCCTTTTTCCTTATGTAGCACAATTCGTTCAAAAATGATGTCCATGACTTTTGCGTAGCCGAGAATCGAGAGGGCGTCGGACTTCTCGGTAGTTTTCGCTTCACCACCTTGTAGATCTGATTCCGTAGAAAAGAGTTCGTCGATGGTCGCAAAGGTTCCTTCGATCCGGGACGAAGAAAGGGCCTCCTGGCGATTGATAAGACTCGATATAAGTCGATCGATTCCATCCATCTCTTCCAGGGATTTTTGCTCGTTAAGAACCGAAAATGCCTTTTTAAGGGCCTTGGCCAAGGGTGCCTTTGGTAGATCGCGAATACCGTCTTTATCCTTAGGTAAGGGCTTAGGGATCACAAAGTAGATGTTTTGAAGGCTTTTATCCTTACCACCATCGTCAATTTTCTCGACACCATAGCCTTTTTCTATTGAAAATTGGGCCTTTAGGTCGCAGTGTAAATCATCGCGTCGCATGATCCATCTCCAGCCTGGCTTTGGGAAAGCTTGAATTACTTTCACCTAATTCAAGCTTATGCCATTATCCTTGAATTAGCTACTTTTGATCAAGGATCGAGGCGACGGACTCAGCTTGCCGATAGGCGTCGGTCGTGCCAAGGAATTGATCCTTACCGGCAAGACGATCGATGCTGAGCAAGCCTATGAATGGGGGATTCTCAACCGACTCTGTGAGACTGAAGACCTAGGACCCGTGTTAGAGGCTTTGGTTGGCGAACTCTGCGAGGCAGCTCCTCTGGCTGTGGGGATGGCAAAACAGATTATCGATAGTTTTCACGATATCAATTCCACCCTCGATCTGGAGGGGTGGGCTCAAACCCAACTCTACACGACAGAAGATTTCAAAAATGCCGTCGCAGCGTTTGCTGCTAAGAAAAAACCGGAGTTCGTGGGACGCTAGGACAACGGGGCAAGCAGGAAGATCGATAGATCATGCAATAATAACATATTATTATGATCATATTTTATCGGTCCTCGTTTACAAAAATTTTCACTAGTAAGCGATCGTTTACTAAAATATTTGAATTAATTTTTACGTTGCCACATACAAAAAGCTGGCTTACCTCAGGCAGCCATATGCAACGCGGATTTAAGTACCAGAGACTCAGAACTTCTTGTTAAAAATAAGCTTGTAAGGTACAAAAAAGTTGTCCAGTCCATAGCGGATCCGCATCCTCTAAACAATGAAAGCTAACTTATGTCTACCCAAGATCAATTGCTTTCCCAAACAACTCAAGATCTGCTTCAGGCCATCAATCGCCTCAAAAAAAGCTATGGCAAAATCGAGTTTTTATCCACAGATTTAAGTCAACTCCAGGACGAACCGTTAGAGGCGTGGGAAAGCTTTGTTTCTAGATTTGCACGAGCTAGCGATTTCTTTATGTCCAAATATCTGAGGACCTGGGTTTCCATAAGGGAAGGGGGCTTTCGCGGTAGCATGAGAGACTTTTGTGATTATGGAGAAAAACACGGCCTGTTAGAATCAAGTGACCTTTGGATGGAAATTAGAGAACTTCGAAATCAAATCGCTCATGAATATGCAACCCAAAAACTGTCGCAAATTTTAATAGAAGCCCGGCGTCTTGCACCCCATATTATAAATCTTAAGGAAATTATAAAATGAATGTACGCCTCGCCCAGGGAGAAATCGATTCAATAATCGATGCGGTGAAAGCGGTGGACCCGCGCTGGGAAGTTTATCTTTATGGTAGCCGAACCAATCCTAACCTGCGAGGCGGTGACATCGATCTCCTTGTGGTGATCCCACAGGACCAAGTCCCCAATCCCCACGTTCTGGATTATCAGCTTGTGAACCGGATTAAAAAAGTCATTGGTGATCGCCGCATCGATCTTTCCCTCGTGTCACTGGAACAGTGCGCGTTAGACCCATTTTACAAATTGATCTGGCCGGGAGCTATCAAACTCATTAAAGTTTGAAGATTTCGTACCAAAATTTAAATTCTCTCTGAAGATTAGACTTGTGTTTAAGGAAGGCAAGTCACTTTCAAAGAGCCGTAACCCCAGGCATGCATATTTGATAACGACCTATGGCGTACTGAGACTGGAAAAAAGGACTGAAGTGGTTCCTTCCAGCGTCCCATATAGAGTCTATAGGCTTCCTGGTGATTAAAATCCATTTGAGGTGGGAAATTACTGATCACAAAAGGACCCTTTTGGTCAAATAAAACCTGTCCAGTGAAATGGGAGTTTGAATAGATCGTAACGCGGGTCCCTTTGTCGAAAGCAATGCCGTCAAAAGTAGTTTGATTTGCCTTTGGAAAAGCATTTAAAGCAAGGGGATAATCCCCTTCACCTACCCACTCACTCGTTTGATTAGTTTGAGAGTCGCTTCCGTATATCTGTGCTATATAGCCAGGGACAGGGCGATCGCCCAATAGACAGCCGGAGAAAAAAGCTTGGCATCCTTTCCGTGGTTTTTGGGGCATTCTCTTGGTTTCAGATGCATTCTCTTGTTTCTCAGATTCCGATTCTGACTCCGATTCGGAACTTGTAATCTCTTTGTTTTTTTCTGCATCCGCCCCTTCATTGTCGCTATCTTTAGACCCAAGGGGTATCTCTTCTTTTTTATTTTTGCTGCTGTCGCCAGAGAAACTGGAAGAGTTGCAGGCGGAGACAGCCCATTGGAAAATAATAAAAATTTTGATTTGACATGGAGTCATATTTTCTTATCGGAATTTTTTAAAAAATTATTTAGTTTTTCTGATTTTTAATTTCATTTCATAGACTTATTTAGCAAGATAAAACCAATACCCATAAGCCGTATGGGAGTGGGGGAACGATCTTCCCTCACTCAAAGGTCACTCTGGTCAGGGCCGCTTTTTTCGCTTTCGGACCAAACATTACCAGATTATTCCACCGTCCAAAATTCTATGCGTGAAAATTAACCAAGTCCCTGTTGCGGCGAAGGTGTCGAAATATCTTTTGACATTGAAAATGCTTTATCCAGGCACAGAAGTGGAATGGTATTTTTATCTGATAAAAATTATAAGCTTACCACTCGATGTCGAAAATTTTATTTGGCAACAATCTTGCATAACATAATTATCATATCAATCTTTAATCCTTCAGTCCGCATCAATCAATGGAGAATCCAATTATGAACTTTACTTCTGTCAGAGATTTTTCGATGGGTATTCAACACAAGGGAAGCACCCGCTCCCTTCATCTAGGTTTTTTGTCATCTCTACTGGCCTTAACTTCTAGCTGCATGCCTTCCAATCATGAAATGACAACCTTAGCATCGGCAGACTCCAATAACGCTCTTGTGGATAGGACGATTGAAAGTGAAAAACCTGTCGATGTTAAGTTAGACTCGATTAAAGACGACCCTATTGGTAAAACCATAGTTTACCAAGCGTTTGAGAGGAGTGAAAAAGCTAACCGAGAAGTACAATATGATCCAAACGAAAATGACCATCCAAACACGATTCAAATGGAGGGTAGTCCGAGTACGGTGACACTTGTGATAAAGTTCCCCCAACTTTCACTTGAGCAGTTTAATTTTTTAAAAAACCATTATGGTCAAGGTGCATCAAAGGTTATTTTTAAACCAGGAGAGATCTATACATTACCAGATTTTTTTCAACCACCTATACATGCACTCCATAGCAAATACCATTATACTCGAATTGGTGTTAACAGCCATCTAAAATTAGCGAAATCTTGACTCCCATATGCTGGTTCATCCCATGATCGGCTACCCCCCCTCTACATCCATTTTGTAAATAGCCCTACCAGTCCTTTTTTGACCAGGCTCAGGCTTTGAATTTGCC
>JBGSUI010000173.1:0-4570 GCA_041736175.1 Oligoflexales bacterium | reverse complement strand
TGAACGCTGCGTACACTTCACAAATGGACTCTAAGACAAATCGCCTGGAAGGGCGAAGGGTCGGAGATAAGTTTTACCATGTCAATGGGGAAGTTTCACATGCGGACACAAACGGTGCTGTTAATATTAAGGAGAGAGCTGATGACACTGAAATCAGCCTTTTTACCCCTTTTAGGGAAGTGAATAAAATTCTCCTTAGTAGGTTTACAGCCAACGGAGGTGTTAAGGACCCACCGGTTCCTGACCGCCCCTCCAGGACTTCAGTTGCACGCCGGAAACGGACATCAACGAAGAGCGAAGGACCGACCCCGTGCAGATCCAGGTTTGCATAGGTTTTTCGGAGCGGTAGAGAAAAACCCATATCTCCCCCGGTGCGCCGCTGTGGTCAGCTTCCGGTCCACGGTGATAGTCCTCACAGGTAAGGCTCGAGAGTATAACTTCTATCTCACCTGCCGTCATGTCGCGGCGGGCCATAAAGTCGAGGTTGCTATTACGGTTGACCATTTGAAACCTCTTGGCGCTGAGGCAGGCTTTAAGTCGCAAAAGTGCGCTTAGAATCCAAGCGTTATCCATTAGGGCACCTTCTTATACTTAAAACGCCCACGAGAGCCTTATCGGCAACTTGTGTATTATAATTTAGCATCAATTAAAATTTAGCAAGAGCTAAATAAGCTGAATCCTTAATTAGGCATCTGTCCAGCCCCTCTGTCTTTTATTTGCGCTTCAAGGAATATCGATGGGTTAGAGCGATGGACTCCGCGACCATGGTACTTAACATACTGATATAATTAATCAACTGTTTCTAGGGTGCCAATAGACGCTGATATTGTACCGGCAGTCATCAAAGCTCTGCCCCATCAGAAGAATCCCTGTAACACATGCCTGTCGACCCCTCACCTCCGAGGGAGCGTCGCGGGCTTAAATCCATTCCAGCAGTCTTGGTAGTTTTTCTGCCGGGCTGGACTGCTTAAGGCGAAGGGCGTTGGACGATAAAGCAAGCTCGATTCAAACATAAACGCCATGGTGTTTTCCTGATAGATCGGCTTAAGGGGCTCGTCGGTTGCTGCCTGAAACGCGGTCGTCTCCGGACCATGACTGGTCATCATATTGTGGAGACTGCCTCCTCCGGGCACAAATCCCCCTGAGGGCTTGGCGTC
Source organism: Oligoflexales bacterium (assembly GCA_041736175.1). GTDB lineage: Bacteria > Bdellovibrionota_B > Oligoflexia > Oligoflexales > CAIYRB01 > JBGSUI01. The sequence continues at coordinate 3,413 of JBGSUI010000173.1, read as the reverse complement.
ATACACGCCGTAAACCAGCCCCATATATTCGCTCATCACATTGCGATGAAAGTAAGGGGGTCTAAAGGTTTTTTCTGCCACCATCCAACGGGGAGGAAAGATCACAAAATCAATGTTGGCGGTACCTGGGAGATTTGTAGGGGACGTCAACACCGTAAAGATCGACGGATCTGGGTGATCATAGCTGACCGTATTGATCGTGTTAAATTTACGAAGATCGTATTTATAGGGGACGTAGTTACCGTGCCACGCTACGACATTAAGCGGGGAATGGTTTAAGGTGGCTGAATAGATCCCCCCATCGAACTTAAAGATCAACTCACAGCTGCGACTGGTATCTTCGAACCGGGCCCGGGGGACCAAAAAGTCTCGCTCATTAGCAAGCCCATTGGCACCGATTGGCCCTCTCCACGGTAGACGAAGGGGCTCTCCGTAGTTTTCTAAGAGATAACCTCGGGAGACAGGATCAACTCCCTGAACCTTAAACTTTAGCCCCCTCGGGATCACCCCAATCTCCCCAGGCTCAAGATCGATCAGCCCCAGCTCGGTCAAAACCTTTAGAGTGCCTAATTGGGGAACCAAGAGAAGTTCGCCATCGCCAAAACATAGGTACCGGTTTTCATGGGACGCCTCAAAGCCATAGAGGTGTACCGCACTTCCCGTGCGGCTGTCGTGGCTGCCAGCACCACACAGGGTGGTCAAGGATTCAAAAAAATCTACTTTTGCCGGGATGGGAAAGGGATCCCAACGGAGCGGCTCTGGGATCGAGGACTCCGGATGAAAAGGCGACTTAACAAGGTTGTTTTTACCAGCCCAAGGACGAAACCCCTGCTGGGCGACACTCGGAAGAACCCGGTAGACCCATGTTTTGAGGTTTTGCCCCGGAGGCGCGGTAAAGGCCGTCCCACTGATCTGCTCTGGATAAAGGCCAAAAGGGGGGCGCTGGGGGCTATTTTGATTCGGTGGCAAGCTACCAGGAATCGATTCTGACGTAAAATAGTTGCCAAAGCCTGACTGATAGTTTTGCTCACTTGTCCCCACGGGATTTAACTCCTTATTTGTGGCCTAGATCGTACACTGGTGCAGTGTTTTCCTTTGCTAGCAGTAAAATCCTGGTCTTTCAACTTATTATTAAATGGGTTAACGTCACGAGAGCATACCTGTGTGGAGGTGAGATGATGCAAAGCTGTGCTGTGATATCCATTGGTTCAGAACTGCTTTCTGGTCAGATTATCAATCGCAACGCTCCGTGGATTTCGTCCCAACTTTTCGAAATGGGAGTCGATACCGTCTTTCAGATGACGGTCGATGACAAGATTCAGGACATCGTCGATGCCCTGGAGCTGGCGTCTAGGAAGTCCTCGCTGATTTTCTGCACCGGCGGCTTAGGGCCCACCTCTGATGACCTCACGCGTAAAGCAGTTTCCCTTTGGCTCCAGGATCCCCTTGTCTATAACCAAGAGTCCTGGGATCATATCACCCGGATATTCGAAGCCTTCCAGCTGACGGCACCCGAAGCCAACAAACAACAGTGTTTTTTTCCTAGCCAAGCAAAGATCCTATTCAATCGCGCAGGAACCGCAAACGCCTTTGCCTCAATCTCTAGCCAAAGAGCCCTCGTCGTGCTGCCGGGTCCACCTAACGAGATCGAAGCCATTTGGCAAGACCATCTCAAGACTCTGCTCTTGAAAATGTTAGACCAAACCCCCAAAAAATCCTTTTACAGCTGGCGCACCATCGGCAAAGGCGAGTCCCATATTGCGGAGATCGTCGAAAGCATCTGTAAACCTCTGGTCGAAACAGGTAGCATCGATTTAGCCTACCGGGCCCACGCACCTTTTATCGAAACCAAAATACGGTTTGATAAGTCCCGCGACGAAATGATCCAGCCTTTTTTAAGCAAACTCTCAGCAGCCCTTGCTCCCTGGCTTTACGAATCGGGCGACAACAACTGGTGCCGTGACTTTGCTCAGTTCCTCCAGGGTAGGGCCCAAGTCTGTTTCTATGATTTGGCGACTTCTGGACAAATCCAGACACTCCTTGTGCCCTGGTTAAAACAAATCCAAAAGGATTCTCCTGAAAAAAGCCCTGGTCCCCTACTATTTTTTTTCAATGGTATAAACTTAAATTCCCAGACACCTCTGCCCCAGCTCGCTCCTAATGCCCCTGACGCGATCCATTTTTCTGTAAAGATGAGTGAAGGCGATACCATGTGGGAGGTGAGATCCTGGGACGGATCAAACACCTACCACAAGTCCTATCCGATACCCTTCAAGACTGCAGCTACATCTGCACGAGGAGGTCAGGCTCCACGCCCCGACCGCAATGGACTTGCGATTGCGTCTTTAGCTATGAAGGCGTGGTACTTAGATTGGACGCAGCAGACTGCTGATCGATTTGGGCAGTCGCCCACTTAGGTTCGTTTTTGGGCATAACGCAAAACATAAGCAGCCTGATCTCCGGTTTCAGGCCCACAACCTCGTGTCTGTCGATAGGTACGGATAGCCTCGCTGGGAGGGATCCCCAGCTCCACCAAAGCACAGGCCACTAAGACTCCCGTGCGACCACATCCCGCACCACAATGGGCTAGGACTTTTTCTCCGGCTTTTAGGGCTCGAGTAAGGGTCAGTACAGCATCGTTAAAAATTTCGTGGTGTGTTGGCGGTTCATAGTCCATGATTTCCACATGATGAAACCGGTCTCCAAAGAGACCCCATGCAAGGGTGAAATAATCTAAAAACTTTTGCCTCGTGAGGATGTCATAGAAAGGCAGCAAGCAATAAAGCCGATCGATACCGAATTTTTTGATGGCTTTAAGGTCATATTCTCCGGAAATCCCTTGAGTTCTCCCTGGCATCCGCCCTACAAACATCTGTCCCGTCCATGGCCCAGGAATCTCAACCATCGGATAGACGAGCTTTTTGCCTTCCCGAGCTGCATAGATAAAATCCTGCAGATCCGTGGGCCCAGTTTCTTCGGGACGCTGCTTGCAAAGATCTCTAAAGTTAGGAGTCGCCTCGCCAATCCTCCTTAGTTCCTCTAGAAAATCTCTCGAAGGGAGCAATTTTGGGTCAATATCATCATACATCTTTGGATCAATATCTTCATACATCGTGGGGTCCTTTTCAAAAAAATTCTAAAAAAATATATAAAACAACCTAAGTCAAGGCAAATTCGGCCAAGACCGCTCGGTCGACCAAAAGCTACTTCTACAGCATCACATGGAAAAATAAATCGAAATAATCATTGACAAGTTTTTGCGATCGCAAAAGCCCCGCGATTTTAGCTTTGCCGCGAGTTTTTGTTTTTTCCCACTCCACCGACCAGTTAAGGGCACTCCCTGGCAAGGTGAGAGGACTCTGGAGGGGGTCTCTTTCTTGACGGCCCAGTGACATAAAAACCCTCTAAAAAGA
>JBGSUI010000172.1:0-8118 GCA_041736175.1 Oligoflexales bacterium | reverse complement strand
GATAATTAATCTGGCATTTTTTTATGTCAATTCAAATCGTTACAGATAGGGTGCGAAAATAGAATTAGCAGCAAAAATCATCACAATACTTGATTTTCAGTGGTATTTGGATGGGCCAAAGAAACTTTCAGCCGGAGCTGTTGTTATGCCTGTTTTTTTTGACCTAAAGTTTGAGGTTTGATATTCTAAATCTACTTAAATATCCAATGACCGATATGATTCATGATGCCAAAAAAGCTGTTTTTATAAAGAAATCAGCCAGTTACCGCCACCCCATTCACTAGTGAGTTCCTGATGAAAAACCCAACCGACAAGAACAACGGCAGCCAAGAACCTCAAAACGAGGTTATCAACGATCCAGAGATCACAGATCGTACCTCTGAGGAACAATCCGGAGAGGCATCGCCCAAGGGAGAGGCTCCCCCCCAAAGTCTACGGGAACACCTGCTGAACCCATCTCGCGCCGCGAGCTGATCGGCACCTTGCCCAAAGTAGCTTTAGGGACATGGCTGGCGACGGAGGGAGATCAGGGGCTGGCGTTTGGAAACATGATGCTGTTTAAGAAAAAGAAACAGACCCAACCATCATCTGAAAATTATGGTCTTTGGGCTTTTGGGCAAAACACTTTTGGCCAGCTGGGTCTTGGAGACGTGACTCACCGCAGTAGCCCGGTCCAGGTGGGAAGTCTTAGTAGCTGGACAGAGGTGGCGGGGGGATACTACCATACTGTGGCCAGGCGCACGGACGGCACCCTTTGGGCTTTTGGGCATAACCTTTACGGCCAACTGGGCCTTGGAGACGTGACTCACCGCAGTAGCCCAGTCCAGGTGGGGACTCTTAGCAGCTGGTCTTGGTCTCAGGTTGCGGAGGATTCCATCCATACCGTGGCAAGGCGCACGGACGGCACCCTTTGGGCTTTTGGGTATAACGCTAACGGCCAGCTGGGCCTTGGTGACACGACTAACCGCAGTAGCCCAGTCCAGGTGGGAAGTCTTAGTAGCTGGACAGAGCTGGCGGGGGGAAGCATGCACACTGTGGCCAGGCGCACGGACGGCACTCTTTGGGTTTTTGGTTATAACGCTTTTAGCCAGCTAGGTCTTGGGGACGTGACTGACCGCAGTAGCCCAGTCCAGGTGGGAACTCTAAGTAGCTGGACGGAGCTGGCGGGGGGACGCGACCACAACGTGGCCAGGCGCTCGGACGGCACTCTGTGGGTTTTTGGGCATAACCTTTACGGCCAACTGGGTCTTGGGGACATGAATTACCGCAGTAGTCCGGTCCAAGTGGGGACTCTTAGTAGCTGGACGGAGCTGGCGGCGGGAAGAGCCCACACCGCAGCCAGGCGCACGGATGGCACCCTATGGACTTTTGGACTTAACGATTCAGGCCAGCTGGGCCTGAGGGACCAGTCAAACCGCAGCAGCCCAGTCCAGGTGGGTTCTTTAAGCTCCTGGGTGGAGGTGGCGGGGAATGGCTCCTTCACCCTAGCCCGCACCGGACCGACCAAGTTCACCATGTGGTCTATCGGCTACAACAATAACGGCGAGCTGGGCCTAAACGACACAGTATGGCGCAGCAGCCCCGTGCAGGTGGGTTCTTTAAGCTCCTGGAGTCAGGTGGTAGCGGGATATAGCCATAACCTCGCTCTCCGCAAGGACGGCACTCTGTGGGCTTTTGGACAAAACTTTTACGGCCAGCTAGGCCTGAGCAACACGGCCTACCAGAGCAGCCCCGTTCAGGTAGGTGTTTTAAGCTCCTGGAGTAAAGTGGCTGCGGGAAATCGCCACAACGTAGCTTGCCGCATGGACGGCACCCTTTGGGTGTCCGGGGATAACTCTTACGGCCAGCTGGGCCTAAGCGACACAGTATGGCGAAGCAGCCCCGTTCAGGTGGGGTCTTTCAGCTCATGGACAGACGTGGAATCTGGAGTCTTTCACACCCTAGCACGCCGCGCAGACGGTACCCTATGGACTTTTGGCCGCAATGCGAACGGCCAGCTGGGTATTGGGACGACGACAAACCGAAGTAGTCCTGTCCAAGTGGGGACTTTAAGCACATGGACAGACGTCGCAGGGGGCGAATCTCATACCTTAGCCCGCCGCTCAGACGGCACCCTTTGGGCCTTTGGAGACAACAATCAAGGCCGGCTCGGCCTAAACATTACTTCATCTAGAAGTAGCCCCACTCAGGTCGGTACATTAAGCTCATGGATCCAAGTAGCATTAGGGAATTTCACCCTAGCTCGCCGCACAGATGGTACTCTTTGGTCCTTTGGGATTAATTCAGAGGGCCAGCTGGGCCTTAGCGACACAACAGCCCGCAGTAGCCCTGTTCAAGTGGGGATCTTAAGCTCTTGGTGTGATGTGGCTGCTGGAAGTTTCCACTCACTTGCTCGCCGCACTGATGGCACCCTATGGGGTTTTGGCCGAAACCTTGAATTGCAGCTGGGCCAAGGAGACAATGTAAACCGGAGTAGTCCGGTACAGGTGGGCACGACAAGTACCTGGGTTAAGATCACTGGGGGGAGTACTTTCACAATTGGTTTCAAGTCATAGGTAGGCCGGGGCGACCCACTCCCCGTCTCCGGATCGGGAGGCTTGCCATCATCGTCCACAGGCCATAGAGCTAAAATCAGTTTGTGGGCATTGGTGACGAAGCGCAAAGACTTGCTGAGCCTTAAGTAAAGATCCTTTAAAAAAGTCGCCTTCTTTGCTTATATAAGAATCCCTATGGATAGGACCATCGACTGGGCAACCTTCTGAGTCCGCTGCCCGGGTTGATATATTCACCAATGTTATCAGGTAGACTTAAGATCTCTTGCAAATCCCGTCGGTCCCAAAGGACCAGGATGGACCTCTATGGCTGATTTAGATTTAGTGAAAAAACGGATTTTGGCAAAAGTCCCCCTCGTAGCTCTTATCGGGGAGTCCGTAGCTTTAAGCCATCGGGGGGGGAGGCCCGTAGGGTGCTGCCCCTTTCACGAAGAGAAATCACCTAGTTTTTATATCTACGACCAGAGGTTTTACTGCTTTGGTTGCAAAGCCCATGGGGATGCGATCGACTATATCCGCAAAACCATGGGGCTCTCCTTTATGGAAACCCTTCGCTATCTCGCCCAAAAATATGGGGTTGATGCGGCAGAATTAGACCGTTCCCACCATGAATGGCAAAAGCACCGGAGCGACCGAGAGCTGTACCGGCTGATGGCCGAAGCCCAGTCTTTTTTTGAAAGCCAACTCTGGACCGCTGCGGGCCAAGATGCCCGAGACTACCTGACAAAGAGGGGGTTTAACGAAGAATCCCAAAAGCGGTTGGGATTTGGCATGACTCCCCCAGAGGGATTTGGGCTGGTGCGCTACCTCAAGCAAAGGGGCTTTAAAGAGTCGGATATGATTGATGTCTCGCTTGCATCCAGCCACTCTGAAACCCCCCAGCGGGTCTATGATTTTTTTAGGCGCCGGATCATGATCCCCATCCATGATGCCCAGGGACGGATCGTTGCTTTTGGCGGACGAACCCTTGACCAGGATCCGGCTAAATACAAAAATAGCCGGGAAACACGGCTTTTTAATAAATCTGACACGCTTTTTGGATTCCACCAGGCTCGCCAGGCGATCCGCGCTAAGGGCCGGGCCGTCGTGGTGGAAGGCTATATGGACGCCCTACGGCTTTGGAATGCGGGTGTGCATGAGGCTGTGGCCTGTATGGGTACAGCCCTGACCCTGGGGCATATGCAGCGCCTCAAGTCCATGACAGGGGTTGTTATCCTGGTATTTGATGGGGATCAGGCTGGCCAAAGGGCTACCTTGAAATCCGTGGATGTGACCCTGAGCGAGCCCTCGGTGACGGTCCGTGCGGTCACCCTGCCCAGCGGCCTCGACCCTGATGATGTGATCAACCAGCAGGGGGTGGAAGGATTTGAAAAAATGCTCCACGACAGCGTCTATCTTCTGGATTTTGCGGTGCGCCAAAAACTCGCGGGACTCTACCCCCATGCCGTCGCCGCTGTGATTCAGGAAGAAATCATCCCTTGGCTCGCCAAAGTCGGGGACCCCTTGCTGCGAGATAGCCTTTTGCTCCGCATCGCCAACCAAGTGGGAACCTCCAAAGACAAGCTGGCGGCCCAACTCCCTTCCGTCGCCAACCAACAAGCCGCCCATGGCCTCGACCAACTCGCTAAAAGTGGTGTGATCCAAATCCCTGGGCAGCACCCTCGTCCTGGGGCCACTTCTACCGATCGTGTCCCTCCGGGGACTCCAGATTTCCGTGGTCCGGCAACGCCGCCCCCCTATCTGTCCCCGGTCGCCGCTGATATCCTGGGGCACCTTTATTTTGCCGATTCCCAGGAACAACTGGGGGATTTTCAAGTGCTCCGTGGAGAGATTCTCGAAGCTCTCAATCTTCCGGATGAATACCAAGCTTTCTTGGACGAAATACTTTTTTATTTATCCCGCGGCAAAGTTCCTAGAGATCTTCCCGCCGGTGCATGGACGAGTACTTTAGATGCAAACGTAGCCCAGCTCAAGGATCGCATGGCGGCTTCCCAGCCAGCTTTTGCGGGGCAAAATCGACTTGACCAAATAAAGCGAGCTTTAGGATTTCAGCAGCTGGAGAATCTCAAAAAAACCATCTCCTCCCTGCGTTCAGAGGCATCCCGTTTGGCGAGAGCTCCCGAAAGGGAAGAGGACCTCAAACATGTAATGGGTAGTATCAAACTGCTTGAACAGGAAAGACTCGTAGTCTACCAAAAACTCCACCAGTAGATCCGTCGTGATTGAAAAGCAGTGATACTTTTCATCTCAAATTGGATTGATGAGTTCAAGCCCCCAGCAGTCAAAATCCTTTTCATTTGCAGTGGCGATGCTAACTTCAGTCCCCTTGATAACGGCGGCAGTAGCTCCGATCAAAAGGTCGGCCATATGAAGTGTCCTTCCACCTCGAAGTAGATCGGCTTTTTTGAAACCGGCATGGTCAGCAATTTCCGTGCTGACTGGAACGATCACAATACCGCTTTCTAAGATGAATTCATGAAAATTATCGATAATGGTCCCCGAGGGCAGCATGGCTAAGCCACTGATCATTTCGTACCTCGTGATGGTCGAAATCAGAAGACGATTGCTCAAAGAGTTTCTATACCAAGACTGCAGTTTCGCAGATGGCCCTGCTTTTCTAAAGAACTGGGAGAGGACCGAAGTATCAACAACGACTGTTCTAGTCATAGCTCAGCTCTCGAAATGAATAACTGGTTTGTCGGAATTACGTATTATGGAGAGATCTTCACCGGGATGCTCCTCGTAATAGCCTCGAATCTTGTCAAGGACCTTTGACACCCTGGTCTGGCGTACCTCGGCGTCAAGGCGCTGGAGTTTATCACTCAGCTCCCTTAGGTGAGCCATTGAAATGCAAATAAATTTTTCCTTGTGACCTCGGATGGGTGCAATGACCTGAGGACCTTCTATGGCTTGGTCGAGCAGGCGATCGAATTTGTTTCGAGCATCCGAGGCCGTCCAACTTGGCGAGTTATCAATACCGGCCATAAGTCTTTTGAGGATGTCTTCAGCGCTCATAAGGCAGCACCTCCCTGTTATTTCTCTTATCGGCTTATTGCGTATAAAACTCAAGTACACAATAGCATCCTTATTTCGCATAACCAAATAAGAAGGAGCCATCAATAGCAGCGGGCACAAGCATTATGCCAATAAATTCAGTCAATTGAATGGATATCTCGGATGCGAGATAAACATTTATCAAAACCAATATAATGCTTTGCAAACATAATGTTTCATTAACATAATGTCTTTGTGGCATCATTTTGGTACAGTTGATGCTGGGAGGTTCCTATATGTTTATCAATCGCACCGAAGAGCTACGCATCCTAAACAAGTTTATTGATCAAGGCAAAAAGGGAAAGCTGGGTGTGATCTATGGACGTCGCCGTGTGGGCAAGACATCTCTTATTGAGTATTGGGGACGGGAAAAAAACGTTATTTATTCACAGGCAGTGGAGGGAACGACCCGAATTCAGATTGACCAACTGGTGGCTGACCTTGGTGGAGCCTGGCCTGAGGGTCTTGTGCCGACGGACTGGACGGGCTTTTTTGCTGCATTGGCTTTGATTCCCAAGCCTACAATCATCATGGTCGACGAGTTCTCCTATCTGACCCAATCGGATGCCTCGGTAGCATCTCTTTGGCAAAAGTGGATCGATCATAAACAACCTCATCATCTGACACTGATACTACTCGGCTCATCCCAAACCATGATGCATAGTATATTTCTCGATGATAAATCACCTTTGTTCGGGAGAGCTCAGATTCTACTCCACCTTAAGCCCATGGGGTATAGAGAGTTTTGCAAGTGGCTGAGTTATGATCATCAAAGTGAAGAGGCGTTTGTCAAATACTCCATGGTTGGCGGCATACCTCAGTACTGGCAATATATAGACAAAAAAGAAACATCCGTGGAAACCGCTGACCAGCTGTTTTTTTCCAAACATGGTCGGCTCCAAAACGAGGTCGATCGACTTCTTAAAGATGAAAATATCGACGGAATCACAGCCAAATCCATTCTTGAAGCCATCGGCAGGGGAGCCGCTAAGCCATCAGAAATCGGCGGGCGACTGGGAACTCCCCAAACAAACCTGGGTAGACCACTCCAAGTACTGATGGCATCCTCACTGGTTACACGTACCATCCCCTTTGGCGAAAGTATGCGTAGCACTAAAAGGGTCTTCTATGAGATTACGGACCATGCCCTGCGCTTCTGGTACAACGTCTATTCGCCGCACCAGAGTCGCTGGTATCTTTACTCCCAAGATAAACGAGAAGAAATGCTTAGAAATCATGCAAGCGTGGTTTTGGAGCAAAGTTATCGTTCCCTCTTTCCTGATGCTTGCCGGTATTGGGAAGGAGATTTTGCAGCATTTGATGCCGTAAGACATTCTGACGAAACGGGAAACTCGATCATAATTACGGAGATTAAGTGGGGGGAAATCGACCAAAAGCGTAAGGCAACCCTACGTCAATCAATCATCGATAAATTTAGCAGATGCTCCCTTTCCAAGGGTTATAAACTTGCTGATATTGAAATTCTTGACTTTAAAGATGTGGTCAAGGCTTTGGGATAGGCTCTCTCGATGGCGAGATAGCCTATAGGTCCCTTGGAATGCTTGCGAAAGAACACGTTAGGGGTGACTCACTGCTGACTCGCCGTCGTCAAAAGTTACAACAACGGAACTCGCAAAACTCTTTAGCTGCTCCTTTTGGAGCGACCGATTATATTCGGTCCATAAATCTTAATGGGAAGATTGTCGAGACTCACCATATGGGGAATCAAAAACTCCTGATCGTCCACAAATGGCAAGCTGATATAAGCAACGGGCCCATAATAAAGCGCTCTGATCGTTTGCAAATCTCCCCAACTTAAGGGGAGGATTGTACCAGCTTGGTTTACCGTTATTAGACGGCAGGCATTCATCACCGAAGATCGATCGACGACTCCGAGTTGGAGGGTGTTTAATTCTCCTCTGCTTTGTTGTCGTTTACAATAGTCTTCGTCGGTAAGATCCGCACGATTTAACTCATGGTGCAGACCTACAACATGCCCAAACTCATGAAGTGCAACATTGAGTAGGCAATTTGAGTCCATGTAATTGGCAGCCTCCGGGCACCAGGACTTGTTACCCGTCGTTCCAAACTTAACTGGCTTTTGGGCATGCTCCGAGTCGTAGCCAATATCGCCCGCATTGGCGATATCGATACCTTCGGCACTCCTCCAGATAAGCGGCTTTAGCATGGTCTCGTCAAGGTTTGTGGTCGGACAGTCTAACCATCCCTTTACAGAGAAACCCGTCAATTTAAGTTGGCTGGTGATGTGATCTTTGGCCAAGACCGCTCGATCGGCCAAAAGCCGCTTCTACAGCATCAAATGGAACAATAAATCGAAATATTCATTGACAAGTTTTTGCGATCGCAAAAACCCCGCGATTTTAGCTTTGCCGCGAGTTTTTGTTTTTTCCCACTCCACCGACCAGTTAAGGGCACTCCCTGGCAAGGTGAGAGGACTCTGGAGGGGGTCTCTTTCTTGACGGCCCAGTGACATAAAAACCCTCTAAAAAGA
>JBGSUI010000241.1:0-53400 GCA_041736175.1 Oligoflexales bacterium | reverse complement strand
GACGTATTTGGAAGCCTTTCGAAGGCGTAATTCAGAAACAAACTCGAGAAAAAAGCCAGCGGAGGATCGAAGGACGCAAAATATCGATAAAGCTTCGTAAGTTACGTCAAAAATGCGGTTATTTTTGTGGAAACTTCTGATTAAAGATGGAAGCAGATAAAAAACCTATTAGCATAATCAAGCAAGCTCTTTGGCGTACAATGTATGATTTGTCAAAGTTTTTAGAAAAGCCAACCATTACCAAAAAATTTGAAGGCCAAGATAAAACCGGAAAAGCATGTTTTGTCCATACAACCAATGATTTAGAAGACAGAATCCTGAAAGTTCAAGTTGGATACACGGACCCAATTCATAGCTTTTCAAAAGCTAATTTTTTTCTGGGTCCTGTCAAGCTTGATGCAGATACCTGCAATGTCATCGAATTTGATTCGACTGTACAAAACGGATTTTCACGATATAAAGCTTTTGGGGGTTATGGGATCACCTATGAGAGACAAAGGATCAAGCAAACGGGTTCGCACACTTTCGAAGCCAACCAGATCAAAGCCGGACTCTATGGAGGGATCCTGTTAACATCCGCTGCTTGTCATGTCTCAAAACTCACTTTATGCCAAGATAGGGCGCAGCTTAAAAGAGCAGGCTTTGCAGGGGGACTCGTTACACTTCTCCCTTTCCTTGGAGGAGGAATCAAAGATAGTTTCACTTTTGACTGCATAAACCTTATACCGAAGTCATAATTATTGTACGGCCGCTGTTAGCCCACTTTTGGATTGACCGTAGGCAAGACTACGACACAACAAGTGTATTCCGAAACGTGGTCTAGGCTGAGTTGGCCATGGAAATTTTCTACAATACCCATTGCTATCGATAAGCCGAGACCATACCCGTGGTGTTTTTTTGAGCCATAGGACCGTCTGCTATCAGAGGCTTGCCCCAAGGGCATCCCAGGACCATTGTCCATGACTTTGATCGTCACAACTTCGGAGCTTTGAAAAAGGAATCTAGTCACAGATTAATGCTTGTAGAATGTCTTGCGTATCCTGGATAGCAAATGTATCGGCACGCTCGATATATTTTGCATTTCGCGCTTTCCAGTCGAAAGATTTTGGCTGTCCCGCCTGAACGATGCGGGTTCCGTTATCGATGGGCACCTCAGTTTCATTCTGCTTTTGTCGAGCTGAGATCGGACACAAAATGGCAATTCCATATTTGTTATATTCGGCTGGGGACAAGATCAGAGCTGGCCGTCTTTTCATCTGCTCCTTGCCCTTTTGTGGTTCAAAGTCGATCTCCCAAATGTCTCCTCGATCTGGAATATTTTTTTTCATCCTAATCGATGATCTCCTTACCCATCGCGCTTGTGCCGATTTCTGTGAAATCGTCGCCTTCTTTTATAGACACGAGAATCTCCTTAAGGGATTTTCGTTTTCGCGTGAGCTGCATCGGGGTTAAAACAATAATGCCCTCATCGTTCTCAACGACATCGTAAAAGGACGCCTTCGGTCCTTTCAGTAAAAGACGATTACGGGAGTCTAATTTCGCTGTGTAATGATTTGTTTCCATCGATAATTCCTTCTTCGCTGACATAAGATTCCTCCCTCTTATGCTGACAGCAGACTCATCGGCAAAATGGGAAAAAACTTTAGTCAATTTCCCATTTGTTACAAATGGTAACACTCTGGCTGAATGTGGGCAAGCTCTTTGTCGTTTTGTTGAGGAGCCTTAAGTCCTTTCAGAGGACCATTTTCCGACAACCCCCATCCCATAAAATCTCCAATGCTGGACTTTAATTTTGGTGATATGGTCCCAGGGTCAACTTCGAGGTCGACTGCAAACCTACCTCCATTATAAGGCCGCACTCATGTTAGGGCCCACGTCCGAGCTAAAACCTAAGAAATTACTGTGGAAAACCCCTTTGGACGAACCCCAAGGATCCCCCCTAGGTGCTGAGGTCGTCCCAGGATCCCCCTGTGCCCTCCAAAAGGAATGCGCTGTTTGCCGGGGGGAGGGTTATCTTTTGGGCACCAAAGGTGCCTTTACGGCGGCCCATATCTGCCGGTGTGTGGTCCAATGTCCCACCTGTCTCGGACAAGCAAGACGGATCGAAGGTGGGGTTTCCCGCTCCTGCCGGACCCCGTCGGTCCTCCAGGTGGTCAATCTGATCAACGGGGCCCAGGTCCCCGCACGCTATGCGGATGCCAATCTGACGCGTTATCAAAACTACCGAGACCAGGGGGGTAATGGGCGTCAGGTCTTAGGAGAGGTCAGGGGCTGGTTGCAGTCCTTTGAGCCAGGGCAGGGGTTGATCATCGAAGGACCGGTGGGATGCGGCAAAACCTTTATCCTAGCATCCTTGGCTAAAGTGTTTGCCACCCAAGGCTACAGCGTTAAATTTGCCGATTTTTTTCAGCTCCTGAGCGAGATCAAAGCTGGCTTTTCTGAGGGGAAATCTGATGCGGCCTTGATCCAGCCTCTGATCGATGTGGATATCCTGGTGATCGACGAGCTGGGTAAGGGGCGCAACACCGATTTTGAATTGACCGTGATAGACCAGCTTGTGTGTGGTCGGTATAACCAAAAAAAATCTATTTTAGCTTCCACTAACTACAAATTAAAATCTCCGGTTATTAAAAATCTCACGGGCTACAGTGAGGGGCAGATGGGTGGTGGGTCGGTTTTTAATCTCGATAGCCTCCAAGGTCTCGAGGAGCGAATCGGCAAACGGATTTTCTCACGACTCAAAGAAATGGCGCTTTTTTTGGAGCTTAATGAAGATGACTACCGAGCCAGGGGATCGGCCTCCAAGTAGCCGAAAGGAAGCGGTATCCCTAAGAAAAACTCCAAAACCTCGATCATCAACGGGCAAAGGTTTAGGTGACCGTAAGCTAGCACCCTTTGATTTGGAAAGTTACCTGCTCTCGCCCAAGGTCGATATGACCGCTAAACTTAAAAACCTTTCCCTGCGGGCACAAAGATCTAAATTAAAGAAAGTCGACCGGAAGGCCGCGCCGTCCATGTGCCAACTCCAGTCGTTTCAAAACCCTCTGAGGGCCGGTGTGATTCCCGGTCTCGACTGGGATGATGGCCAAGTCCACCTCCATCCTACTAAGTGGCCTTGCTGCCAAGGCCATGGAAGCCAATACCAATCTGATACCAATGTTACAGTTCGGTGTAGCCTCCAGCAAAGATTTTTGACCCTACAGAGACTGATCGAACATTTTATAAGGTGGAACCCTACCGCTAACATGATGGAAATCTTAGCTCCTACAAAATTTAATCCAGTCTTGCAGCAGCTTTCTTTGATCGCTAACAAACAGTCGTCCCAGGGGATGGTTTTTTGGCGAGACTCCGAGGATCAGAGTTTTGCACGATTTTTTTGGGCTGCTGTCTTTACCGCTCCTTGGCGCTTTGGGTTGAATATCATCCTTCGTGATCTTTCTAAACCAAATCCTGTCACCTTTAGCCATTATGAGGGGGCTAAGGGAGGTGATGGAGAGTCGATCTTACCCACTTTATTGATGGTCTACAATATTTCAGACCTCTGGAGTCCTGCGACTTATGAGGCTTTGGACTATCTGGTGACCTATGCTTATAATGGGTGCTTACCTCTCTTTCTGGAAATCAAACCTTTAGAAAAATCATCAACCGACCTCGCCCTTTCTGAAACAGGAAAACCAAAGGCAAAAGTCCAAACAGGACGACAAGGTTTTTCAGCCTTGATCAAGGCTGCACGGCTCAAGACGGTGCGGACGAGCTATCCACCGGGATTTTTAAGCAAGTTAAGGACCGTGACTAAAGGACTTCCCCGTGGTATTTTCGACTAAACCCCGTTGGTCACAAATCAAAGTCCACGAGCCGCGCCCTGAGCATATACTTTCCTTGGGATTTGCTTCTGCCACCGACGATGATATTGGCCACTCCCCCGGTTGCGGGTATCTGAAAGATGACATGCTGGAGCCGTTCTGGCTTTCCTACCAGCTCACCCGCCCTGGTATAGATAAGACCACGCCGTTTTCGGACCCTATCGCTAGGTAGACTTTGGCCCAAAAACGAAAAGGCATAAGCTTTATCCGGATTAAACTCCCTGTAGGAGCTGATGCTATCGATGCATAAGTCGAACTCAGAGGTAGGTATAAGACTGCTACAATCAAATTTAATCCTATTTGCAGGTGCATTGAACTGCTCTCTGATATCCGTTGCCGTTGGTGTTCCTACGGACGTGATTCGACATTCTTTGAGCTGGGTCGTCGCGGTTCCAGGCTCTCCCGTGCAGTAGAGATCGGCTCCAAAAAAGGGTTCATTTGGTTTGTAGTAGCTAGTTCTAGTTCCAGCAGCCGAAAGGTCGCTTTTATACTCGGTATACATAAGTCCATTGACCCATTGGCTGCTATGGCGGGTTGGAAAATTAGTCGGGTCCGGTGGGTAGCCAGTCCCTAGCAATACGGCCATTTCATCGCAGCCAGTGGACTGGTAGCAGATAAGAGATTTAAATTTTGCAGTCATATAGTTTCTGATAGCGAGATCCATGGGACCGTGATTGTTATCTTTCGCACAAAAGTTAGAGCATTGGGCTACAGTGAGTTCGGCTACTTTTTGACATTCTTCAAGGAACGCCTGATCGGTTCGAGGTGCAACACAACTGCTGCTGTCCATTTCTTTTTTGAGCATGACAAGTGTATTGACCTCTTCGCTTGTCAGGGGGCTATGGTCTGACGGAAGTTTTACATTGAAATTTGCACCATAGTATCGAAAGGTGTTAGCCTTTAGGTCTTTGGCAAGGGCGAAATTATAGTGCTGCCTTGCAGATTCTCCTGATTTATAGCAATAGGGGCCATTGCAGGGGGCGTCATCCACATAGGTGGTTCTGAAGGAATTAAACGGATAACCTAGGGGGCCCATCATCAAAAAATTGTCATAGGTGTGGGCATAGGCCTGTGAATTGAGTTTGGTCGCCTCATGGGAATAGACTAAGGCTCCCGGGACTCCACCGTTGGCACAGGAGCTTGAGCTAGCGTTGTGAAGATAGTAGGTATCAGTAGGAATGGTGCCAATGGGAACGTTGACTCCCCCATAGGTCAGGCTGAGAGAGTTTTGGTTGATCACGACAGCATCGTAGGTTCTGTAGAGAGCGATCCCCGAGGGCGATCGACCGGCTAGGGAGGAGATTAGGACTTTATTATTGGTCGCGAAACCATGGGGGGACTGAGTCGTCAGTACCCCAGGATTTCCTGCAGAAAATGTGATCGTGGGCCCCCTATTAAACTTACTGCCAACGCACTGGTAGGAAGTGGTCCCTGGGTCATCCTGCCAACTCTTGATGAGATCTGTCATGCGCCCCAGCACGGAGTGGCCTCGAAACACCGTTCGATCAGTCGTCGTCGCAAGAAGCATGGGTGCCACTTCTTTTTCAAAGTCCTTGGGGATCACCTGCACGATAGCATCGTAGGTGAGGCCCGAGGCCTCGCAGGCTGCCTTGTCCGCAGCATTGGCGCATGGTCGAAATTCGATATTGAAAGAATCGGAGTCTTGCACTTCTGTGGAAGATCCATTGATATTGACGTCGTAATTATCGATGGAGCCGACAACCCAGAGACTTTTTTGGGGATTGACCGCAAAGTTTGCTGATTCATAGGTTTTCTCATACATATAGGTCCGATTTTGGTCGTTGAGTGAGGTTAAATTGTCAGGACGAAGGTCGCCGTGGGCTGATTCGGATACTTTTTCAAAGTGTATGCGTCTAAGGTTGGTGTCTCTTTCACCAATAGGAACAAAAACGATCTTGAGACCCTTTCCAAAGAATGCCGTGATATCTGTTTGTTTATCTAAAAACCCCGTGGGCTGAATGGCGACGATGGAGTCTTTTGCCATTTTGAACTCAAGTCCCCCTTCGGGACTGATAGGTTGGATAAACATCATTTGGCGACTAGGGTAAGGTCCAGCAACGGTGCGATCGGTAGCATCAGCGGTCAAAATAGCGGCCGGAGATATAATGTCGCCTTCGGCGGTCGAGGGTGGGCTGCCGGCAAAAATCTCTTGGAGGTCCGCCATAAGGAGTGGTTTTGGCTCCTTGAGATTTGGGGTTTTATCCCATAGTGAGACGGTGTCGCTGGGCTTATCCACAAGACCTAAAGCGACGGTCGTGGCAAAATGGTTGGCGATCTTATCAAAATTATCGTTGAGGACTTTTTCTAAGACTTCGTATCCCGTCTTGTCTGAGGTAATGATTTCTTTTAGCCGGACACAAGGACTAACGCTGGTTCCACAGAGCCGCGTGTGTAAAAACCATCCAAACATGGTTCTCATCCCGATTTGTTCGTCATAGGCCATAGGAAGGTAAAGGCTCGAAAATAACTTTGGATCAAGGTCTACCGAAAGTGAGATGTATTGGGGGCGTGACGTAAGGTACTGGGAAAGGTTGAGGACCGTGTAATCGTTGCCGGCATAGTAGGCGCTTGCTAAGAGGGCCAGGCTTTGCATGATCCAAGGATCATCGATTTTTTTGCGTTTTTGATTAAATAGTCTTTCGTTTGCGTAGATAAGATTAAACAATTGGAAGGACAAATGACCTTTAGCATAGTTCGAAGCAATGGAGTTACCGCTGGGAAACTGCTTTTGGTTGTAGAGACCACCAGGATCGGGTGTCCATAGGTAGAGGATTTCACCTTCGTTTGAAGTAGGGTTCGACTCGGAGTTATAAAAAGCCAGATCTTCCAGTTTTAAAATGGGTTTCGCCCGGAAGTTGTCGATCTGTGTCGTGTCATAGAGGATAAAGGAGTTACGATTAACATCGGGCGACATAAATATTTCTACCACACCATTTTGATCGATATCGGAGATTGGGCCATAGGTCGCAGTCATATTGTTATAAATTTTTTCCATATCCTGTGCTAGATTTTGCAGATGGGCTGTCCAAAGTTTGTCGACCCAGGTTGAAGTGACGGATCCTTGCTGAATGAGCGGTCCCCAGGGGATTGGATTCCGGTTGTCGAGGCTGATTCCTCCCGTACAAAAGTTGGTGAACTCTTCGTCGATCCAGATACGAATGGGTCCTTGGACGATGGCTAGTCGCCCTGTTTTGGTGTTGATTTTTTGGAGGCCTTTGTCTCCGCTAAACTTATTTTCCATTCTAAAAAGCCTCGATGAGCAGATGGCGGCAGATCGACCTGCGAGATTTAAGTCTTGATCGTCTCGATCTTCACGCAGCCCGGAGAATTTGAGGGCTTTCGTACCAGTTCCGGTGCTCGTACCTGTGGAGGTGGCGGTTGCGACGGGAGCTGATTTGGTTTCTCCTGCAGATTTAGTAGATTCGCATCCCCCTGTGCCCTCGATGCCACCGGCGACCGCCTCGTCGCTTGCTTCGTTGACCACACCTCCTGTGGGTCTAAACTTAAGCCGAACACAGGAAGGCTCGCTGGCCCGGATGACGATAAGATATTCTGAGAGGTACCGTCCAAGGTCCATACTGTCCGTGGATTCAAAGATCAAATGTTTCAAACCACCACCAGCAGAGGTGTCGATCGTCGATACTTCGTTTGGTTTTACTGGGGGAACCTCTTCGCCCACGTCTTTGGCCTTTTCGGCTTCCAGTTGGTCTTTTTCGGTCGAACCGCTTGTCTCGGTTTGAGTCGAAGTGGCTGTGGAGGTCTCGGGTGCGGGATCTCCTGGGCGACCTGGGGGGAAGGAGTGTCGTCCTCCATTTCCGCCACCGTTACATCCCCCACAAGAGCTGATAGACATGGTAAGCGCCAATGCTATAAAACTAACCCAACTCAGGTGATGCTGTGCGTATGTGTTAGCTTTTGTCACGGGGTCCTCGTAAATTTGGGTTTTTTAGCCAAATAAATTTTTTGTCTTCGCTTCTCGAAGTCTTCTGATAACGTCGGTGTTTTGGACTAGAAAATTAAAGAAAAATAAAATAACATATGAAATCAAATAGTTAAGCGACTTCAAAAAACTCTGAAATTTTTTAGCGCCTTGGTAGACTTTAAGCCTCGGGTCATATTGTGGCCCTTTCCTTGTCACCCCTCACGAGGTTTGCAACTCATGAATTCGATTCCTATTTTTAGATTTCTAGTCCTGATGGTTTGCCTTTCTCCCCTGGGGGGGTGTCAAACGATCAAAGAGCTTTTTGGGTTTGGTGTGATGCAGCCAAAGGTGACGGTCTTATCGATGGCCGTACGCAAAGTTACTTTGTCCGAGTTAGATCTGCTGATTCAGCTTAAGGTGGATAATCCCAACGGCTTTGATCTTGAGTTCAACTCCTTGGCGTATCAGGTCGCCATAGACGAAGCGCCCCTGGCCAATGGTGAGTATAAAAGCTTGATAAAAATTCCTGAAGAATCCAGTTTGAAAATCGATCTTCCCTTAACGGTTTCGACCCAAAATGCTTTTTCCTTGGTCCAAAAAATTTTTAATAACCCCAGCCATAATGCCCAGGTGCAATTTTCTGCACTTGTGAGTTTTAAATCCCTGGTCGGTCCTCTGGAATTTGAATTTAAAGAAAGCCGCGCTCTCTTTAAGCACTAAGTTTTTATTAACAGCCAGGTGCCCTCAGGGTTTTTCAAATCCTTCCGATTCCCCAGTATGCCAAAAGACAAGGCAACAGCCTAAACGATTTTTTAGGAGGGAATGTGGTTAGCATTCGTAGCAAGGATCTATTGAAAGGGCTTGGCTTTTATATCGCTGTAGGTTTATTTGTAGGGCTCCCTATTAAACTCTTACCCCGCAAAGAAGCCTTTGGTGTGGAAAAAGAAAGTGGCATCAGCACCCATCTGCGCCAGCGTTGGACCGTGATTGGCAGCATCAGCCCCCAAAAGACAGCCTCAGGAGTGGCCGTCCTTTTAGACGCGACCTCAGGCAAAACCCATGTTTTTCGCATCGGAGATATACTTCCAGGTACGGATCAGTTCCAGCTGGTCTCTGTCAATGACCAAAAAGTTCTTGTCAGTGACGGCGATAGCCGGGTGATTCTCGACCACCTCGAAACCACGGCAAAAACCCCCGAAAAGGAATCTGATGGTTTCTATACTCCTCTGAGCGCCCTTGAGTCATACTACCAAAATCTTGACCAAAACCGATTTCCTGCCGGGGAGAGCTACGAAGAGCTTATGGATCGGCTCCCAGATCTCAGTCGACCACAAGGATTGACCAGAGAGGAGGTCTTGGGTCCGAGTCGTTTCCCCGCTTCCACGGACGAGGGCGCCAAGTCGAAGCCCCCAGATATCCTAGATAGCCCTGATATTCCTGAAATCCCTGAAATCCCAGAAGTCGTCAGCAAGAGCGGGCCGGTGCTTAAGTCACAAGAAGCGGAAAGCGAAGCTGACCGTCTTTGGGGTCGCGATATAACCAGCCCGCCTTTGGTGGAGAAAGGGTCCGTATTGGTGCCCGGTGAACCGCTTCCAAACGAGATCGACGAAACTAGAGCTCAGGATTTGCCTTAGCTACTAGGAGCTCAAAATGGTCTTGAAACCACCTTCCAGCCTCAGGAGCGTTGGCCTTGCTGTCTTCGCTGCGGCATTTTATATCAAACCGTTTTGAATTTTGGTCAGTGGTGCCGTCGGACTCTCCGGGCGGCTTAAGCCAGAGGTAGGCATCTATATTGGCGGCGGGATTGACACTGGGGCGAGGACCAAGCCCAGCACCATTGATATTGCACCAGTTGCCCCAAACCTTACGGGATAGGGCTTGGCCGTTGCGGGCGGTGTCAATCACAAAGGTTTTGTTTTTGATCCCTACCTTTTCCAACTCACCTTTGAGGAGGTTGACAAAAGTCAGCTCATCCCTGGCTGGATTATACTCATAATAGGTTTCTGGTAGAGGATCGGGCCTCAAGGCGGACACGGGACTATAGTTGGATACGTTGGAGGCAAATCCCCTGATGGTGTCGGGTCCCCCGGCGAGATCCAGGACCTCCTTAAAAATACCCGCCATTTTGCGCAAGTTTTCCGGCCACCCCAGCCATCCACCATGGGCTGTATCCAGGTAGAGGGCCGTATGGTTCATCTTGAGTTCTTTGATGGCATAGGCCACTCCCTCCCGGTAGAGGGGGGCGGCGGTGACGCATTTTTGTACGCCCAGGTTGGTCGCCAGGTTGGGAAGAGAGTCGGGTTCGATGATCAGCACCGTTGCCACATCGCTGTGGTTGCTTAGGATTTTTTTGATGGGCGCAATGTAATCATTCTTGTAACGATTGAGGCCGTTGTCTGCTGCAAAAAGCTCGCCCGCTGAGGCAAAAGCAGCGCAGTCCCTTTCAGGCAGATTATAGATGATAAAGGTGACGACCGACGGTTTTCCAGTGGCTGCCTGCTGGCTACGGGCGTCTTTTAAGGCGGGTTCAATCACAGAAATCGCCTCGATACGGTCGACCCAGAGGGCCGTGGGGGTGTCTTTAAGCTTGAGCATCTTGTCGCTGAGCGACTGGTTTTGGCGCTCACCTTTGAGTCTCGTTTGCTCAGCAGCCTTGACGACGGACTGCCTATAGCCAGGGTTGATATACATGGATTTGTTTTCATAAGGATTGGAAAAACCCAGGGCATTTCCGGTGGTCCCTACGGGTCCCTGGTTCCCACCTTTGCTTGGACAGATGTTGATAACGACTGGATATTCGGGTTGGTTTATGGTGTGGGTCTTGGTAAGCTCCTCGGGGCAACTCTGGTAAACCCGTTGGCCGTCCTTAAGATAAACGAGGCTGATTTTATAGGTGCCGTAGGCAACGTCGATTTTCGTATCAGTGACTGCTCCGGCGGAAAAGGCTGACCTATCGATTTTTTTCTCAAGTTGCACTGTGTTTTCCGGAAGCCGATCCATCCGGACCTCCATGGTCTGCCAGATCCCTTGATCCTTGGGTGGAACAAACTCGTCGATCTTTACGGAAGCTACTTTGGAGACTCCTTGGTCTCTAGGACCTGATTTTTTATGACAGCCACCAGCCATAGCCACCATAAAAAGCAGCAGACTCCAGAGACCAGCCCTATGGGATCCCGTGGAAAGAGGACTAAAAAATGTCGAAAAGTTTGTCATGGGTCAAATTTCCTTACAGGCATTTTGGGTGCAGCCTTATAAGAAAAGGCCTGCTTGTTACATAATCCATCGTTACTAGCCTACCCAGGGATGTCGCCCCTGGGCGTCTTGTAAACCTAATGAAAGAATCATGCCAAACAGATTTTTTTTAGAAGCTAGCGGGGGACATCATACCAGCCGTCGGCGATGCGACGATCATGGATCAGGGCCCAGGCGGTTCCGGCAAAGACCTTAACTTTGGGAATGGTTAAAAGGATCGGATCGTCCATATTCGTCTCTGCCCGAATGACCACGTTGAGCTGGTCCACCAGGTCAGCCTTAGCTCTAATCTGATCCTGGTCTTGGTGGGCTTGGGCTAGGGTATCAAATACCACAACCCCATATTTTTTGGACACGTGATTAAATTGACGGTCTTCGGCTTCGATCGCTGCGAGTTTTGCGGCCTGCTGGGCTTCGGACTCGCTGGCATCCCGACGGGAGTTTTTGGGCTGGTGGGAATCTTTACCACGACCGGGGGTGGGCCCGCTGGTTCTATGGGATTGATGACGACCTTGATCTTTGGGTCCACCAGGTCGATTGCGGCGCTGTGGGGGGCGACCGCGCCCCTGGTTCAAGGTGGCGCCGTCCTGCGGTGTTGGAGTACCTTGAATCGGAGAGGAGTCCTCTGTGGATTTGTGGGGACTGGCCGGTGATGGGCTCCGAGGTTCGTCAGGGCCGCGGCGCTTTTTACGGTACCCGCCGTCAGAAAAAGGTTTCTGGGAGATCCCACGATTTTTTTTCGATTCCACTGCCGATTCTCCTGTAGGCACTCACCCTAAACGCCGCTCTACGCCCTAAAGTTCCTCCATCCGTTGTCGCACGGTTGCAATCGCTTGGGCAATAGGAACCCTCACTTGTGAGGCAGTGTCACGGTCTCGGATGGTGACCTGCTGGTCTTCGAGCGACGTGTTGTCGACCGTTACACAGTAGGGTGTTCCGATCTCGTCATGTTTAGCATAGCGCTTACCGATGGACTGCTTGTCGTCATAGCTGATGTTAAGACCATTTTTACGCATATCTGTAACAATCTTTTGGGCCAATTCAGGCTGGCCATCTTTGGAGACCAGGGGCAAGACGGCAGCCTTATAGGGAGCGAGCTTGGGATGGAGCTTAAGGACGACCCGGGTTTTGGTTTCGCCCTGGGCATCTTTCCCGTGTTCTTCGCTGTAGGCATCCAAGAGAAAACACAGAACACACCGCGTCAACCCTGCGGCAGGTTCGATGACGAAGGGGGTATAACGCCATCCCGGTTTACCGGTGGTCGGGTCGTTTTTGGACTGGTCAAAATAACTCAGCTTAACCCCAGAGGCTTCAGCGTGTTTTCTGAGGTCATAATCGGTCCGTGAGGCGACCCCTTCCAGCTCGCCCCAGCCCCAGGGATAGAGATACTCCACGTCGTAACAGCCCTCGGCATAGTGGGCTAGTTCTGATTCCT
Source organism: Oligoflexales bacterium (assembly GCA_041736175.1). GTDB lineage: Bacteria > Bdellovibrionota_B > Oligoflexia > Oligoflexales > CAIYRB01 > JBGSUI01. The sequence continues at coordinate 40,907 of JBGSUI010000241.1, read as the reverse complement.
CGTGGGCTCGTAATCTAAAGTTTTCTTTGTGATTGGCGTAGCGGTGGTACCAAGCCATTCTTTGGGTGGTCCAATAGTTCATCCACTCTTTTTGAGTCCCTGGCTCACAGAAAAACTCCATTTCCATTTGTTCAAATTCGCAGGAACGAAAGATAAAGTGCTCGGTGACGATCTCGTTACGAAAAGACTTGCCGATTTGGGCGATTCCAAAAGGGACTTTCATGGACATGGATTGCTGTACGTTGAGGAACTGTACGAACATCGCCTGGGCCGTTTCCGGCCTAAGGTAGATGGCGCTGCGCCGCGTCACCTGATCGAGGATTTCTCGGATTTCCTTCCCAGAGAGAGTTTTGCCTTCGAGTAGGGCAATCGCCTCGCTAAGGGGATCGACGGGGCCAATGCTGGTGCGGAACATCAAGTTAAACTGGCGTTCGTCCGAGAGGTCAGTCGATCCGCATTGGGGGCAGACAAACCCTTTTGGACTGACCACTCCCCGAAGAGTTTCTCCACTGGACTTGCCGCCTTTGATAAATTTCACTTCGGTTCCCGGAGCCAGCTGGGGCGCCTTGTCAGCTCTAAACCGTTCCTTGCAGTTATGGCAGTCGACGAGGGGATCAGAAAACCCAGCAAGGTGACCAGAAGTTTCCCAGACTTTAGGGTGCATCAAGATCGACGCATCGATGCCGACGACGTTTTCCCGCTGGGCCACATTATCGCGCCACCATTCATTGGCGATATTGCGTTTTAACTCCGTGCCGAGGGGGCCGTAGTCGTAGCAGGACTTGAGTCCACCGTAGATTTCGCTGCTTTGGAATATAAACCCTCGTCTTTTGGACAAGGAGACGATTTTACCTACAAGATCCTGTTTACTATCCGCTGCCATAGATGCTCCTGCTGCCCAAGCTTTTTCTTACATCCCGAGGACATCCCGAGGATATCCCGAGGGGGCCGGGTCGGATGTTATCCCATCGGTATCTGCTTAGATGTACAACGGTGATCACGAAATGGAAAGCCAAGAATCTCGAGACTGGTCTAGGAGGGTCGATACCGCGACCAAATTGATCTTGCCATTCCCCAGGTCTCAGTTTAATCCTAAAGTCGTCGTGATCATCGTCTTTAGGACAGCAAGGAGCTATTGTTTATGTCTGATGGGTCCGGTGGATATCAAGAAGATATAGAGCCATCTTCAGAGCTTTTTGCTATTTCTCCTTTGGACGGGCGCTACCACCGTCGGCTTAGAGGCCTAGGGGGATATTTTAGCGAAGGAGCCTTGATTCGTTACCGGATCGCGGTCGAAGCCCAATGGCTGGTATACCTTCACGATGTTCTCCCCGATGTGCAACCTCTTGGTCCAGAGGTCTTGGCCTTTCTCGAGGGCGCTGGATTCGACAGGACTACGGGAGAGCCGGACACCTCCATCGGAGTGTCGGATCTGCAGCGGGTGAAGGCGATCGAAGCCCAGACTAACCACGATGTCAAAGCGGTCGAGTACTATCTGCGGGAAAAACTCAGCGCGCTGGGCGCTTCCCCGCAGACCCTTGCCCTGATTCATTTCGCCTGTACGTCAGAGGATATCAATAACCTGGCTTACGGGATGATGCTGAGAAATTATCGGGACAAACGGCTGCTGCCCCTTCTTGACCAGCTGATACAGGATCTGACGGTTCATGTGAGCCGCCATCAATCGAGCCCGATGCTCGCCAGGACCCATGGCCAAACCGCCTCCCCCACGACCATGGGCAAGGAGCTTGCGGTTTTTGCCCATCGACTGAGCCGCCAACGGAGCCGTCTAGTCTTACAACCCATCGAAGCCAAGCTTAACGGTGCGGTCGGCAACTATAACGCGCATATAGTCGCTTATCCCGAAATCCCTTGGCCCAAGGTGGCTAAGGATTTCTTAGTGGATCACTTAGGCCTCTCCCAAAATCCCTTGACGACTCAGATTGAAAATCATGACAGCCTGGTGGAGCTCCTTGGGATCTTAAACCATCTCAACATCATTTTGATCGGCCTCTGTCGGGATCTGTGGAGCTATATTTCAATCGGATACTTTAGACAGAAAGCCAGTCCCCACGAGGTCGGCTCCAGCACCATGCCCCACAAGGTCAACCCCATAGATTTTGAAAACGCCGAAGGGAATTTAGGTCTTGCCACAGGGCTGATCGGCCATCTGTGCGAAAAGCTCCCTATTTCCCGCTGGCAGCGAGATCTCACGGATTCGACAGTATTAAGGTCCCTTGGAGTAGTAATGGGACACACGGAGCTAGCATGGAAATCACTTCAAAAAGGTCTACAAAAGATCGACCTTGACCCCGTTAAAACCCGTCAGGACCTTGACCAATCATGGGAGGTGCTGGCTGAGCCTATTCAAACGGTTCTGCGGCGGTTCGGGGTTGTGGATGCCTACGAGCGGCTTAAAACGGCGACCCGGGGGTTAGGTCTGAGCAAACAGGGCTATCATGATTTGGTGATGTCAAGTCATGAAATTCCTGAAGCCTATAGAAAACAACTCTTGCTATTGGAACCCCATGGATACATCGGCCTTGCAGAGCAGCTGGCCGAAGATTTTGTGTCCCAGGGTTTAGTTCCTTAAACTTGCCCAAAACTCCCACCCGCGAGGGCTTCTAGATGCGCGTTATCGATATCCTTGAGGCACTCGGTGCCACCCTATGGGTTCATCCTTCGGTCTCCGAGAGGGGCGGCTTAAGTCTGGACCTGACGGAGATCCACCGGGTTGCTCCCATTGCCACGGCTGGACCTGGGGAGATCACCTTTCTGGCCCAAGAAGCCTATGAAGCTTTTTTAACGACGACGCAAGCATCGGTCGTGATCCTCTCAGCTCCTCGCAAAGACGTGGCGATCCTCCAAGTGATTCACCCATCGCCCTACCGGGCTTTTGCCCAGGTGGCACAACTTTTTGTAAACAGCCAGCGGCCCAGGGCGGGAATCCGCGAAGGGGCTTTTGTCGCCGAGGATGCCCAAGTCGACGAGAGCGCTATCGTAATGCCCCATGTGTATATCGGGCCTAAGGCTAAGATCGAGGCGGATGTCTGGCTTTATCCCGGGGTTTTTATCGGTGAGGGAGCTGTGATTGGGGCTAAAACTGAGATCAGAGCCAACGTGGTCATTGAGGAGCGGGTGGTGATCGGCCAGGGTTGTTTGATCCACGGTGGTGCCGTGATCGGTGCCGATGGCTTTGGATTTGCTCCTAGCCCAGAGGGGCACCTTAAAATCCCCCAGGTAGGTCGGGTGGTTATCCACGATGATGTGGAGATTGGTGGACTCTGCACCATCGATCGGGGAGCTCTGGAAGACACCGTGATAGGGCGGGGGACCAAACTCGATAGCCATGTTCATGTGGGTCATGGGGTGGTGATTGGTGAGCACTGTATCTTATGCGGTATGACAGGGATCGCGGGTTCGGCAAAACTTGGTAACTGGGTCGTCACGGGAGGGCATTCGGCCATCAATAACCGCTGTGTTCTGGCTGACCGTGTCCAAGTCGGAGCCATGTCGGCTCTGACTAAAAGCGCTCCCGTCCCAGATACTTACTTAGGATTTCCAGCGATACCCGCTAAAGAGTGGCGACGCCAAGTGGCTGCCAGTCGCCGGGCTAGCGATCTGGAAAAAAAAGTAAGGGACCTCCAAAAGCTCGTCGAAGGGCTTGTTAAAGAGCTGGCTCAGGAGTCAACGGAGCGGGCGGAGCGGGCCTTGACAAAAAACCCAACATAGCCGATATCCATTTGATTTTTGGAAGATAGGGAGGGAAGCACCCAATGGGAAGGGGAGCCTGGTATCCGCAAACGAGTCCAGAGGACCATGACGATGGGACTTGTGCTAAAAAAGTTGTGTTTTTGGCACCCCTGGCTGGAGTGAGTGATATCCCCTTTCGTAGGATTTGTCAGGAGTGGGGAGCTGACCTCACCTATGTGGAGATGCTCTCAGCGACAGCGATTCTCTATGGCAACCAAAAAACATTTGAGATGATGGCCCGTCATCGCCACGAACCATGGCTTGGGGTTCAGGTCACCGGAAGGAGTCCCGACGAGGTGGCCCAGGCCGTTGCCCTTTTGAATCAGGGTTTGCAGCAAGGCCGGTTTGAGACCATTGATCTCAATATGGGCTGCCCCGTCGCTAAAGTCGTGGGAAATGGCTGTGGGAGTGGGCTTTTAAAGAGTCCAGAAACCATGGCAACCATGATCACGCTGGCAAGGCAGGCTACGGATCTGCCCCTTTCTGTCAAAATCCGTCTCGGTTGGGACCGCCAGAGCGCCCCCTTTGACGAGATTCTTGATGCAGTGGAAAAAGGCGGGGCAAGGTGGGTGACGATCCATGGACGCTACCGCTGCGATGACTACGGCGTTCCGGTCGACCTTAAGGGGTTGGCCTATGCAAAGCGCCGGCTGAAGATCCCAGTCATTGGAAACGGCAATATTTTTAGCTGTTTTGATGCCCAAAAAATGATTCAAGAAACCAGGGTTGATGGCCTGATGGTCAGCCGCGGAGCCCTAGGCAATCCGTGGGTGTTTCGGGAGATCAAGGATGGATCACCTTATCCTCTAACCCTTGAAGAATGGCAATCGACGGTCCTCCGCCATCTGAGGTACCAGGAGAAGATCTATGGCCAAACATCCCAAAGTGCTGTGGTGATGCGTAAACATCTGCTTTGGTATCTGGCAGGCTGGCCAGGAGCCAGGCGGGCCAGGGATGAACTGGCCAGGGTAAATTCTTTGCCAGAGGCTGCCGCTGCCATCAGGCGGTTCGCCCAGGATCTCGGGGACCAAGGAGTTGTATGCCGGCAGGTTCAGGCGGAACCAGCAGATCTAGGCGAAAAACGATTTTTGATCGACGAAAAGCCCCATCACCGGACCTGGGACCCCAAGTGGGAAATGGACCGCCAGTTGGACCGCGGGGTTGGAGCGCTTTAGAGGTATTTCTTTCGATACCATCCTTTCAAATTAACATCGAGAGATCATAGAACAATAGCTTTTAACTTGATAAAGATTTGACTTAGAGTTGTGGGTATCGTAAACTTCGCTTGGATTTGTAGTTTAAAAGCGGTTCGTTATAGCAGTGTCGCTATCGAGACCTACTTTTATGACTAAACTCATTGTGGAGGTAATCATGAAACTATCTAAAGTCATGCTAGCTTTAGCTGCTGGAAGTGCCGTGAGCAGCATTGCCGTCGCCCAAGCCCAGGTCACCGGCAAAAAACAAGAAGGCTTCAAACTTTTGATGCCGGGTCTATACGGAAATGTTGAGATTCGTCAAAACACGACCTTTAAATCCGATGAACTGAAAGGCGCCACCCCAGTGATGTCGGTTGCTCCAACCATCGGCACCACCCTCTGGAACAAAGCTGTTGATACATCTTTCACATCTCGGTATGCAAAAGGCACCGAAGATCCTACCCTTAAAACTGCCGAGTTTTATAACGAAACCAGCTGGGCCTGGATTAAAGGTGACTTTGGCTCCATCGGGCCCTACGCCTACACGGAGCTTGACACCACGGTGGGCCAATTAAAAGCTTCTGCCATTGGTATGAACTTCACCTACGAGCACACCTATCCAATCGTTGCTGGTGATCTCAAGGTCAAAGCCTTTACAGAACCAAAAGGCGTTCTCCTTGGAACCGCAAGTGGTGACACTAAATTGACGCCTAGAAACGATACAGGAGTCGAGAATTTCGGTCTTGCTTCGGAAGAAGACAGAAAAGTCACAGCTAAACAGGCTCCTTTCCTAAACGATTCGAGCTTTGTTGTTTCCTTCGCCCCAGCTGCAATGAAAGACTTTTCTATCGACCTCGGCGTAGACCTCGCCCAAAAATGGGCACCACTTTATGTGGCCTCGGAAGTTGTGGACAACAAGCCAGTGGCTGAGCAAGATGGCTATGAGTACAAAGCTCTTACCACGACTAAACTGGCAGCCAGCTACAAAATCCAAAAGGGTTTGAGCCTCGGTGGCGAGCTTCGCCAGTACCTAGGTGGTGTCTATGGTTATAGCATCAACCCTGAAACTGCTGAAGACAACAAAGAGCTTGGCGCCAGCCAGTACGAATCCCGAGTCACTTTGACTGCTGACCTTTTCTAATCGTCAGATTCGGTTATTTGCAAACAACATCTAAGTTATAATAAACCGCCCGGCCATAAAGCTGGGCGGTTTATCGTTTTACTATTTACAGGCCTTTGCGACACTTTTACCTACCTGATTAAAAATATTCAATGGCACTTCTCTCTGGTTCGATGCATAACAAAAATGACCTCTTTTTTAATAATCATGATATGATTAATGGGGTCAATTATGTAACCATCTGGAATCAAAACCTGGCTCTAGGACACTGTATGTATCGAAAAGAACAAGATAAACTTGAGGAATGGTGGCAAAAGCCGCATCGAAAGCCACTGGTGATTCGGGGCGCTCGGCAGGTTGGAAAATCTACCTTAGTCCGCCTCTTTGCTGCCACCAAAGGCCTGCCCCTGAATGAAGTGAATTTGGATCGATTTCCTTTGCTGGATGCGGTTTTTGTTTCTAAGGATACCCAAAAAATAATAGCCGAGCTTGAGAGCTTACCCAAGATGCCCGGTATCAGCCCAGACTCCCTACTGTTTCTGGATGAAATCCAAGGGGTCGAGTCCGTATTGCCTGCCCTTCGATATTTTTATGAGGATCGTCCAGAACTACCAGTGGTCGCTGCGGGATCACTATTGGAATTTCTGTTGCGCGATCACGAATTTTCCATGCCTGTCGGCAGGATCGAATACCTTCAAATGGGGCCATTGGTATTTTCTGAATTCCTTATGGCTCTCAAGGAAACAAATTTGCAAGGGAAGCTCAAAAATTTCCGACTAAACGATGAACTCGGAGATCTCACCCACCAGCGTTTCATCGAACTCTTGCGAACCTATTTCTTTGTGGGTGGAATGCCGGAAGCCGTCGATCAATTTGTTAAGACGGGTAAACAACGAGCTGCCTCCGAGGTTCATCAATCGATTTTAGGCACGTTTCAGGATGATTTCCCTAAATACATTGGATCGCGCAATCTTTCTCGATTTTTGAAAGTTTTTGCCTATTCGGCAAGAAATATCGGTTTGAAGGTAAAATATACAAATTTTTCTACGGATCATCAGAGCTCCACCATTAAAGCTGATATTGACCTTCTTTGTCTCGCTCGCATCCTCAATAAGGTCACTCACAGCCATTGCAATGGCTTGCCTCTTGAAGCTGAACGTGATGAAAACGTATATAAATTGATGTTTTTGGACATAGGTTTGATGAATTCTATATTGGGTTTGAGCTGGAAAGACCTTACGGCACTACCAGCACTTAAACTCGTCAACGAAGGTGCCTTAGCTGAACAGTTTGTTGGTCAGCACCTGCTCGACGCTCAACTCAGGGAGGTTTCCTCTGGCTTGAGCTATTGGTTGCGCGAGGGCAAGGGAGTCAACGCGGAGGTGGATTTTGTGAGCGCAGCCGCCGGTCAAATTTTTCCGATTGAAGTCAAATCTGGTGCCAGTGGAAGTTTGCGATCTCTGCACCAATTTATGGGTGAAAAGCAGCTGAGCTTTGCCATTCGCCTTGATTTAAACCCACCTAGTTTGCAGTGGGTTGAGACCATGATTCAATCCAAAGCAGGCCCCAAAAAAGTCCGCTACCGCTTATTATCCCTTCCCCTTTATCTTGTTGAGAAAATCCCAGAAATCGCAGCAGCTTATTTTCACGGAGAAATTGTCTAGGAAGTTGGGTCCACTTTAGGTTTGGCCCTGCAACTCGCCTTCTTTTTCAAACTCGTAACTAAAGGATAGGTTGATTTACCTACAGACAATTTTTTGAGAATGAGCGAATCTTGCATCATTTATTTTTTCTTTAATCCAGTCCTCAGAAATGCCAACAGTGGCGGACTCATCGCCGAGCATATTGCGAATTGCGCCCGGTCTTGCGATCTCTAGTCCAAGGCGTTCAATAGCTAACATTGCCTGAGGTTTTGAAATGGTTTGCTCTTCTTTTAAAATCTTAGACATTTTAGCTTTTTGACATCCGATGAGCTTGGCAAACTCTGATTGATTCACTTTAAGATAGGTCAAAATTGCCATCACTCTCTTGCTTGAGATTGTAAAATTCTTTTTTTCCAAGGAAGAACGGTAATGTTTATCTATAAAAGCTAGGGCTGCCAGCCGAGATAGACGTTCGATCTCAGTTGCAGAAATTGATCTCCTTCCAGAATCGGAAATACCAATTTCAACCTCTTCCGCGACTATTGTTGCGAGTGGATGCTTAAATTCAATGTTTTTTTCCTTGATGCGCTTTATCATGATCTTTCACCCGCTGAAATAACACAGTAAGTTTCACAGGTCACCTACAGGATACAGGATGATTATCGGAGTTTCCAGGGGAAACTTTAGCCGGTGTCTATAACATATTGTAAATAATGGAATGATGGGTGAATCAAAGTCAAATTGCACTGGTTGTACAAGGAAATCCCCGTCGCTTAGGGCGGGGAAGACGTCAAGGCTAGGTTAACTCTAAGGAGCAGGGGTTAATCCATCCTCGGAGAAAAAAAACCGATGATTGGTCTGTGTCGTTGTGACTCTCTCCAACTGGACTGCTGCTTTTTCGATCTGCCTTCGGTAGGGTGCCAAATAGGTATAACCATTCTGACCGACGCAGTAGGTCTGGCCCTCGCGCTCTCCTTCTTTTTCAAACTCGTAACCAAACGATGTGATGCCCACAAGCAGCCATTCTTTGGCCGTGGGCCCCCTGGTAAAGGCCGGGCCACCTGAATCCCCGGCACAAGCCCCGGAACGGATACGCTTACGTTTGGTGTCACTAAAGCCATAGGGCCATAGGGCGTAGCCATCTCTAGGCAAACCCTCCAATAACAGAGACTTAGTGTCTGGGTTGACAGACTTGACCTTCATGGAAACCGATCGCAGGAGTCCGGTGTCATCCAGGTCTCGGGAGGCCGAAACCCCATACCCAGCGATCACTACCGAGTCCTGGTAGCCGAGACGGGGTTCACCCGTTGTGATGCCCATGGGCATCGCTTTGGTAAACGCAGCATTCATTTTAACAAGAGCTAAGTCGTTATAGGCGACATTGTCCCCTCGGTCTAAAGCGGCTGGATTCCAAAATTTATGGACAGCGAGTCCAACCATTTTATTGAGGGTGACCGGATGAATGCCGACCTTGGGGCCAAAACTAACATGCCCTAGAGTGGTAAAGTGACCATTGTCGTCGGTGATACAGTGGGCAGCCGTTAAAACTATGGTGGGTTTGATAAGGACCCCCGTGCAGTAGGCCCTTTCTTCGGCGGCAAGGGTCTTTGTGGTAAGGGCGACTGTGGCCCAGCGGGTCGGTAGCTTGGACTCTTTGCCAACCTCTCTGCCCCCTGTAACCAAGGGGAAATAGGGGGTGGTAGGGGTTGGACCACAGCTTAGACAGGAGATCATCCAACATAGACACATAAACCAACGGATTTTAAAAGGAACCATAGGATGGAGGACCGACATAGATTTCTTGCCTCTTGTAACAATAGATGGTGAACCCCGTGGGGTGAAATCCCCGAGAACGCCAATATTGTGCGAGACTAAAAATCAATTGGGAAGCGACAAACTTTGGGCGTTTTTGAGCCTATTTCTTGTCTTCCTTAAACAGCCGCCATTCCTGCTCGGTGATCAGCCGGGCCCCCCTTTTAGAAAAGGTATAGCTCCAAGCCCACTTGACCATCACCGAGATACGGTTGCGAAAGGTGACAAGGTAAAAGACATGAACGAAAAGCCATGCCAACCAGCCCACAATACCTGTGAGTTTAATACGTCCCGCCTGGGCAATCGCAAGGTGTTTACCGATGGTCGCCATCTGACCTTTATCTTTATAGACAAATTCTTGTCTTGGTTTCCCCGCTAAGGTCGCCAGAATGCTTTTTGCGGCATGGGCACCTGACTGGATGGCTGCAGGTGCTAAACCTGGTAGAAATTGCTGGGGCGCTAATTCAAAGGATGCCATGTCGCCTACCACAAAACAAAAGGAAAAGGACGGAACTGAAAAATCTTTGTCAACCTTGACCCGTCCCACTCTGTCGAGGGGAGCTGCAGGGATAAAGTCCAGGGGAGCAGCCCGAACGCCGGCCGCCCAGAGGACCGTTTTGGACGGTAAAAAGTCGTTGCCTATCTGGACTCCATCGCTATTGATATTTTCGACACGACTGGAGACCCGCACTTCGACGCCCAGGGACTCAAGATCCTGGTGGGCTCGTCGCGCAAGATCGTCGGCAAAGGTGTTCATGATTTTGGGCGATGCTTCCACAAGAATGATACATGCTTTTGAGGGATTGATCCGCCTAAAGTCTCGCACCAAGACCGTCCGTGAGATATCCGAAATAGCTCCAGCTAATTCTACCCCTGTTGGCCCCCCACCAACAATCACGAAGGTCATCAGGGCTTTTTGGACCTGTGGGTCGAGTTCGCTTTCCGCAAGCTCAAAAGCTGAGAGGACGCGACGCCTGATTTCAGTAGCCTGCTCTAGCGTCTTGAGTCCTGGAGCGAAGTTTTCCCACTGGGGGTTGCCAAAATAACTATGGAGTGTCCCACAGGCCAAGATCAGGTAGTCAAACTCGATTTCATGGTCGCCTAGGGCGACGTATTTTTCCGAGAGGTTGATGCTCTTGGCTTTGCCCATATGGACTTCTACGTTGGACTCTTTTGGAAACTGGGCTCGGATGGGAACCGCAATATCGGACGGGTCCAGTCCGGCCGTGGCGACCTGGTAGAGGAGTGGCTGAAAGAGGTGGTGGTTATGGCTATCGATAAGGATCACCCGCACAAGGGGGCGACCAGCGAGGGTTTTGGCGGCTTGCATTCCCGCAAATCCAGCGCCGATGATGATCACAATGGTCTCGCCATGGTGAAGGGTCGGTCGTAGTCTCATGGGACTTCTCCTCCTATGGTACAGAGTCTTTTTGTGCTTGGGGGGTTGGATGCTAGGTCAGTCCAGCTGCGACTGCCTAAACCGGAAAAAATCGACGTCAAAAAGAGTGGTCCGCGCAGCTGGCTCCGGGCAAAGTCCTCGGCTGCGGCGAGGGGAGGAGGCATCTTTTCAAAGAATTTTATATGACTAAACTGGCGGTGGTAAAGCCCATCAGCATCCTTCGCTAACATTGGGTGTGCGCTTGGATCTAAGGTTCTGGCCAGCTCTAGGCCAGCCCTAAAGGTTTTGTCGCGGATATTGCCAAAAAACAGCTCCATAACGGGGAGCGGGAGCTGATTGGCCAGGGTGGCTGAAGTGTCAAAAAACCCACCTCGGATGTAGCAAGCTTGACGCAGGGTTTTGATGATGGTCCCCACGTTTTTTGCTAAAAACCGATTGTTACGATTGTAGTGGATTTTGTAGTCCTCGACCCAGCGGATGCGCTGGTCGATGGTTTCCTGAGGGCATGGACTACGGTCCAAGGACCGGCAATGGGTGGCGGGTGGAAACTCTTGGTTCCAAAACAAATCATCGTGGATCACAGCGGCAAGGGCCATCGCCATATGGGAACTCAGGTAAACCGAGGTGATTTCCAGGGCTGAGCCCAGGGTGTCGAGATTGTTGGTCAGGATCCTCTCCATGGCCCCACAAAACCCATAGTTGGGGTCCCCTTGACGAGTTGCTGCTGCGCAGGACTGCATGGACAAAGCGAGCCAACGGCTCATGATGTCGGCGAGGAGGTCACCGATCAACTGGTGTTTAAGGTTTGGAGTGGCGAGGGTGCCCTGGCACCTCTCGAAATCCCGGGCTTTAGTCATGGCGACGTAGGTGATGGGGTAGCTGTTCCAAGGGGTGTCGATAAGGATTGCATCTTTGGTGAGAGTGAGGAGGTGCTCCTGGACATCCTGGGCATTCCATAAACTTAGAGTCTCAATCCCATCTGATTTTGGATCAGACGGCAGGGTTGGAGGGGCCTTGCAGAAATCGTAGTTGATCTTGTCCTGGTCTGCTGTGACTGCAAAGAGCGAGGTTGAGAGGCCGCACACCAAGAAGATGCTAGAGGTCATGATGAGGAGCTTTAGAGGCTTAAGGAAGATGGTCATAAATTTCCTTAGGTGCAGTATCCGTGATCCCAAAATAAACAAATGGTTTTAGACAGACCAAGGGGTCTGGTCTACGAGCCGACTTATACAGGTTTTGCAAGGGATTATCTAGGAAATATTTAATGCAACACGGACTGTTTGCGTTGGAAAGCGGGATTAAGCGATGTCTATAGCTTTGACATCGTCAAAAATACCAACAAATTTTCCAATATAAAGTCACTGTTTTCTTTGGATCATTTTGTGGTGTCAATCTTGCACACAATATAAACAGATTGTCATAAATTTAAGTTATTTGGAGTTTCTATGAATTATGTGATTCACATGTTGCAGTTTGGACTTATTTGCGCGCTCACATTTGCCTGTAAACCTACACTTACATCTTCGTTGTCTGATGTTGCTGAAGATCCTGCGAGTATTGCTGAAGCTCCTGCGAGTGGAGGACCGCTTTTTCACGCCACTCGCTACGAGGAATCTTTCAGTTTTTCCTGTAACGGTATCTCACCAAAACCAGCGGACAATGCTCTTATCGCCCTTAGCGAAGATTCTCCGCTTTTAAAAGCTATAGGTGTCAGTATCTCCTGTCCAGATTCATGGCAACCCATTAACTTTGATGCACCACGATGGGAAAAAAACCATTGGCTTGCGACGATGACGAAAGACCAAATGATCCAAAATGTGTTTAGTAAATTCCCCCAAACCTTTCAGTTGATCAAAGGGACCTGGCATCTGAACGAACCAGCATGCACACTTGCCCTTAAAAACTCAAATGTATGTGGCATGCCTGTTTTAATCAATGCCCACAGCTATGTGATCGCAGGCTACTCCACGCCCGGAGCAAATATTGAACTACCGGCGGTCATCTATGATGTGTGCCCCCAAAACCACTGGAACAATGCCATTAAGGATCTTCCAAATCACCCCCACTATCTTGGAGGTAAAGGTAATCCCTGCCGAAAAGGGGACGCTACCATCGATATTCATGGATCGTTATGGCATGCCCTAGGATTCCCAACCCATGTGGACTCCGGGTACGCTCAGGCCAGACTTCCATAAAATAGCGGCTTGCCTAAGTGAGCCCCCTATGGGACACTATGCAGCCTTGTAAAAGTCTCTTTCATAGGGAGGTAAAATATCGTGACCGCTGAGATTGCAACCGACTGCCAGACCTCCCAGGGAAGCAGGAGGTGCAGATGAGGACTCCACGACGCCTCCAGCCCCTGATAGATGCTGAGATTATTGACGAAGTCCAAAGCCAGCTCCAAAGCGGCAAAGAGGCCGAAGTCTTTATAGTCCGCTGTGGTGACGACCTACGCTGTGCAAAGGTCTATAAAGAGGCCCATCACCGGACCTTTAAGCAGATGACCCAGTATACCGAAGGGCGTCGCACCCGTGGTGGGCGGCAAGCCCGTGCTATGGGCTCCAAAAGCCGTTATGGACGGCAAGAACGGGAAGCAGAGTGGCACAACGCTGAGGTTGAAGCCCTCGCCGTTTTAGAGGCTGCAGGGGTGCGGGTTCCGAAGACCTACTCTTACTTCGAAGGGGTACTCATCCTGGAACTCGTCGTCGGACCTGATGGAGGGCCAGCCCCGCGGCTAAACGATGTAGATCTTACACCCGAGCAGGCTCGTTCCTATCATCTCCTCCTCGTGCGAGAAGCTGTGCGCATGCTGTGTGCCGGTTTAGTCCATGGGGACTACTCAGAGTTTAATGTGCTTTTGGCCCATGATGGCCCGATGATCATCGATCTACCCCAGGCTGTCCAGGCGACCGCTAACAATGCCTTTGGGATTTTTGAGCGAGACTTAAGACAGCTATCGGCCTTTTTTAGTCGTTTTGCTCCAGGTTTAGGGACTAACGATTATCCCAAAGAAATCTGGAATCTCTACCGGCGCGGCAAACTCCGTCCAGAGAGTGAGTTGACCGGTCGGATCACCCAGTCGACTGCCAAAGTGGATGTCCAGGGGGTCCTCGACGAGATCGAAGACGCTCGTTACGAAGCCATGCTCCTTAAGCCAGGCCCTAAAAAAAGCCCCCCTTGATAAATCAATCGATCAGCAATCGATCAAGCCATCCGCCGCCTAAGCTCTTGGCAAACCTCGTCAAGAGACACCCCGCGGCTCACCAGGGTAACCGTAAGATGGTAGAGGAGGTCGGCAGCTTCGTTGATAAGCTCAGGGGTGTCCCCAGCAGCCGCAGCCAGGGCGACCTCGACCCCCTCTTCGCCGACCTTTTGGGCACAGCGTTTGGGGCCAGCCCGTAGCAGCTTTTGGGTGTAAGACTCACCCGATTCACTCTGAAGACTTGACCCGGATTTTCGCTCCAAGATACGCCCTTCCAGAGCTCTTAAAACCATGGGGCTCGCCGTGGCAGAGGATCCATCACCAAAACAATGGTTCGTATTGCGATGGCAGGTGGGCCCTAGGGTCTCCACCTGAAAAAGCAGACAGTCACGATCACAATCCACTTCCCAGTCGATCATCCGAAGCCTATGTCCCGACGTCTCGCCCTTGGTCCATAGGGTTTGCCGCGTGCGGCTAAAAAAGGTGATCCACCCCTGATCGAGAGTGATGCGAAGGCTTTCCTCAGACATCATGCCGACCATCAGGACTTGGAGGGTTTGGTGATCTTGGATGACGGCGGGAAGGAGGCCATCGCCTTTGTTCCAGTCAAGGGTCAATATTGTCTTAGTCCCTGGCGAGGTTTTTTGTAGACTCATTGAAAATCCTCCTTTGATGGTAGGCGCACCGGGATTCCTGCCTGGTGAAGGTTTTGTTTAAGAGTTCTTAGGGAGATTTCACCACGGTGGAAAACCCCGGCCGCCAGGGCACCGTCCACGTCCGCCTCACGAAAGACCTCGATAAAATGCTGGGTCGTCCCCGCCCCACCGGAGGCAATCAGTGGAATCGTGAGCAGCTCACGGGCCTGTTTGAGCTGTCTGATATCATAGCCGGCACCCATCCCGTCTTGGTTGATACAGTTTAAGACCACCTCGCCAGCTCCTCGGGACTCGATCTCTCTTAGCCATGAGAGGGTCTCTCGGCCCGCTCGGCAGATGGTTTTTTCGCTTCCCGTATATTGGTAAACCTCCCATTTGCCGTCGGGGGTTGTCATGGAGTCGACGCCCACGACCACGCTTTGTTGGCCGATGGATTTCACCAAGTCGTCGATAAGCTGCGGACGCTCCAGTGCTTTGGAGTTGATCGAAATTTTATCGGCACCAGCCTCCAATAGACGTCTTCCGTCGTCCACTGATTTGATACCTCCGGCGACGCAGAAAGGTATATCGAGGATGCGTGCAACTTGGGTAATCCACGACTTGTCGACGGTCTGACCTACAGTGGAGGCGGTGATATCGTAAAAGACCAACTCATCCGCGTTTTCTTTTCGGTAGTGATCGGCAAGGGGGAGGATATCTCCTAGGATCTTGTGGTTGCGAAACTGGACGCCTTTGACCACCTTTCCATCCCGCACATCAAGACAGGGAATGATTCTTTTTCTTAGCATTGTAAAGCCTCCTTAAGGGAAAGGGAGCCTTCATACAGAGCGCGACCAACGATCGCTCCGTGGACGCCGAGACTCCCCAGCCCTTGGAGGTCTGTGACGGTACGGATTCCCCCCGAGGAAATCAGCCGTATCTCAGGAAACTCAAGACGCAGTCGCTGGTAGAGACTATCGCTCGGGCCTCCGAGGGTTCCATCGCGAGCCACCTCTGTGCTTAAGACGTAACGCCCTCCCCAGGATTGAAAGTCTTTAAGGAGCCTGGAAACATCGAGGCCGTGATCGACCGTCCACCCCTGGGTGGCCACCGTCAGGGTTTTAAGTCCCTGCTCTAAGGTGCCTTTGACGTCGAGGGCCAAAACCACCGCTTCGCTCCCTAGGCGTTCAAGGATCGCCCGCATCTCATGGGGGGTGTCGACCATGGCGCTTCCAAGGACCACTCGCTCTACGCCAAGGTTGAGCCAGTCTTGGGCCTGTTTGAGGGTCCGAATGCCTCCTCCGAGTTGCACCTTAAGGCGACCATCGCTTAAGATGCGTTTTACGATGGCCTGCTCCTGAGAGGTTCCTAAACGGCTTCCCTCCAAATCGACTAGATGGAGCCACTCGGCACCAGCGTCGGCAAAATCCGAGGCGATTTTAACCGGGTCTTTCGAGTAAACGGTCACTTGATTAAAATCACCCTTTATAAGGCGGACGCATTGTCCCTTGAAGAGATCGATGGCAGGGTAAATGATCATAGGTTTAAAAAGTTCCTTAAGAGTGTACGCCCAGCATGCTGGGATTTTTCGGGATGAAACTGCACTCCATAGAGGTTTTTCCACTGAACTGCAGCAGGCACCTGGGATCCGTGGTCGGTGACTCCCACGACCCACGGTCCATCGGGGGCTTGGTAGGAATGGACAAAATAAAAAATGTCGTCCTCCTGCGGTCCTTCGAAACAGGGCGTCCGCAGTGCTTTAGAGAGCCAACGGACCTGATTCCATCCCATATGAGGAACCCGAGCCTGAGGCGTCGGTTTAAGGGCCGTGATCCGGCCTGGTATCAGACCCAGTAGAGGAACAGGTTGAGGAACGGGTAGGGGGTCTGGACCTGCTAAAACAGCGCCCTCGTCGGAGGTTTCAAAAAGGATCTGCATGCCGATGCAGATGCCGAGCAGCGGTCTGGTCCAATCCTGCAAAAATCCCACAAGCCCGGCTTGGGCTAGCCGCTCCATGGTTTCCCGAGCAGCCCCCACACCGGGGAGGATCAACCTCTCAACCCCCCGTAACTCATCGGGATCGGAGCTGACCACAAAGGGTTTTTCCAGACGCCAAAGGGCCTCGGTCAGAGAGGTTAGATTTCCGCCACAGGCGTCGACGACACCTACGGCGTGGGTGAGTGGGATCTTTTGGGTGGGGTCTGTTTTCATTGATTCTGATTTTCCTCCCTTAAACTACCTTTTGTAGAGGGCACCCCTGTGCTCCAGCCCACCTCAGCACAAAAGAGAGACCATTGGTCCCCCGCATCTTTTTGTCCTAAGGTCTCAGTAGGTGGCGAGAGTCGGTGCTCCCGCTTGATTCCCTGACCAAGGGCGCGACCGAAAGCCTTAAAGAGAGCTTCCACTTGATGGTGACGATTGGTCCCCTTGACTCCCAGGTGGATGGTTGCCTTAAGGGATTGGCTGAGACTATGGAAAAAATGGGGGATCATTTCGAGGCTAAGATGTCCTACGGAGCCCTGGATGGAGCCTCTTTCGGGGACAAAGCAGTCTCCCCTAAACTCCAGATGGGGGCGCCCTCCTAGATCGATGGCGCAAAAGGCCAAGGATTCATCCATCGGTAGGATAAAACCATAGCGCGCGGTGCTGCGCAGGTCCCCTAGGGCCTCGTTGATGGCTGCCCCAAGGGCTAGAGCCGTGTCTTCGACCAGATGGTGCTCGTCTACTTCTAGATCGCCGGTGGCGTTTACGATCATTTCAAATCCACCGTGGCGGCTGATTTGGCTTAGCATATGGTCGAAAAACCCTAGGCCCGTGGCGACTCGAGAATCCTCGGGACGACCGTCGAGGTTGACCTGGATTTCAAGGGTTGTCTCTTTGGTTTTCCTAAATCTTTGACCCATCCGCGGTGAGATGCATAGATGTTGTGCGGTGGTCATCCAAGGAGGGGCTTCTAAAAGCTGGAGCTGAAGGATAGTCGCTAGCTTTTGTGCCAAGACGCTACTGCCAATGACCGACGAGGGATTCCCCCGAATTTTGATCGTCGGCTTTACAACTTCTCGTCGCAGAATTTCCAAAACCCAATCTGTGGCTGGTTTCAGTGGGAGATCGGTGCTGTTTGCCCAAGTCTCCTCCAAGACAATCCCCTGGGAGGAGAGCAAGCTTTGGGCCCAAGACCAAAGGTCACAAATGTTTGTTTTGCTATCTTCAAGGCAAGGGGGGAGGAGGCGCAGTTGGTAGCCAAATCCTTGGACCATCCTCAAGGCAGGTATCACGTCTCGGGCTAGGCGGCTGCTCGTCGCGGGAGCTTGATCTGGGTCATCGGATAAAAGAGCCTGCCAATCGATGATCAGAGTAGGTCTCATGGTTGCAGCGCCTTCTTAAGCTGGAGGATCTCTTGTGGTGATCCAACGGTGATACGAACGCAGTTTTGAAGATTTGGTTCGCCGCTGCGGTCCCTGATGACTAAGTGGTTGATGGAAGAGCGACGGAGAAGGTCGGAGGAGTTACGACAGCGGACCAGGAGAAAATTGGTTTCAGATGGGAAAACCTCTTCCACGAGGCTGGACTGCTCTAAGACGAATCTTAAAAGCTCGCGTCTCTGGGTATTGCCTTGGATGGCTTGGGTGAGGTGGGCGGTGTTGAGGGACCTCAGGGCCTGGTCGACGGAGGCCTGGCTGAGGGGGTAGGGTGGCCTGACGGATTGCAGGCCTTTAATGACACTTGAGTGGGCTATCAGCGACCCAATTCTGAGCCCCGCCAAGCCAAAGGCCTTTGAGAGGGTTCTGAGGACCACAAGATTTGGCTCGGTTTCGACCAGGCTGGCCACCGACGGTTTGTCTGTAAACTCCAGATAGGCCTCGTCGACCACCAAGAGAGCGTGAGGAGCCAGGTTTTGGGCCAAGGAGCGTAGCTCAGGGGCGCCAAAGCCCATGCCGGTGGGGTTGTTGGGGCTACAGATAAAAACAAGTTTAATCTCTCTGTCTTTAGCAGTGGAGACCGCCGTCTGGATGCCCCCCGAGTCTAATTTAAATTCCACTCCCTCGACCACCAAGGGCACCCGGACGACGCTGCATCCTTGGAGGGCGGCGCACACTTCATAGTAGCCATAGGTGGGCGGGGTGATCAAAATTTTATTTTGAAAAGCCTCACAAAAGGCTCTGATGAGGACGTCGATCCCCTGGTCTGCTCCGGCGGTGACCATAAGGTTTTGGGGGTTGACCCCATAAAAATTGGCCAAAAATTCGGTCAACTCCCGGGGCTGGGGATCTGGATAACGGTTGATCCCAAGCACCCGTCCGTCGATGGGATCCCACGGAAACTCGTTGGCATCAAGGTAGCTTTGGTCTTGGGACATGGCTTGAAGGCTGCGCGCCGACTGGTAACCCACCATGGATTTCACCGACGGTCGTGCAAGCTCCCACGGTGTCCACACATGAGGTGTCCTCGAAGACGGAGTCTGCATTGGCTGCGAGCCTTCCTCGGCGAGTGACTTCAGTCTGATCCGGACCGCCTCTCCATGGGCCGCCAAGCCTTCAAGACCAGCCAGCTCCAGGACGGTGGGGCCTAGATCCAAGAGCCCCTCGGGGGTTGCTTCCTGGATCGTTGTGGATTTAAAAAAAGCTTCGAGACCCAGTCCGCTCAAACTCCGAGCTGTTCCGTAAGTGGGGAGAACATGGTTGGTTCCGCTGGCGTAGTCCCCTAAAGACTCTGGGGTCCATAAACCTAGAAAGATTGATCCCGCGTGGGAGACCTTGTCCGCAAGCTTTGAGGGATCTTTGACCTGGAGGATCAAATGCTCAGGGGCATAGCGATTGATGATGTCAAGGCAGCTTTCCTCATCGTCTGCATAGAGGACCACTCCCGCGTTAAGGCTTGCCCTTGCCCGTAAAAACGAGTCGGGGCATTCAGACTCAAGCCAGCGCAGCTGGTTTTCAAGAGCTGCGACTATGGGAGCTTCCAGCGACAACTCCCTAACAACGAGCACCACATGGGAATCGGTTCCATGCTCCGCTTGGGATAAGAGATCTGCGGCTACAAACTCGGGACGGGCCGTGGCATCGGCAACCACCATCACTTCGGAGGGGCCAGCGGGCATATCAAGGGCAGCCCCCATGGGGTCCAGGGAACACCAGATTTTTGCCGCCGTCACATAGGAGTTTCCTGGGCCGAAAATCTTGTCGACCTTAGGAATCTCGCCGGTACCATAGGCCATGGCCGCAATGCTGTGGGCTCCACCGACTCGGTAGAGTGCTGTGACCTCGGCGACTGCCGCTGCAGCCAAGATCCCTGGGTGGACGGTGCCATCTGGCCTAGCGGGTGTGCAAACTATTCTCTGTTTGCACCCGGCAATCCGCGCAGGCACGGCCGCCATCAGCAGAGATGAGGGTAAGGGTGCGTGGCCAGCAGGGACGTAGATACCCACAGCTTCGATGGGACGCAGGCGCCGTCCACAGATGATCCCTGGGGATACGGTCATCTGGTAGTCTTTGGGAGCCTGGGCTTCGTGAAACCTGCGGATCTGATCAGCGGCCCGTTCCATGGCTTGGAGTTGGGCTGGGGTGATTTTTTGGAGAGCCTGGCTCCAGAGTTTTTGAGGGACTTCGAGGGGGTCTTCGATCCAACTTCCTTGCCACCGATCAAATAAGATCCCATAGGTACGCAGGGCCCTGTCGCCCTCTTGACGAACCTTAGCAATGATGGCTTTGACCGACTCTGTAGGGTCGAGCAGACCAGTCTTTTGGGGGCGTTTTAGGGCAGAGATTTTGATGCTAGGATCTAACTGGCGCCAGGGTCCAAGGGTCAATAATCCTGTGGAGAATGGGGATAGAGTTGCTACGGACACGGGTTCCTCAGTCGTTAAAAGTGTGCTACAAGGCAAGCAAGCACGGTAGTTTATGTGTCGAAAATCTAACTGATGATTTTTTCGATCGGTACGACAAGGATGGACGACGCTCCTGCTGCTTTAAGCTGCTCAATGGTCTCCCAAAAAATCGGCTCTGGTGCGACTGCATGGATTGCCACCCTCTGGCTGTCAAGCCAAAGAGGCATCACTGTGGGGTTTTCGAGACCTGGTATCAAGGTGCGAATGGTTTCGATGGAATCTCGCGGTGCATTCATCATGATGTATTTAGACTTTTCAGCCCGCTGCACTCCTGAGGTGCGCTCGACAAAGCGGCGGATGGTTGTTTCCGAGTCTCCGGAGAGGGGACGTCGGGTTTTGATAAGCACCGCTTCACTTTCAAAGATGGTGGCAATCTCTCGCAACCGATGGGTGGTCAAGGTTGCGCCACTCGAAACAAGATCACATACGCCATCGGCGATTCCCATAGCCGGAGCGATTTCGACACTGCCACCAAGTTTGACCAAGGTGCAGGTGAGGCCCATCTCTCTCAAGAAAGCTGCCGTCGATGTTGGATACGAGGTGGCAATACGCAGACCCCGAAGGTCGTCTATGGACTGCACACTACTTTTTTCAGGGACAGCCAAGGCGAGCCGACACTGCCCAAAACCTAGCTTTTGGACGACTTCCACATCATCGAGCCTGCCGTTTAAACTTTCGATCACCATGTTTTGGCCAACGATACCTAAGGCGCAAACACCTTCGGCCACGTACCGGGGGATATCGTCATCCCGCACCAACATAAGGTCTAGGGGAAAATCCAGAGACCGCGTATCAAGTCGACCTAAACGCCATTCACAGTGAATCCCAGCTCGCGTCAGGAGGTCGCGGGATAGGTCTGCTAGGCGCCCTGATTTTTGGAGCCCGATTCTGATTCTTTGTCCGGATGTCATTCTTCTATCTCCTCTGGACCTGATTGTTTCGACGATTCAGCGATGCGCCCCAAAAGGAGTTGGTAACCCCCCTCACCACGGGCCACACTGCGAGCGACGCGGGTGATGGTCGCGGTGCTGATACCGGTTTTTTCGTAGATTTTTCGGTAAGGAATTTGCTTGGAAACAAGCCGTGCGACGCGCCAGCGATCGGCCATAGCAGCGAGTTCCATCGGTGTGCAGAGATCCATCAAAAATCTTTTCACTTCCTCTGGGGACTGGAGCTGGTTGACTGCATCGCAGAGTTCTCGAATCGAGCGACTTTCGGTTTTTGGACTCGACACAACAGACCTTTCAAAAAAAATTTCTACCATTCTTTATGGTTAGATTTAGTCCCAATTTGAGGGGATAAACTGAACAATTTACAAAGTAATGGTGAATGACGATCTATATTTTACATCAATAATAATAGGTATTTGCCTTGAAATAGGTGTTTTACATTTGTTTCACTGTGTTAGCTTAGTAGCACACGCTCAGAACAGGGTTCTAGCATGCTAAGTGTTAGCCCGTCAATTTTTTCGTGTAGCATGTCAACTCAAACTAAGTTTATTCTGTAATCATTCCATATAACGGAGGAGAATACATTTATGGCAAAGAAGAAAAAGAAAGCAAAGAAGGCAAAAACTGCTAAAAAAGCAAAGAAAGTCAAAGCTGCTCGCAGCTCTGGCGCCAAAAAATCCAAGAAGGCCAAAGTCAAAAAGGCTAAGACAGCCAAGAAAGTGAAGAAGGCCGCTAAGAAGGTCGGTCGCACAGCGAAGGCTAAAAAGACAAGCGGTGCGGCGAAAAAATCGGCAGCTAAGTCTGCGTCCAAGTCTAAGGCCAAGCCTAAAGCTAAAAAGGCAAAAGCCAAGAAGTCCCGCTCCAAGAAAAAGGCTGACTCGGGATATGGCGAGAGCGATCATGCAGACGAAGCGGAGTACGGATCTGATCAAGGATACGATCAGGGGGATCATGATGATGCCGACCAAGACCCGATCTATGAGCCCTAAAAAGCCTTAGAGCCCTCGTTTCGAGTGCCGTTTAAACCTGCGGGACCAAGCCCCATCAATGGGGCCCCGCAGGTTTCTCTTTTTTTCCTAGACCTGTGACCATCAGGGGGCTTTAAAGAGTCTTCATAAACTCGATCAGCTCCGAGCGCTTTTCGACCTCGACCTGCCAATCCATGTCGCCAAGATAGATCGAGCCCTCGTGGCCACGATTGATCTGGGCGGGTCGACCTGTGAGGTAGATCTCCGTGTGCTCCTCAGTTGTTTTGCCTTCGGTTTGCCACCGAAAGCCAACGCGGACGGGATCGTAGTGCATGCTGCCGACGACAAATTGGGTCGGGCGAAACCGAGGGACAAGAAGGTGCTCGAGGGTGGGCACCGATCCGTTATGGAGATAAGGAGCGCGGGCCCAGATCCCATCAAGGGGTGTGGCCACGTAGCCTACAGGTTCCTCCCTCGGTCTAAGTATAGCTTGGTTATCCTTAAGGCAAAGCTCACCCATCAGGGACTCTGGGCATCCTTGGTGTAGGGCTCGGTCAAATCCCGCTCGGGTGACATCGGTGGTGGCTGCAAGCCGCCAAGGGTCTGTGCCCAGCTCTTCTTGGGGGTAAACCTTGTCGTCTCCCACGTGGCAAGAGGCGCAGAATTTATAAAAGTGGGCTTTTCCACGCTGTGCCTTATCCCAGTCTACAGCAAAGGGGTAGGGCGGCGGAGGCAACTCTTTTATGAGCCTTGTTGATTTCATAATGTTATTTTGGTTTAGGTTGCGGGGGTCCCCGACGACCGCCACGGCGGCAGCCACGACGGGATAAACGCCACTGGGCATATCCGCTGTCCAGTGACCCACCTGGCGATCTTTTTGGGACCATACGCTCATGATCTTGGTGATCGTTGGTTTTTGGGGCATTTTGTCCCATTGGGACTCTTTTATGTATAGGGCTAAAGTCAGGCTCACCGCATCGGCCCGCCCGGGGGTGCGGCTAAAATAGCTGGCTGCACCCACAGGGAGGTAGCCCGTTTGGTTGATAAGTCGGTCCTGTTGGTCCATGGAGGTCAGGACGGAGTCTTTGATAAAGGCGAGAATCCTGGCTGTTTGTCCCGTGTAAATTTGCCGCTCTACAAATTCCATCCAACCTGGATAAAACCAGCCACTCGGTTTTGAGGTGATGGCCTCTCGAATCAAATCCGGCTGATAGTGAGGATGGTTTACTATATTTTTGAAAAACTCGAAGAGTCCCGTGCTGTCAAAATGGGAGTTTCCAGCCCCCATCAGGAGCCTAGGGGTTTCGTCGGGGCCTAAGACCCGACCTATATGGCAGGCACCACAGGTTAAGGTGGCGAGCTGTAGCGGCATCGAGATAGAAAGGCCCCAAAGATTAAATTTTAGCGGAGAGATATTAAGACCGAGGGGTAAGAGAGGTTCTTTCTGAAAGGGGTCTCCAGTAAGGCCCAGGCGTTCAAAATGCCGGCCCAAGGGCTTTACGAGATCAGGAAAGAGTTCTGGTGCGAGTTTTAACAACATATAGGGGAACCCGCTGTTTCCCAGGGGTGCGGTGGCAAAGGAGACCACATTGTCTCGGTGCTGGTCGAGGTAGTGGTCTAACTGTTGCTGTCTTTTCTGATACTCCTGGCACCAAGCCGAACCTGTGTCATGGCAAGCACCCTGATAGGCTAGCGGATTGGCCACCGATTGGCCAAAGGAGGTCGCCGAAAAAAGGAAAGCAATGGTGAGGATAAGGCTCATCAAGTGACGTTAACCAGCCTTGGGCCCAGGATCAAGAAAAATGTTTAGTAAGGGACTCGCGTTAGGAGGGAATTATTGGTTTGGGTCACCACCAAGTAGGTGCTGTCAGTTCCCGTTATAAACATCGGCGTGTCGAACATGCCAACCCTATCACCCCTGGAGGCGGTCCCGCCGGTACACCAGCCCTGGGTAAGAGTTCCAGAACTTGCCCCTAAACAGCCAGACTCTCCCCCGGTGGGTGCCGTGTTGATTCGCCCCTGCCAGCCCACAAAGGTGCCGCTGGTCGTCATTTTCACGATTCGATGGTTTGTGCCATCGACGACGTAGAGGTGGGTCCCGTTGGTCCATAGGCCCCGAGGGGTTCTAAGATGTCCGTTGCCCGTCCCAAATTGGGCAGTGCCACCGGTACAGAATCCAGGTGTTGCTGTCCCTGTCACAGCACCCGCACAGCCGGCGTCGCCACCGGTTGGTGATGTGGAGATGCGACCGAGCCATCCCTGAAAGGATCCCGTGGCGGTATCAAACCGAAGGATGCGGTTGTTTGAAGAGTCAGAAACATACAGATAGGTCCCGTCACCCGTGGCGTCCGTGGGTGCTGACAGAGCACCATTGCCAGTACCAGTCTGGGCCGTACCACCTGTACACCAGCCAGGGGTTGGGCTGCCGATCGCAACCGACGTACAACCTGCTTCACCTCCCGTAGGAACCGTCAGCACCCGGCCAATCCACCCGCCGAAAGCTCCCGTAGTTTTAGTAAAGCGCATCACCCTGTTGTTTACGGTATCAACCACATAGAGATAGGTCGCGTCACCGTAGATCCCCTGAGGTGAGCTGAAGTGGCCGTCACCGTTTCCGCTTTTTGCGGTCCCGCCACTACACCAACCAGGGGTAAATCCGTTGGTTGCGGCACCGCTGCATCCAGGATCGCCACCCGTTGGGGATGCGTTGATACGACCGATCCAGCCGACGAAAGCCGCGGTCGATTTTGTAAATTTTTGAACCCGGTGGTTGGATTTATCAACGGTGTAAAGATGAGTTTCATCCACATAGATATCGTTGGGTATGTTGAATTGACCGTTGGAGGTCCCCGTCTTAGCCGATCCCCCAGAACACCAGGTAGGAGTTGTGGCGTTAAGAGCCGCGCCAGTACAGGAGGCCCCGCCGCCGGTGGGTTTGCTCCAAATGGCACCAAGCCAGCCCGTAAAATCTAAACCTGTGGCTGAGAGACTATAGTTTTTAATGCGGTGATTGGTCCCGTCCGCTACGTAGATGTTGGTTCCGTCCGAAGCGATTCCTAAGGCGCTATAGAAGGACGAGCTGTCCCTTCCTGAAAGGCTAGGTTGGCTCCAGGAGACAGTCCAGTCCGATTGGGTGTTAGATCGCGCTCCGAGCCAACCCACATAGGAGCCTGTGGCTGGATCGATCTTGGCGACCCGGTGATTTAAGTTGTCGGTGACTAACAGAGATCCATTGTCTTCGATGACATTTGAAGGTGAGTACATCATTCCATCCTCGATCCCTGACTGAGCGGTGCCCCCAAGACACCACCCAGGGGTTGCGGATCCTATCGTAGTGGTTGTGCAGCCCGCTGCTCCACCCGTGGGAACCGTCAAAACCCGCCCCAACCAACCTACAAAAGCCGCTGTGCTGGCCACATACTTGTTGATCCTGCTGTTGGTAAAGTCGGCGACAAACAGATCCCCAGAGATCACCGAAACACTGTAAGGACTGCTCATGGCCCCATTGCCTGTCCCACTCTTAGAGGTACCACCAATGCACCATCCAGGGGTGAAGCTATTTGTGGCAGCTGCGGAGCATCCAGGATCACCTCCTGTTGGCTTGGAGCTGACGCGACCAATCCAGCTTTGGATGGTTCCGGTTGCTAACATATAGCGCTGGATGCGGTGATTGCCTGTATCGGCAACATAAAGGTAAGTCCCGTCCGTAGCCAATCCTCGGGGGTTTTTAAGGGAACCCATGACGGTGCCTGTCTTGGCCGACCCGCCAGAGCACCAGCCAGGTGTGACGGTGCTAACGGCAGCACCTGTGCAGCCCGCAGCTCCGCCGGTGGGGGATGTATTGATCCAACCAATCCAGCTTTCCATCACCCCGAGAATCACGTCGAGCTTGGCGATTCTATGATTTGTGTTGTCAGCAATGTAGAGATAATCCCCGTCGAGGAGCAGATTGCGAGGGATATTGTATTGCCCCATTCCAGATCCCGACTGGGCGGTTCCCCCAGTACACCATCCTGGAGTCGTGGTCCCGACGGCAGCTCCTGCACACCCTAGGTCACCACCGGTTGGAGAGGTCAGGATTCGTCCGGTCCAACCGGCAAATGTCCCCGTGTCGAGTTCGTAGCGAAGGATACGGTGGTTAGAGCTATCGGCTACATAAAGATAGGTGTTCGAAAGGGCGATTCCACCTGGGCTATTCATCTGGCCATCGCCAGACCCCGAGCTTGAAAACCCCCCAACGCACCAGCCAGGTGTCAGGCCGACAGCAGTGTCGCAACCGGTAAAGCCGCCCGTCGGGGTGAGGGAAACTCTGCCAATCCATCCCTCAAAACCAGTATTTGGATCGTACTTGTGAATCCGGTGGTTGCTTGAATCTGCTATATAAATCTTACCATCGCTATCAGTGATAGTCGCCATGGGTCCATTCATCATACCGTCAAACCGACCCCTAAGGGCATGGCCGCCTGGTTCGTAGAGAGACTGTGTGGAAAAGCTACCCAGCCACGCTTGGTAAGGTTTGACTGCAAAATTTTTGCTAACACTGATGAGTCCACTGGCTGAGGCGAGGAGGCTTAAGTTTTCTGGAGTCGCGCTCTTAAAATACAGGGTCAGGCTCCCTTCGCCGACATTGAGTGGCATGGTTGTCACGGGATTGGTACAGGCAACATCATCATAATAGGTCCCACTTCCCTGACCCGTAAGGGCGACGGTCAAATTTGACAAAACAGGGGACAGATTGCCGAAGGAGTCTTGGGACTCTACCATTAGATTGGGACTGCAGACTAAAACCTTACTTTCCGACACTCCGTTAAATGCGATATGGGTTGCAGGAGCTGCTTCAACCGTAATCCCAGCTTGGGTGACGGTGATCAAAGGGTTTCCCGCATCTGTCGCGGTGACCGATACGGTCCCGGCGGTTTTTAGAGTGACGGCAAAATTTTTGACCCCCATATCAGCAGGTGTGTAAGTGTACGATGCAGGTGACAGGACCGCTTGAACATCCGTTGAAGTGATATCGATAGTCCCCACAAAATTTGTGTCGATGTTCCCGGCGTTGTCTTTGGCCGTGACGGTTAGGGTCTGGGCGCTGCCAGCCTCCACCGTTGTTGGAAAGCCGCTGAGTTCTAACACTGTCGATGCTGCGGCGACGACGGAAAACGTGGGTGCGGTCGTCGTGACGTTGGCCCCATCGATCGTAGCTGCAAGAGCCGTAGCGGTTCCAGCAGTCACACCGGTTAGAGTTGCCGTGTAGGTTCCATCCCCCACATCTGTCACAGGTCCAATGGTGGCTGTCGAAGTCCCCCCTGTGTGGGAAAAAACCACTGTTGCGCCTCCGGTGGCGACAAGGTTGCCTCCAAAATCCCGAGCCGTCAGTCTGACCCAATAATCTGTTCCAGAAACAACGGTTGCGGACTCCATGGCCAAGGTGCTCCCTGCAGGCGAAATCGTCCCGGATTCCACTGTGATCGATCCTGCCCCGGAGTTTAGGGTTTGTCCGTTGACGGAAACGATCACTGTATTAGGCGTCCCTGAGACTAGGCCCGTCAGGGTGATCCCATAGGTTCCGTCGCCAAAGTCTTGAGTTGAGCCAAAACTTGCCGTGCTGGTTCCGTTTCCATCGAGAGCACAGGTTACGTTGCTTCCCCCGGTACTCATTTGGTTTCCGTAAGCATCCCGTAAAGTCACCGAGAGGAGCGATGTGGTTCCTGAGGTCAATACGGGTGCCGAAAGGGATGCCGTAGAAAGATCGAGATCGATATCTCCAGGGACTACGGTGATGGTAGGTGATGCCGAAGTGACAAGGTCACCATCGACCTGTGTGGAGATCGTAGACGCGGTTCCAGCGTCGGTCCCAGTAAACAACGCGGTGTAGGTACCGTTGCCCACATCGGTGACGTCGTCCAAAGTCCCTTGGGAGAGACCACTCAATGAAAATTCCACAACCATGCCACCGGTGGAAAACTGGTTTCCAGCAGCATCCCTTGCCGTAAACGTTAGCACCGCTGTCTGACCAGCAGCGACCGAACCCACTGATCTTGTGGTTGTCGATGCGGATAGCGAAAGGGGGCCTTGGGTCACTGTTAATTGCGGGGCTGCAAAGGTCACATTGCTCCCTGCGATCCTGCCTATGATATTGGTTGCCGTTCCCTTGAGAACACCTGTGATCTGAGCTTTATAGGTGCCGTTGCCCTGGTCCGTTACCGTCCCTACGGAAATCGTGCTGGTACCTGCACTCTTGATAAAGGTCACCGTTAGACCTCCCGTAGTGAGCTGGTTGCCAGCAGCATCTTTAGCTGTCAAGACAGCCTCGACGGCCGACCCGGAGGCTACCGAGGTGAGTCCCCCTGTGATCGTGACTGAGGACTGGGCTAGGGAGTAGGCTCCAGGCATCACCGTGAGAGTAGGGGTTCCGCTCGTCAGGGGCTGTCCGCTGATGGATCCTTGGATTGAGACCGCGGTTCCCACCACCTGTCCTGTGAAAGGAACCGTATAGGAGCCGTTGCCGAGATCGTTGACAGTACCAAAAGTGCCGGTGCTGGTGCCAGCCCCGGTGGTCGCAAAGGTGACTGCGTGGCCACCACTGGTCAGTAGATTTCCTGCTCCATCCCGGCCTGTCAGGGTCAAGGTCACACTGGATCCCGAAGTCACAAGAGTTGCTCCACCATTGACGGCTAAAGTCGACTGGGCCAGGCTGATGGCACCAGGGGTCACCGTGACGGTTGGTGCCGTGCTGGTGGTGGGTTGGCCACCGATAAGGGCTCTTAAGGTTTTTGCAGATCCAGAGAGGATCCCTGTAAGGGTCGCTTGGTAGACTCCTCCACCGGTATGGGACACGGGACCCAAAGAAAAAGTACTGGTTCCACCACCAAAACCTTCAAAGTCCACGGTTTGACCCCCATCGGGTACGGCGTTTAGAAAGGTATCCCGAAGGGTCAGGGAAATCGTGGTCGTGGTGCCGGAAGAGACCACTCCATTGGCGATGGTGACGAGAGAAGCCGCAAGGCTGAAAGGGCCTGGGGTCACCTGGAGAGTGGGAGCGGTCGAGGTCAAGGGAGACCCATCCACTGTGACGACGACAGAAGCCGGAGTTCCAGAGACGTTGCCTGTAAAGTCGATGGCATAGGTGCCGTTGCCTTGGTCCACGGCCAGGTCGACCTGGGCGGTGCTGGTGCCGTCGTTGCTCAGAGTCGCCGCGACGGTGGCGCCTCCCCCAAGGAGTTGGTTACCGTTGGAGTCCCGTAGGACCACTGTCAGGGTTGATGTGGAGCCAGCCTCGATACTTGAAAGGCTGAGAGAGCTTGTGGACTGGGCTAAATCCGGTCCTGCAGGGACCACGGTGATGGTTGGCCCAGGAGTCGTTGCAAGGCTGCCATTGATGGACGTCTGGACGGTTGTCAGGGAGCCAGCCCCAGTGCCTGTCATGACCGAGGAGTAAGTGCCGTTGCCGTGGTCTATGACAGGGGCAAAGGAGCCTCCTGATGTGCCTCCAGCGAGGCTAAAGCTTACAGTAAAGCCACCGGTGCTAAAGGGATTTCCAGCGGCGTCGCGGGTGGTTAGGGTTGCTGTCGTGGTCTGCCCCGAAGTGACGGTGGCTGAGGTGACGCTGGTGGTTGATGTGGCTAAAGATAGAGGCCCTTGGGTCACGGTAAGCTGTGGTGCCGTCGCGGTGACGGGTGACCCGGAAATTCGGCCGATGATGGCCAAGGCTGTCCCCCTAAGAACGCCCGTGATTGGTATGGAATAGGTGCCGTTGCCCTGGTCCGTGGCGCTACCCCATTGGACGGTGCTCGTTCCACCGCTGGACCCGAAGGTGACCGCAAGACCAGCGGTCGTGAGGGGGTTTCCAAGGGCATCTTTCGCAGTTAAAACCGCTGTGACGCTAGATCCCGAGGGGACTGTGGTGAGTCCGCCTGTAATCGTCACAGTCGACTGAGCCAGGGAGTAAGCCCCCGGGAGGACTGAGATCGTAGGGGCGGGACTGGTCAATGGCTGTCCACCAATGGATGCTTGCAAAGAGACCGCCGTTCCCGCGACTTGACCCGTAAAAGTGACCGTGTAGGTGCCGTTCCCCAGGTCGTTTATGGTACCAAAAGTCCCGGTGCTGGTGCCCGCTCCGGTGGTCGCAAAAGTGATGCCATGTCCACCGGTGGTCAAAAGATTGCCCATAGCATCCCGACCAGTCAAGGTGAGAGTCACGCTACTGCCTGCGGTGACCGTGGAAACTCCGCCGTTGATCGCCACTGTGGACTGAGAAAGGCTGATGGGCCCGGAAGTCACCTGGAGTGTGGGGGCCGTCGAGGTAAAGAGCGTTCCGTTGACGCTGACGACGATGGCTGTGGGTGTTCCAGCCGTAGAACCCGTGAGCGCTAGGGAGTAGGTGCCGTCGCCGTTGTCCGTGGCAAGACCTACAGTGGCCGTGCTGGTGCCGTTGGTGCCTAGGGCAGCTGTGACGGTTTCTCCACCAGAGGGCAGTTGGTTACCCGAGGCATCCCGCAGAATCACGGTAAGGGTTGCTTGAGAACCAGAGGCAATCGTAGAGGGGCTTAGGGAGCTGGTCGATTGGGCTGCATCCGGTCCTGCTGGGACCACGGTGATGGTTGGCCCAGGAGTCGTTGCAAGGCTGCCATTGATGGACGTCTGGACGGTTGTCAGGGAGCCTGCTGCCGTGCCTGTCATGACCGAGGAGTAAGTACCGTTGCCGTGGTCTATGACAGGGGCAAAGGAGCCTCCTGATGAGCCTCCAGCGAGGCTAAAGCCTACGGTAAAGCCACCGGTGCTAAAGGGATTTCCAGCGGCGTCGCGGGTAGTTAGGGTGAGTGTGGTGGTTTGTCCTGAGATGATGGTCGATATGGAAATTCCAGTGGTCGAGGTCCCTAAGGACAGGGGCCCTTGGGTCACGGCAAGCTGGGGGGCCGTCGTGGTAACGGGGGAGCCTGCGATCCGGCCGATCACAGCGAGGGGTGTTCCTTTGAGCACACCAGTGATCGAAACGGAGTAGGTGCCGTCGTTTAAATCGGAGACACTGCCCCATTGGACGGTGCTGGTTCCGCCAGAGGACCCAAAGGAGACTGCTAGGCCCCCAGAGGTGAGGGGGTTGCCAAAAGCGTCCCGTACTTGAAGAGTCGCCGTGATCGAGGATCCTGAGGCTACAGACGTCTGAGATCCGGCGAGTGTGACCACGGAGGTCGCAAGGGATGGGGGGCCTGGTAGGACGGTCAGACTCGGTGCTGGACTGGTCAAAGGCTGTCCACCCACTGATGCGACGAGACTGGTTGCTGTACCAGCTCCTTGGCCCGTAAAAACCGTGGTATAAGTGCCATCACTCCCGTCGGTGACGGTGCCAAAAACTCCAGTACTATTCCCACTTGCAAGGGAAAAGCTGGCGGTCGCTCCACCAGTCGTGAGTTGGTTTCCGGCTGCATCTTTGAGGGTCAAGGTTAGGTTTGCGGATGACCCGGAATCGATGGTTGCGGGACTCCCCTGGACCACAAGGGAGGACTGGCTCAAGCTGACGGGACCTGGGTTGACGGCGATCGTTGGTGCCGAACTCGTCGTTGGCAGTCCGCCGATCCGCGCCCTGAGGGAAGTCGCCGATCCTGCAAGGACTCCTGTAAGGCTTGTTTGGTAAGATCCGGAGCCCATGTAAACCGGACTATCGATGGTGACGGTGCTGGTTCCCGGGCCAAAGGTTTCAAAACTAACACTTTGGCTACTGTCGGCAACGGTGTTGCCGTAGGAGTCTTTAAGGGTCAGGGTGATATTGGTGCTACTTCCAGAAGCAACCGAGCCCGCAGCAAGCTGAAGGGTGGATTGGGAAAGACTGAGGGGGCCTGGCTCCACTTGGATGCTAGGGGAAGGGGACGTCAAGGCTAGACCATCAACCGTCGCAGTTACCTGGGAAGATGATCCTGCTAACTCCCCGGTGAGGATGCCCTGATAAATTCCCGGGGATGTCATGGTCGCGGGCTGAAAGGCTCCTGTACTTGTTCCGCTGGTCAATGCTAGAGATACCGCATAAGCTTGGCCAGGGGTGGTGATGATATTTCCTGCAAGGTCCTTAAGGGTGACTTGCACCGTGGCTTGTGATCCTGCTGCGAGGACCGTCGTGCCGCCGATCGTTTGGACGGTGGAATTTGCGAGGGAGAGAGTCCCAGGGATGACCCGCAGGGTAGGTGATGTGGTGGTGAGGGCCACTCCGTTGACCTGAGCATTGATTGTCATCGGGGTGCCGACGTTTTGTCCCGAGAGGGATGCAGTGTAGGTCCCGTCGTTGTTGTCATTGAGGTTAGCCAACTGTCCCGTACTGATGCCTGCCCCGCTGCTGAGGGACCAGGAAACGTTTGCTCCGCCTTTGGTGAGGGGGTTTCCTCCCGCATCTTTGGCGGTGAGAGTCAGGGAGATGATCGACCCAGATGCTAGTTCTGTCACATTCCCTGCCACCGAAAGGGTGGAATGGGCCACGGAAAGGGTGCCAGGGATAACCCGGATGCGGGGGCTCGATGGGAGAGGGGAGGATGCCACGCCCACTTGGACGACGATAGCGGTTGGAGTCCCAGCTTTCAAGCCCAAAAGAGTCGTCTTGTAGCTACCGTTATTGAGATCCTGGACACTGGCAAAGGTCCCCGTTGAGGTACCGTCTGCGAGGGTGAACACCGGACTTGCTTTGCCGACGCCGATTGAGTTGCCCCAGGCATCTTTGGCGACAAAACTTACGTTTGTTGATGTCCCGCCAGGGAGATCTACACGTTCAACTGTGGTTAGAGATCGAGCCAGGTCGATGTCACCAGGAGAGATGCTTAAGGCAATCGTGGTCTCTTGGACGAGTGCTTTGCCGATTTTGGCTCCGAGGACCACTCCATTTCCAGCTTTTTGCGGCATAAAATGTGCCGAGTAGGTTCCATCCCCGTGGTCCTCGACGGGACCAAACTCTCCGCCTCCGGACCCAGAGACCACGGTGAAGCTGATCTCTTCGCCCCCTTGGTTGATGTCTTCGCCTTTATCAGTGAGCCCCTTAAAACTCAAGGTGATGGGACTGCCTGCCTTGAGAGTTTCAGGACCGGTATAAATAATCTTTGATTTGAGTGGATCACTGACCTGTGTGGTGGTAGCGGTGTCGGTACCCGTTTTGGCACTGGTTGACGTCGCAGTCCCAGTGCTACCACTGGTTTTGGTTAAGGTACCCAAGGGTTTTACCGAGGTTTGTTTTCCACCCCCCCCATTTGGCAGATTTCCACCCGACTGGACCCCCCCGGTTATCGTTCCCTCTTCTTCAGTGGGGGTCGTATCGTTTCCACCTCCCCCTCCACCGGAGCATGCGTGGATCAAGAGGAGACCGAGACCCAATAGGATTGGGTTTATCGTTGGTAGTTTGAAATTTAGCTTTAACACCTCGGTAGTCCTTTCAAGGGGAATCCATTTTAAAATTCCTCATTTCTCTAAATTTTGGAAAGGTCTACAAAACCACGCTCACAGGTAGAACAAGAGATCCACCCAGTTTAACGGTAGGATCGACCCGCGAATTTAGGGTTTTGTTTAAAATAATTTATTGATTATTTAAATCAGAGGGATAAATTAGAAAGAATGAGGTTCTATAGCAGCTTCGAACCCCAAGAAAGATTATGGGTTAAATTGCTACAAAAAGAGAGCAAACTGAAACAACGCCCGAGGGCCTTTACGGGTAATCTTTTGACTACCACTGCCATTGAGGGTTTCATTGAAATATTCGATTTTTGGAGCAAACGTGACATTGCTATCGAGAAAAAGGTGAACTCCTCCCCCCAGTCTCATGGTGTTTCCCGAATAGTAGCGATTTTGTCCTTTAGAGGGTTTGATTTCGTCGATAAGATAGGAAATCCCTCCATAAACAAAAGGAACATTAAGACTTGTGTCGAGGGAGCCAAAATTGGCCTTGACCACGGGCCCACCCCCAAGCTTGACTTCGCTAAGGCGAGTAGCTTCCGTAGGTGGGGTTGCATTAGGTTTGGCAGCCGTTGATTCATCCAGAGATTTGTATTGGATTTCTAGACCTACCTGAAGAAAACCGGTCACCATAGTAGCCTCAACGATGGTGTCCACGAGGGTTCCCGAAGTAGAATCGCCGAGGCTATCGTCCTTTTTAAGGGAGGATATGATGGAGTTGCCTGCGATCTCGACGGAATAGGGCCGGTCCACGCCCTCTTGTTCGCGGTGGACGCCGATCCCGATATCGGCCGTTTGGCGGGAGACCGGAGCTACATCCATCGGTCCAAAATCATCGATTTTAGTGGATTTGGTTTTCTTTTTAGCAACCTTAGATTTCCCATTTTTTTTTGCACCTGCAAGCCGTAACGGGCGTTGTGCCTGTGCACTTAGCGGAGGACTGATGGTCCCCTCATAGGCGTCTTGGAGCGAAGTCTTTGCCATCGAAACACTCTGCAGCGGCGAGAGGCTAACGAGGTCCAATATGCCGACAATATAAAGTAATATTTTAAATTTACGGTCTTTGGACCAAGGGGGATGGTGCATCGAGGTTCCACATAGCAGTGGGCGAGGGGTGGGACTTTGCGCCTTTCCATTATAACCCATGGTCCCACCTTTGAGCTAGCTGGGATGCATCGTAGACTTGCCAAATCAAGCCAAAGAAGTAGAATCCTGGCTCGATCGGAATTTAAGACAATCTCTGTAGGAGGATGAACCGGTGACTGAACAGACTCTCTCCATCATTAAGCCAGATGGAACTCAGCGTAATTTGATAGGCAAAATCATTAGTAAATTTGAATCCCAGGGCCTGAGCGTCGTAGCGATGCGCCGCCAGTGTCTCTCCCAAAAAGAAGCAGAGGGCTTCTACGCAGTTCACAAATCCCGTCCCTTCTTTGGGGAGCTGGTCCAGATGATGACCTCTGGCCCCGTGGTTTTGATGGTGCTGCGCGGAGAAAACGCCATCAGCCGCAACCGGGAAATCATGGGTGCTACGGATCCAGCCAAAGCCGCACCTGGGACCATCCGCAAGGAGTTTGCAAAGTCCATCGGCGAAAACACCGTCCATGGGTCTGACAGCCCTGAAAACGCTAAAATCGAGATCTCCTATTTTTTCCGGGAGACGGAAATAGGCTAGGCCTAAAACGTCGCCCAAGTGAGTCAGGTCCGAGGAGTCTTAAGGCCTTGCCCCATCAGCCCTCGGTACCCAGCTAGAGACCTTGTTTGTCCTTTGGGCCCATTATCCACCACGTTCCATCAGCGAGTCGTTTATGTTGAACCTGATCCAAAAGGTTGCCTCTGAGCTCAATCTGAAACCTGCTCAAGTCTTAAGCACAGTCAATCTGCTTTTC
Source organism: Oligoflexales bacterium (assembly GCA_041736175.1). Taxonomy (GTDB): domain Bacteria; phylum Bdellovibrionota_B; class Oligoflexia; order Oligoflexales; family CAIYRB01; genus JBGSUI01. The sequence continues at coordinate 5,038 of JBGSUI010000241.1, read as the reverse complement.
GAGGAGGAGTGCACCATACCCTTTGTGGCGCGTTACCGAAAAGAAATGACAGGAAGTTTGGACGAAGTCCAGATCCGAGATGTCAGAGATCGTTACCAATATCTCACCGATCTCGAGGGTGCTAAAGTCAAATACCTTAAAGTGGTCCAAGAACATTGCGAAAAAAACCCAGCTCTGAAGGGCCAATTTGAAGATCTCAAAAAACGTTTTGAGGCTTGTAGCACCCGCCAGGAGCTGGACGACCTTTACCTTCCCTTTAAACCTAAGCGTCGTACCCGAGCTATGATTGCAAAGGAAAAGGGACTGGAACCGCTGCTTGAACGGGTCTTAGCCGAAAGAGCCCGCTTGACGAGCCTTATGGATGTGGCCAAAGAGTATGTGACAGATCCTGCCCGAACCGACGTGGTTCCAGAGCTCAGAGTCCTGACCCCGGAAGATGCGCTGCAGGGCGCTGCTGATATCTTGGCGGAGCGGATCAACGAGACAGCAGACTACCGGGCCCTCGTCCGCAAGTTGAGCCTTGAAACGGGCTCCTTGGTGGCCAAAAAAATCGAGACCGTCGTCGCGGTGAAAGGCGCTGCCGGTGCAAAGAAAGACGATGGTGCCAAGCCTGAGTCCGAGACGGAAGGATCTGAGCCAGCGATTTCGACGAAGAAAAAAGCAGGAGATGCCTCCAAATACGAAAACTACTTTGACTACGCAGAACCCCTGACCAAAATCCCTGGACATAGGATCATGGCGGTCCGTCGGGGAGAGTCTGAAAAAGTCCTGAGGGTAGCGATCCAAGTGGACGAAGATCAAATCATCGGTGACCTTAGGTCTAAGGTTCTCGGTGACCGTGTGGCGAGTGACGAGGTCAAGCAGTGGTTGATCAAGACTACAGATGATGCCTACCGCCGTCTGATGGGACCTTCCATCGAGACGGAGTTACGGATGATGATCAAGTCCCAGGCGGAAGACGAAGCGATCAATGTCTTTTCTAAAAACCTAGAAAATCTCCTCCTTTTGCCGCCCATTCCTGGCAAAATCGTGATGGGTGTGGACCCAGGGATTCGCACGGGATCTAAACTTGCAGTGGTTGATGAGACTGGCAAACTGTTGGCCCATGCCACCATTTATCCCGATTTTCGCAAAGAGGATACCCCGAAAAACAAAGAAGCCAAGATGGTTTTAGCGGGACTTCTGGACCGCTACAAAGTCACTTGCCTGGCGATTGGTAACGGCACCGGTAGTCGTGAAATCGATCGATTTATTTTAGAAGTCCTCAAAGAATTTAATGCCCAAACCATCCGGCGAATCGTCGTCAACGAGGCGGGAGCGTCCGTATACTCCACGGAGGATATCGCCCGCGAAGAGTTTCCAGATCTCGATCCCACCATTCGCAGTGCGGTCAGTATCGCCCGTCGTCTCCAAGATCCCCTCGCAGAATTAGTCAAGATCACTCCACGCTCGATAGGTGTGGGCCAATACCAGCATGACGTCAACCCGTCTAAACTGGGTAAAAGCCTTGAGGAGGTGGTGGAATCCTGTGTAAACAAAGTCGGAGTCAATGTAAACACCGCATCCTACAAACTCTTGGGATACGTGTCGGGCGTCGGCCCTGGACTCGCAAAAAACATCGTGGCCTTTCGCAACAGCCATGGCAAGTTTACCTCCCGCCAAGACCTACAAAATGTATCGGGATTTGGCCCTAAAGCCTTTGTCCAGGCGGCAGGGTTTATCCGGATTCCCCAGGCGTCTCACCCCCTCGATGACTCAGGGGTCCATCCCGAGCGCTATGAAATCATCGAAACCGTAGCCAAAGACCTTGGTAAAGATCTGAGAGAGATCATAGGCAAGCGAGAAATCGTCGAAGCCATCCCTTGGGAGCGGTATGTGACCAATGTGGTCGGTCTCCCGACTCTGCGGGATATCGCCGCTGAGTTGATCAAGCCAGGTCGTGACCCACGGGAAGACGGTGCCCGGCTGATGTACTCTGATGAAATCTCCGAAATCGAACACCTCAAGCCAGGAATGGTCTTAAAGGGAACCGTGACCAATGTGACTAACTTTGGAGCCTTTGTGGACGTGGGGGTTCACCAGGACGGGTTGGTGCATATCAGCGAGCTTTCCGATCAGTTTATAAAGGACCCTTCCGAAGTCGTCGCCGTGGGCGTCATTGTGTCGGTGAAGGTTCTCGACGTGGATATCGCCCGGCGTAGGATTAGTTTGACCTGTAAGATGGGAGAGCGAGCGCCCCATCAACAGGACCAACCAAACCGACCCAATCAGCAGAACCGTCAGGGTCCCCAGGACCAACAAAACCGTTCCCATCAGCAGGGGCGGGGCGGTCGTGATCAGCAGCGTTCGGGAGGTCATGGGCATCAGGGTGGAGGCTCGGGCGGTCAGCGAGGTCCCTCTGGTGGAGGCGGTAGGCCAGATCACCGAGGACCCAAGCCGCAAAAGGCTCCGGAAAAGTCCTACACCGTAGACGACCTGATGGCCAAATTTGGCAAAAAAGGTTAAAATCACAGGGGGCGTTTCGCCCCCTTTTTTTTGTAGGGGAGTTGATTCTATGGGTCGTACCTATCAGGTGGAGCCACGCCCATTAAAACTGGCCGTGATTGGGGGCTCCGGTCTCTACCAGATGACAGATGGCCGGTTGATTGCCGAGCACAAAATGGCTACACCCTTTGGAACTCCCTCAGACCCGGTGCGGGAAGTGGAAGTGGCAGGTTGCAGGATCTTTTTTTTGGCCCGCCATGGCCAAGGTCACCGCTTAACCCCTAGCGAGGTGCCCTACCGGGCCAATATCTATGCACTGAGAGCCTTAGGGGTGACCCATATCCTTTCGGTGAGTGCGGTGGGGATTATGAAGGAGGAGATAAAACCTGGGGATATGGTTGTTCCTGACCAGATCTTTGACCGGACCAAAGGGATCCGTCCCTCGACTTTTTTTGGCAATGGTGTGGTCGGCCATGTGAGCTTTGCAGACCCTTTTTGCGAAGAACTCCGCCAAACCTTGATCGTTGCTGCGCGGCAGTGCGGGGCGACGGTTCACGGGGGGGGAATCTATGTCTGTATGGAGGGACCTGCTTTTTCTACCCGGGCCGAAAGTGATTTTTACCGTAAAACCATGGCACCTGCCGTGATCGGCATGACGGCGATCCCCGAGGCTAAGTTAGCCCGGGAGGCTGAGCTCTGCTACGGGATGCTGGCCCTCGCGACCGACTATGACTGCTGGCACGAAACTGAGGCTGATGTCACGGTGGAGGCGGTCTTAGCAGTTCTCAAAGCGAACACCGACCTCGCCCATAGGATCATCCAGCAGCTAGCCCAGTCTTTGCCCGAGACCACCCAGTGCCAAGAGCTGCGGGCCGCCCAAAATGCCATCATGACCCACCCCTCATTGATCCCTCAAGAGACCAAGGATAAACTTAAATTGCTTTATGGTGCCTATTGGAATCAGTGACTCCCCTCAGATTCCAATTCCCAAGAACCAGTGGGCTCACGGGAACGGAATCCAGAACAGAGGGGTCACGGAAAATTCCAAATTTTATGCGTGGATTGCTATTTTCGTTTGGTCGTCAACAAGTGGAGGTATCCCCTGGGCTCCATCATGACCGGAAGGTGATTGTAAAATTTCCCCTACCAGTGATCTTGATCCAGGAGCTAAGAGTGCCCACCTGGACTGGGCTACTGCGGTTAGTCGTGTCCCCTAGGCCCAGCTGGCCTAAGTTGTTACGGCCAAAAGTCCATAGGGTGCCGTCCGTGCGGCGGGCCATGGTGTGGTAGTATCCCCCCGCCACCTCACTCCAACTGCTAAGAGTGCCCACCTGGACGGGGCTACTGCGCCAAGTCACCACGTTGCCTAGGCCCAGCTGGCCATAAGAGTTTTGGCCAAAAGTCCATAGGGTGCCGTCCGTGCGGCGGGCTATAGTGTGGTTGGCTCCCCCCGCCACCTCACTCCAGGAGCTCAAGCTCCCCACCTGGACGGGGCTACTGCGCCAAGTCACGTCCCCTAGGCCCAGCTGGCCGTAAGTGTTATACCCCCATGCCCATAAGGTGCCGTCCGTGCGGCGGGACACTGTGTGGGCATATCCCCCCGCCAGCTCACTCCAGCTGCTAAGACTTCCCACCTGGACTGGGCTACTGCGGAAAGTCAGGTCCCCAAGGCCCAGCTGGCCTAAGTTGTTACGGCCAAAAGTCCATAAGGTACCGTCCGTGCGGCGGGCCATGGTGTGGTATCCCCCCGCCAGCTCACTCCAGGAGCTCAAGTTACCCACCTGGACTGGGCTACTGCGGTTAGCCCCGTCGCCTAGGCCCAGTTGGCCGTAAGAGTTAAAACCAAAAGTCCATAAGGTGCCGTCCTTGCGGCGGGCTACAGTGTGGTAGGTTCCCCCCGCTACCTCACTCCAGGAGCTAAGAGTTCCCACCTGGACTGGGCTACTGCAGTAAGTCTGGTCGCCAAGACCCAGCTGGCCCTCAGTGTTACGGCCAAAAGTCCAGAGGGTGCCGTCCGTGCGGCGGGCCATGGTATGGTAGAGTCCCCCTGCCACCTCACTCCAGCTGCTCAAGCTCCCCACCTGGACTGGGCTACTTCGGTCAGTCCCGTCCCCAAGGCCCAGCTGGCCGAAAGCGTTTTCGCCGAAAGTCCACATGGTGAAGCGGGTTGGGCCGGTGCGGGCGATGGTGTGGAAGCCTCCCCCCGCCAGCTCACTCCAGGAGCTAAGAGTCCCCACCTGGACGGGGCTACTGCGCGTAGTTAGGTCGCCTAGGCCCAGCTGGCCGTGATTGTTATATCCACATGCCCATAGGGTGCCGTCCGTGCGGTGTGCTATGGTGTGGTAGCGTCCCGCCGCCACCTCACTCCAGGAGCTAAGACTGCCCACCTGGACGGGGCTACTGCGGTAAGTCTGGTGTTGCGCTTCATGCCCAATGCCTCATGAACCGGATTCCGTTTCACCATATTTGGCGTAAGGCAGGTTCAGCGCCTTGATATGAGGGATTCAAAATAAAGAGTCAGCTCCTTGGATCCCCCGCCGGAGGCTGCCCGTCA
>JBGSUI010000168.1:0-13247 GCA_041736175.1 Oligoflexales bacterium | reverse complement strand
GATTTTTTTATGCGCTTTTTTTGACTCGCCATACCTATTCAAACCGGTGGGGTGGCTCATCTTAGCTGTATTAAATAATAAATAGATTATAAAAAATCGACGAATTTTGATTTTTTAGATGCTGATTTCGCGCCAGCGACTAATTAGAACAATTTTCAAGGGAAAGGCGAAGGCCATATGGACTGTTGTGTTCAGCCATAAAGAGGGCCAGGCTTTGCATGGATCCTCGACGTGATGATTTTACCTCTATGGGAATCACATCAGTACCTTTTTGGATGATATAGTCTACCTCTGCATTGCTGGATCGCCCTTCGCGGTGCCAATAATACAACTGTCTCTTGCTCTCTGGAGCACTGCTCGAACACAATTCGAGCCCGACAAAAACCTCTGCTAAACTGCCTTTATTAATCAAGTGGGCATCGTCAGTTAGAATCTCTTGGAGGTCGAGTCCTAGCAGCCTTTGATGGAGTCCGAGATCCATGGGAAGTGTTTTGAATCGTTTAGGATTGATCTGTGCTCCCAAGGGTATACCACCCGCTGAGCTATGGTAGACTTTGTGAATCAATCCTGCCATTTCAAGCAAATCAATAGCCTGTTTGCTAGATGCGTGCGTTGCGGTGTCGCTCATTCGTGAATAGTTGAATTTTGTTGTCGCTTGGTAAGCAACCGCCGATAGTGCTTCAGAAAGCCTTTCTTGAGGTATACGTGTTTTGTATTTTGCGAAGTCATCTTTGAATGTACTAAGCAACTCATCAAGCAATTTTTGGCAAGACCTTAGATCCCGTTTTTCTTTGTAATGTTTGACAACGGCAGGCATTCCGCCCACCATGCAGTAGGTGCGAAAAAGGTCGAGAAATTTGCTGTGGAATACAGGATCGATAATATGAGCGCAATTTTTGATTTGCAACATGTTGGCCAAAGCATCGCCGCATAAGGACATCGTGAATTCGTAGAATGACATAGGATAAAGGAACAAAGAAGATATTCTACCCACACCAAATGATGGCAACTGCTCCAGAGCAAATTCGAGAAGTGATCCTGTTGCCACTACATGCAATTGCGGCATGCGTTCAAAAAAATAGCGAAGGGAGGGTAAAGCTTCAGGGCATGCCTGAATCTCATCGAGGAAAAGCAACGTCGCGCCAGGAATAATGGGGATATCATAATAAGCTGTTAGTTTTTCACATAATGTGATCGGATCGTGGGTACCTTCAAAAAACTTCTTAACTTTTGGGTCGAAATCAAAATTAACTTCGACGAAATATTGAAATGTTGATCCTAATTGTCGAATTGAAAATGTCTTGCCCACCTGTCGCGCGCCGCGCACCAGCAAGACCCGACGCTCCGGCGCCTCCCGCCACTCCACTAGATATTTGTCAATGTTTCTCTTCATATTCGAAGCAGTCTATGAAAATAGGGTACCGTATAACCTATATTAGTGTAAAATATCTGGCCCACAAAAACAATATAAGTGTGAAAATATGGGGTCGTATTGACCGCCTGTCCGTGGCCTGGAGCTTAACGAGATGGACTGGAAGGTTCGAGGCCTATTTATTTTGCTGACCGCCTATTTTGTCCTAAGCAATTTCAAAAAAAGGACGATAGAGCCAATGGGGAGGAACGCTTATGTCCAGTCAGTTGTGGAAAGGTAAAAAAATCTTGATTGTTGATGATTCTCGCTTAGCGCGGGAAGATTTGCGGCATAAATTTTCAAGTTTGGGACTTGAGGTTATCGGCGAGGCCCATCACGGTATGCAGGCTCTGGAACTCACCCATAAGCTGCTCCCTGATATCGTATCTCTCGATATTATTATGCCCGAAATGCATGGTATCGAAGTCTTTAACAGGATTCGAACTGATTTAGTACAGATCAACTGCTGTATTGTGTCCTGTTTAAGTGCCGAGGCAAAAGTCAAAGAGGCCTATAAAGATAAGTACGATTTAGCAGCCTTTTTTAACAAGCCCCTCGATCAGGATGCCTTTAAATTCTGGCTTAAAAAAGTCCTGGATAAGGCCCCTGTGGGCATAAAGCTGGCTGGTTAAGCTAGATCAATTCAGCGTGAATCCGCTGGGCTAACATTTGATTGAGTCCATGGGAAGTCATATTGCCGACAACTCGTCCCCTAATTCCATAACCTAAAAGGTAAAGATCACCGAGTAGGTCGAGGATTTTGTGACGGACAAACTCGTCGGGGAAATTGAGCTTAGTATTGATGACCTTACCATCGTAGATAATGATATGGGAATTGAGATATCCGGAACCCACCATGCCTTGCTGCTGGGCCATATCGATGTTTTCAAAGGTGTTAAAAGAGCGCGCTGGAGCGATTTCTGATTCAAAAGACTGCAGGTCGGGATTAAAAGCAAAGATCTGTTCGTGGATAGGTGCAGGGTAGTCCACCCGCATCTTTACTTCAAATCCATCAAAGGGTTCCACATAGAGATGTTTTTCTGATTTCTCTTCCGTGCCAATATTTATTTTGTTTTGGATCAGGATTTCGGTGCGAAATTTGTCCTGATCGACGATTCCAGCTCCCTGACAAATCCGGCAAAAGTCCGCTGCCGAGCCGTCCACATTGGGGATCTCTTCGTCCACTTTGACGATCGCGTTGGTGATACCCAACATATTCAACGTGGCTAAGAGGTGCTCCACGGTGCGAATCCGTCGAGTACCCTGGGACAACACCGTCGAATTGGCGGTAAAGGGACGGCCTTGGCCTAACTTGTCAAAGTTTTCGAGTTTGGTGATATGGGCTGGGATATCGACGCCGTCAAGGGTCCTAAAAATAATGCCCGTATCGACCGGTGCTGGGGTGACGATAATTCCTGTGGGTCGACCACTGAGCAGCCCGACGCCATTCATCACGGCATTGTGATTGAGAGTCCTCTGGGGGGTTTTACCCATGACTAAAGCGGCGCTTTGGGTTTTGCCTTTGGTGCGGTAAAGGGCCCGGGGAGATGATGGAATTGCAAGCTGGGAGGGATCTAGAGCTGGCATATGTCGCGTGATTTTTTCCAGGAGAACGTCCAGATTGAGTGGCTTTTCGAGAAAATCTACGGCGCCTGCCTTGATCCCTTTTACAGCGATATCAATCCCTGCATGGCCACTCATAAGGATGATCGGGATCGCAGGATAGGCCTGTTTTAAGTCGGCGACTGCCTGGACGCCGTCGATGCCTGGCAGCCAAATATCGAGGAGGATTAGGTCAGGACGTTGGGTTTTGAGTCCTTCGATTAACGCCTCTGCGCTGTCAAAGGTTACGGTTTGGTATTTCTCATCATTCAAGACCGCCGAAACCGACTTCAAGATTGATTCCTGGTCATCCACAATAAAAATCGTAAGCGTGCTTCTCATCTTAAGCCTTTCCATCAAGGGTTCTCACATCGGTGGTGAGAATCTGCAGGATCTGCCAGTCTTTACATAGTTAAACTTTTGCTAAAGGTATAGCTCTCTTCCTTATGAATTCTTAGAATTAACTCAAACCTCTAAAAACAAAGATCAAATTCGAATTGTTTAAGCGGCTTCTGCTGGAGTGGGCTGTTTACTTTGACCCCCCGTGGCCTGCTCTCCTTCCATCATTTCATCGTTGGCTCGCATCGACGCACCATAGGCACTCACGGCAGCAACAACTAAACAAAAGAGTCCCACCAAAAGGAGGGCAGGATGCCAAGCGACGCCTAAAATAAACATAATCAAAGCTGCTGCGGCACAAACGATTGCATTGACCCACTGTTTATCTCGGTGGTGGATGGGCAACTCGCCCAGGAGCACCCCACAGTTGTAGCCTTCCAGGAGTACGTGTTTTTCCTTAGGTCTATAAAAGAATTTCAGGGAGGTCCGGGGTCGGTAAACATAACTCGCTTGCCAAAATGGCAAATGGATAAGCTGGATCCCCGCGATTTCCACTTCGGTCCGGTAATCCGTCAGGAGATCCACATGGAGGCGGGCCAGTGCGAGATGGTACTGGTCCACATGGAGCTTGGCCCGACGGAGAGCTTCTTCTTCGCTGACTTGGATCCCTACTACAGCCATGCCGTTGGCGAATTTAAATTCGAAAAATTCCCGAGAATCGTAGGCCCCTTTGTCGGATTTAGGGTCTTGGATTTGGCCTCGCGAAAAAGTTGAGTCGAGGGGAAATCCATCCCAAAAAACATCCACGGCCTCCTTGGGCTCATGGAGTCGGGTCATGCCCCAAGATTCGCAGATATTGTTTCTGCCGGACACCGCCCAACGATAGTTGCGCTTAAACTGGCCCTGTTCCACCAGAAAATCCCGACCAGGGACGGCATCTAATCGAAACCTCTGCTGCTTTTGGATCAGACCTTTCCAGTGGGTGTGGACCTCCATGGAGGCGACCCAAAAGGGCATGCTGAGCCCCGTGATGCTGGTCACAAAATACTCGCGATCCGTGGCCCCTGGCTTGTGGTTAAGTCGCTTAAGCCATTCTAAAACCAGGGTTTTAACCATCACGGGGTTAGACGTGTTAGCGACGATGTAATGGTCTTGAAAGACCTCTTTGACCCCCATCTCTCGGTCTAGGTGAAAGGTCACCGAGCAAAAAGGGCATAGGAGCAGGTAATTAGTGAGGTCGTAGGGGGACGGTGAGTTACAGGACGGGCACGCTAGTTCGTACATAATCGAGTCTCTCCTTCAATATTGTTATCTTAACACACTTTGATCTTGATTTTTTCGGGTCTTGTTGTGCTAACAACCTTGACACAAGACCAGAAGGTCTTACCTTTCCCTTAGGATGCAGAGCCCGCCTCCTGCCGTCACAAGATGATAGTGAGTTTGGCAATCAAAAAATCAGAAATAGTATTAAAAATCAAATACATAGGAGATTTTTTATGGGTAAGATTATCGGGATCGATTTAGGAACAACCAACTCAGTGGTCGCCATCATGGAGGGTAACCAGCCCAAAGTCGTCCCCAACGCCGAAGGCCAAAGAACCACCCCGAGTGTGATCGGCTTTTCTAAGGATGGCGAAGTACTGATCGGTGCTGCAGCCCGTCGCCAGGCTGTTACCAACCCAAACCGCACGGTCTATTCGGCCAAACGGTTTATTGGCTGCACCTACGACGAGAGGGCTGACGAAGCTAAAAAGATGCCTTTTAGCGTGGTCAAAGGCAAAAATGGAATGGCCACCATCGAGATCGATGGCAAGGCCTACACACCCCAGGAGCTTGGGGCAAAGGTCCTGGCTAAACTCAAACAAGCTGCTGAGGATTACCTTGGAGAAAAAGTAACGGAAGCGGTGATCACCGTACCCGCTTACTTTAATGATAGCCAACGCCAGGCCACTAAAGACGCAGGAAAAATCGCTGGCCTCGACGTAAAGCGGATTGTTGCTGAGCCTACCGCGGCTGCCTTGGCCTATGGTCTCGACAAGAAAAAAAGCGAAAAAATCGCTGTTTATGACTTTGGTGGCGGGACCTTTGATATCTCCATCCTCGAAGTCGGTGACAACGTCGTCGAAGTCCTTGCGACCAACGGCAACACCCACCTTGGCGGTGACAACGTCGATGAAATCCTTATCGATTGGTTGGTCAAGCGCTTTAAGACCGAAACCGGAATCGATGTATCAAGGGATGCTATGGCGATGCAGCGCCTTAAAGAAGCCGCTGAAAAAGCAAAGATTGAGCTTTCTTCGGCCCAGCAGACCGAAGTCAACCTCCCCTTCTTGACGGCCGATCAGTCGGGTCCTAAACATCTTAATGTGACCATTCCCCGGTCTGATTTCGAAAAAATGATCGACGATATTGTCGAAAAAACCCTAGCTCCATGCCGTCAAGTGATGAAAGATGCTGGCCTCACCAACAACGAGGTCAACGAAGTCCTTCTGGTCGGTGGTTCTACCCGGATTCCATTGGTCCAGAAACGCGTCAAAGAGTTTTTTGGCAAAGAACCTAACCGCTCCGTGAACCCCGACGAAGTCGTGGCCATAGGGGCTGCGGTCCAAGCCGGGATCCTCGGTGGCGAAGTCAAAGACGTCTTGCTCCTAGACGTGACCCCCCTCTCCCTTGGGATCGAAACCCTTGGTGGCGTGATGACCAAGCTGATCGAACGCAACACCACGATCCCTACGCGCAAGAGCCAGGTGTTTTCCACAGCGGCTGACAACCAAACCTCGGTTCAGATCAATGTTCTCCAAGGCGAAAGGGAGATGTCTAAGGACAACAACCGTCTCGCTGTCTTTAGCCTCGATAGTCTGCCGCCCGCTCCAAGGGGAATCCCTCAGATTGAAGTGACTTTTGATATCGATGCCAACGGCATCGTCTCCGTCTTTGCAAAGGATCTTGGGACCGGTAAAGAGCAAAAAGTGACGATCCAGGCATCCACCCGGCTCAGCGAAGAGGAGATCAAAAAAATGGTCCGGGATGCTGAGCTCCATTCAGACGAAGACAAAAAGAAACGAGAAGCGGTGGAAGCCCGCAATGGTCTTGATACCTTGATCTTCCAATCGGAAAAAATGCTCAAAGACAACGGCGAAAAAATCCCTGCCTCCGTCAAAGCAGAGATCGAATCCGAGCTCACCAAGGCGAAAGCAGCCTTGAGCAGCGACGATAAAAACACCCTTGAGACGGCACGCCAGGACTTGGAAAAGAAATTCCATGGTATGGCTGAGGAGCTTTATAAAAATGCAGGAGCCCAAGGTGCTGGAGCCGAGGGAGCGCCCAATGCTGGTGGGGCTGCTGGCAGTAAGTCACCCAAAGATGATGTGGTGGATGCTGAATACGAAGAAGGCTCTGCTACCTAATCTTTACGGGCTTTGAATGTAAAAAGAGGTTTACACTGTTATAAAGTGTAAACCTCTTTTACTTAGATCGTGGAATTTATTGGGGGAGGTACGCGAAAATGCTCTCTCCAACACCTCGTGCTTCAGTAATAACAATATCTTAGAAGGTTTGACGTCCTCCCCGCCGTAAACGACGGGGATTCCCTAGGCCCCGGCAACCTTACGGTCGCCAGGGTGGGTTAGCGCCTCACGTCCGAGGCGGAGAATGTTGATGGCATCATCCGTATCACTTAACGAAAAACAAACACAGCATCGCCACTCTCTTACTCGTTGCTCAATCCGCTGATGTACCGCAAGGCACACCGCACGCGTCCGAGACGAGTCCCTTTCATTTATTTCCATCGCTAATCCCCCAGCTCTAATGGCTATGTAAGAGACATGCGTTATAGATACACTATGGCCATTGTCGTGACTGACGCCGGTCCTGCTCCCTTTCGGGTAAACCAAACATATGTCTGGCGGTGGGGAATGTCAAACTTTTATCCTTTTAAGCCGCAAAAAAACCAGCCTGAACTCGCTGACGCTGTCCGTCAGCTCGGGCCAGTGCCTTATATCCCCGCCGTGAACGACGGGGTTTTTCGGCACTTATGATAAATGATGAAAACATTCCTCTCGCTCAAGGTTCGGGCCGGATCTGCCGATAGAGCTTTCGATTGTTTCGAATTGAACGAAACCGTGTTACGATATAAGGCAAGTGCCTGAATGGGGGGATCTAGAGATGCTCGTAAAATCAGAGTTCATAGCAATCCGCGATCGGACGACACTGCTTCCCTCGCAGGAAGATTCCGCGTTGATCCGCCGCGAGCAGGAACTGCTCTTGGAGGTTTCCCGCAATATCGACAAACCAGCCACTGCTCCATTGCTGGGGCAGTTTGTCATCGAAGAAAAGCCTGTGATGTTAATAATTCCCGTCGCGGCGATGCAGATGTTGATTGAGATCATGCAGCAGATGGCGCTGGGCAAACCTGTAAGCATTATCCCATCGAATGCCGAGCTGACAACCCAGCAGGGAGCTGATTTTCTCAATGTGTCACGTCCCTACTTTGTCAATCTTCTTGAGAACAATAAAATCCCATTTAAGAAGGTGGGTACACGAAGACGGGTGCTGTTCAGTGATCTTGTAGCGTTTAGGACAAGTGATCTTGCTCGCAGGAATAAAATTGCAGACGAGTTGACTGAACTTTCCCAGGAGGCAGCAAATGATCTTGGTGAACAATACTGATGCTTATTTCCAATTTTGGGACCAGGCCAACGCTCCTTGAGTCTGCCCGGTGCAGTTGGTCTCCACCCAGCCATTGACAATAATCCCCAAGGACCGAGTGAGGCATCGATTTTGATACCTAAGGTACGTTGCTTGTCCCAGGGTTGCTATAAGTCTATGGATTAAACTGAACTTCATAGGTTGAGTCCTTACTTGTTCCTATTAACTAAAAACACCATCGGATTTTAGGGGTTTTTCTTGAGGTGGTTTTTGGAGAAAGGGACAAAAACTGATTTATAACAGTATAATTATAGTGTTATACAGGTGACAGCCTTCTAGAACTCGGCATAATTTACCTACCAAATTCCCATGGCAGGACACCGAGAGGGGGCTGATACCACACCGGTCCAGAAAAAATCGATAGGGTATTTCAGCTAGTAGGTTTTAAAAGACAGTTTGAAGATAAAAAGTGGACTGTAAATTGAGCAGAGCATCAATTTAACCAGTCAACATTTTTAACTTCAATTGAGGTGTAGAGCCATTGTGCTGCGGACTTTGAAGGAGCGTGGTGGTTTTTTATTAATAATTTTTAGTAGTTGATTTGCTTTTTAGGCTGCGTCTGGAACTTTTTTTTGATAAATTTTCGAGTTCAGAGGCCAATTTTTTTTTAGAATTCTCGAAATTAAAATTTAAAGCAGTAATGATACTAACCGTATCACACTTAGCTATTTCCATTAATTTACCTAAGTTCTTAGAGGTTGGGATGGACATCCCTCGCATCCAGGCATATATAGTTTGTTCGGATACCGCTAATTCCAGGGCAAGTTGCCTTAGGTTCATTCTTTGATTTTTTAAAATAGACCCAATAAATTTTCCAAATGTTTCCTGTTCTTCTTCTTCATACTCGACTACTAATTTGGCGCCTTCGGATCCAACAAATATGCTTTCTGCATCACTACTAGAACTTTCTTCTAACGCCTTCGTCTCAATCGCAGATTTTTCGTCTGAAAAAACAATACCATTATACTCCCAACCTTTATCTGTCTTTTTAATTTCCATGATAACCTCGCCACATTTGACCAATTTCATATTTGTTTTGTTCTACCAATTACTTGATTTCTCTTAACTCGCTAACACGAAATTTACCTGAGAGCACTTGTATCGCATAATTTGGGAGTGTAACTTTAACTTAGAGACTTTGATCGTAAAAAGAAGTTTACACTGTTTTAAGGTGTAAACCTCTTTTACTTAGATCATGGCTTTTATTGGGGGAGAATCAAAATGGTCTTAACAGTCCCCGTCAGGCCAGCTTGTGAGGTTCGCTCACTTGGATTGGACAATGAAAGGGCGCCGAAATTATAGGTATTTGATTTAAAATCTAGACCGTCATAAAACAGGGTGTCATCGTCCCGACCATCAGAAAGATTGTAGGTCTCAAACTGATCGACTAATTTAGTCACAGCTCCAGTCGTTGGGTTGACCGATTTAAGGGAGTAGACCCCAGAGGCAGCGCTGGAATAATAGGGTTGGTCATCGATCATCCAAAGCTTAACCGCTTGCTCATCGCTGCTGGAAAGCATGGATAAGGAATTGGTTGTGGAATCAACTTTGGCTAAGGCGCGGTACTCATCCGTCCATTGATCGCCACCGCTCTTGCTAGCAAGTTCAGGTTGGCATTGGTTCCAGTCTGTATTGAACTTAGGGGTTTCAGACACCAAGGCCCCGTTGGAGTAGGTTGTCAGGACACGGCTGTTCCAGTCCCAGAGGTTACTATCACGATAGGTAGATGTGGTGTCCGAGCATAGATCGCTGCGGACATTGTTGTAGGTGGAAACCTTATGGGCAAATCGGAAACTTGAAGAGGTTACGCAGGCATCGGGCGTTGCTGCTGCAGCCGGTACCCAACTGGAACTAGATAAATTTTCACAGGAACCATCCGCATTTTCCCATAGACCACCACCAGCAACGCATTCGGTTTGGGTATCATAGGCTGCATTGCCAAGAACCGGCACTCCGTCTCTGACACAATGGGCACCTTTCACTTGGATGTTGCATTCAATCACGCCTTTCTTCTTTTTGCGGAGGTTACCAATCACATAAACATTTCCGGTGCTATCCTGTTTAATGGCACTGATTTGGCTCCCGCCACCCACAAACACCTGACCTGCAGAGGAACACCTTCGGGCAAATTCTGTTTTCCAAGCATTGGTAGGATTGGCGACGCCATCAGTGTAGCCTCGTCCAAAAGTGGTCTTATCTAGGTCACGCTTCATATTGATCCAGTCCCAAATCTCATCGCCACGGTCCACCACCTCATCGATGCGATCGGCGGCCTCTGCTCCTGTAGGGTCAAACCTAAAGAGACTGGCGGAGTTCCAGGAAGCTGTGGTGGATTCACGAGGATCAGGACCAAAAAACACCGCTTCGTCACCGGCGATACCAAGGACGGGTTCAAACACGAAGTTCCACCAGCCCCTAGCGATTTCTAAGATTCCAGCTCCGGCAGGGCGTACGTATCTAAAAAACCCAGAACTTCCGTCGCCACCAGAGCATGAGCTGGCTCCCGTATAAAAGACGCCACCGTTTTTGGTGACCAAGAAATCTTGTACACAAATATTGGCGTTGATGACTTCTGTGGTCGATGAGCCATCTCGGGTACGTCGATAGACGACCATCTTGCCGCCGCCATTGCGGAGTGATCCTGGGTAGTAGACGTTGCTGTCCTGGTCGAATTGAAAGACGCTTTTACGGCTTGCCACCCAATTATCGACAAAATGTTGGTCGTCGATACACTCAAGATTAGGTGCGGTGGGAGCCAGAGATTTCAGTTGGTCGACCGTACCTCCGTTGACCTTAAATATTTGGCACATATAACCAAGCTCGTTAAAGGGGTCTACGCCAGCGGGAACAGCTTTGTGGATAAAGGCCTGGTCAAAATGCAGGTAAATATCCTTATGGGGTGAGACAGCAATGGTTGCAATCCGCGGCAGTTTAAGAGGGGGGCCTTGCATGGTCTGTCCAGCGGGCACCGCTGAGTCGTTAATGCTAATGGCGCTTTTTATCTTTCCGTCTTGGTCGATCTTTGCAAGGGACTTTTCACCTTCGGCAGTGTTGCCTGCCAAATTCAGTTTGCTTCCCCCACCCGAGGGATCCAAGACCAACAGCCCAAAGGCTCCCGAAAGATCGACGGTAGCCTGGATAGCCCTCTGACCATTGCCAGAGGGAGGATTGCTACCGCCACCACCACCCTGTGGCATACCCATAGGTCCGCCTTGATCCTCGGTGGGTTGTTTGTTGTCACCGCCCTTATCACCACAGCTTGCAAGTCCAAGAGAGAGAATGCTGGTTGTTAATACATAAACCGGATTTAAACTTGCGATTCTAAGCCTAAAGAGATTGATTAACATTGTGTCCTCCTAAATCAAAAAAAGATTAACTGGTCAGTGACCGTAAATTCCACGATCGGCGACTTTTAGGAAAACCTGAGAAAAATCATAAATATCTTTTAAAATCATTGGGTAACATCGATGGCTAGTTGGATTGATTAGAGAGGGAGAAGGAAAATGAGGGGAATAAACTGGGGAGCTAGCTCCGAAGTCCATCGCCCGCCTTCCATAAAAATGGTCGGCCCATTTGGAGCCCCTAATGAAATTGACTCCCCTCAGATCTTATAATTTTAGGCCTCGTAGAAATTAATTGGCAGCTTTTTGACAGCTTTGATCGGATTTAATACGTTCTTCAATGGCTTGCTTGACTTCTAATGGACATATTTTAGAAATATATTGCGGAGCTGTTATATTTATATCTTCACCCTGAGTAATAACTCCTTCCATACACCTTAGTTCACTTCTCTTAGACTCGTCTTGCTGAACTGCCGCTTCGATAGCGGCGAGCACCTCTTGGACGCTACAGGTTTTACCGCTTCCCATCTCCCAAGGGGGTTTAGGATTAGATTTAGGTTTTGGCTGTGTAGACGGTTCTTGAACACATCCTGCCAAAGTTTTTTCCATGTTTAGACGTTCCGCGATAATATATCTAACTGCATCCCGGCTACAGTAAACGCGCTTAAATCCTTCGCCAAAGGATTCTACAACTTCTTTGGGGTCCATAACTAAAGGTGGTGAAAGACTCTCCTTTCTTATAGTGTCAAGGGAATCGTCCAAAGAAAAGATGCTCATAATCCTGAGCTTATGACTACCATCACCTAATTTCTTAAACTCTTTAATAAATCCAACTATCTTATTTGATTTTTTAGAGAAAACAGGCAGTCCAATAGGGACATCTCTTAAGTTTTCCAGTTGTTTTTGCGGTGGATAAGACATTATTACTATTGCCTTGTTTTCCGATAAAACAGCGTCGACATTTAAATCCACAATTTTAGCGTATGAAAAATGATGGAACCTATATTTTTTATCGGTCAATAATTTAATTGGGTTTGTCTCCTGTATTTCGGGAATAAAATATAACCCATCATTCGCAGTTGGCAATTCTCTTTCGAATACATCGAGGTCTAACTTCATGTGACCTTGTACAGTTCTTTTTTTATCAGGTCCCATTTGATTAACTTCTATTTCCTTATCAGAATTAATAACCCCAAGGTTTTCGCTCCCCAGTTGATGACTTGGAACAAATACAACACTCTCTTTAGATACATCTAAAAATTTAGGGGCGCGATCTGCTGCGATTTCGCGTCTATCTTTTGGAATAAAGTATTTTTTATAACCATAAGCGAACCCAGTTCGTTCAAAACAAGGGCCGCGATTATTTAAGACCGGAATGTATTTTATGCTATTGCCTTCTTTATCAGTAACCCAATAGATCCCAACCTTTCCGTTTTGTGGAATCATAGTTGTACTACTTTGGTCTTTGAGAGCCTTACCCACACAGGACGAAATACTGAATATAAAAGATAAAAGTACAAGTTTTCTCATTGATTATTTTCCTTTCTTTCTTTTTGAGACATGCGGTTCTTTAGAATTTTTTGAAAAAATATTTCGTTATTCCTTCACCAAAACTATAGGTGGGTGGATGTTAGGCTAGGATTGTGCAAATAGTGGGCCAATTTATGTGTAAGACCCAAGCAATGTAAATTTATAAAGAAATTAAATAATGAACTAAGCGCGCTCGCGCGCAGTCCTATCCCGAGCATCCGGGCAGATTGTAGCTTTCCTTCCGGCATAATCTCGGCACATTTTATTCAATTCCTAGACCTCTGAATCTCAGACTCCATTTAAATATAGCTAATTTT
>JBGSUI010000210.1:0-8129 GCA_041736175.1 Oligoflexales bacterium | reverse complement strand
CTCTTTTGCGATTAGTCGATACCGCTCAGGCACCTCGGGAGAGATCAGGAGATAATCGGATCTTGTATATTTTGCCTGCAGTCTCTTTGGCAGGACTTTACCTTTGACTTGGTCGATGTAGAGTGCCTGCAAGTTTTTAGGAGAGCTGAGCCACTTGACCTCGATCACCCGAACCTCGCGATCCTGATCACTTGTCACTAAAAGGTCTATTTGGCTCTCCTGATGCATCAGCAAGGTTTCGACGGTATAATTGACATTGTGGATTCTCAATTTTTTAAACAGCTTCGATTTACTATAATCTTGACTCTCTTGACCATGCTCTAAAAAATTAAAGGCTAAAAGTTCAAACCCACTGCCAGAAAACCCGGGGATGTAATAGCCTTCATGGGAATGGATGATATCTCCAAAAATCAACCCCTCTAAGTTTTTTTTGATTTTAAAGCTATTTGGTTCGAGGGTAGAAAAGTAAAAATTAAGGTAATGATCCTCTAAAAAATATATGAATTCGTCCTTTTTTTTGCCACCCCAGGCAGGACAAAGACGTGTTCTTATCATCCCCACTTCTTTCAACATCATCAACGTTTTGTAAACATAGTTTTCATCTTCACCCGTGATTTTAGACAAGACACTGACACTCTTCCCTTGAAATCCCAAATGCCGCAAGAGATCCTTGATCCTTTCAGCGGCGGTTTTACGTAGCAATTCGATTTTGATGATGTTGTCGGCTTCCTCAAGAAATATAGTACTACTACAAAAAATGCCTTCATTGATCGCCCTGATAAAATTTTTTTCCCGTTTATAGGGTATTCTTTCCAAATAGTAAGGCACACCACCGGTCATCATATAAACCAAGGCGACTTCCTGAATACTCCACTCTGGAAAATAAAACCTCTGGACTTCGTCCGGCGTAAACGGGAGTACATGGATGGCAGATTGTGTAGAAAGTCCACGAAGGGTCGCGTTTTGGCCGATAATGTGATCGTTAAAAAACCGGGTCGACGATCCAGATAGGACGATCTTGATTTCACGATAATCTTTAGTTCTCTCCCAAAACTCCTTTATATGTCCGATGAATCCGTTACCTTTAGAATGGAGCCATTGGATCTCGTCAAGTATGATCGTGGTTTTTAAGTTTGAACGCTCGATATGTAAATACATCTCCTCGAAAATCAACACCCAATCAAGATCGACCGCTCTTATGGTCCCGAGCTTACGCTCTCCCGTAAACTGATCCCATGCCTTTGCAAACCTCCTTCGAGTGGTCCGCCCTGCTTCCTCTTCATATCCAGTAAAGGAAAAGACACAAGCTTTACCAAGAAAGAAGTTTTTTATGAGTGTCGATTTGCCGACGCGGCGTCGACCTTTGACAAAGACTAGAGCGGAACCCTTTTCACTAAAAAAGTTGTTAAGTTGCTTGATGTTGGCCTCTCGACCATAAAAAATCTGCATGGTTCTCATACTCCCGAATCGATTCTTCCTAGACACAGACTTAAACTTGAATTTACCTGACACGCTAAATAAATTCAAGTTTAAATACCATTGATTTCATTGAAATTATTTAAAAGCGACATTCCCTCAAAAAAAGATAACATGTTATATTTATTATTTTATTTTCAACCTTTTTGAAAGTTGTGTGCTATGATTTTTCCGACACTTACAAAACCCAGCAAGGCCCCTCAGAATGAAGTCTCCGAAGGTCAACTATTTATGGATTAGAAACCGCCGCCAGACCTTTGGCTAAGCACCAACAAAGATAACTTCGATTTCGAAATATTTGTGGGGAGTCGTTTTCACTAAACCATCCAGAGTTATGGCTTTGGCGGCTTCTCGCCAAATATCTTTACATAGTCGGCATCACAGCTTTTAGGCAGATCCCGCACATATTTCCAGTACGAAACAATTGCTCTAACTTTTTCGATATTAATTACGGACTCGGACACCATGATATTCATCAGTTCCAAGACCTTGATGATTGGCACCTCAAATTCCTCAGCAAGCTGGATCATATCGCTGTCATCGGTAACTACCGGAATCTTTAAAATATACGCAATGGTGAGTGCTTCGATATCAACGGCACCGGTCGTCAGGTCCATGCTGATAGCGGCATCTTTGAAGAAAGCTTTGGTTTCGTTAAGCTTGTTTTTATCGGCTCTGGACAGCGTAACTTTTTTTTGCCGATTCTCAGTATATTTGGGCTCTGTCACCCACTGAAACTTGGACTGCAAACGACCGCTGTAGAAATATTCTTTTTCAAAGCCTTCAATGATATAGAGGCAGTATTTTTTCTGACCAAATGGCTTGCCGAGCAAGGGGTGAACATCTCGTGCCAACCGAAAGTAGGCATTCGAGTCCACCAGGATTTTGCATTGTGTCATCCCCGCAGCCCCTGCAGGAGCGAGTGGGCATCGGTCAACGGGATGTCAAGGATGTTGGCGATAAACTTGGACGAGTCGTCATCATGTTCTTTAATATAAGCCGCTAAACAGTCAAAAAAACATGTTTTAAACTGGGTTTTGCTTGCTCTCAGGTACTCTTTTGGTTCAGGTCTGTCCGCTTTAAAAAGCGTTTCGCTCAGAAGCTGAAATTTCTGATTGAACTGAGTCGTGGTTTTAAAGATGAGCCTACCCCTTTCAAGATCTAAGGTTTCAAGCGAATGGTGCTGAGCGTAAGCTTGAACCTCTTTGTAGATTGTGATGGGTGAAATAGTGTGCTCAACGGCCAATTCTTGTATGAGCTTAATTTGATTCCACTGCTCGCAAGACTTTAGTTTATTATAGGCTTGGGAAGCCAATTTTGAGGAAAACAGCAAGGCACCTGCAAAGCGGTCTGCAAAGTCTTCACCTTCTTGCTCAATAAGCTGCGGTGCTTTAGCGTGCCCTAATTCATGGGCTAACCAGAAATTGAAATCGAAAATCCTGGTATCTAGGTTGATAAAAATCCAGGTGGTCTGGGACTCCGGCAAGAACACATGAATGGCATTTTTATAGTGTTCTTTGCCCCACAAAACCGGGATTACAATGGCCTGGAGCCTGTCAAAAATCGTCAGTAGATCTTCAAATTTAATTTGCTCCTTACCGACTTCCTGCCGAACGGCCTTAGCAGCTTTTTGGATATAGTCATAGTCAACCTTGGGATCTTTCAAGGTTGCCGGAGCACTTAGGTCGTCAAAAGGGAGATAGGGCACCAGTCGGCTGAGGAGGCGACTGGTATAGAAGAAATGCTCGCGGTGTGAGTCTTGGATTTTGTGATTGCCGCTCTTACGGAAAGCGACCGCCGGCTGCAAGTCTGGCGCTTTGAGGACGATCTCGTCAAAGCTCAGCTTCAGAAGCTCTGCTAACTTAAGCAGATGCCGAGGTCGAGGGAACTTCTCCGGCTTTAGCCAGCTAGAGATTGCAGTCTTGGTCACATCAAGATGCTCAGCCAGCTCCGTCTGAGAAAGACCTAGCTGAAGCATCCGGTCGCTGATGAGGCTAGTGTTGAGTTTTTTTTCCATCTTCTCTTACTTTACAGGGAGCTCGCGTTTGTGTTAACTTTCGTTAACTTAAGGCCTCTTTTGTTATCGGCTTTTCAATAGAAAAGTAAACCATTTTTTCATAAGAATCAAAAATTATTGACTTTTTTGGCTCTCTCTACTCCTAAGTTAAATTCCATTGATTTTATTGAAGATATTTAGAAACGACCTTTTCATGGCAGCAAGCTGGCCTGGCAGTGGGATACTATACCTAGATTTTCGTAAAATCTTTCCACTACAAAGCTAGCTTTTCAGAAATAGCTTTCAAAATGCTCTCCTGGCGTCTGCTTAGTGTAACAGTCTTATATAATTGATTATTATCATTGGTGAGGTCACTTGAAGACACGTCCCGATGAAAGTACACGCGATAGACATCTTGCAATTCTTCAATTGCTTCTTCGACCGAGATATCCGAAATGCCAAATTTATCCCTATTTTTATAGAGCAGGAAGCGAAATGTCGCCAACAGGGTGTATGCTAGGTAACAAATTAGGACATGAGCCTTTATATTTTCATCAAGCCACATTCGAACCGGCCGGAGAGAGAGAACGCCCTTAAGGGTATGGAATGTCTTCTCTATTAGGTCCTTCTCAAAATATATGCTTACAATTTCTTCTCGCGAGAATTTTCCATTTGTAAAAATAAATGACAGGCCATCAACATGCTCCTCGCGTTTTATTGCGTGTGTGTTGATGTGATTGCTTTTTGAAAAAAACTTCTTTAGTCCGGTATCGATCGATTTGCCAGAAGTTGCATCGACTTGTGCCTGTTTAACTTTTTCTAGACGAATTTCCTTTTCCCGCTGCTTTTTATGAGGGTTTAGAAGTATTGCCAACTTGCCTCTCACTTTGCCAAATGTATAATCAATTGTCGTGACATAGAATACAGTTTCGCCCTGAGTAATGCGGTTCCGATACGTTTCGAGTCCGGACAGGTCCATTTCTGAAATTATTTTTTTGATTCCACGATGCAGCGGCATACCAGCGATGACTTTCCATCTATCTTTGCAGAGTTCCAAAATGTTGTCTTTTGCCGTGATTCCTCGATCGTAAAAATGATACCGCTGCCCATTCCAAGGCGCTTTAAATGGATCACGGCTTCACCAAAAATTTTGCTATCGTGGATGTTCCCTGGATGCACCTGATGAAAAATTGGAAACCCATGTTCTTTTGTAACAATCAGTCCTATTTGAATAAGGCGTCTGCCTCGAACTCCTTCCTTGTCTTTCCCCTTTTTTGCTAGCTTGGCACAGGTACCAGCAAAATAAGTATTTGTAACGTCGTAAACTACAGACGATGGTTTTACATTGCAAAATTTTAGAATATTTTCAAAAATGGACTTCTGCAGCGACAGATGATCGATATTTTCTAATGCCTGAATCGCATCTCGCAGCATTTTTTCCGATATTTCTTCGATACCGAGTATTTTGCCGAGGTCAGTTTTTTTGAACCACCGTTCGACTTTGGCGACACTTCGGTAATCGTGGCAGTGACAAAAAACTAGCGCCATAATTGCCGGAGCATGCTCACCTAAGAGACTGTAAAGATCTATTTTCCTAGCAACAAAATCCAAGGAAATTACCGAGCCAAATACCCTCGAACCATCAATTTTTAGTTCCGATAAATTCTTAGGAAAAGCGTTTTTAGCATCGTCTGGCTGGATGCCAATATAGCGAATGATTTTTTGTCGTACTTTAGCGCCATCTCGCTGATTTTCTACTTCAGCGAGATATATACGGCCGTTACGCTTTAATTTCCTTATAAAACTCAATTCGACCCCAAAAATTGCTCCGGCTGTAGTGGAAAGATTTTTTTACACTACATAACGGCATTTTAAGAGTCAATAGCAATAAATCTGAATAGTTATCCTTGTAGTGGAAAAATTTTAGGAAAAGTTAGGACTATAATTTTTCCTAGACTCGGAAAACCAACCAAGGGATCGTGCCCCTCTGAGACCAGCGAGTGGGTGCACAGAGCCTGAAGCAATCGCTCGCTTGGCCGCGGGTCGATGGGTGGAGGCGAGCGAGGCTGAAACAGGATGGCGTCTTTGTTTATGTCTGCCCGGATCTTTTCGTCGTGGATATTATAAACCTCTGTAGCTATGAAATTCTTCGGATTATAGGATTTTGTGTATCCAACCAATGCCCCGCACTGGTTTAGGACAGGGGCATTAAGCGGCATTGTATCCCGTGGTATTTGATTGCTTAGGCTCAGGATAAGATCTTGGTCGTTGATGTTGGATAAAAAATCGACAGCGATACTATGATTGACCTGTCGATGGATCTTAAGGTCAGGGTCTTAGACTGAACCTATCACCGTAAGGGTAGCCCCGACCTGTGGTGATTTAGCAACGATATCAGATCGACTGCTGCAGTTTACAAACTCAGGAGTCTTTGCTTGCTGCCAAGGAGACGGAGTCACCCGTGAGACAGTATGACGGCAGAAAAACTTCCAAAGCGCCCGTTTTTGCCATTGATCGTGATTTGTGACTAAGAGACTCCGCTCGGCTCGCCGTTGCCAAGACGGCAAATCAGTTGATCTCCTCATTGCGCTTTGCCGTGCGTAGGTCCTTCGCCTTTTTTAACTAGCCGCTTATAAAGCAGAATTAAACTAATTAGAAATCTAAGCGGGGGGGGTCTGACCAAAAGTGTTAAGGTCTCATGCCCGATAGATACCGCAGATGAGCTGGAGTACTACAAAAACGGCGGCATCTTGCCGTATGTGGTGCGGCGGCTTCTTTAGACCTCATGAGGCTTATGGAGACTTCGTGTCGCAACGCTTCAGCGCTAGACTTGATTTCCACCGCTGAGTGGTGGTATTTTGTTAAATATCCACCGCCATGAGGTGAAATTTGTACTACCATAGAATCATTAGAAAAAAAGTCGAACGGGCACTCGCCAGCAAAAGTGTCCTGCTGCTCGGCCCCCGGCAGACTGGTAAATCGTCGTTAATTCGGAACGAATTAAAGCCTGATAAGGTCTTCAATCTTTTAGATCAATCGGCTTTTTTGCTGCTGAGTCGTCGACTTTCCAGTCTTCGCGAATCGTTGCAACCTAGCGATAAGCTCATTGTCATCGACGAAATCCAAAAGCTACCGCAGCTGATGGATGAAGTTCATTTGATGATCGAAGAACAGGGGCGTCGTTTCGTCCTCACCGGTAGCAGTGCTCGGAAGCTGCGTCGATCGTACACCAAGCTTATGGGTGGAAGAACGCGGTCGATCTACATGCACCCGCTAGTCTATGGCGAGATAGCTGGGGATTTCGACCTTGAAAAAGTGCTCAGCTATGGATGTCTGCCATCGGTATTTCTTTCTTCAGATCCATATGCAGAACTAATTGACTATGTCGGCGATTACCTACAGCAAGAGATTCTTGCTGAGGCTGTCACGAGAGGTATTGACCAGTATTCTCGCTTTTTGACTCAAATCGCCGCCAGCGCCACTCAGATTCTCAATGTTGAAAAACTCGCTAACGACTCCCAGCTGGCGCCCTCAACAACCCGTCGGTACCTAGAAATACTTGCCGATACCATGGTGGCAACCCAAATCGAAACATGGAAGGGCGGAAAAAAGCGCAAGGCAATTTCGTCGAGCAAGCTACTATTCTTCGACATCGGAATCGTTAATGCCCTTCTGGACATTGATTGCTACAAACCCAACAACCCACACGCTGGCTGGCAGTTTGAGCATTATATCGGCCAGGAATTACTCGCGTACCGCGACTACACAGAAGGGCGGCTGAATCTCAATTTCTGGCGATCGACTGATAAGGTCGAGGTTGATTATATTTTAGGGGATGCGGTTGCTATCGAGGTCAAACACACCACATCGGTGTCCGAACGAGACCTTAAAGGGCTCGTCGCAATATCAGATGAAGGTAAGTGGAAGCACAAGATCGTCGTGTCCCGCGATTCTGTGGCGCGTCGTATAGGAGATATTGAGGTCTTACCCGTAAAGGAATTTCTAGAGCGTCTCTGGGCTCATGATCTCGGACTCTAGCGGTACCATGGGACCAAAAGATCTACCTCTAAGAGCATACCTGTCACGAGTATTTGATCACGGTGCGGAGGATGTGAATGTCCGCAGGAGATCAGGACTTCAGCAGACTCTAGGTAGCGGAGTCGATTGATTGACTAAGACAAACCATACTGTGTTTTAGGTCCACTGCCGTATTTGATGATCAATTTTTGGTCCAAGATCCGCCGCAACTGCCGCCCTATGGTGGCTTTTGAAAAGGAAACCAAAATGTCCTTAATGTCGCAGCCAGTCTGCGAGTCGAGAGACATGCCAAGGCCCTGGCTCTGTTGCCGTGGTCCAGGAGTGATCCGGTGTAAGGTGTGTGGCGTGGTCATCCGCAAAGGATCAAAAACGTCCAAAGCCGCTATGGAGGCCGCACTATGCTCGAAACATCGCCCACAGTGAGTCATAGCAAGGGTTTTTAATGAGACTAGATTTTACTGATTAGGTCGGCCAAAAATCTTGGAGCGACAGGACTTGGACGCCCCTCTCTTTTGCGATTAGTCGATACCGCTCAGGCACCTCGGGAGAGATCAGGAGATAATCGGATCTTGTATATTTTGCCTGCAGTCTCTTTGGCAGGACTTTACCTTTGACTTGG
>JBGSUI010000137.1:0-4565 GCA_041736175.1 Oligoflexales bacterium | reverse complement strand
GGACTTGGACCAAACGAATATCAGCTCCTGCTTCAAGCAAATGGGTCGCAAAGGAGTGCCTCAAGGTATGGAGGCTAGTATTTTTAGAAATTCCAGCTTTTTTTGCCGCCTCCTTGCACACTTCTCTTATTGCATTAGTGCATTGCGGAGTTTCTTAACTCTTTGCAAAAAAATGAAAAAAAAGAACATCGATACGACATAATCATTTATTCTGATACGGTTTCAAGTGCCATTAAATCTCAAATTAGTCGTTCTCAGTCTCCTGATTTGCGTTCGATTGTCGATAACTACGAAAAAAATATAAAATCAAAGTTTTTAGCGGAAGATTACGCAAAAAACACGGTAATATTCCAAATGTCCATGACTGGAATTTTATTTAATAATCAAAATTTAAGAATTTTACCTTCCGATCCTCTTCGTAAGGCCTTTCAAGGATCTGACGGTAAAATAGTTGTTTTACTCGATGACCATGTTGAAATTCAAACTCTTCTTAGAAAAGTTGATTGCGCCGAGATTCCAGTCAAATGCAGTAAGGAAAAGGATGTTTTTTTTCCAAGTGAGAAAAGCCTAAGATCCTTGGTAGGAAAATCCAAAGTGTCAATTACAAATGATGTGGCTCGCCTTGTGGATCACCCTGAGTTTGCATTCGCCTATATGTGGTCAGGTGAAGCACTTGCGAAGCTGGACACTCACAGTAGTCTATCATTCATCATCCATGATCAACTTTCCCATGTATCCATGGACTTGATGTCAGTATTGAGGAAAGATCCGAAGGCAGAGTGTGTCGCTAGAGAGCTAGGAAGTAGAGAGTTTTTAGAATCAGTTGCGAGGTCAACTTTCTATTTCTCGCCTTATGGAGAAATTAAATCTAGCAATAAAAACTATGAAATCCTGCAGCATTCATTTTTTTCAAGATTATCTGATCTGGATTGGATTCGAAAAGTTTCCATTAAAGAATCTCATCAAATATCAGAGGAATGGCAATCTTTAAAGATTAAAATACAAACACCATTTTGAGGTAAAAATGAAAAATTCTCTTCGAGAATTTCAAAAAAATTTGGGGATGTCTATTATAGGTATGACACTCGGGGTCGGCGTCCTATTCGTAATAGGATTTCAATTTTTAATCTATTCGTTGATAAAAAGCCGATCAGACCTAGCTCAAATTCAATTTGATAAAGCGGTACAACAACAAGTTTCATCGCTTTCGCTTCAGGTCGCTACATTGGCAGGCTCAAGCGAATTTAGATCGTATGTCAGAGCAGGAGCAATGACCCGCAGAGAGCGAGCGATAGATTTTTTGGAACTTATAGCTCCCTTGCGTCGAGCTTCGGTTCAGGGAGTAGCAGTCGAGTTGGAGCAAGATAAAAGTTTCGTTACAGAATTCGGATCAAAAGGTAAAGAAAAAATATCGTTTGATATTTGCTATATTGGTGATCGGCTTAACGCTGAATTTGGAAAATGCTTGGCGACAATTAGTTTTTATATCTCCGATAAAGATCTATTTTTTGAGTCGTTTTCAAGCTTTAGAGTCAAGAAAATCTGTAATGGATGTGGTAACAAGATTGGCAGTTGGCATTTTGAAAACGAGCTATTACGTCTCAGTGACAATACAAATTTTACAGTAGACTTCGAGCCTATTTCGCCTGACTCTTCAAATCTCCAAGCATATGGCCTTGCATTCGCTTGTTTGATTATTGGTTATGGATTTTGGATTTGGAGGAAAATCGGAGCAGCCATTACGACTAGTGTTATAACACCAATAAACGATCTTATAAATGCTATGAAATCTGGGGATGCACAGCCGTTTTCAATTGACAATTCATTGAAAGAGTATGTGAGTATACACACTCATCACTCTACAGCGTCAGCCTTAGCGCGGATGACCCAAATGCTCGCCCACGACGTACGTAAGCCTTTTTCTATGCTTAAGACCGGCTTAAACCTACTTCAAGCTACCTCAGGTAACCCGAAGAAATTTGAGTCTAATCTTAATTTCCTCATCTCAGAAATTGATCGTGCTTCCAAATCAGTGGATGGCATGCTCACGGATGTTATGGAGATCGGATCCACCTCGACTGAACTGATTCAGGAACCGGCTTCACCGGAGTCTCTAATCGAATCGACCTTAGGAGAAGTTTTCAGAGTCTATCCGAAATCAAAGATTGCGATTACCTATGAACTAAACCATACGGCAATGGTCAATGTTCATCTTAAAAAGGTAAGCCGAGTATTTTCAAATATAGTGGGCAACGCCGTACAGGCTATCAATGAATCAGCTAAGGATTCAGGCTCCCTTTGGTTTAAAACTACCATGAAAGAAGAGTGTGTCCAATTTTGCATCGGCAATAGTGGTTCTTATATCCCCCCGGAGAGCGTGGCAAAACTTTTTGAGGCGTTTTTTACCTCGGGCAAAAAAGGTGGGACAGGTCTGGGTTTGGCTATCGCACAAAAGGTCGTTGAGGCCCATGGTGGAAAAATATGGTGTGAGTCCTCGAAATCACCAGAATATCCTCAGGGTAAGGTGGAATTCTATTTTACTCTGCCCATAGCGAAAGGGGCAGATCTTGCAACAACAGCCAATCTTCCCAAGCATAGTGACGACATAACGCAGATGATTGCCCTCATAGGGCAGACAAATAAAAGCAAGTCTGAGAGTGAATTTAACAGAAGCGAAGAACGTCTCCACCAGGAGGTGGTGAAAAAGACCAAGGCATTGTCACGCCCTCTTGGGCTGCTGATTGTAGACGACGAATCGATTTACCGAAGTGCCCTTGCTGGTTGGATAGAAGAGTCGTCAGAATTGAGCCAGCTATGTCATATTCATCATGCCAATGGGAGCATAGAGGCATTTGATACCCTCAAAAAACAATCAATCGATCTCATCATCACCGATATAGATATGGGTCCTAGATCCCTAAGTGGGTTTGATTTGGTTAAGGAGTTGCGCACTGATATGGGTGACCATCATTTTGACGGTCTGATCTTTGTCCACTCCAATAGAATTGTTCCCGACGACCACCGAAGAGCAGGTGATATGGGTGCAGATGGGTTTCTGCCAAAACCCATGGCTAAGGGACAGCTCTTTAAGCTGCTGCTACAAGCGATAGATACCTTACCTTCTCAAGGGGAGGCATCACCTAAAGTCGCGACAATTTCACTAGATTCAAGCTCCCATTCCTCCACCGAGATCCAAAAGCCACTCTTTAACTTAATTGCTATTATCGATGATGAGGATATTTTTCGTGACCAATGGCCAGCTTTTTTAAAAGGCTTTGATACAGTCTGCTACGCAACTGCAGAAGACTTTGTAAAAGACTGGGACCAGATCAGCGGCCATCTCGTGGCGGTTTTAACGGATAAATATTTGGGGTCTGGTATGGATGGCATTAAACTCGGGACGATGCTTAGGCAAAAGGCATCTGACCTTGTAATCGTTTTATCGACCAGCGAGATGTCAGTCAAAAACGATTCTAATATCTTTGATCTCATCGTGGACAAAGATGCCTATGAAGAAGCACCAAAAATAGCTGAATATCTCAAGGCAAAAAGAGAACAAGAAGGTCTCCCTGCAGTGATGCAGAAAACCATGCGGTCATTTGATGCCCAAGTTCGACAACTGGATGACCAAAGGGTTGTTCAGGCAGTGATCGATGGCCATCTTCAAAGCTGGGAATATTTGCTCAAAGAATTCGATGAACCGATAAAGCAGAACTTTAAAAAAGCGATGACGCAAATTGAGATAGACAGACTCAAGCATGACGTCAAAGGGTCAATCACACGAATTAAAATCCTCCTCAGAAATCTCGAAAGTGGAGACATGGACCTGGCAGAAATTAAGGGGAGCCTGAGATCAAGATGTTCTGATTTAGCAAAGTCTTAACAATTCATCATTTAGC
Source organism: Oligoflexales bacterium (assembly GCA_041736175.1). Taxonomy (GTDB): domain Bacteria; phylum Bdellovibrionota_B; class Oligoflexia; order Oligoflexales; family CAIYRB01; genus JBGSUI01. The sequence goes on along the minus strand of JBGSUI010000137.1, from coordinate 666 downwards.
ATTCGACCATTAAAACTACAAGTGCTCTCCCACCTTGGGGTCAAGGGCCTCCCTGAAATCGAGGTCATAGTGAAATTTTTCAATATGAAAGGATTTGAGCCATTTGTGAATGGTGCTCCGCTCGATCTGGAGGACCCTGGCGGTTTCAGAAATGTTGCCTTTGCAGGATTTTAAGGCTGTGATCAAGTATTCCCGCTCGGATTTGGATTTAAATGCCTCCCAGGTAGACAGCGGCTCAAGAGCACTGCTTGCCTCTAAACTAGGTTGCTCCAAGACGCTTCCCCCTTGAAAACCTCTTTTTTCGCGAATTTCGGCGGGCAAATCCCGGAGGCTGATCACAGCCCCTCCTAAGATCATAAGCCGCTCCACGATATTGCGCAGCTCGCGGATATTTCCAGGCCATGGATAGGTCATCATCGAGTTAAGTGCTGAAGCTTCAAATATTTTGGAACTCAGGCCGTATTCCCGGCAGATCTGCATGGCAAAATGCTTGATCAGAAGTGGGATGTCTTGGGGACGGTCCCGTAAGGAGGTGTGTAAAAATTACTTGGACAGGTTCTACTTGATTGGGCTTATTATATAATTCCATTTTGGATACTTTGCATGGAACTTGATCTTGATCTCGTCAAACTCGTCATCGCTGACTTTCAATCCTTTTTCGTAGAC
>JBGSUI010000112.1:0-7360 GCA_041736175.1 Oligoflexales bacterium | reverse complement strand
GCATGAAATTAGTTAAAAAAATCAGAGAGATAGAGGACGAATTTTGGGAAAATGAGTCTAAAATTGATGAGATTGAATAAAAACTTTCATTATACCACGGAAAAAACTAAAATCTATCTTTTCATGTGCGTAGACCTATAGTTGCGCCATAAAGCACAACTAACAGAGAGCCTTTACAAATCGAGACTTAAGCGAAAGTAAAGGCATTGCAATCAAATATCGAAAAACGCCTTAGGTATTTTCTTTTGCAGAAGGGTGCCGGTAGGATCGGCACTGATTTTTTCGTGGGCAAAAGCCTTGGCTATGGGCTTGTCAGAATCTCCCATTGTTACAGGCGACGATTTGTGGGTTTGACCTTGTGGTCCATGGCCCCGGCAGGTAACATAGTTGAGGATTATCATGATATTTCGCATATCAGTGGAGGATTATCATCATGGACTACAACAGACTTCTGAATTTAACCGAAAGCCTCACCAGAAAAAGCGCCTTTTTATTTGGCCCTCGCTCATCGGGTAAAACCTATCTTTATACCCAGACCCTTAAACCTAAGCGAATTTATGACCTGCTCGAGCGCAGTGAGTTTGTCAGATTGACGAATCGTCCGGGGCTGATCTTTGAGGAATGCGTCGGAGCCAACGAACTCATTATCATTGACGAAGTGCAAAAAATTCCCAACCTTCTGGACGAAGTCCATCGCACCATCGAAAAAAAGAAGGCTCGATTCCTCTTGACGGGGTCTAGTGCCCGCAAGCTAAAACGTACCCAGGCCAATCTTTTAGGGGGGCGGGCGACTAAACTAGAGCTTTTTCCTCTTGTGAGTCGCGAAATCCCAAACTTCGATCTTTTAAGGTATTTTAACCACGGCGGGATCCCCCGTCATTATGATACCGACTCCCAATATATCTCCGAGGAAATGGATGACTATGTTTCCCTTTACCTTAAAGAGGAGATTAAAGATGAGGCAGTCACCCGGAGATTAGACGCCTTTACAAGGTTTTTGGATGTGATGGCACTTAATTCGGGGGAGGAGCTCGCTATCGAAGGATTTGCAAGCGACTGCCAAGTCAAACCAACGACATTGCGTAACTATATCGAAGTTTTGGAAGATACGCTGCTCGGCTTTAAGGTCACCCCTTATCTGGCCACTAAGAAAAGAAAAGCGATCACCCGCAGTAAGTTTTTTCTTTTTGATGTGGGGATCACAAACTATCTCGCCAAACGATCACCAGTGGTTCCAAAAAGCGATGCGTTTGGTCGGTCCCTCGAGCACATGGTCGCAACTGAGCTACGGGCTTTTCTCGCATTGTATCGACTGGATGATCCCCTCAGCTATTGGCGCTCCACGAGTCAGCTGGAAGTTGATTTTGTCGTAGGAAACGAACTGGCCATCGAGGTGAAAGCCTCCCACCAAGTCACAGAGCGGGATCTCAAGGGACTCAGAGCCTTGATGGAAGAGGGTCAGATACGGCGTTTTATAGTGGTTTCTCTCGATCCCCACCCTCGAATGCTGATGGGGATCGACATCATGCCATGGGCACATTTTCTCGCGTCTTTATGGGATCGCGATCTAATTTAACGAAGAATCACCTCCTGTTTTGAACAGATGTTTGCCTTGACCTCCCCATGAAAAGGGAGGATGGCGGTAAACATCTATTCAAACCAAGATAGAACTCCCATTTGGAATCCATCGTGTGATTCCAGCTGTCGCCTTGGCTCCCGGCAGGAGTGAGTTCTGAAGCATCATATGCCGCACCGCAGTCCCCTCTTCGGAGATCGACAGGACAGCATAGCCATTCTTTTTAATGTTACAGGCGACGATCTGTGGGTTAGACCTTGCGAGGATCCACTGACCAATCCTGGTCAATGGCTCGCCTAGGTAGCTTCCAACGGTTTTTGACGAGATGGACGAAGTGACGATTTCCACGGCGGTGGCTGGACCTTGGGTTTGATCTGGGTCTAGATAAAGCACGGAGTCAAAGGCTGCATGGATATCTCCTGCAGTAAAGATCACATTGGAGATCTCCTCTTGACTGATAAACTCCAAGAGTTCACGGCGTTCTGCAGTAAAACCATCCCATTGGTCCAGGTTCATATAATACCCGGCTTCTTCAAATCGAGTCTCACCAAAGAATTTTTCGGCAAAAAACTCTTGAGACGTTGATTTTAGTCCCAGCCTAAGGGGTGTCATCATCACCCCCGTCATCACGATCTTCCACTGGGCATCACTTTGGGCGAGTTGGTTTTTGGTCCACTCCTTTTGTTCTTTCCCTAACATGGTACGGTCGGAGTGATGTCGCTCTCCATTTGTGCGGGATGGTCTTGGGCTGCGGTATTGACGATTATCTGTCGCAATGATGTCAAGGTTTTTGCCATAGGAGATTTTTCGGAAGATGGGGAGTTCGGGCACTCCATCCTGATCGAATTTGAGTTGGGTTTCAAAGGGCATATATTCTGAAAAAGCCTGATAGGCGTTCTGAAATTTTAGTTTGTTTTTGCTGCGATCGACGCTGCCTGCATAGTCATTGACCACTTCATGGTCGTCCCAAATATCGATCCACGGAAAAAGCCGCCGTACTTCGCGGTATGCTGGATCAGACAGGTAATAACGGTATTTGACGCGGTAGTCCTCAAGAGTCTCTGCCTCAGCGCCAAACAGCGGATCGATTTTCCAAGGACGACCGAGTTCTTTTTCATAGACATGGTCACCCAAATGGAGGACCACGTCCACGTCTTCTGAGGCTAATCCATTAAATGCCGTATAGAGGCCATCGCTCATGTTTTGGCAACTCACAAAGGCTACTTTAATGGTCGAAACCTTGTCGTCTTTTGATGGTGTTGTCTTACTTCTGCCGACCACGGACTGGTAGGATCCTCGATTTGAGAAACGGTAGTAGTAGATGGTTTTAGGTTGGAGTCCTCGCACCCTGGTTTTGACGGTGTAGTCTCGATCAGGGCTGGTCTCTAATTCTACACGGTAGACGATAGACTCCCGGTTAAAATCGGCAACTGTGGCCACTTCTAGCTGGACGGCCGTCGTGGTCCCCCCTGGTTGCTGTGCGGCGGGCGGTAAACGGGTCCAAACCACAAATCCATCTTCGGAAGGGTCCCCTGAGGCGACTCCACAGTCTTGGTTGTAGCGGTCAAAAATCGGGAAGCCATGGCTTCGACCGCTCAGCAGTGCTGGAACTAAAAATGCCGAGCTTTTAATAAGCTGACGCCTATCCATAGGATGGTCCTCCCCTTTATGAGACTTTTATCTACAAATTTTATTCAGTAATTCGCGATAATTCATCATGGATGATGACTGCTGATCTCGTCAATGAGTGGAATATAAATTTTTTGTTATTTTATTATTAAGTTAGTTTACAAATCAGTGGACATTTTAGGTGTTACGGACCACTCGATTGGTCCTTGGAGCCTGATGGGGAGGTCTTTTTGTGATAATCGTGGAATTGTTTTTCGGCTTCGTCAGCAGAATCTGTGGGTGCGTTTTCGATTTGGCGCCGTAGTAGGAACAGCCGAAGATCGAGCTTTATTTCTAAGGGGTTTGATGAAGCTTTTGCAGCGCTTTGGATATATGGAGGGCCTTTACATGGACCATGGCCCAGGTTTTTCTATAACCATCAAGTCCATGAAAGCTTAAATGGGCAAACTCCTGAGAAAGCCTGGGAGAACAGCGATTGGCCATTGAGTCCATTGACCGACCTTCAAAAGGTTGAAGAACAATTCATTATCACCATAAGCCGCAAAGTAAGTCGGGATAACGTCATTATGGTGGACGATATTCCGTATGAAATGCCTTTAGGCTACAGGGGCTGTAAAGTCCAGGTATTTAGGTGTTTTCTTGAAAATAAAATAAAAGTTCTACATGAAGGGAAGCTTATGACCTTGAACCAGGTTGATTTACACGGCAATGCCCGAGATCGACGAATAAAAAGTGAAGCCAATAAGGAAAAGATGACTCCAGGAAGTGTAAGGACCGCTGCTCAACATTTTGATAAAGACCATGCATAATGGATCGGAATACTATGCCATTCCCCTTGGTGTCAGACTACATAATGGACTCAAGGCAAGAATTTAGGATAAGGTGGTCATATCGGGTGGCGCGACTGAAAAATCAGGCGTGCCTTTTTTAGGTCGTTTTTGTCTCATTTGGGATGAAACAGGATGTCTCATTGGGACTGAAACGCAACATCTTGGCAAAGTTTCAGACATTTATCACAGCCAACTCGTGCTCTTTCGCGGTTTACCTGCTAATCGCTAATGCAGTAGATCGATAAAGAGTTGTTACAATTATACGAGCTCATATATGTCCAATAATTGTTAGTCTGGCCGGAATTGCCCATTGCACCATATAGGCTGCTAGACGATGTTGTCCAGTTACTACAGTTGTACCCTAATTGGGCGCCAAAATCACTTGTTCCCGTCCATACATTACCTGATCTCGAATTGCCAAATTCATCATATCCGACAGCGTTCGTAACCCCCGAATTGATCCATAGCGTGGAACCAGTTGCGACGGTTTGACCCGCCCGGTTTCGAACGACATCCGCTCCTTTCACTGGAAATCGATTCTTCATCGAGATACTGCTGATAGACGCAAATGCCTTATAGATACCACCTAAAGATGCTGCAGCGGCTCTTACTGCACATTTAGCATCAGCACCAGATATGCCGCCTAAGTTACCGTTGTAGGTGGTAGAGGTTACAAATACAACGCGATCGCCATATTTTGGTCTTATATTTTGTAAGGTCGATTCAAGGATAACGCGACTACTGCTGTCGTAGGCACACAACCGAAAACTATAACTAGAACTCTTATTTAGTGAGCTATAAGTGTAATTGTTAGTTTGATTACCTGAAAAGGGTCCGTTAAAGGTTGTCACCAAGGTACCAGAAGTGCAATTCGCAGGTGGGTTTCCATTTTCAATAGCCCTTATGGTGACGTGGTCATAAGCGCTGACTACTGGTGGCACAGTATAAGACAAATTAATTGATCCAACAGGCGATCCACCCGTTCCAGTAAACCGCACTTTTTTTATCATAGTACCTGCACAATATATAGGGTAGAGATTGTTACAATAATTGCCTACACTTTGGTACATCCAGTGGTTTGAGGTCCTTGTGGAATTGCCATAACTCCCAGAAATCGATGACGATGAAGTTGTCCATTCTGAACATCTGTTGCTAGTACTAAAACCTGTTTCATCTGTCCCAGTCCATATGGAATTGTCTCCGCTAGCACTATTGCCATACTCGTCGTAAATTATAGGGTTTGACAGATACGAACCACCCCAAAGATTGTTTTGAATTAAATCATTATTGATGTTAAAAACATTCCCCGATGGATTAAAGCGACTTTTCGCATTGGTTGTACCGGTGGAGACTAGAGCGACAAAATTGGAGCCTAAACTACCAGCAGTCGCATGGGTAACGCATTTGCTGTCAGCTCCAGAAATTCCTCCTAAATTTCCAGTATAAGCAGTAGAAGTGGTAAAAATGACCGGGTCAGACTCGACAAACGTAACCACGATATCGTCATCGGTAGATCCGTCCACATTTGTCGCCGTGAGTCTAATGGTATAAGTGCCAAAAGCGCTGGAAGTGACCGTCGTTGATGGCTGCGTGCTCGTTCCAAAAGAAATCGCGCTGGAATTTCCGGCGACTACCGACCATAGGTAGGTTGAACCTCCTGTCACAGTGCCATGCAGCGTGATCGTATTGCCATGTTCCGTCCGATCCGCTCCGACACTAACTGTCGGGGGAACCGGAACATTTACAACGATCCCCGACGCGACACAAGTCGAGTCTACCTGATTGCCGGCGTTATCTATGGCTCTGATTTTGAACCAATAGGTTCCATTACTCGATACGGTAAAATTATAAGAGTTCGCGCTATTCGATAAACCAGTAATCGTGGAGCCATATTGGGTCGTACAGGAAGAATTTGAATATACTGACAACTGCTGACTCGCAACGTCTCCCGACCCACTCACGTTCCACCGCGCAGTTGGGGTAGATCCTGAATATGGGGACGATTGTAACCAGGATGTCGGTGTGGGTGCAGTTGGTGGTGTGGTATCGATTGTTGTCGTTCCAGCAGACGCAACCCAAGATGAAGTTCTTCCCGACAAGTCAATTGACTGGACACATGCATAGTAGCTGGACCCATTGGATAGACTAGAAATTGTTGATGGAGAACTCGTATCAGTTGTGGTTCCGGAGCAACCAGTGCTGCAATTATTGCTGGTACAAGCTTTGATATTGTGCGTAGAAAAGTTAGCATCTGTACCATTCGTATAGGTGAATGTCATCGACGTTGTCAGCGAGTAGGCAGGCACTGTAATGCTTGCAGGAGCTGTAGGGTTGGTCGTATCGATTCGTAAAGTTGCAGCCGTGGCGACCCACGCGGAGGTATTGTTCGCCGAGTCGACAGACTGAACACAGCCATAGTAGGTTGATCCATTAACGAGACTAATAAGGGTTGTCGGCGATGACACACTCGTTATTGACGCTAAACAACCGGTAGCGCAGGTGATACTGGTACACGCTTTTACATTGTGGGTTGAAAACGAAACCCCATCGGTTCCATTGGTCCAGCTTAGGCTGGCACTGGTGGAAGAGGCGTAGGCTCCCGGCCATGCTAGTGTCGCTGGTGCGCTGGGGGCCACGGTGTCGAGAATAAAGCTAAATGGCGTGGTTTCACTCGTTGTATTCCCGGCAGCATCGCTGGCTGTGATGCAAACATGCCATGTGCCATTGGTTAGAGTTGATAAAGTTTTTGACGTAGTGGCACTGCTAGGATTTTGCACAGGGGTCCCGCAACCGGCAACGCTTGCGACTTTGATGTCATAAATCGTTGCTCCCGACGCTGAACTCCAGCTAATGGTGGGAGTTGAATTGTTTACATAGGATCCATTTGCTGGTGAGGTGATGATAAAGGCCCCAGGTGGAATGTCGTCGACCACGATATAAAAATTTCCAGAATTGTTAGTTTGATTGCCAGCAAGGTCTTTGGCGGTAATGCATATATACCATGGTCCATTGGTTAGGGTATCCAGCTGCTTTGAGATTGCTGCAACATCAGTGTGGGTTTGCTCAGGGGAGCCACATCCAGAATTGTTATCGACTTTGATATCATAGGTTGAAGCCTCTGTTGCTGCCTGCCAGGAAATGACTGGCGTCAGATTGTTGGTGGAGGATCCGTCTGCTGGCGAAGTTGTTGCGTTTCAGTCCCAATGAGACATCCTGTTTCATCCCAAAGGAGACAAAAACGACCTAAAAAAGGCGCGCCTGATTTTTCAGTCGCGCCACCCGATATGACCACCTTTTCCTAAATTCTTGCATTGAGTCCAGTATG
>JBGSUI010000111.1:0-44940 GCA_041736175.1 Oligoflexales bacterium | reverse complement strand
ATCAGCTCCCTCCCCCTGTTTACGAAACCACATCATCCTATGCGAATTAATGCTCCTCACTAAGATCCTGTTATGAAACCTCAGTGACAGCATCATACCCATTATCAGCAGGGGAGTCGTTCACAGTACCCGGAACAGTAGCTTGCAAGAGGGCTAAACCTTTTAGAAGTAGCTAAAATCCTCGAAATGACCGAAGACCAACTAAGCAAGATCCTCCAGGATTTATAGAGCAAAAACTTTGGAGCAACCCCGGCGGTTTGAGCCATCCTGTCGGGGTGGACGCCTAAGTGCTTTGCTGCGACTATACTGCTTAGTTGTCGTAGTCCCGAATTCTTCGTATGAAGGACCGGTTTTTAATCCCGACAACTTAGCGATTTAGCAAATGCTGGTGGCACTCCGGGGATCTTTACGAAAACAAATTTTTGATCTTGCTTGCCTTAATATACATTTGCCCTGAGTTTTCAGGATACTCTGTAAAGCCGAAGCTTCTATAAAAAGACTTTATTTTGTCTTGAGATTCAGCATCACGAGTATCAATAGTCACAGTACGAGCGCTTAGGGGCGCAGTCTTTAAATAAGTTGAAATAACCTCCAAAATCTTACTAAATATCTCTGTCCCGTAGCCTTGGCCTGAAAAACGCGTGTCGACGGCAAACTTAGCGATCACAATGGTCGGTATTTTGTACCCGGGACTACCACGAGTGACCCCTCGAGGCAGTTCATCTGGCTCAATCGTTGACGACGCTAGAGTGTAATAAGCAACCAACATTCCAGCCTCATCATAGACACACACCGTTTTAGAAAAACCCATATTCTGGTGTGTCAAAGCTGATTTAACCAGAAACTCATTCAGAGGATGGGAGGAACAATGAAAGCCTATGATGTCATCTGCTAGTGAAAGAACTTTGTACAGCAACATTTATTTTACGAGTGCCTTTAACGCGTCGTTAGGTTCATCAGCTTCATCCTGGAGTTGTCCAGAGAATTGTTCAAATGCGGATAAAGTCATAAAAACTTTATATCTATCTTCGACAATGTGACGGGCATTCTCAAGCGCTAACATTTTTATCGCCGGAGTGATCTTATCAACATAGAAACGGCTTGAAGCAGCCTCAAGTATGAGAGCCCGTTCGTCAGTGCTGAGTTTTATTTCGGTACCCCTGTCTCGTTTTCCATTTTCCATAGAACAGAATCCCCCTGTCGGTCGGCTGTTTTAGTCCCGCCACGTCCCTAGAGTACTATACGGTATTTTGCCGTATAACTTTAGGACTATCTATAATATTTTGTTTTTATTGATTATTATTAGGTCTGTCTTATCCATAATGCTCGAATTGAGGCCGCATGGTGAGTCTTACCGCCGAGTCGATCCCCATGGGACGGCTTGGACGACCAGAGGAGTTTGGTGCTGTGGTCGCCTTTTTGGCTTCTCCGCTGGCCACCTATATCACAGGATGTATGATCCCCGTCGATGGAGGTTTGCGCCGAGGGCTGTAGCAAAAGAGTACCAAGGAAAGTCGCGTAGGGTGCAGGCTCATCCGACCAGCGAACAATCTTCGAACCGCCATCATCGCTTGGAATTCAGATATAACATCATGAAATTATTAATGGAAGCCTGTAAGTGAATCGAGACCATTCGTTGTCTGATTAACTTCCCGCTTCCCAGTGCTCAATTGTTTCTGAGCTTTTCCGATAATAAGGCCCGGGAGGCAACGGAATATGAGCGGTGCATCGAAATTTGAGCATCAAGCGGAGATAACTAACGATGCTTCCGCATTTTATAGCAGGATAGGATTACTTAAAACCTATCGGCAACTCAGGCCGCTCGGCCTCGAAATTAGCGAGATCATTGCTGTGTTCGACCAATCGCAAATCGGAATGTTGCAGGAGTTTTGTACGGAAAACCCAGATCATCACATCGTCACCCTCACCCGACCTGAGCGATTGGAAAACAGATTTGTTCCAAATAACAACCTCTATATGCTCGCCAATGGCGATTCCAACCCCGATCTGGTGCTGGATATCTTTTGGAAAAAAAATCGTTACCTAGTTTTGGAGGAAGGATTTGACGAGGCTCTGGCCATGGGTTCTTCTGTCGATCGACGTAACAAGACCAAGTGATGCCATTTCTGCCAAAAGCGCTGCGCTGTCAACGCAACCTCGGTAAAACACATACATCTTGTACATCCTGTCAAACTCGTCAGAAATCTCGCCATATTCACGCAAAGAGTCGATGAGTTTAAATTCGAAAACGCAAAGAGCGTCGAACCGATCATGGATGTCGTGATCTTTGATCTGCTCGCGGATGTATTCCAGATCGTCGGTATAGTATAGGCATATTTTTCTCTTGGATCTCGCATCTGCCAAGTGGTGGCGCGGTATAGTCAATCTCTTCGCCATTCTCATTCACCCTTATCGTCTTAAGGTGGTTACTGAGACACCGCCAGTCAAAGCTGCATGTCCCATAGATACTTTCATGGTCATTCCTCCTTGAAAGATCATTTTTAAAGCTCAATTGAGCACTACTGAACTTTTGAATGGTTACACTTAAATGAATAGGATTGTCAACATTTTATGGTACTGCACTGAGCCCCGTGTTGAGTCTGAGTGCGGCACCGTATAGACTCTGATGTGGAGGCGGGCGATGGGCAAAAAAACGAAAAAAGACCAGGCAATCCCTACAGCGATGACAAAAGCCATGGCTAATCTAGGGACCAGCTTCCGCGAGCGCAGAGAATTTCTTGGCATCTCCTACGAAAGGGCGGCTCAGATCACAGGCCTCTCGTCAGCGACCATCCGTCGCATTGAAACCGGCGACTGCGGAGTCAGTATCAGAGTCCTTGTGGCTTACCTCAATATCCTAGGCGCCGGATCTCTCTTTTTAGACTCCTTAACGAAGGCTTTTATGGAGTTAAGCGAAAACGCGGACAAAACGGCATTTATTCGGGCCATCGAGGAGCTACGCATTAAGATGCTAAGGGAAAAGCTGTGAAGGAAAAGACCTTAAAGGTCCAAGATATTTACGTTTACGTCTACCTACCAGGGGCAATTGATCCTGTTTTGGCGGGAAAGATGACGTCTGTGGGAGACAGAGTCACAAACCAAAAAAAAGCTCTTTTTAAGTACGCTGAGTCCTATTTTTTGCGCCCAAACCGCATCGAAATCGATCCCCTCAGACTCCCCTTTAAACAATCTGCTGACCATATTTACGAGACAGACGAAAAAGACGGTCAGGAAGCCTTTAGCGTCTTGTACGACTCTATCCCCGACGCCTGGGGCAGAGCTCGTATGCTCAAGCATGCTGGTCGAGATAAGATGTCTACCATCGAATATATTTTAGCTTCGGGCGAAGACCGCTCTGGCTTTTTGGCTTATGGACTGGACACAAGGCGTGCGGCCTCCTTACCCCCGAAGTCAAAATCATCTCCGTTAACGGCAAAGATGTTTACCTGATCGAGCGTTTTGATCGTCTTATTGAAAACGACATGGTCAAACGAAGCGGATTCCTTTCCATGTTTGCTGCCATTGGCTATCCAAAAAAAGTTATAAAACCCCAAGTTGATGGGTCCTACCTGGCTATGGCTACCACCGTTGGATCCGTTTCACAGAGCCCCCAGGCTGACCAGCAAGAGCTGTTTAGACGAATGGTCTTCAACGCTATGGTGGGAAACGATGATGATCACCTTAGGAACCATGGATTTAATTGGACTCCCCGTGGGTGGAGATTATCTCCGTTATTTGACGTTGTTCCCCGGCCGTTTCGTGACATCGAGGACCGTCGGCTCAACCAAGGTTTTGGCGACCAAGGCAATCTTTGTACTGTGGAGAATTTTTTGTCGAGGTCCGAGGTATTTGCTCTCTCGCGGCAAGAGGCCCAACACCTCCTAAACGAAATGGTAGCATCCATTCGCACCCACTGGATGCGGATATTTAAGGACTCTGGAGTGCCTGATGATGATATGGAGGGTTTTCGGGCGACATTCTCCATCGTTCAGGTGTTTAGCCGAAGCTGATCACCGCTCCCCCTGTGCCGTGGATCGGCCCATAGGCCATCAACTGACCACCTTGGGTTGCAGTCCACAGCCCTAGGCCCTCTAGAAAGGCAAGGCCACGGAGTCCCATATCAGCGCAAGAAGCTCCGCCTTTAGTTTCGACCAGAGACTTAAGGTGGTCAATATCAGCATGGTCGATCGCCTGGAGACACTCCTGGTTAAAGATCTCGTCTGCCTGCGACGCGATCTGCTCTGGAACTTCGCCAAAGTCGTCGCTAAGAGTGCGCCCTGATAGCAGGGACACCACGACGACGCCCGTCGGAGTTCCCTGGTCTTTCAGGACTGCTTGGAGGCTGCAAGCTAACTCAAAGGTATCAAGATAGTCGGAATAGATCGAACAGGAGACAGCACCTACCTTAAAGGAATGGTCTGGGTGGTGCTGACGAGCCCCCTTTAAGATAAGATTGTGGGCGACCAGAGTCCCGGTATCGATAGGAAATCCGGGATAGCGGATCACCTTAGTCTGAAATCCACGGATTTCAGCGGCATGGGCGCAGTCTTCCACGAGCTTGGGGTCAAAGTTTAGCTGGTAAGAAATATCTCCTAAGTCGTACCAATTGTCATCCACGTGGATTCCGGCTGCATCAGGTCCTGCCAGAAACATATGGCCGAGGACGGACCGCCATTGGGTGCTAAAAAACAAAATCTGCTTCACCCCAGCCTGAGCCCATTGGTGTCCAATGGACTCCATGGCTTTTGCAAGCTGAGCATAGGATTTAGACTCTTTAAGGAGATGGGGCATACCAGGAACCCAAGCACCCACCAGAAGGTTATGGGATGGGATGGTTTGAGTTTGGGTGTCAGACATTGGAAATCCCTCGTTATCGATTCAGGATATTTCACCACGGGGAGGAGCAAGCCGCTTCGAGCTCCCTAAACATTTTTTAGATTAAATTAAAGATTGATGGGAACTTTTTTTAAAATCTGGATTCCATTCGACCACCGCGTTTCCCGTGCCAATCACGGACCCATAGCCGTAGACCGTAGCAGGAGTGCGAGGAAAGCCCATGGCAGACAGCATCCACATCAATCCTCCTGCCTTGACTTCGGCCTTGGCCTCGGTGACAAACTCGGGGAGTTTCGAAAGGAGCTGGTCCATTTTTCCCTGGGCCATCAGCTGGAGGATTTCCATATCCCAGCGGTACTGGCTGTGGCTGTAAATATGCTCCCGGCTCATGTCTTCGGGACAGCTTGGATCGGGCTCGTAGTCAAAATGCCGGTGAGAGAGGCTATTGCTCGCCGCGAGGACGACCTTTTTTCCGCTTTGGATCACCGCCTGGCGCGTGGCGATGCCTAGCTCTACCATCTCGTCGTCATAGCGCCTTTGGTCGAAAAAATAGGGGCTGCTATGGGCGCTCATCACCACCACGGGGATGTCCCAGTTGGGATTCATCATATGCAAGGTGACGATAGTGCCATAGTCGACCCTGAGGTTTGGGTTTTTCATGAGTTTACTTTTGAGGCCGCGGGAACGGGCCTCCTGGCAGATCGCCTCACTGAGGGCAACGTCACAATTAACCTGGTAACGAAACCGAAAGAGATGGGGAAAAATCGGGTCTATGGAGACGCCAGAAAGTTGGTTGATCCCCAAAAGATGGTGACCCACACAGGTCTGCCAATGGGGAGTATGGACGATGATAACGTCGGGTTTTTGGGTGGCAATCCTGGCACGGCAACGGTCATAGGCCCAGCGAAGAGTCTCCCATCCCCCTTGGGACCGGGGTTCGTTTTGGGGGGGATTCTCCCCATAGACAAGATGGGGGGGATGGGGTGCAAGCCATCCGCTGACGATCTGCCCATCTTGGGATTTAAGCCCTTTACGGCCGAGCCCCATAGGCAGCCCAGAGCGTTCATCACTTGGATTTTGCGTTTGATTCATCGATAATTTGATGACCTCTCAAAAACTTTTTAGGGAACTCTAAGAGTCACTTATGACTCAAATCCCCTACAGCTGGCGTCTAGAACATCTAAACTAACGTCTAGCAGTTTTTAGCTAAGAGTTCGATAAAAATAGTGAGCCTGGGAGGAACCCTGCGCTAACCGCTATTGATGCTTACAAATCCCATAGCGCCCCGGCATCTTTATTAGATATAATCAGCAAGTCCTGATAACGGACTAAGCAGCGTCCCTCGGAGGGTGCGGGAGTGATTGATGCAGTACGGCATTATTGGCGCGACAGGTCCAACGGGTTTAGAACTCACAAAACAACTCGCAAAGGAACAAGTTTCTGTGTATGTCCGCAATTCCAGTCGCATCACTCCTAGAGACAAACTCCGAATCACTCAAGGTGAATTGCAAAATGAAAGAGCCCTTAAAGAATGGGCCTCACAAAATGATGTTGTATTTTGTACCTTAGGCCATACGGACTATGGAGCCCAGCTCAAAGCGAATCTAGGACTTAGCTCCTACAAGCAGTCCCTTATGATGAGTCGAGTCATAAAGACGTTGCTAGAAGCGAGAGTCAAACGGATCATCCATTGCAGTGCCTATGGAACTCGGGAAACTCGGGAAGACTTGCCCTTCTTTTTTGGAAAGATTTTGCTGCCACTGCTTATTAAAGAGTCCTATTTAGACCACGAAGCCGTAGAGACCCTACTAGAAACTTCAGGGACAGAGTGGGTGGTGGCTCGACCAGGCATGCTGACCAATGGTCCCCTTACGGGAAAATACCGAGTCCAGCTTCGGTTTCAGTCTGAAAAGGCCCTAAAGATTTCTCGCGCCGATGTGGCGCATTTTATGATTAAAGCCGCAAATACCGATGAGTTTTCAAAAAAATGCTGGGGGTTAGGTTACTAAGCCCATGGAAGAACCAACGACAGTCCAGTGTCCCTGGTGTGGAGAAAGTTTTGTGACCTTCGTTGATGTATCGGCAGGTGCGCAATCCTACATCGAAGACTGCCAGGTGTGCTGCCGTCCAATCAATCTTGCCATTAGGGTCACACGGCAAGGACGTATCGTCTGCCGGGTTGATCGCTCCTAAAGTAGACGAGCTGCTACAAGTATCTTCAGCGTACCTGTTCTAGGTGACCATCTTTCATAAGGAGTTCGGTACGGGCATAGGCATCTAAAGTCGGGTCATGGGTCGCAAAGACAAACGCTATGCCCTTGTCCCTGTTGAGCTGACTCATCAGCTGCAAAATCGTATGGGATGTTTTCGAATCTAGATTGGCAGTCGGTTCATCGGCAATCACAAGGCGAGGACCGCTGACTAAGGCGCGGGCGATTGCAACCCGTTGCCTCTGACCACCAGACAGCTCATCGGGGCGTTGGTGGCGATGGTCACGGAGTCCTACTTGATCAACCCAGTGGGTGACTCGATGCACGCGTTCGTCCAAGGGAATGTCTTTGCGTATCAGGAGCGGGATCATAACGTTTTCTTCGGCAGTCAGCACCGGGTTTAGATGAAACGATTGAAAGATAAAGGAGATGGATCGCGACCGCTCTTCGGCAAGTTGGTCAAAATCAAGGAAACTCACTAATCTCCCGTCCAAAAAAACGTTGCCTTCAGTCGGTTCATCAAGGAGTCCAAGGAGATTGAGTAAGGTGCTTTTCCCAGACCCAGAGGGTCCGCGTATAATGGTAAAATCTCCCTCGGTCACTTTAAAATCCAACTGGTTTAACACCGGGACTTTTAGTTTGCCCGTCGTGTATGATTTGCCGATTTTTTCGAGCCTGATCATCGCGATCTCCTTAAAAGCTGAGTTTCCAGTCCCCGAGGGCTTGCCATTGGTAGCCTTGGTCCCTGACGATATGGGTGGTGCTAAGTCCCGCAGTTTGCCAAGATGAAAAGATCCATTCGCCACGGAGCACATGCACCAAATCCTCGGTTTCGAGACTTTTGACCAGGGTGTCCGTAAGGTTAAACTCATTTTTGATTTCGGCAAGACTCAAACTCACGATGGCATATTTATGATCCTGAAAAAAAGGTGATTTCTGTGACCAACCGGCTTCGGACTCGTAGTATTCAAACCTTACCAGGGTATCTGCCAGTCCTTCGTAGCTCGTTCCAAGGAGGTAGCTGTTTGCCGCTTTTTCTCGGTCAACACCGACTTCCAGGTAGACCTTATAAACTTGGGCGATCATGACTTGGGTAAAGGCCCCTCCTAGGAGATCACCTTTAAGACGGGCCATCTCCAGGCCAAGATCGATACCTGTGGGGAATCGACCAAAATAACGCAGGGCATTTCCACCCCCTCCACCCTTTGCTGGCATACCATTTAAACCCACATCAGCGATCGGCAAGTGAATGGCATCGATCGAATGGTTTTCCAGTTGAAGGCTTGTCCGTACCTGCCACACCCCACTGCGGTCCTCTCTTAATCCAGGGGGGCTTTGGGATGAATGTAAAAAGTCACTGGGGGACAATAAAAGACCAGGGGATCTTCGATTTCGTTCCTTACCAATCACAAACAACATCTGATCGACCGGCCTTAGGCGTATGCCTCCCTGATCGAGAAAACCTTGGTTCCTATGTCCCAGTAAATCATGGTCATAGAAAAGTCGCCCTTCCCCAAACACAGCTATTTTTTCCGTCGGTTTATAGTCACTGGCTAAACCCATTTCGATCAATGGCCCGCTGAGGTGGGCCTCGGTCTCCTTTGGTTTTCTGATGTATCTCCCCTGAAATATAAGCGACCCTCGTCCCGAAAGCCCCCTTAACGGGCTCCAGGATCTCTCCTCTGGTGCAGGGGTAGCTATGGTGGCTTTTTTGGCGTCATTGACAGGTGCTAGTCCAGTGGCCTCCCCAAGATCTGTGTCTTCTGGCAAGGGTGTTTTAGGGGATGTCGTCTGGCCCAGACCCTTGGCCTCAAGAGCGATCAATAGAGTTAAAAAGACGGTGACAAACCGGCATGAAATAAGGTCATGATACATAAATTTTACTTCCCAAGATTTTCGACCATAAATCGGCTATCTGGAAATCCCGCAATCATTTGAAAATCCAAGACTGTAAGCTCGCTTTTTTGTTTGGTAATCACATTTTCCATCACCAAGCGCGCTGGCCGCTCGATCACCGCAAATTTTTTGGTTTCGCCATAAAGACAACGCTTGAGCAAGGTTCCATTGGAATCATAGTAATGTTGCTGCACCGGCTGCCCGGTTTTTTTATCGACCCAAAGCCTCATCTTCGCATAGGGTGCTGAGGTCGCTGGTTTTGCGTCCATTTGGATTATCCACTGATTAGGGAGATCCTTGAGCACCTTAGGCACATACTTTTTGAGCCAATCAATCCTGAGCACATCGGCGTTTGAGAAATCCCCCCCCGCAAAACTATCGCGATCAGCGATGCGTACCACCCGACTGACTCCAGGGACAAAGGACCAGATATCATTATCAAGTCGAAGGACTTCGCGGCCTTTTTCCCTTTCTGGAAAAATAAACTGCACATGACTTCGCTCAGCATCGCGCATGGAAAAGTTGACTTGATACTCTGACGTGGTGCCATCAAGACGATGGTTCACAAATCTGTAGCTGGCCTTTAAATTTTTTGGCCCCAACATCTCTTCGACTTTTTTGATGATTTCCACAGCATCCTGGGCCAAGAGAATAGGGATTGAGTTAAGGTTAAGGGTGACAGCTGCAAACAGGTTTATGATTCTTCTAGATAGATTCATCGAAAAAGACTCCATCAGTTAAGTCGATGTCAAAGCATCTACAGGTTTTAGGTGACTGGCGCGGTGGGCAGGTATAAAGCCTGCCAATAGGGCAGAACCCACTGCCAGTGAAAAAAGCAAACATAAGAACGTTAGAGACACGGTGGGATAGAGGGTCGTTGCAATAACTTGACCTGGGAGTTTAAGGCTGATTCCCGTAAAATTAAGGATCCCAATTCCGAAGACTCCAGTCATAAGCCCTAGCACCCCGCCCAGGCCCCCTATGACTGCAGATTCCACCAGAAAAAGAGTGAGAATATGTTTTCGACGATATCCTAGAGCCATAAGGCTGCCGATTTCGCGGGTTCGCTCCATGACCGTCATCAGAGATGTGTTGACGATGGCAGCCATCACAATGGCAAACATAATGCCAACCACTGCGGTAAACACCACATTTTGCAAGGCCATTGCGTCCCGGAGAAAACCTCCCAACTCCTCCCAAGTCTCCACCATTTGATCCGCACCTAGGTAGCTCAAAAGATGGTTTTGTCCATCCCTAAGGTCTGTGCTTACAGGGAGGCGAATAGCGATTTCGGAAGCTTGGCCCTGGACGTTTAAAGTCTTTTGCAACTGAGCGAGGTCCATCCAGGCCATGCGCGCCGCGGCCCCCGGGATCCCTAAGTCGATCACACCGACCAAGCGGGCGATGATGGCCTGCTGCATATTGTCTTTATCTGCGATAAGCACGATCATTTCATCGCCTACTTCTGCACCCATTCCCCGCACAAGACTCGGAGTCAGCAGGATCTGCTGAAATCCTTCGGCCCGTGGACCTACACCCTTTAAGGATTGATCATCTTGTTGGCTCCCAAGGCCGGAGGCTTCTCCTAGATCCTCTGCTTCCTGGGAGGTGGGAGTGGAAGAGACGGGGCCACGTTCAAGAGTCGAATCTAGCATCTTTCCTGTTTGCACGGCGGACATAAATCGAGGGCAAACGATATTTTCCAGGGTCGAGTCGATTCCTGTGATCATGACCGGTGTCGTTGACTGGCTTTTTTGGTGGTTGACTAAAGCCATCACCTTGAGCCTTGGGGCTTGATCCCAAGTTAGATTTTGGATTTTTTGAGGTATCAGGAGTTTATAGGGTTGGCTTTCCAAGGTATCTTGATAGCCTTTCCTATGAACTTGGAGGTCTCCGTACATCTTTCGCGTAAGATTGCTCTTGATTTCGCCTTGCAGTCCATCGAGAAGCCCCCGGGTCAGGGTTGAGACGACGACCCCCAGGAATACGGTTAACATTGTGATGAAACTGCGTCTCTTGTTGCGACCTACATTACGGATAGCAACCTGTATGAGATTCATCCCCCCCCCTCTCCTAAAGCCTAACTTCATTAAGCCGATAAATTTTCTGAAGGACTGTTTCAATTCAAAAGGACCCAATATGGAACGAATCGATTATACCATAAAGACTTTAGTCCCGATTTTAGGAGGAGCTCTTATACTCATCCTCTGGACCAATCCTTCGCGGGCTGAAAGCTGCTTTTTACGCCAAGAACTCACCAGCCGCACGTCCGGCATCCTAGCGTCGGTAGAAAAATCAGAAAACAGTCCCGTCTCCCCTGGCGACGTCATTTTAACCCTCGACGACCGGATCCTCGTCGTGGGGCTCAAGGAGGCCGAGGCAGCTCTTCTCATGGCAAGATCTCAGGAAAATCTAGCTAAAGATGCCTTTGACCGGGTGGCAAGCCTAAAGGGTGGTGACTCTGTATCAAAACAACAAGTCGTAGAGTCGAATCTTAGGCTTGCCCAGGCGCGGGCAGGAGTTGCCCAGGCCATGGCCGTGGTAGAACGACTCAAAATCCAGATTGCCGATACCAAAATTAAAGCGGAAATAGCTGGCGTGGTCCGTGGGTTGCCACGGGTTAAAGGTCTTTTTGTTCAGTTTGGGCAGTTTTTAGGCTACGTGGAAACGACGGCGGACGTAAACCAGATCCAGAAGGGAAATTGTTCTGGATCTGAGAAAATAAGGTAGCTCCTATGAATCTCGCCCGTTTTTCCGTACAGAGACCCGTCACGGCGGGAATCATAAGTGCGGCGTTGTTTTTTGTAGGGCTCTTTTTTATGCTGCGCCTCCCCGTCGCTCTTTGGCCCCAAGTCACCTTTCCCTTTATCACCGTGCTAGTCCCCTACCCCGGCGCAGCCCCTGAACAGATCGAATCAAAGATTGTAAAACCCTTAGAGGCCGCTGCCTCCGGGATTAAAGGCCTAAAAAAGATCACGGCCCAGTCTCGGACTGGATTTGCTTTTATGATTTTTGAGTTTAGGCTCACCGTCAGTGACCGGGAAGCTCTGGATTCGGTCAAAGAAAGGATCGCTGGTGTCCGAGACGAGCTGCCCCGAGACATCCGAGACCCCGTCGTCCGCCGTGTCGACGTGGGAGCTTCGCCGGTTTTGATCTACGGTATCGAGACTAAAATGGGGGCTGTCGAAGCCAGAAAACAGCTCAAAGACACGGTGCTGCAATCCCTGCAACGGCTCGAAGGGGTCAACGATGCGACGATTGTCGGGATTGGGGAGGACCGGTTAGAATTCCAACTCAATGCCCAACAACTCAGTGCCAGGCAGATGGGTGCCCTCGACCTCTATCAGGCGATCCGCCAAAGGTTGGCGCTGGTGCCCTGGGGCCAAGTGGAAGGAGAAAAAGTCGCAGCCAACGTGGCCTCGGTCCAGGCAGCGGATGACCCCAACCTTTGGATGCAGACCCAGGTAGCCCTCCCCGACGGTCGCAGGGTCGTCCTCTCCCACGTAGGCGACGTCGTCAAGACCACCGACCAAGACGCTGAAACCGTCGAAATCAACGGCGTCAAGGGCCTTGGCCTCGTCGTGACCAAAAGAGCCGATGGCAACACGGTCACGACTGTGGCTGCCGTCAAAAAATGGCTCGCCAACCATCCTTTGCCTGATGGGATCCGTCTGTTTCCCATCGTCGACCAATCAGAGATGATCAAGGAAAACGAACACGAAGTCTGGATCGCCTTAATCGCTGGTGGTCTTTTTGCAGTGATCATTATTTTTCTAGCACTCACTGATATTAAAAGCGCCCTTATCTCAGCGACGGCTTTGCCGGTGGCGGTGGTGGGTACCTTTATCTTTTTTCATGTGATGGGATTTAGCATCAATATGATCACTCTTTTAGCCCTCGCCTTAGCCATAGGACTTTTAATCGATGATGCGGTCGTAGTCCGCGAGGCTATTTACACCGAAATGGAAAAGGGGCACTACGGAGCTGACGCCGCCATCCGTGGCACGGAGCGAGTCGCCGCCGCTGTCTTAGCGACGACCTTGGCCATCGTCGCCGTGTTCCTCCCCGTCGCGCTGATGGGTGGAATGGTGGGGCAATTTTTTAGGGAGTTTGGGCTTACGATTGTGATAGCAACGCTGATTTCCATGTGGGTGGCCTTTACCTTGGATCCCATGCTCTCCTCTAAATTTGCGGCTACACCTTCGATGCTGCAAGGTGCCTTTTGGCAGAGATGGCGCGGTGGTCTCGAAAAATTCGAAATCTTCTTTGAAAAAGTGGGGCGGTGGGCTTTCACCAGGCCTTTCTGGGTCTCCGTCGCAACGATCCTAATCTTATTGTCTGGAGTGTATCTTATCGGCCAAAAGGGCATGGATTTTTTAAACTTCGAAGACCGCGGCCAGTTTGTGCTCTCCCTTAAGGCAAAACCAGGGACCACCCGGGCGGAGTTTCAAAGAACAGTCCGCGATGCCGCCAAAAGACTGCAAGGTCTCGAAGGGATGACCGATGTTTTTGCCAGGGAGGGCGGAAAAAACGCTGCCAACACCGCCGATATCAGGGTGATGTTTGTCCATAAAACCCTCCGCCAACGGGGGCTCCTGGATCTGATCCAAGAAGCTCTGGGACGGCTCAAAGGTCTCGAAGCCGACTGGCTGATCCTCGACCCTCCGCCTTTTGAGGGCGCCGGGATGCAGGCTCCCGTGATGCTCACCATCTATGGCAGCGATCTGGTCCAGCTTGACCTGGAGGCCCAAAAAGCCCGTGAGCGTCTGCTCGCTATTCCGGGCATAGCCAATGCAAGAATCGACACCGGCTCCTTTGGTCCCGCCCTCGATGTGGTGATCGACCGGACCGAGCTGGCCTACCGAGGAACCTCGTCCGAGGCCGTTGAGCTTTCGGGGCGTCTTGCCCTGACCGGTCTAGATGCGGGAAATGTCGGGGATGACAATATCCCTTTTGTGGTGCGGATGCGCGAGGAGGATCGCAATCTCGAATCGCTAAACTCTTATTTGTTGATTCCTGGACCCAAAGGCCTCGTACCGCTGTTTCCTCTGGTCCAACAAAAAACCACCCAACGGGCGACGGCGATCGATCGGGAGCAGCGAAGCCGTGCCATGATTCTTTGGGCAACCCTAGACCGAACGCGCCCTTTAGATCAGATCCTCGACCAGATTAAGAAGGAAGTCATCGCCGGGATCTCCCCACCAAACTCGGGAGCCATCGCCGGAGATGCCGAGATGTTTGAGGAGATGATCGAAAATTTTATGATCGCACTCCTAGGGGCCGTGTTCTGCATCTTTGTGGTGCTAGCGGCCCAGTTTGAAAACCTGCTGCGACCCTTTGTGATCATATTATCCCTTCCCCTGGCGACCGTAGGTGCCTTTTATGCCCTAGCCCTTTCGGGCCATGGCCTCGCCATGGGATCTATCATTGGCATGATTTTTGTGATGGGTCTTGCGGCAAAAAACGGCATCCTCCTCGTGGACGCCATCGGCCAATGGGAAAAACGGGTTTCCCTAAGCGAGGCGGTCTCAGCAAGTGTCCGAGAGCGCTGCCGTCCTATTTTTATGACCTCCGCCGCCATGGTCGCCGGGATGATCCCAACAGCCTTGATGCGCGGTGGTGGCTCGGAGTTTCGCAGCCCCATGGCGATCGCCATCATCGGCGGCGTCCTCTCTTCGACCTTTCTGACCCTGGTGGTGGTCCCCGCTATCTTTGGGTTTATCGGAAAGATCCGCTCCTGGCAGCAACGCCGCAGGAAAGGCAAGGAGGCGCCTGACTTAGATTATAACACCAAAAAAATAGCCTCAACACTTATTTGTTTTGTGTTGGTAGGCGGTCGAGGGGGTGAAAGCCGGGCTCAAGCCCCCGTGCCTGAAATCAACGAGGCCTTTCAACTTTTAGGTGAGATGCCAGCCTCCTTCACCAAACAAGTCCTTAACTATGTGGATCCTACTGGCAGCGAAGTCCTCAAGCTAGAAGCCCTCCAAGTCACCTCCGATGCGGCGACCCTCAGCTCACGACTTGCCTTTGCGGGTGGTGTCCAGGTGACAGCGGGCCGCCAATGGGCTCAACCAGGGTTTACCCAGGCGATCACCCTTCCCCTTCCTGACACCTTAGGAGGCCCGATCCAAACCAACACGGTGATCATCCCTAAACAACAAGATCAGGTGACTATAGGCGCCAAAATTCCCCTCTACAACACCCAGGCCATCGTCGGCTTAGACCTAGCCAAAGCGGTCCTAGCCCAAAAAGAGATCCAGACGGGAGCCCTAAAGGAAGCTCGTTTTTTGCAGCATTCCCAAGTCCTCTTGGAATACTCAGCGGCACGGTCCCTCGCCGAGATTTTAACCCGAGCCTCCCAAGTCGCTCTCCGGCGGATGAATCTTATCAAGGATCGCGTAACGGCGGGAACTCTCGCGACGATCGACCTGACCCAGGCAGAGGCTTCCTACCAACAAAGCCGCCTCGAAATGCATCAGGCGGTGGCTCGGGAAAAGCAGCTTTATATGGCCTTGGCCCGGAAGTTTAAGCTGACGGGTCCTGTTCCCCCAGGACATCCGCGATTTCCGCCACTGGCTGGGATGGGCGTCCAAGATAGTTTAGGGATCAAAAGCGTCGAATCCTTACAGCAAGCTGAAAAAGTGCTTGAGGCCACGGCTAAGACCCAGGATGCAGCCTTTTATCCAACCGTCGGCCTCAGTCTCAGTCGGTCAAGCCAATGGTTTGAAGGCAACCCCAACCAAGACCCCCAACATATCGCCGCTGTCGAACTCCAATGGACTCTCCTCGACGGAGGAACCCGTCACCGCCAAGTGGCAGACGCCACCCGGCAAAGGCTCGAACTCGCCGCCCAGCGGCAGGAACTCGACTCTAACTTTAAGGATATCCGCGCCTCCTACCAGGTCCGGTGGTCCCAGGCCCTCGATGTCCTCAGGTCTGCCTTATCCCTTAGGGAGGCTGCTCTGAAGGCCCAAAAAGCGGTGCAAGGGTCCTGGCAGGCTGGTTTGACCACCAGCTCCGAGGTCCAAAAAGCTGACGAGCAAGTCTTGCGCAGCGACCTCGGGGTGCTCCAGGGGCTCACGGCCCTGGGAGGACTCCAAATCGAGGGGGCGATGGCATTTGGTAAGATAGCCTCCTTGGGAAACATCCAGTAACCACTCAGAGCTCCTGAGTGACCTATTGGCCGCATAAATCTCCAGCACATTCAGGGTCGAAAAGTAAATTCACCTCGCCAAAGACTTTGCAGAAAAAGCTCCCATGGCCATACCTCAATCGCCCCCAACGAACGCCTTTGTCTGTCTTGGCTTACGATGATGTATCGCTCAAACAACTGCTCGTCAGCCAGTGCGAGTAAACCTTTTAGGTGCTTTTCCTTGACAAGATCAGTACTCTTGACTTCGATGGCCAAAGTGGTACCAACGACTAGGTCCACCTCAAAACCTGACTGACTTCGCCAATAGGCACACATGATATCCTTCGTGTGATAGGACAGGTAAGCACGCACTTCGTTTATGATAAACTGCTCAAAATAGGTACCAAAAGCTGGGTGGTCTTGATTGAGGTCCTCGTGCCGCGCTAAGATTCGCGCCACTCCGGTATCAAAAAAATAAAACTTAGCTCGTTTTTGTGCTGTCCTTTTTTTGGACTGGGTGAAGGCAGGCAGTTTAAACCCAATCAGAGTGTCTTCGAGAATCTCTATGTAAGAGCGAATCGTGTGATCACTGACACCGCAGTCTTGAGCTATGGAAGTGTAGTTAAGCTCGCATCCATTGGTTTTTCCCATGAAATCGAGAAAAGCACTAAACGCCCTAAGGTTGCGCACCAATGCTTCGTCCTGAATCTCGTGTTTCAGGTAGGTTTGACCATAAGCTTTGAGTTCTTGATCGGGAAACTTGCTCAGATAAATTGACGGAAGTCCACCGTTTCGTAAGTACTGCATCAGATCGAACCCACTAATCTCCGCATAGACCAGAGGAAACATATGCTTCGTCCACGCCCTACCGCCAAGGAGATTGCTACCTTTGCGTTTCAGTTTGCGCGCACTACTTCCAGTTAACAGAAAGGTCCAACGCCCAGATTTTAAGAGGCGCTGCACTTCGTCAAGCAGTTCAGGCAGCTTTTGAATTTCATCGATCACGACAATCCGAGCCTGACTATGTTCCAATTCCTCACCAAGCGCTTTGGGTCGACGTAAGTAGGTGTTGAATTGATCTGAATCTAGGAGATCGACAACATAAGCATCTGGTAACTGTTGTTCAATGGCTGTGGACTTACCCACTTGCCGTGGGCCAAAAAGAAAATGGGATTTTTGGTCAAGGATATTTCTTAAATTAATCAACCTGTTATACTTCATCGAAGTGAAACCTCGAAATTAGATGATATTTCGAAGTATAACTTCGAAATATCGTAGTATCAAGATCTTATAGTTCGGCAAAGGAAAACCTGCTACCCAAGCTATTCCTGTGATCCCAACCCAGTTCAAAGTTGGCAGATTCCTACAAACCCTATCAGAGCCACTGCTTTCCCTGGGGACGATAGGCTTCGGGGAGTTCTTTTTTGAGATAGTCCTCGGGTTTAACTAAAAAACTATAATAAAAGATATGCCGCACGGCGGCGATGCCATCTTTCCACGTGATTTTTTTGCCTTGAAAATAGTTGCGCGGATAATAGGAGATGGCATATTCCATGATTCTAACTTTAAGGTAGGCGATCTTGGCGGTGATTTCTGGTTCAAAACCAAACCTTTGTGAATCCAATTTGATATTTTGGATGATCTCGCGGCGAAAAAATTTGTAACAAGTCTCCATGTCCGTGAGATAGATTCCTGTGGTAAGATTGCTTAAAAAGGTAAGAAATCGGTTGACGATATAGTGCATTGTTCGATGGACCTGTTCGCCAGATTTCTTAAACCTGGATCCATAAACCACATCAGCTTTATTGCCGAGAATCGGCTCGATCAGTGTTGGGATATCATTCATATCATATTCAAAGTCAGCATCCTGGACTCCGACGATATCGCCCCTCGCCTTGCTGATCCCCAGCTGGATGGCAGCGCCTTTACCCCGATTGGCTGGATGATGGAAGATTTGGTGTTCGGACTTAAACGGGTAGCCTGTAAGAATTTTTTCTGATCCGTCTTTTGAACAGTCATTGACAAAGACCAGCTCCTTTGGAACACCCAGGTCAAGATTGTCTATTCGCTTGAGAAAGTCAGCGAGATGCCCTGCTTCGTTATAGATGGGGATGATAAGACTTACCTTGATCATGACGGGTCTCCTCTGGACCTAACGGCCTCAATTTATCCAACAAATCAATGCCAGTTGATGGTACTTGTTTTTAAGTGGTCCATCCACTATAAATCACAGTTCATAAACGTTGCCCACGGCACCCAAAGCCCCCATCTTTGAGGCTCTCGTCATGTCCTCCTTAAAGCACAGCAACAAAGTCACTTCCAAAGCCCTCGTCTGGACCGATGCCTCGAAGCGGCGCCGCAAAGTACTCAAAAAGTACTTACAGCAAACAAAAGAGTTTAGTCGCTTAACTCAAATACTAAAAAAACACGAAGACGAAGATGCCGAAGCCTTTCGACGGTGGGTCAGTGGGATTTTTTTGCCGCGTATCGACGAAATGGAGACTCTTGCGGGGGAAATCCAGCGCCTCGATGAGCTGTTAAGATCCCTGCGAAGATACCAAGATGCCACAGGTGAATCCCGCTACCAAAGCTACCTTAAGGTCTCGGCAGCACAAGCAGACGGCACCCTAGAAGAATTCATGGGAGTCCATTGCCGCGAGCATGATCTATTTCGAAGCGATCATTCCAGTGACTTCGAAGATCTCTTTGGTTTTTTTGGTGGCAACCAGTCCGAAGACTTTTGCCACCAAGATTCTAAGGGAGATTTTTGGCAAGAGGGTCCCAGAGATGCTTCGGCTTCTAGCCAGCGGGCTTCCGCGGATGGGAATTCTCTCCTTAAAGATCTCTATCGCAAGCTGGTACGGGCCCTCCATCCAGACTTAGGCCATGAGACCAACGACGAACAGTCCCACAGGTGGGCTGCGGTTCAAGACGCCTACCGCTACCAGGATGTTGCAAAGATGCGTGAACTCTACGACAAGATCCTCGGCAATACCAAAGGCACAAGCCGGAACGAACCATCTTTAGAAGAACTCCCCCTTGGTGAGCTCATGACCCTTGTCAGCAAAATCAATCACCAACTCCGGGAAATCCGCCGTAAGCTGGTCTTTGCCAGGGACGAGCCCCATTGGGACTTTCAAAAGCTCCAGGAGACAGGAAGCGGAAAGATCGTGAGCCTGCGCCAACGCCTCGAAAACGAGTTCCGCAGGGACAGGGCCCATAGACAAGACATGTTACGGGCCCTGAAACAAAAGTTAAAACGTTGGTCGAGCCCCAACAAAGGTCAGGCCAGGGCTCCCCTCTCTGCCTCTACTTGATGATCCCACAGGCGATCCGGTCTCCCGCTCCGCCGGTTGGTTGGGTCGCAAGATCGTCAACCTTAGCATGAACGATGACTGCTCTTCCCTTGATCCCCTGGGGTCCCGTGAGTTTGAGGTCAGGACGGGTGATGGATACAGCTCCTTTGCCTGTTGCATCGGCGACCACATTTCCTAGATCTCCGCTGTGGGATTCGGTGGGTTTCTCGGGAGTCCCGTGGGGTTTGCCCGTGGGATTAAAGTGACCGCCAACAGAGGTAAAATCCCCCTTGCAGGTGTCGTTTTTTGGGTTTTCATGGATATGAATCCCGTGTTTGCCTGCTGGCCCAAGCCCCTCAATATTTCCAGTGATCGCGACTCCCGAGGGCGTCTCTTTAAATTCGAGCTTGCCCTTAACCGACTGTCCCTTTCCAGAGATTAACTGCACCCACAGGGGCTTAGCTGCTGCCTTAAGGGGGGGTGTATAGGCTAAAAAGCCCATAACCATGGTCGTACCGAGCTTAAGCAGGATGAGGTTTTTCATAGAAGACTCCTTTAGTTTGTTAAAAGCTGGGGGATTCAGCATATCTCAAAAAATGCTTTTCAGGGGTTTTTTAAACTCAAGATGATAAAGAGCCCCCGCCTTAAATGCCTCTACGGCCACCTCACGCTCCTGGCCTCGGTAGCTTATCCACACTCTTTTAATAACCGTTTTTTGTCCCAGTCCAAAATACACCCTGGGCGCGTCAAAGCTTTGAAATCCACCCCCCGCTTTGACCTCACGGATCTGTTTCATCCCCGCTTCGTCTTCGATAGTGACCCTAGCCCCCAGACCAAAGGTGTTGCCCTCCGGAAACTTAAGGGCAAAGGCGATGGCCTGGTGATCGTTAAGCCGGTTTTCGTAGACCTGCACGGGACCGATGGATGAGTTGCCGATCATATCCAGATCCCCATCATGATCGTAGTCTATCAAGGTAAATGAGAAGAGGTAGAACGGATCCACAAGATTCCAAGAAAACTGTTTTTGTTCAAAGCCCTTTCCACCCGCCGCTCCTAACCCCTGATTGTGGAGGAGGACATTAAACCCAAATCCTCCCTCACGCACCACACCCTCGGCATTAAAGATATCGAGGAAACCATCCCGATCAAAATCAGCAAACTTAGTACTCCACGTCCACCCACCCGGATGGGTTATGGCCAGAGGAGTGTATTGACCTTGCCCTTGGCCTAAATAAACAGCCGGAGCATCCACCTGAGGGGCAAAACCACTAAACTCCGCCGCATACTTGGTAGCTCCCGCTTTGATAAAGATTTCACACACCTCTTTGATTTTTTTGTCAAACCCAAACTGCTCCTCACAGTTGGTGATGTTTACATTGGAGGTAACAATCATCCACATCACCGACAAGAGGCAGTCGTCCTTGGACACGGGATCCGTAAGGACCATACAGTCTTTGATGTTTAGGTTACGGTTTTTATAAAAAGGTATGAGGTGATCCGTGGATCGGTTAAGTAAACAATTATCTCTAAAAGAAGTTTGCTTGATCCTTTTAGTGCAGACTTCTGCAGTATCATTGCGTCTGGTATAGTCCAGTGCCGACACACCATCGATTGGACTTTCGCCGACTCCAGGGGCCATCTGGACGGTTCCCGTAAGGACAAAATCCGTCTTAAGATCGTTGTTAAGATCCCCCGTATCCACGGACATCGAATAAAAGGGAGTGGCTAGGCTGCCGAGTCCCGGTTGGGGCGCCGGGGTAAACTTGCCATCTTTTTGTCCCAGAAACCAGTAATCAGGGACCACAAAGTCGTTGCCGTTAAAGATATCAACAAAACCATCATCGTTAACATCCGAGGCGATGGTCGACATGGTTTCACCATCCTTGACGTCGAGGGGGACCTCTTCGAAACCTCCCCCTGGTTTTTGTAAGGTCATGCCGTTACTACGACCTGGCCCATAGGCGCGAAATCCAGTGATGATTCCTAGGGCCATATTCCCGTTATAAACATCCAAAAGCCCATCGCCATTAAAATCAGCAAAGGCGGGACTGATAGTCATCACCCCACCCAGATTAGGGATTTTAAGGGGGCTACCAAACTGTCCTTGATTGTTTTTTGAAAGATAATTGCCTTTGTTGAAAGTCGTCATAAACAGATCAAGCCAGCCATCTTGATCCCAGTCGACCAAGGCGACCGCAAAGACCATCATGTCTTTCATTTCGGGAATAAAATCTTGAACCTCCCCAAACCGGGGGCCATGGGTTTGGTCACCCTGATTCAAATAAAGCCGCGGACCATGATCGGATCCAAACACGACGTCGACGTAGCCGTCCCGGTTGACGTCACCTCCAGCCGTTCCACGACCAAACCAGAAAGGGTCTGGATAATCGCGAATCCCGTAGACAAAGCCTTGGACCAAACCTAGGTCGACACCCTCGTGTTTTTCAAAACGCCCGGTCGCTTTGGCTCCTACCTTAAAAGGTTGGGAAGCCACCCTCAGGGTGTCATCTTCAAAGACAGTTGCCCATTCTACGGGCTTTAAGCCTCCTTGGCTAAGGGTTGCCCCCTCGACAGGACCCGCTTGTTTAATCCCTTGACCTAGGGTGGAGGGGTTCGTAGGACGCCTCAGGGCTTGGTAGTCGGCGATATTGGGATTAAGGTAAAAAACCCGGTCCATCCAGTCGCCTAAAAATCCGGCGATCAGACTTAAAGCAAAGATCGCCCCCGAAAGATTCAAGGCCCACTTTGGTGAGGCACTGTTCCAGACGATCATAAACGAATAGGAGCTAAAGATTCCAAGGGTGCACAGGAGAGTCATCACAATGGATGGAGAGAGTCCTCCGACAAAAAGGGCGTTGGTGAGGACCAAGTCAAAAGCCATGGGCACCGGCAGAAACAACCCTACCGCTGCGGTAACGATTAAGGCCAAGGGACCTTGGGCACCATTAAGAGCCTCGAAGGGAATAAGATGGGAGACCACTGAACCCAAAAATCCAGCGACAAACATCAGCGGCACAGTTCGCACCCCTAGAAATATAAAAGCCTTAAAAAAATCCACCACCGCACCCCAGATTTCGCCCAAAAGGGCTCCTGAGGGGTTAGATTTGACGTCAAAGGTAAAACCTTGGTCTTTGCGTGAGAGAGCTTCAAAACCCTGGATCTTAACGGTCTTAGCCAGTGTGTGGGAGAGGAGCGGTACGACACCAAAAATGACGATCAAGGTAAACGCTATTTTAGTCACAGCCATATAGAGAGGAAAAAGGCTAAACAACATGGTGACAACGACCATATTCATGGTCGGTGAGCTGAGCATCATCGCAAAGGAGAACTCAATCTGTTTAGACTGGAGGACTCCTTTAAAAATAGGGGCCGCACAGTTGACACAAACTCCAAGGGGCGACCCTAATATAGTCCCGTAGAGGGCACTGACCAACTTGTTTTCGGAAGGTTTAAACCTGAGATAGCCGATGAGAGAAAGAAACATAGCCCCTATGATCACCCCAAAGGTCATGCCTTTTTTGTTGTCATTCACCCAGTTGGCCGTTGTATAAGCGATTTTTTGGTAGGTAGGATGTTCAGGTTTAACGATAAAGATGGGATACATGGAAATCGTATCAGCAACCGATGCGTTCTTGGCCATCATGGCTTTGCGGTTAAGATCTGGATACCGAGACTGGGTCCAAAAGTAGGTGCTGATAAGGGCGATTACCAGGACATGGATAGCAAGTCTTAATTTATGGGTCACCATAGGAAATATCCCTTTCTAGGTTGTTTTGTCGTCTTTTAGCTCGAGAGTCTCAAACCTTCGGATAGCTTCCACGCAAGCAATCGTCCGCCCAAGCTGTACAGGACGGGTCACCAGGGACTCATCCCCCTCGGCCCCCTCAAGGGTGAGGAGCTTGAGGTCCACCCCCTTTTGGAGGGTGTCCCGTTCGAACTTAACACCCGTGGTGCGCTCCAATGATGCTTCCAAATCTTTTAACTTAAGGCGGCAGACTTTGGATAGGTCCATTTCGAGTCGAGCCGCGTATTTAACGACGGCTGACAAGACCCTGGTTTCCCGGTTTGAGAATTTTGCCCGGATCAATTTTTTCATAGGACCATGTTTAGATTCCTTAACAAATTGGGAAAAATATCCTAGTTTTTGTGCATTTTCTAACTTAGTGACGGTTTTTTTTCGTTCAGGTTCGATTTCGAGTTTGATCAGCCCCGCATCAATCAGTACTGCAAAAAGTTTTTCTAAGTGGTCTTTAGGAATGTTAAGAACCAGCTCGAGTCGTTGGACCACATCGTCGACAACCACCATTTTAGTGTCTTCGAATTTCACGGCCATAAACTCCGAAACCTGCGAAAAGGCCGAGGCAACCAGGGACCCTAAAAAAAGATTGCTGATCTGTTTTTGTTCTAGGATCTTGATTTTGGCAACGGATTCACCATAAAGGCGGTTCATATGGGAAAGGCGCATGGTGAATTCTTTGATCACGATTTTAAGCCAGTTGGGGAGCGCTGCCAAAACTTTGCGAATGGCGTCATGGGGAACTTTTTTACAAACCACCAAAGTCTTAGCCCGGGCTGAGGCCATCCTCGGCTCACTGGTCAAGCAGGTCATAACGCCGATGATTTCTCCTGAGGTCATATCTGCAAGGTGGATGGCATCGGTGTCTTTGCCTTGAAAGATTTCGATAATCCCCTCTTCGATAAAGTAGAGGTCTCCTCCGGGATCACCCTGGGCAAAGAGCATCTCACCGGGAGTCAGCCGCTTGCGCCCGTCTTTGGGGGACCCAGCCGCCCCTGCACCTTTTGGCGACGAAGGGGGGTTCTTGGCCGGGAGCTTGGGCTGGAGCTTGGTTTGGAGATTTTCTTTAAGGAGTGATTCTGGACTTCCAAAACGGGTTGCTGCCACATAGACCTCTGGTAAACCGACCTAGTCAAAAAAAGTGTTCTGAAATCTCAACAGTCCGTCGGCAGTTTACGAGCCAAACTAAAATTTGGCCCTGGTTAGCTGGCTTCTCCAGGCCCCAAGGGAATATAATAGGGTTATTTTAGGAAACTCCTAAAAAATGTAGAAAAGCACCCACCTTATCTGCTAAAAGGATCGTGTTTAAGAATCATCGCCTTAAAGCGAACTATGGAGGGCCACACACATGACATCCCCATTAAAACCCGCGGATTCCAGGACCCCTGACCCCGAAATTCCAGACCAATGCCCCCCCTGGGCCCATGAGTTGATTCTTAAAATTCGGGATATTGAATATCAGCTCGGCAATTTGATCCCCCCCCAAGAAGACTGGTATCAAAAAGATCTGGACCAGCTGGTCAAACGCCTACAAAGCCATAATTTTATGGAAGAATCCGAATCCCTTGAGACTCTGGTTGAAGATTATTTCAGAAGCCTGGCCCGTGGGCTGGCCCAGTTAGGCTATGACTATGAAACCATTGCTTTTTTTATCAATACTCGCCTGACGGGACAAAGTCGCCTCGCCTACTGCAGTCCGGCTGAAGTCCGCGACGCTCTCTTAAATTAATCTCAGGAAGCGCCCTCCCCCCCTCCTCATCTTATTAAGACTATTGACGAATTTTTGGGACCCAAAATCATTTGAAAATGATTCTCAATTTTATTATAAAATAGCCGATAAGAAGAGTGAGGAGGGATAGACACGATGATTATTTGCTCATGCAAAGTGATCTCAGATAAAGA
This sequence comes from Oligoflexales bacterium, assembly GCA_041736175.1. Classification (GTDB taxonomy): domain Bacteria; phylum Bdellovibrionota_B; class Oligoflexia; order Oligoflexales; family CAIYRB01; genus JBGSUI01. The sequence continues at coordinate 19,872 of JBGSUI010000111.1, read as the reverse complement.
CATTCAAAGGTTGGTCAAAGAGGGCTGTAAGAGCCTGAAGGAGCTTATGTCCGTCTGTCCCATTGGTCGAGACTGCGGAAGCTGTCTTTGCCAAACCAAGCAGCTCCTGACAGAACTCGACTGCTCCCAAGACCAACATGACTGCTAACGAGCGTTTGCGGGGATGATCTTAGGATTCTGCCACGGGACGCATTTCATTGTAAGCCACTCTTTTCTGAAACAAGCTCTTCGATATCTGACCTTGGAATCCACTGCACCCCATTGGGATTGCCAAGTATAATCTTTTTTAAGATCAGCGGAGATGTCGGTAGGTTAAGATTGCAATTTTCACTGACAATTGTTCGAAGACTCGGAAAATGTGTATAAGGAAGGTCAATTGTCTTTTGACTTGTTCCAGAAGATAATCCTTCTGTACAGGAAAAGCGGATCTTTTCCAGCTTTGAGTGTGTTGATGATTTTTTCCAACTTTCATATAGATCGTTTAATTTTTCTGTATTAACTCCATCTGTAGCATCCTGAAACCAGATGTTTTTCACATTTTTCAAGCTACTCATAAGATTGCTTAGCTTAAACTCAGACATCCCGTACCCACAGCGTTTGTTTTGACTGGAATCAACTTGAATCTTGACTGACTTAATTTTGTTCAATGTAGGAAAATTATCTAGAATTTTGTTTCTATTATGGGTTTCTAGAAGCAGCTTTTCAGCGCCCAATTTATCGATTCCCTGGATCACTGACTGTACCAAATCGACATCGATACTTTTATGGTCATATTTACACGTGTAATGAGTGTCATCTACCCCAAAATTCACGGCCTGAGGAAGTAGCCTCTTCACCTCGGTTAGCAATGAAGTGACCGCCTCTGGTTTCAACAATCTGAAGGAACAAGAATCTTCCTCAATAACCTTTGTCAGCCCCCAAAGATCGAACACAATCGTCCTAATCCTATTGCGGACTGGATCCGATAATGATTTTAGTATTGGTACATCCACCTGACCAAAAAAGCCACTCCTTCGCATAGAATCAGTGGGAAAACTTAAATTGATGACCAAAGTATCAATTTGATTCTTCGTATTGATATAATTAACTAACGATTTAGTGTCCACATTACGCTCGGGCCTATGCTCTGAAATAAAGTTTTTTGATTCGATGGCTTTCACATATTCAAAAACATCAACGTTTCGTAGACTCTCAAAAAAGTTGGAATAATTATAGCCTTCATTTGGATTTTTCACAAAAATTAAGCGGGTGACGATCCCTGCCCCAAAACACCGCAGCTGCCTTTGATTTTTATCCATAAGCGGAACTTCGTTCTTTTTAAGTATATGATTAATCCAGCTCACGTGGGTCTCTAGGTTACCTGGATTAGGAAACATATCTCTATCAAAGGTCGCGAAATCGAAATAACGGTCCGGCAACGTGACTTTCTTGAGCCCAAGTGAACGGGAAACTTCCGGAATACCGACTTCTCGTGGATTCTCTCGCTCAAGACGAGTAAACCACTTTTCTAAGGCAATCATGAGCTCTGTCGATTTTAACGGATACCCGAGCACATCCATCCATCTCTTGTTAGTGAGGAATCTTGACAACTCGCCTAATTTATCGTCACTTGTCATCGGACCAAGCCCAGCCCGCTGTAGTGCATAAAGCACTTCATAGGGCTTTATTAAATTGCTATTTATCTTGCAGGGATATTTTTCTGAACTCACATCACCTCCGCTACTCTGGGACTTCAGCACCTCAAGAATCGCTTCGGCAACGGGTTGAGGAAGCCCGCCATCACCAGCACTGAGTTTAAGTTGATCTGGCGACAAATTCTTTTTGTAGATTTCCTTTAAGGCCACTAGTGACTTTTCTCTGATTTTTTGGGCCAGTGGCGTCAATGGATGCTCGACAGACACGGCATCAATGGCACCGCTCCCACCATCTAATGAACTCTCTTTATCTTGAGGATTTAGACTTTTCATACAACCTTGCATCCATAGGATTGTCCCCATCAAGGGCACAAAGCATCGTATGAAATCAACCAGTAGAGTCTTCATCCCATATGCAAATGTCTTCATTTTATCTCCAATTTAGTTTCGCTTAAATCAAGTCTAAAACCATTTTTGACTATCACTTTATGAGAAGAATCCTATGCACATTTGATGCCAGCCTTCCAAAACAATAAGCCCCATAAAAATATAGACATATGGTTACTTACCGGTACCTACCAGGTGTTCAACCTTTTAACAGTTTACTAGGCTTTCCCAGTAGCCAACTTCCTAACATACTTCAAATAAAGGTTAGGAGATTTTTGGCTCAATTCTTGCTTCGAGAACAGTGAATTAGCATCATTGATTTTCAAATAACACTCAGAAAGGGCTACTATGTATTACTTTGCATCGAGACCATTGATTCGATTCGCTAGCAAACCAACTCTATTATTACTGCTTCTCTCAATCTATCCTGCATGCAAGACTTCAACACATCCATCCGCATCAGATTCGGACATAAAAGGAACGGAAACCCTTGGATTAAATGAAGTTCAGGAAAATAAATTCACTGAGATTTTTTTCGCCAATGCTAGGGCAGCAATCATGAATGGCGGCACTGTGCCAGCTCTTTTGGCCAAAAAACTCCAGACGGGTCTCCTTAAGGCAAGAAGCGTTGCGGGTGGTTACCCGAACCCATTTAAACTAAAGGAAATTTTTATTACAACTCTTATCAATTCAGACGCGCTCGCTGGAAACGACCGTCGCTCAGCCCATTTTCCAGATCCTAAAGACCCAACCAACAGAGATGCAGATATCAGGGTCAGCCGCGTGATAAAGCCCATATTTATGAACGTAATAAACCAAACAAATAACGATTATAGAAATAACCCATCACCAGAACTTAAAGAGTTGAGTGAAGTCCTTGCAGCTATTAGTTGGAGTGATAGCGGATCAAAAGAGGTCTTTTAATCCATCGAGCGATCGTGTGGCTTGTTTCGCGGGTTTTATGGACCATAATTTGCATGATCTCTAGGGTTCCAAGGATTCTTGGACTCTTAGGGATGGTCTATAACTTTGCGTCTAACAAAACAATTCGGAGTCTTTAAATGTACGGGAATGCAAAACTTAGTGTTTACGCCGGATGCTTAATCATGGCGCTTTCGGCTGCATGTTCTAAAGAGGGCTCTGAATCCTCTCCCCCATCAGAAACCACATCTGTTTCGGGAACGGATAGTTCAAACGCATGTATGGAGAAGATCATCTGCGACATTGAGGCCGATAGCCTAAAGCCACTAGATCGTTCAGATCGTTCAGATCCTGATTTTGCAAAGAAAAATGCTGATTATATCTGGAAGCGAAATGAATGCTCTCGGATTAGGTGTCGGGAATTTGAAATTAGAAGCTCCAATGGTTGACTAACTCTTGGTGAAGAGATTTTTGCCAAAAAATTCTAAATTTCTTGAAGCTTGATCACGACCGCCATGGGTGTGTTCGGATCCTTTAACACCTCTTCCACTCTAAATTGTTGGGAGCTATGAATCATGACTTCTTGGGGTTTGGCATTAGTGACGATGTTTTCAATACTAACTCCATTTTTCTGAGTGATGGCAAGGATCACTTGGTAATTTCCAGGACTATGGTCAATCCTATCTCGATAGGCAACGGCCACTCTATAACTCCTCGAGGTAAACATCACCTCGGGTTGGTTGTCGAGTCCAAGATAGAGAGGCTTACCCTGACGAGCAAGAGTGAGCCAATTTTCCAAGGCGTCTTTTGGAAAGTTGGCTATCCCTCGAAAAACTTCGCCAGGGGCTCGAGGTATATCCGGTCGTTTGAAAATATCGTCAAATCGTTTAATGGCTTTACGGAAATCTGCCCAAGTTTTATACAGTGCTGCCAAACAGCCAAAAATCGGGCCGATTTTTTCTTTAACTTGTTGAATGCGCCCCGTTGCATAGTAGTGATAGCCTGAGGCTAGGGTCTTGATATGTTCTATATCGCCCGAGCTGATGTGATCTTTCAGCACTTGTCTTGGCGTAGGGCTTACGGGTTGATGGGAGTTTTCTATCTCTCCGACGTATCGAGCCGAAACTAGAGTTTGCTCCAAATCGACTTTGCCGGAGACCAAGACAGCTTGCTTGGTAAAGTGGTATTCGGGTGTGGTGATGGGTACAAATCTAAACTCCAAAACAAGGAGCATAGCAGTTAAATCATCAATACGCTTCAAATCTTGGGGAGTAGGGGTAGATTTTTGCTTGAGAAAATTCCTCTGTCGATGGACCTCAAGGGTCAATGCAGACATGAGTTTCCAAGGGCCAAAATAAGTATACGCAGAATCAAATAAGGCTGCGTCGATAGGTGTGGTGTGTGATGCGGAGAATAGGGGAGGAAGTATGGCTGGAAAATGTTGATCCTTATCTAACTGGACCAGATCTCTGACGAGATTATAAAGTTCCGTATTTTCGTCCCGAACGTTCAAGGGGGTATGATCAACATATTCCAGGTGATTGCCCATCAGCTCCTTTAAGATCTCCTGGGTGACTCTCTGGAGTGGGTCCACCTTGGACGCCAGGGTAACACCACGTAGTTTTTGTAAGATCGGCCGCGTGGCTTGCGGCTGGATGTTGGGGATGCGCAAAGGTCTGGGGAGGCCCACTCCGGAGGTTTGGAGTTGCGAGCCAGAATCGTTGCTCTGAGAGGTGCGACATCCACCTAAACTCACTGACAGGATTATAGCCATGTGTAACAAAAGCATACAACACTCCTCAACGAACACCATTATAAAAGAAGGTGGATCAATGGAATGCCCACTCTTTATCAAAATCTATGCCAGGTTCCTTTCTGTTCAGTTCCAGCTGCTTTCCGGCCCAAAAGATAGCTATGGCGTCAAAATAGAAACCGGGTCTAAACTTGGATCAACTTTTGCAGCAAAGATCACCAATTAGATAGAATTAAAGTCGGAAATTTCAAAAAAAGGGATCATCCTATGAAAAGCAAAAAAAAGAGTGTCTTAGGATCGGTAGTCGTCCTTTGTTTAGCAGTGATCACTGGAGCCTGTAGGACCGCCCAGCAAACGCAGCCGCCCGCCTCTGAGTCCAATCCAGCGAGCGCACAAAAAACACCACCCCTTGGAGCTGTTGCCCAACCCTGCAACTGGAAAGTCTTAATGACCACTGCTGATAAGTGTTGCCACCTCAAAAACGATCCAGCCTTTATCCAGTGCGTTGTGGATCATGATCAATACCGTTTTGTGTTTACGACGGGAATTGGCACCAGTCAGCCTCGATATCTAAGTGTACCCGAAGGCCGAGACTATCTATGCTTGACGGTGCGAGGAAAATCGACTTTACAAATACGACAGTAACGGCATTACAAAAAATCGCATCCTAGAAGGCTCAGTTCCAGTTACCCACCACTAACTTCATAGCTGGTAGAAATTTACCATTCACCTGTTCCATCCGTTCAAGATAGAGAGCACTCCGAACCCAGCCAAAAGTGGCTTGAGGCATGAAATCCAAGGAATCCGCAATAGCCACCCATCCCTTGTAGAGGGGAGCGCCCGTGAGAACCTTGGATATCTGAGTGGGCTCGATGACTTTAGTGTCGGTATAGTTGGTAATTTCGATAGGCTCAAAAACCCCTTCCAGGGACAACATGTCTGGAGAAGAAATCCCACCGATTGTTGTTATGATCTTTTGGATCGTGAAGATTGCATAGGGATTTTTGTAGCCAGCGCCATTCCATGGAGGAGAAGATTCAAAATAGGGTGCCAAGGGAATAAGAACTTGCGTTCCTTCCTTCAGATCTCCAACATTGAGCATTTCGGTCACTTTTCCGCATGAATAATTGTCTGGTACGCCGTTTTCCATGGGCGTCACGATGCTCCCCTTCTTGATGGCTTCGTCATATATGGGTGAAGAGAAAGTTGCTATTCTTGTGATAGGAGCCATGGCACAGGGAATACCTTTTTCAGAGGTGGTTTCTGTTTGTCTAACCTCTTGCCGGACGTAGGTCGATTGTCCAGGGACTGCCGATCCAAAACGATGAAATCGGGAGGTCTTATTTTCCCGTATTTGTAGGTCTAAACCAGGAAAGCGCTTTACAATTTGAGCTGGCCCACGACACTGGGAAAAAAAGTAGGGTTGATTAGGTGTTAATGTGTTGACTTTACTATCAGGAGCTGGTGAATTAAGACAGCCGCTGACGAGAGTTAAAAGAAGAATCTTTCGTGAAATCATGGCAACTATACCTTTCAAAAAAATTAATTTAGATTTTGCAACTCTGACCTTTTGGTAAACCGACATCCGTCACTTATCCTTATCCATTGGTAAGTGACCGTTCAATTTCCGTGCCAAGTTAGCAGAAAAAGTAAGTGCCAGAATGATTAGAGAATCCTTGAGATCGTTCTGCAGTCGTTGTCCAGGTAATATGCACCTAGCAGCCTGGGAAAGATCTTAAGGTTGAAAAAATCTTTTGTGAATGTGAGGAAGCACCTATTAGATTCCCCATCAGATGGATCGCTTCGCCATAGAATCATAAGGGATGGTGAAAGTGGCCGCAAGGAGAGAGTCTCCCTAGAGACCCTCCCTTTCCCGCCACCGACGCACTCTATCCACCCAACTGCTCTGCAAGATAAGGGATCTCCCCTAGTTTCTGAACCAGCCCTATTTGGGTCTCCAGCCAATCCACATGGCGCTCTTCGTCGATTAAAATATCCTCAAGCAACTCCCGGGATACATGGTCCGCAGCTTCAAAGCATAGCTTAATACCATTCTTAAGCTTTTGCAGCGCTTCGTGCTCAAGCTTGAGATCGGCCACAAACTGCTCGGGAACCGTCTCGCCGATGTTAAGCTTGCCAAGCCGCTGGAGGTTTGGAAATCCTTCTAAGAAGAGGATCCGGTCCGTAAGGCTCTGGGCATGTTTCATCTCATCGATGGATTCCTTATGGACAGTATTTCCAATCTTATCGTACCCCCAGTTTTTCAACATACGGGCATGAAGAAAATACTGATTGATCGCAGTTAACTCACCCGTTAATACATCGTTTAACATTTCAATAACCTTAGGATCACCCTTCATACAACCCCCTATCTGTTTCGTCTTTCATTCGACTTATCAAAGAGAGCACAGCCCCCTCTGTTAGCTTTGTAAGCCGTAGCATATAATCAAAATCCATTCGGTCAACCTTATCGCAGGCTTCGTGATAGCATGGATTGCCGTCGCCGCCAAAGAAGTTTTGCGACACCACCACAGCAGGCTTACCATACCGCCAAAAACTGGCATGATCACTTCGGTTGGTACAGGCCTTCACGCGGTGTAACTCCAAGTCAGGCTGGGAGTTGAGGACTTCAAGAAACCCCTGGCTTAGCCGTGCCGAGGTGTTTTCGTTGCAGTCGATCACATGGAAAGCTCCGTCCTTTCGCCCGTTAAACCCTAACATTTCGAAGTTGATATTGCCAACCACTTGGCCTAATTCACCTGAGCTCTTAAGAAAGTCCACATAGGCTTTAGATCCCACCAAACCCTTCTCCTCCTGGTCGAAAAACACCATCTTCAGATTGATATCTAATAAAGTATTTTTAAGACCCTGGGCCACCCCCAGCATGGCCACCACTCCAGCACCATTGTCATCAGCCCCCGCATTGCCTACGGAGTCGTAGTGGGCCGAAAGGATCAGGGACCGCGCGGAGTTTTTGCCGGCTTTTTCTGCCACCAGGTTAACCCCCTCCGAGAATCTCCCTCGGTAGGTATGCTCCGTGACGACGTAGCCAATGGACTCAAACTGCTCTCTGATCCACTTCCTGGCGAGGAGCCTCCCAGCATCCGACCCTCGCTCCATAATCCGCGCCGAGCCTGATCCCGTTTCAAAAGACTTAGCTCCTGAAAACTCCGCCACCTTTTGCTCAAGAAAAGCCCGATCAACATCGCTTCCCGCGAAATCATGCCCACCCAGCGCCCAGGGGGAACGGTAGGTCAAAGTGTCGTGGACCATAGGCCCCTCGTAGGTCTCCAGCTCTGCTACAAAAAAGCGGTGGGTTCCAAGCCACTTGTGGGCCGATGCTGCAGCTGGGAGTTCCACCAGCGCCAAGGGTCCCCAGCGTTTGCGCTCTCCCCTGACAAGGGGGCTCGACTCATGATCCAGCTCCACCATCACAAGGCGGTTTTCAGGTAAGAGAGGGGCGATCCACTCAATTTCCCCCTGCTCCAACTCCTTCTCCTTAAAAGACTCAAGAGGTCTCAGGACTGTCAGGACTTCGTCGTCGGTTACCATACGCAAGAGAGACCGGTCACCGATCAATTCGGTGTGACTCTTTGGTTCAAACCGAAACCCATAGGTTTGCGACGACCCGTCACTGGCACTCCCCTGGACCACCCATGGTGAAGGTTCTTGGCGGCAGGAAGTCAGCATGGCGTTGCCCAGCATCAGTGCAAGGGCCACTAAAAAAACTAATTTTGATTTATAAAGGCCCGTCTGTCGAACCGAGTGTTTCATAGATCCCCCTTATTATGTACGAAAAGATAACTGTAACTTTATGGGCCTCGGTGAGCAACAGAATATTATCCGAAGCTGGGTATGCACTTTTGTGACCCGAGTCCCTAGCCAGCGGTGAAACCTTTCGTTAGATTAGATACCGTACTAAACCCTCAAGCCACAGTCTATCGAGGCTCTAGATGTCTATTGTCCCCTTCTCGACCCCTGAACGCCTCAGCCAATTTGGTGCTCCATCTGTTTGGCTGGAGTTTTCTCCCCTTGCAAACGCATGCGAGGCGGTTAACTTAGGCCAAGGTTTTCCCGGCTGGGACCCCCCTGAATTTGTGACAGCCTTGGGCCAAGAGATGCTAGGACAGGGCTGCTATGCCCAGTATGCCCGCTCGGCCGGCACCCAAATCCTCACCCAAGCGGTCGCCCGTCACTACGGCCCGCAACTTAGAAAAACCATCCGCTGGGACCAGGAGGTGTTGGTCACTGTCGGTTGCAGCGAAGCCATCCTCCTCGCTTTTATGGGGATCCTTGATCCGGGAGACGAGGTGATCCTTTTGGAGCCAGCCTTTGATATCTACGGGGGTGCCTTGGCTATGATCGGGGGCAAAGCCCGGTATGTCCCCTTGGAGCTAGGTGTTGATGGCAAGTTTCATTTGGATCTGCAAAAGCTCGAGGCGGCCATCACACCGCGCACCAAAGCTTTTTTGCTAAATACGCCCCACAATCCCACCGGCAAAGTGTTCTCTGCCGATGAGCTGGCCGAGATCGCAAAACTCCTTAAGAAGCATCCCCAGATCATCGTCATCAGTGACGAGGTCTACGAACATCTGGTCTATGAAAGCAGCGTTCATACTCCCTTTGCCACCTTGCCCGGAATGGATGACCGGACCCTATCTTTGTACTCTGCGGGTAAAACCTTTAGTATTACCGGCTGGAAGATAGGCTGGGTCATCGGACCAGAAACACTGGTGAGGCGTCTGCAGATCTGCCAGCAATGGGTCGTCTTCTCAGTAGCGACTCCCCTACAAGCAGCCGTGGCCCACTGTCTCGATATCGCCCCAAAATCCTACCAAGGCTGCAGCAGCTACTACCAGTGGTTGCAGCAGGACTACCAAACAAAAAGAAATTTTCTTATGGATGGTCTCACCACTGCTGGACTGACCCCTATCAAACCAGAAGGGAGCTTTTTTATCCCGGTAGATCTTTCCCAGGTCCCCCCGCAGTTTGCTATGGATCCCCCAAGGGGCTACCAGGATTTTATCAAGCTCCGCGGGATTCCCATGGATCCGATCACTGAGCAGCGCCTCGACTACAACTTCTGCAGGCACCTAAGCCTCCGCCAGCGGGTCACCCCCATACCGTTTAGTGCGTTTTCAGACCCAGCGCTCGGTCGTGAAACCTCGCGAAAAAATCTGCCCCAAACACCTCTGGCTCGGTTTGCCTTTTGCAAACCCCTAGAGCAACTCGCCGAGGCAGGCCGACGGCTCGCTCTTACAACCATTTGAATTTAAAAGACTATAGACTCTTTTCTTAAACCTTTCGCTGGATTTTCCCGACGAGGACCATAGGTTCTCCGGAGGCAAGCGAATTGATTGGTTACATGCGCCTCTAGGGGAAACCTTTTTAAAGTCATAGTTGATTATAGAAAGCAGCCCCAAGCCATGGATAAGCTTATAACAACAAAACACTTGATCATAGGAGGAGCCCTTTGCTTGCTCCTTCCTAGGCAGGAATTATTTGGTGATACGTCTCCCTCGGCTTCTCTAGCTAACCAGGGAGACGATTCGTCCAAAGTTTACCGCAGCGCTTACTTTTTGGGGCGCGGAGATACTGGAATCGCAATCGCAGATGATGAAGATGCCATCTTTTACAATCCGGCGGGGATCGCTCTGGGAAAAGGGATTTATAAAAAAACCGTTTTGGTCTCACCCCAAATCCATATGTCCCAAGCTAGCCGGGATATTGCCCGCCGTCTTGGCGCAGAAAACGCAGATGCCGTCGATACCGTGCTGTCAGCCGTCGGCAAACCAAATCATGTAGGTGCCAGCAATTTTACTGGTATTTTGTTTAGAAGAGCGGCCCTTGGGGTCGTCACCAACTCGAATGCCGATGTCCTTGCCTACAAAGATCCCGAAAAAGGCGGCCTTGAAGTGATTAAAGCCAACGTCGACCAGACCACGGGGGGCACCTTTACTCTTGCGGAGTCTTTTGGAAAAGGAAAGTTTTTTGCGGGTGTCACGGGCAAGTATCTCGTCCGCACCAAGGGGCAAATCGAGGCCAGTGCCGCTGAAGCTAACACCGTCCAAGACAAGCTTAACAATACGAGTGACTTTGTAGGTGTAGGCCGGGGCGGGGGAGCAGATCTTGGACTGATGTTTCAAAGCGGAGGCCGCATGAACACTGCCTTTGGCATCACCATCAACGACGTGGGAGATACGCGGATCGCACCAGAAGAGCCCACGGAGCTGGATCTTGACCTTAAGCAAACCATCAACCTTGGGGTCGCCATAGAGCCGGGCACTAAGACCTCAAAGCTCCGCCTCCTAGCAGACTACCGGGATGCTGCGGGCAACGTCATTAAAAATCCCTACAAACGGGTCCATTTAGGAACCGAACTCAACGTGTTTGATGCCGTCGGCGCAACCGGTGGACTCAACCAAGGCTACGGCACGGCCGGGCTTTACTTGGACCTCTATGTTATGCGTTTTGACCTTGGGTTTTACACGGAGGAAGTGGGCAACCGGGCTGGAACGCGCCCAGATACTCGGTATTTTTTCCAGTTTAAAGCAGGATTTTAGGAGACGCTATGAAACATAAAAAACCCATAAATCCCAAGGCGTATACAACATTAAATTATTTAGTATTTTGTAGCGTATTTGGAGCGATCCTAGGCTGTGGTGGCAATCTATTTCAAGGCTCTGATACGTCTGATCCTGCCGAAGATGCAGCTCTGCTTCTCGAAAAAGATAAACCAAACGACGCTATAAAGCTGCTTGAAAAAGCCCTAGTCAAAAGCCCAGGGGATCCTAAACTCCTGTCGATGCTTTCCGCCGCCTATGCCCAACGAGCAGGCATCGAGCCCCTCGCCATGGCACGCAACCTAGCATCTCCTAGCGGGGATACGACTAGCAGCTCGTCTGGAGGATCAGACCAAAGCAATAGTTCTCTGATCAGTCTTTTTGGAGTCACACCTAAAGCCACAGAAGATTCTGTTTATGATATCAGCTATGCGGTGACCATCTTGACGGTGGATCTATCACAAGACCAGTGGTTACCTGGAGATCAGTTTAAACTCGCTATTTTTCAGACTTCGGCGTCTGTGATGCGCCTTAAAATCCTCGATAAAGACAACGATGGCAAACTAAGTCTTACCGAGATTGCGAGCCTCACCTCAGCTTCGTCGATCATTTCCCAGCTTGCAGCCTCCCAGGCTACCTTGGGCCAGGACCCGAGTGATACTTCGTCAGTCAAAGCGGCAGAATCGCTGGCAAAATACCAAGCGGCGATCGCGGCTTCTGAAGGGGCCAACGACGACGAAAAGCTCAAGAATTACCTGGCCAAATCCTCAACTCAAACCCAGTGATCGGGATGATTTGACTTCGACTTCGAGACTGCTTTTGCAGCTAAACAATATGCACGTATAGGCGTGCATTAAAGATTCTTATGGATTCTGCCGATAAGTTGCCGGATTTTGATCGTTGCCTTAATTTTTTTGCACGGTTCCTATCGGGCATATCATTGCGGAGACCTATGAAAACCCTTCAATCCCAAACGCTTGGCCTCAAGTTTGCTCTAACTGTCGGTTTCCTTTTGCTACCCCAGACAGCCTGCGAATCAAAAAAGGGTGGAAAAGGCGGGGGTGGGCCAGCGCCCGCCACGGGCACCGCCACCGATACTGCGGTGACCCCACCGAGTCCGTCGACGACGGCCTGTCTCAAGCTCCAATCAGATGACGCGCCCCCTGAAGAGGCCAATGTACCAAACGAAGATCCGGAGGATCCAGCTAAGATCGCTACGGACACCGCCACCGGCACGCCAGGGACGAGCCAATGCCCAGCCCCCTCCACGGCAAGCGACAGCTCCCCGAACACGGATGGAGAAGGGAATGGCAGCCAAAACGGATCCACAGGGACAGGCACTTCAAGCCCGGGAAGCACAGGAACCACCCCAGCACCTAGCCCTGGCACGGGAACCCCAGGGACCACCTATTCTACTTGGACTCCAGGTCCCGGAATCTCCAGCTGCTACGATCAGGGCAAAGTCTGGGTCGCCGTCAGCAGCTCCGCACCTGGAAAGTCAGGGACCTGTGGCGAAAGTCTTGCCAACTATTGCTGCACCCAGTCTGATGTGATCGCTAAGTTTCCCAGGTACAAATCCTCCCTCGAGCCCAAGTTTGCCGACTACTCTGGTAAAGGCTTTACCCTCTACGGATGCTCTACGGATGGCAATCGCAAAACTACTTTTCATTTTGTGAATGCTCCCCAGGCGGGCAGCGTATCCTATGCCACCTTTTGGATCGAAGAAACCTCCCAGGCGGGAGTTCCCCCTGCATCCTGTCCCCGCGTCACCTTAGAGAGTCTTGGAATAGGCACAGGTAACGGGACCACCCCGCCCGCTGGAGCAGGAAGCACCAGCGGAACCGGTGGCAGCACATCCGGGGTTCCTGCATCCAGCGACACAGGAACAGGGTCTTATGGGCCGTAGTTGACAGGACTTACCCTTTGACTCCAACCTTAGTACCGCTCTCTACAGAGTTTAAGATATCCTCTCTAGCAATCAACTCCGTCGGCAAAGACGCGCGGCGAATATTAGCTCTAAAGAGGACTGCACCCCGTAATTTGGCATAATCAAGATCAGCATCCTCAAGGTTGGCATTGGTGAAATCTGCCCCTTCAAGGTTAGCGTTCCACAAAGAGGCCCCTCTGAGATCGGCGTTACGAAACAAGCAGTCTTTTAGATTGGAATAGGAAAAATTTGTTCCTCGAAGATCACAGTCTGAGAAATCCACTTTCACCAAATTGGCTTTGCGAATATCCCGCCCCTGGAGATCCTTCCGGTCCGCAATGATGTCCATGATCTCTTTGCGGCTTAAACTTACGAGTTTCGTTGTATCCTTGGTCATGCCTTTTTCTCCAACTAAGCCATCAATCGAGCAACATCGAGCATCCGCCAGCTAAACCCAGTCTCGTTGTCATACCAGGAAAGGATTTTAACCATATTTCCGTTCATGACAAAGGTGCTGCTGCCGTCGACGATGGATGAATGGTGGTTGCCGTTAAAGTCAGAGGATACCAGCGGTTCTTCACAGAAAGCTAGGATACCTTTAAGCGCACCATGGGCGGCTTCTTTAAGGACTCTGCTGACTTCTTCTTTTGTTGTGTTTTTTTCCACTTGAAAAGTGACGTCCACCAGAGAAACATTGGGAGTCGGCACGCGGATCGCAAGTCCGTCCATCTTACCTTTGAGCTCTGGCATCACGAGCCCGATGGCTTTGGCTGCTCCGGTGGATGTGGGGATCATGTTGAGAGCTGCCGCTCGTGCTCTGCGAAGGTCTTTATGGGGCAAGTCTAAGATTTTTTGGTCGTTGGTATAGGAATGGATCGTCGTCATCATTCCGTACTTAATACCAAAGTTATCTTGGATCACCCGTGCGACGGGAGCAAGACAGTTGGTGGTACAGCTGCCGTTAGAAACAACAAGGTGTTTTTTGGAGTCTAGATTTTTATGGTTCACCCCATAGACGACCGTGATGTCTTCGTCTTTTGCAGGGGCACTGATCAACACTTTAGATGCTCCAGCTTGGATATGAAGCGCTGCGTCGGAGCGGTTGGTGAAGAGACCAGAGCATTCAAAAACCAGATCCACTTTCTTGGCTTTCCAAGGGATTTCTGCGGGAGACTTGATGGCAGATACCGAAATGGGTTTACCATTTACAATGAGTCCGTCCCCATCGACACTTACGTCCTTTGCAAACGTCCCATGAACACTATCGTACTTAAGCAGGTGTGACAGTGTTTTGGTATCGGTCAGGTCGTTGATATGGACAATTTCTAGATCTTTGTTCTGGTCTGCAAATGCAGCACGCAAGACTGTACGACCGATCCGGCCAAATCCATTGATCCCAATGCGAAGAGTCATAAACTCTCTCCTTTACAAACTCAATTTTTTAAGACCACTCACTAACGCTCGTGTTGTCTATAAGCTATGGCCCCAGAAAAATCCAGGGCTATGGCTGTTTTTCGAAAAAAGTATTTTATCTTAGTATTTTCAGATTGTTAAAAAAAAGCTTCAGCATATCTCGGTTGGGTAACTCATGACTATCATTAGACTCGATAGAAAGTTTCATAAAATTTTCTAACCCGCTGTTTTTTAGCAAGGCACCCTAAAGAACCCGCTGCAGGAGGACCTTTGCCCCTAACTCCCGGCCATCGCCTCCTGATTTTTTGGATTTTAGGGGGGATTTAAGGGGGGATTTGACCGGCACTTTTTTAGCCCATAGGGTCTTAGTCTCACCAACCTGCCAGCGGTCAAGGGCTACGGGCAGACTTTCGAGTCTGACCAAATCACTAGAATCTCCTCCCAGACTCCCAGCGGGGCGTAGCCAGAGTGCTGTCTCCTCCTCACTGCCGCCACGGCTCCCTTGGACCCGGTTTCCGGCCTCGCTGGAAAAAAGATCAAGCCATAGGGATGGATCAGAAAATGTGGCCCTAAACCCTTCACGGTCGTCCCCCCTAACTTCCTCTCGATCGGTCCCTATGAGGTCCCCACCCTCGGGGTATTGCCAAATGGCGCGGAGGGGCGCTCCATTGGAATCAGTAACGATCTGGAGTGCTGTACCAGAGGTTTCTCGAGGAGCTCCCGTGCAGTCGGGTTGGGCCTGGTTGGGCTCAAACTCACACAGGGTCGCTGTTCCCACAAAATCATAGAGGCGTCCTAGAGGATGTGCTGTCGTCATCAATCGCTCTCGCAGGGATGGCATATAAAAATACGGACGGCCCCGTGGCATCCCTGAAAGAAGGCCTTGGTCATGGCCGGTTTGATGGAATCTCAGAGATCCGGCCATGGGGTATAGGAGACTCAGTCTGCTGAGGGATCCAGCCTTGACTTCCAGATCGATCCCGTACTCTTGGATCCAGTCACCACTAAGAGGCCACTTGGGGTCGTCATTGGTGGTGGGGACATCCATAAACTCAGGTAAGTTTGTCGCAAAATCCCGAAGAGACGCATGAGTCACATAGGGAGAAGAGCTACTGCGAGTGCATAACGTCTCTTGGCCCACTCCAACACACCCTTTTACCTGAGCAACAGCTCCCCAGGTGACACGCACTGTGCGGTAGAGGCCCGGAGCTAAGGTCAGCACGGGGGGAGTTTTTAGGTCATTTCCTTCGTTATAGATGAGGGGCGTATCATGAACCCCTATTTCGATAGAGAACGGCCCAAAGGTGTTCGCGTGTTGATCTTGGGATGATGACAAACGAGGTGACGGCAGAGGAGCAACTTCTCCAACGAAAGCTTGCTCCACCGTCATGTCTTCGAGATGTCTCGCCAGGACATCCTGAGCCTTTTGCAATCGGCTGGGATCTCCTCCGAGGATCCCGCGGTCTTTCAGCTCTTTTTCCAAGTCTGCTAGGAGCTCATCAGGACTGGTGTAGATTTTATCCTCAAGTCCACTAAAAACCTCGTCGTCAGGCAGGGCATAAACAGCGACCAGATCTTTGGTCACGCTTGGGTTTAACTTAAGGACCCACGGATGACTCTCTCGGTGTTCAACAGATGAAGATCGTAAGCCGCGGCTCGACAGTTTTGGTTCGTCAGGTGGGCGTTGGGATGCCAGATTTTCGTCACTGATAAACTCCATTTTTTTAATATTAAAGACGATCCCCTCAGGCTGGCTCAGCGCTCGCGGATCCTTGTCGACCGTTGGAGCCTGAGCGGGCTCCTTAGGTTCTCCTGAGATAGGACTCGTGGACATGGTCATAGGGTCGTGGGAATCTAAGAGATCCTCAAAAACCAACAGAGAAGTAGGAGTCTCTTCCGCGAGGTTTTTAGCCCGCCAAAAAGCTCCGAATGATCCCCATGACCCCAAAGGGATCACGTTTAGCTCGACTTGGCCGTTTGCCGATGGAGAGGTGAGTTGCAAATTTTTGTTTGTATTTGGCGTAGATGGGACGGACTTAGACTCCTGATGAGCTGGTTGATCATCCCAAAACCGGCTCTTGCGGCATCCCATAAAAGCGGCACTCGCTAGGCTTCCTAAGACCATCGGGACGGTCCAAAAAGGCGATTGGGTCGATAGCATTTTCATTTAATTCCCTCCACGTTGATCGGTCATGGCCTTAAGCCCGACAGCCCAGGTCCTAGGGATTCGTCGGCAACCAATCGCCCAGTTTCAATAGGCAGGTTTGACCGGGCCCACTTCCAGGGTGCTTTTTCATGGAAAAACCTCCTTCTTTTTATGGGAACGACTGTGAAATTTCAATCCACGGGGCATCGGACCAGCAAGTGTGCCCCTCTCTAATTTTTATAGTTCGTCAGGAACACTTGGTTTCGGCGCATTTTTCTTAGTCAAATCTTGCTTGATTCCAGTAGTATCCTCAAAGTTTACTGCATCGATATTTTGACCGGTCGACTTAGTAGGATTAGGATCTCTCATCACTCTAGCTATAAATGCTTTAATACCTTTATCATTTAAGTTGACATAATGATTGGCATCCCAACCGCCCGTAAGCGTGCCAAGGATTTCGCCCTTCTCATTTAACATGGGTCCCCCCGAATCCCCTTCTTGGGGATCTGCATCTCTACTTCCCCATGTGCGCCCTATACGGATTGCATTTGAAAAATCTGATAGGATCCTATTGACTTTAGCGGTACCGCTTCTTCGAATACCGAACTTTAATCCTTCACTTATACTTGCATGACCGTATCCGATTAATTTAACAGAATCACCTGGATTCGGAGATTTTTCTGAGATGACTAATGGTTTGGCCCAGTTAATAAAGGTATTTTTTTCAAAGATCACAAAGGCAACGTCAGCTTTCAAAAACGAGTACAAATTTCTATGATCTACTTCTTGATATTTTGGGTGAGTCACAAATAAGCTAGACTTTAACCCCCTTGATTCGAGTCCTGTTAGATCACCTTCGTCTGCCAAATTTCGAAATGGGAAGACTACGTTTTCAACACCTTCTAATATACAATGGGCAGCAGTTAACACTAAGTCATGCCTAACAATCGTTCCTGTGCATTCTTGTTTACCGTGGCCAGTTCTTTTAATGTAAAGTCCTATGACCCCTGGCGAAGATTTATAGTCGACAGTGCCATTCACAAGATTCAAGTCGCTAGAAGGTGCATTAGATTTTCCACATGAGGAAAAGGTTACGACCAGTACTAATAGATTGACAATTTTAAATTTAATTTTCATTATAATTCCTTGTTTGTTTATTAAATGCCCGAACATGTACATAAGGAGCAATCTAAGCAACGACCGTGCCACCTTTTACTCATCAATCGAAAAGTTCCTTGACATGCTTGCTAGAAAGGAATCTACACAAGGCTACCGTCTAGATTGTCGCAGGGTGAGTGACAAAAAAAATACCTGAGATTCCAAATGGAAGACGTTAACATTTGGGAATCCTTACAAAAGGTGTGCATAGGACCGAGTCTTGTTGTTAAAGTGGAAAGGATTCAATGCCAACGGTAGGGCTTAAATCTCAAAAAAGAGAGGAAAGTCGGTCAATCATTTGAATGACTATAGATTAGATTTTTTTTATAAAAAAAGACTAGATTTTGGACTGGTGTCGAATTTATTAGCAGCGCATCTAAGCATACTTTGCCGGCCGATGGTTGATCTAAACCAAAAAGGGCCGTTACTGTCTTCTCAATTCCTGGCCACGTCGAGTGTGATAGATGCTCAAGTCACACTTTTTCGGTCGTAAAAGGGCCGCTTAATAGCATGGTCTGTGTAGAGGCGCTGGCTGACAGGTGTTGTGCTTGGTTCCTGCAGCACTCAGACGGGTCCTATCCCATCAACCCCGATTACGTTGCGGGTTCCGACCTGTTTGGTTCGCTCAATGATCGTGGTTCAGCCTTTGATGAGACCCAACGAACTGCCTTTTTTTGCGAGGGAAATCCACTGGGTAAGCGCACCCACCTGAACAGGACTGCTCCGGCTTATTATATCACCTAGACCGAGTTGACCATAACCATTAGACCCAAAAACCCACACGCTACCATCGGATCTTATAGCAGCGCTACTATACACCAAAGCTGATATTTGCTGCCAGTTGCTCAAGCTGCCGATTTGCACCGGCGAGCTACGGGAAACCGTTGAACCGTCACCCAATGCCCCAGAGTTGTTATAACCGAATGACCAGAGCGTGCCATCGACGCGAGTAGCCAGAACATGCATACCGCCAAACGAGACTTTTTTCCATTGACTTAAACTACCGATTTGGGTGGGGCTACTCCGTGCAATTGTGTCACCAGTCCCTAATTGCCCAAAGATATTTCGACCCATACCCCATAATGTCCCGTCGGTACGAATCGCAAAAATATTAGAAGCATCGGCAGCTATGGCTGCCCAAGTGCTCAAAGTACCGACCTGAGTGGGACTACTCCTATCTGTGGTATTCCCCAGACCAAGGAGGCCCTGGTAGTTGTTTCCCCAAGCCCACAAGGTTTGATCGGTTTGGATCGCACAACAGTGACTAATTCCTGCGGCAACCATGCTCCAAACCGATAGGTTTCCGACCTGAACTGGACTACTATAAGAAGTAAATGAGCCAATACCGAGTTGTCCCGAGGAATTTGGGCCCCAGGTCCAAAGAGTTCCATCGATCCTGGTGGCAATGGTATTATAGGAATACGGACCACAGCAGCCGCCGAAATTATTGCCTATATCAAGAGTGGCCCACGTGCTGAGTGAACCAACCTGAACGGGACTGCTTCGAGGGCTGGTATTCCCTAGACCCAGCCCTCCAAAGTCATTCAATCCGCCTAACGCCCACAAAGTGCCATCTTTGCGAATTCCCATGCCATGCCGGGAACCTATCGCGACCTGACTCCAATTGGTCGCGGTACCGAGCTGTACCGGGCTACTGTAGGTTTGGTTTAATCCGGTCTGCTTGTAATAGTTATTACCGCACATATGTAATGTTCCAGCAGTGACCGTGGTGCTAGATTTAGATTTTTTCATAAACATCATCCTATTACCAAAAGCCAGTCCCTGATCCCCCTCCATAAATTCCCGCGTCATAAATGCCCCAAGGGCTATTGTTGCGTTTCAGTCCCAATGAGACATCCTGTTTCATCCCAAAGGAGACAAAAACGACCTAAAAAAGGCGCGCCTGATTTTTCAGTCGCGCCACCCGATATGACCACCTTTTCCTAAATTCTTGCATTGAGTCCAGTATG
>JBGSUI010000108.1:0-4900 GCA_041736175.1 Oligoflexales bacterium | reverse complement strand
AGCGAAATTGCAATAAGGCTACCAGAGCCACAGCTAAGAAAAAGACGGTGCAGGAGGATTTTGAACCTAAAATCGCAGCATAACATGTAGTCATGATTGAATATTTATTAATCATGTAGGTAAAAGTGTCGGAAAGGCCTGTTAAAATCTTTATTTCTCGCCAGCCACCAGGGCTAGATGCTTCTACCTTAAACGAGTTGATGTATAAGGCTAATAAGTTCGCAAATGATTTAGAAACGGCAGAAATTTCTCAAAGTTTTTTCTTGAAGCCAGAACTCCTAGCGACCCAATTGCAGTCAGAGTCCAAAAGGACAAGAGCTACTGGTTATATTGAATTGCAACATGTCTGTCTCGATCAAATGAGGCAACTTGATCCACACGATTCCACGGCTTATAGCGAATTAGGCTTGATTTATTTTGCACGCTCCGATTGGAAAAACGCAGTAGAGAGCTTTAGGCAATCAGTCTTATTAGGTCCGCCGGCAATGGCCATGAATTCCTATTTTTTAGGAAAAGCCTATTTAAATCTAAACGAACAAAAAAAGGCAGAACATTCTTTTCTACTGAGTATCGAATCAGATGATTTAGCAGTCAGTCCAATCGTAGAATTAATTTCATTATATATCTCGCAAAATAGAATCGAAGAGTCAAAAAAATGGGCTCAATTAATTCTCGGGTGCAACGATCTTTCCGAACAATTAAATGAAGACGAATCAAAACTGATTAGGAGCGCTATACATTGAAAGCTTTCGTAACATCGATCATTCTCATCTTTACCTTTTGCCCTAAGACAAGCTTTGCGGAAGCTGAACACTTAGACCTTAAAGTTGCCATACCTAACCCCATCATCAATACGGATCCTGATAAGGTCACCATTGCCCAAGAACGATTTATTATTCCACTTCTTTTTGAGGGCTTATTCAAGCTTAACGAAGATGGAGCCATCGCGCCATCCTTAGCTAAATCTTGGGCGTTTGATCCAGCTTCCAAAATCCTTAAAGTGGTCATTGATGATCAGAGCATCTTTTCTGATGGAAGCCCGGTGAGTGTTGATGATGTTGTGGCTACATTTATGCTGCTTTGCTCAAAAACCAGCAAAATCAGAGATCTTTTGGAAGATCTGCAAGGATGCACGGGTGCTGCTCCGTCTACCCCTGAAGTCTCTGCAAATAGCCAGGAGCGCTCAATTTCTTTTCGACTTAAATATCAGCCAACCAGCTTTTTATATCGTTTGGCCTCTCATCCAGTCCTCATATTTAAAAAAACAAAAGACGGTAGATCTATTGGAAGTGGTCCTTACCAGATTAGCACTAAAAATGATAGACAACTTTCCATTGTACCGAATGAGGCTATCAAGAATCCGCTTCGAATGGCGAAGCATTCACGAATAACTTTCAGCTACGTAGAAGAAAAAACCGTAGCGACTGTCCTAAAACAAAAAAATTTCGACTTAGCTGCCATGTATCTCTCTTCGACGGGACAACGAATATCCAACGATAGCTACCAAAAATACTACCATTCCCCCACAGTCTCTCAGACGCTCATTTTAAATCCAGAATTTAAGCCATTCACCTCTATAGAAGTGCGCCAAAGGATCCGAGACCGGATTCATGAACTCAACATAGAGTCTTGCAATCCTGGGTCCATTGCGGCCAGAGGATTTATTCCCCCTGGAGTAGGGGGTAGCCTATCTAGTTTAAAAACAACTGTTACCGCAAATATCCAGAAAAAATCTGACCTAAAAATTGAAAAGCGCCATTCACTCACAATCTATGAACACAAAGACCGTGAATCCCCATGCGAAGAGGCAAAAATTTTGCAAGCATTCGCAGAGGTTCAAATTGATGCCAAATTTCAGTACGAACCAAGTTATAAAGAAATGGGGCCAAGGCGCGGCGCCAAATCAACCCCAGCCTATGTAGAACTATTTGTCTTCCCGTCGAGAGACGCCGGAACCGTATTGCGACGATTCCTCCCAGGGACACAAGAGCCTTACTTTTTTTATACTAAAAGTTACTATCAAGAGCAAATCCATCTAGCAATGAATCGCCCCAATCTCACCGACCGATTTGAAATCTATCGATCGATCAATCAAGATATTTTTCAAGAAGCCATTGTCATTCCGATTTATTATATAGGCACTGTTAATTTTATTAAGTCCTGTCTTGAAATAAAAGAAAATCCTGTCGGAATGTTTATCAGCCCAAATTCTTTCTCTTACCTCGAAAAAATTCAGCGAGGAAAAAAATGCAATTAGATTCTATGGTACAGGGAATTAAAAGAACTGATTTAACTGAATTTGTGAAGTTAAAGATCTCCGAATATAGCGAAATATTTTTGAAAGTGCGGATTAATAACTTTACGGTCGATGATCTCAGCCAGCAAATGAACTGGTCACCCGAGGTTGCTGCTCGGGTTATATTTGGTCTTATGGAATGCGACCTTGTTGCCAAAGATAAAATCCACGAAGGTCTTGCTAAGTATGTTCGGAAGGATCGATTAGATAATTTCAAAAATGATCGACTGCATGAATTTATTAGCAACCCAAACACCATAGATCAAGATTTAGATCCTATTGTAGGCGAGATTGAGTTTTTTTGCGTAAAGCATGGCGATGCTTCTAGGTGGTATGAACAGGACAAATCGTCATACGAAGGCGTTGAAAAACAAATTGCCTTGTGTTTTTACAAATATGTTGTTCAGAATTTTTTGACAGTAGACAATTTGAACAAAGCATTGTTACGGGGATCATCGATCGCTGATTTAGTTTTTAACCTGCCTCATCCTAGACATTTCGATCACTATGAGGAGCTCCATCAAATCATGAAGCTCCACGCCCTTAGTTTTGCAATGAGTTACCCTGTCAATAACAGTCCTTTGGGCAGCTATTTGTCACAATACAGCCCAGAAAAGGTTTTGGATGCAGGAGGCGGCCTGGGTCAGGCTCTTCTATTTAATCTTCTATACTTTCAACCTGGATCTCAGCTTCATGTGCTAGATCACCCATCATCCCAAAGGCCACTAGATAGCCTAAGGAGATTGTTTTTCGGCAATCATTTTGGGCAGATCAATTGGAATTTTGCTGATTTTAGTAACGAAGAGCAGATAGGTTCTTTAGATAAAACAAGCTTTAATGCCATCATCTTAGGATGGATCCTTCATGATTGGGAAGATGATGTGGCGACTGGAATTATTAAGAATTTGCAATCTTTGATAGCTCCAGGCGGCCAATTTGTAGTGCTTGAAAAGCCATTAGATAAGTTTCGAGTCAAGGGTGCTTGCTATGATCTTATGATGATGGCTTTATCCGGTGGTAAAGAACGTACCTATACCGGGTACGACCAACTTTTTAGTGAAATTGGTTTCCGCCGAGTTGATACCTCTCATCAACAAGGCGGTGGTCGGTCAACGCTCGTGTACCAGAAGACTTAGACCTATGAAAAATACTGACAAAAATTTTTATCTTCTAACAGTCATTTCGATGACGCAATACGGCACACAATTGGCGGCTGCATTAGCTATGAAAAAATGGCGATTGCCTTTCGCTATGGCTATTTCGCCACTGGTGCTCTACATGGCTTTTTCTTTAGGTAGCTTTCCGATGCTCTTTGTGGGAGCTGGTGTCGTTCAATTGATTTTTTTCTTTTTTCAGTGGTGTCACAACAGTGCTAAAAGAGGTCTCCATGGAACCTAATTCAATTTACAAAAAGCTTAACAAAGTTCTAACGCCCCTTACTGTTGCGTTGGCATTGATTGTTGTAATGGTGGCTACGCTGGGAACAGGTATCACAGTGAGGGCTATGCAGCAAAAACAGGTATCGGCATGGCGTCAATCGCTTCCGGTCAGTCTTTTGAGTCATTTTATCGCATCTGACAGTGTGCCTATTAAAAACGTCGCGATGATGGCGCTGGGTACAGGATTATTCGATGGCATCAAGGTGATGACTCCAAGTGGAATGACTCTAGTTGAAATAGGTAGACTTTCAAGCGATGCAGAAGAATTAGAGGTAAAAGATGAATCTGGTGGCAAATGGGGCTCAATTTTTATCTCGGTAAACGACGATGCATGGATGGGTCCGACGTTATATCTAGCGGCTTTTTTAGGTGCTGGACTCTTAATCCTTTTGTTGATTGTTTTTCTTCTGAGTCGTTTCGTATTGAAAAGGGAGTTTTCAATACTCGATCAATGTATCGAAGAGATTGAAGCATTTTCTGAGGAAATGATTTCATATCAGGGAAGTGGCCCCAGCAGCAACAAAGATGCCCACAATGGCACGATAACGAAAGACAGGTTCAGTTCCCGTGAGCAAAAAAGGATGACTCTGTTGGTCAATCGCCTGGTTAGAGAGGTCACAACTTTAGCACTCGGGATTAGAAACAGTGAACGAGAAAAAGGCGAAGTCCAAGCAAGAGCAAAAACAACCGAGGCCATCGCCCAAATGACCCAGATGCTGGCCCACGACGTCCGCAAGCCCTTCTCCATGCTCAAAACCGGCCTTAACCTGCTCCAAGCCACTTCCGCTGACCCCAACAAGTTCAAAAAAAACCTGGCCTTCCTCGTCTCAGAAGTCGACCGTGCAACGCGCTCTGTGGACGGCATGCTCACCGATGTTATGGAGATTGGATCCACATCTGTTGCGTTTCAGTCCCAATGAGACATCCTGTTTCATCCCAAAGGAGACAAAAACGACCTAAAAAAGGCGCGCCTGATTTTTCAGTCGCGCCACCCGATATGACCACCTTTTCCTAAATTCTTGCATTGAGTCCAGTATGTAGTCTGACAGCAAGGGGAATGGCATAGTATTCCGATCCATTATGCTCGATGGAAACATCGATCCAGTAGGGTCCGACAAGCACTTGTAAGCCTGTGCCGCTAGTCAGCTCATGGTCATTGAGCGCC
>JBGSUI010000093.1:0-2639 GCA_041736175.1 Oligoflexales bacterium | reverse complement strand
ACCACAACCATTTGGCATAGCAATCCTCCGATACAGGCAACACTTTAAATAAGTCCGGCTAACTTCGGGAGTATTCTATGCGAAGATTATATTTATATTCCTATAATTACAAGGAATATGCTTGTAAAAAATCTACTGCACCCGAATAATTTTAAGGCGATGGTTACTCCCATCGGCCACATAGCCATCGCTTCCGTCCGATGTGATTCCTAAGGCTCCATAAAACGAAGAATTTTCGCGACCTGACATGAAGTCGCTTCCTACATGTACCGCAAAGGTACTCGACCGAGACCTTTGTGCACGGGTAGTCGTGAGTTTGTTTTATACTAAGA
This sequence comes from Oligoflexales bacterium, assembly GCA_041736175.1. Taxonomy (GTDB): domain Bacteria; phylum Bdellovibrionota_B; class Oligoflexia; order Oligoflexales; family CAIYRB01; genus JBGSUI01. The sequence goes on along the minus strand of JBGSUI010000093.1, from coordinate 2,307 downwards.
TCGCAGCCTTAAAAGTACTATATGGCGCTGGGCGGCGGCATCTATTTGTGTCAGACGCCTCTACTGGCCCTATTATCGAAGGATCGGCACTGAGACTTTTCAGCCTTTGCGCAAATTCTGACTCGACCTAAAAAACCCGGGCGATGGTGTACATCCTCCTATCGATTGGACAATAAACATCACGCCTTTCATACGAATCATCAGAACACTCCACTGAAGGAAAGTCTTGGACTTGCTGTGGACCGATTCTTGCAGGTTCTCCCTTAGTAACTGTGCGCTACTTTAGGGCGGAATGCGCGTGAATTTCTATTGGGCCGACTCGTCTTTTCGAGAAAGGGTTGGAATGGGTCGTTTTCTCAGTAAGAGAATCTATAAGGGGTAAACTTATGTTCAATGCGGACAAAAAAAGTGAAAGCATCACAAACGCGGCTATCGCTGAGCTCTCTTCGGCTCAACAGGCGCCTTGTTTGTCGCTCTATCAATCCACAGATCGACGACATCCAGACAATCAAGAGGATCCGATCAGATTTCGCAATCTCATGAAGAAATTGCAGAGATCTCTGTCTGCAAAGTATCAACCGGTGGATGTTCAACAATTTTTGGAGCCCTTCGAAAAGCTTGCGAGTGACTCCCAGTTTTGGAACCACACCCTTGATGGATTGGCTGTCCTAAGTTGTCCAAACTTTTTTCGAATATTTACGCTTTCGCAGCAAGTGCCTGAATTGGCCATTGTTGCTGACACCTTTCATATCAAACCATTATTGCGTTTCCTTCAATCGATTGACCGTTATCAGGTCCTAGGCTTGAGCCGCGATATGATCACTTTGTTTGAGGGTAACCGCCACGGCCTTCGGCAAGTTGATCTGGTAGTAGAAGTTCCAAAGACGATTGCGGAGGCTCTGGGTAGAGAGCTAACTGAACCGCATCAAACCGTAGCTTCTTACGGCGGAGTTGGAGGGACGAGTTCACCAATGCATCATAGCCATGGCGGGAAATCCGACGAGCTAGACGTCGACACGGAAAGATTTTTCCGTGCCGTCGACCGGGCAATGCTAAAACACTATTCCAGCCAGTCCAATCTACCGTTGATTCTAGCGGCATTGCCAGAGCATCATAAATTATTCCATCAAGTGAGTCACAATTCATTTCTGGTAGCCCAGGGTATCAAGTTTAATCCCGACTCTATTTCTCAAGAAGAACTTCGAGTTCGCGCTTGGGAAATCTTTGAGCCAGGATACAAGGCGCGATTGACTTCTTTTGGCAGAGAGTTCGAGCAAGCGCGTACCGACGGAATTGGTAGTGACGACCTGGAGCAGATTGCGCAAGCAGCCTGTTCCGGACGGGTCTCGACTTTGATCATTGACTCTGATCGACGAATTCCTGGTCATCTCAATGCTCATACTGGTAAAATAGATTTTGGCAACATGTGCGCTCCAGATACCGATGACTTACTCGACGATCTCGGTGAGCTGGTCACAAAAAAGGGCGGACAAGTCATGATTATACCCAGCGAACTTATGAAGACCCGGACAGGGGTTGCGGCAACCTATCGATACTAAGCTAACAAATGATTGAGGGGAACATATGCAAATCCAAATAAATACTGACCATAACATCGAAGGTCGCGAAAAATTCACTGCGAAGATTGAGGAATTAGTGGAAACTGAGCTGAACCGATTTAGCGGTCAAATTTCGAGAGTGGAGGTCCACCTCAGCGACGAGAATAGTGACAGGGAAGGTCATAGCGATAAACGTTGCATGATCGAGGCGCGATTAAACGGTCGCCAACCGACAGCAGTAACTCAAGAGGCAGAGTCTTTGAATCAAGCGATCGATGGCGCTATCGAAAAATTAAAGCGATCCATCGAAAGCACTTTGGGTCGTCTGGCGGCTCGTGAGACTGCAAATAAGTGGCCATCAGAACCTGCGAGTACTTCGGCTGATGAGCAAAACGAGTCAGAATTGTATGAGCGAGTTCCAACTCGATCAGTGATTTCTGTAACTTAGCTAGGCTGTTTCGTCCCATGCTCGGTATGTGGTCCTAGTTATGTCGATCACCTGGATAGGTGATACGGTAGCCTGGTTTTTGAACCGTGTTGATGGGACGCTTGTCCGTTGGTGATTATTCATTTGGAGTCGCTGGCATTAGGCATTCCTTTAGGGCCTTTTGTGTCCTTTCCACAGTCGGGTATGATTTCCGATCTTTTTTTTGATTAAATGCCTCTATAGCCGGGAAGCTCGCCTGCTCTCAATGCAGCGGGGGATCGAAAGGAGGTTTTTTTGCTCACGGTTATAGTCTGGTAATAC
>JBGSUI010000039.1:0-3858 GCA_041736175.1 Oligoflexales bacterium | reverse complement strand
GGCACCGGTGCGTTCCACGCTCCCAGTACCGGAAATTCCTTCCACAGCAGCCAAATCGTCAGATAAACTCAGCGTCATTGATCCCGCACCAGTGACAGGACCTCCTGAGACTGCGATCCCAGCGGCGGGAGCGGTGATCCCCACACTGGTCACGGTGCCTGCTCCTGCGGGGCTCGCCCAGCTCAGGGTGCCTGAGCCGTTGGTCGCTAGGACCTGGCCGTTACCACCATCCACTGCGGGAAGAGTCCAGATAATATCGGATGAGACCGTCGTGGGTGCCCGGAGGGCGACGTAGTTAGAGTTGTCCCCGTCCCCAAAACGCAGCTGGGAGGGAGTCCCCGCGGACGGGTTGACTAAAAAGTTTGCAGACCCGGCGATGCTCCCCGCTGTGGTGATCCCGCCAGAGCCGCTAAAGGTAGCCGTCCCACCGATGGTGCCTGAGGTGATGGCGTCCCCTGAGACTTTTCCAGGTGTTGTGATCGAGGCGATCTTAGCATCGGTGACCGCGCCACTGTCCAGGTCTGCGGTCCCGATGGTCGTCTTGGTGGCCAGAGACCCGAGACCGAGGTTGGTGCGGGCTGCGGTAGGGTCTGAGAGATCGGAGAGGTTGTTGGCTGGTTTGATCGTGGTCGCGCTGACACTCGACAGGGATGCAGTATCTGCCTTGCCAGTTAGGAGTGCTGAGAGACCTGTCACCTGGGAGATGCTGATGGAATCAACCGTGAGTTTACCCTCGCCGTTAAAGGTCAGGGTAGACTGGTCCACAGGGACTTTGAGGGCTGTGGGGACTGCCATAAAGCGCTGCCTTTCAAAGATCCTGCTTTGGGCTTCCACCTGGATATAGACCGCTTTGAGGCCATCTCCAAAGATCTCGTTGACCTGGGCTGGGGTCAGGCTCAAGGTGAGCTGAAACACACCGTCCCGGAGTTCGGTATCGCGAAATTCTAGGGTAGGTCCTATGGGGTCCCCTCCTGTAGGAGCTGTGTAAAATTGGACTTTCATGGAAAGGGGCCCCTCGAAAGACTTGCCGCTTTCTTCGGCGAGTCTTCCAGAGTAGCTCAGATCGATGGCGTTGGCCGTTGGCGTGCTGAGAGTCCATAAGATAAGCATCATCGGAAGGGACCGCGGGGAGCCAAGCAGCTCACCAGCATTTGTATATAAACAAAGGTTTTGCGTCGTCCGTTGTCGATACTGTTTTTTCACGAGAGACTCCTATGTAGAAAAAAATCAGTTCCTCTGACACTGTCCATATCCACGGCATTCGGCAGTGCCAGCTCCAAACTTTAGGAGGGTTTGAAAATCGTCCTTTTAAGTCATTTGTTTTGTGTGGTTATGACGGGTGGGTTTCAGGACTACTTTGGGGGGGCTCCTGAGGCAAGGAGCATGATTTTGAGCGGTCTCGACGGGATTCGACGGTTGATCTACCTGCTCATTTCTGCGTAGCCTCTAAACGCTGCGGGATTAAAGTCGAATCCTAGCAGCATACCATTAAGCAACTTTGGTTAGCTCCACAGTTAGACCGAGCCGAAATACGAATGTCAAAAGCATTTCCAAGTTAAACTTTGATAGCTTGCCTCGCATGAGATCGCTTACACGTGACTGAGGCACATCCAGAAGCTTTGAAAGTTGGTGTTGTGTAAGACTTTTCTCCCTAGCATAATCCTGAATCATAGTCAGCAGTGCCGATCTCATTTTGACTATTGGTGCTTTTTCGGGAGGGAAAATAGCGTCAAACACATCTCCCTCTGTGATTTCAAATTTCATTTAAATTTCCTCATCAATTCTTCGTAGCGTTTTTTTCCGATCTCGATATCTCGCATTGAAGTTTTTTGGGTTTTTTTTATAAAACAGTGAAGAACTGTAACCACATCATCAATTTTTGTTACATAAAAGCAACGAGCTATGTTGTCTTTTGCTTTTGCTCGGATTTCGTACACTCCTGAGCCGACAGATGGCATCGGCTTGAAGTCCTTAGGTGGGAAACCACCTTGAATCAAACCTAAGTTTTGACCAATATCTTCGCGCAAATCGTCTGACATTTCTCGTAGATCTTTCAGCGAACTTCCCATCCATAGTATCTTTTTCCGCACGCGACCACCTCCCTACTAAAGATGGTATGCCTTATTTATCGGAATTTGTATATAAATATTTATATAAATTATATAAGATTATGAAATTAATAAATAAATACCTTCCTAGTTAGCAGAAGTAAGCCTTCCTATTGCCAGGTAGCTAGACACCCGTAACCTTGCACTTCCTATTCTGAGATTTTTATCGGTGTTTAAAGATTAGTCACTAGTAGAGCGACTCACAGTCAGATTGACTTCCTATGGTTAAGGCCCATGAGTTTTTATGAATGTCTTTCTGTGAGACCCCAAAAAGGGGTTGATCGAACGACCCGCCTTCAGATATATTGAACCCTAAAGTTGTACCAGACAACTTGCCGTTAAGGAGTTTAGTGAGGATGAAGCTCAAGGATGCGCGAAAACTTCTTATTGAAAACAAAGCGTTAGATGAGTGTATAAGCGTCCGGCCTCATGCATGGAAAGATCACCCAGAGAGAAAGTTTACTTCCTTGGAACTTGTACGGCTGCTTAGAGGACCAGGAATCCTTAAGGATAATCATTACACAACAGCCCAACCGAACTCGTTTCTTTGGATTTGCAAAGACGATGACTCTAGGAAAACAGAGATTGCCATCATCTTAGAAAAAAATAAGTCCGGCCATATCATAGTGATCATTCACGCATTCCGGGAGGTAAATGATGAAAACAGTGACCGTTAATCATTTTAGATATCAAAGTGTCTTCGGTGAGAAGACGTTTAGTGCAGTAACACTCAGTATTCCTGACAATCTAAATAGTCGTAAGATACGCAGTCAGGAAGACTTAGAAGGTCAAGACTATAGCATTTTTGTGTCAGAACTAAAACGGATGGAACGAGAATTGGCTCTTGATTTCTTCTCGAAATCCTATCGACCTATTTTAAATGGCGAGAAAACTATCTCTGTCCTCGAGCTAAGAGGAATTCAGGATATTCTTGATGTCAATCGAAGCGAGTTTGGTAAACTGCTAGGGCTGCATAAAGGTTCAGTGACCAATCTTTTTAAAGGTAAAGCGATGAAGTCAACTCTTTGCATTTTGATTATGGAACGTCTTGGGATGGAGCTCGGGCGTCCAGGGTCTGCTCGCAACATGCTCAAGGGCGGAAAGCCCCATGGAAGAGTGCCCGAAGCAAGTCGAGTGATCAATGAGACTCGTTATGCTCCTGATGATGAAGCCGCATAAAGCAAAACTCGGCATTGGCAGCATAAAATCAATTAGTGGCGACATCATGGAAATAAGAGACTTATCAAAGGACCTTCCAAAAATCTCTAACCTCCTGGCGCGGCATCCACATTGGGGGGGCTCCTGAGGCTAGCTGGCGAGGGTTTACTGGCTAAATCTAGTCATAATTTTTGTGTTTTTTACGTAGGGACAGGTCATCTAAGCAGAAAGGCGAGAAACTAAGGGTATTTTTTCACTATTTAAGATAGAAACTAAGGGTATATTATGGCATCATAGATAGATAACTATAGTTATCTTGGCGGACTACACCCATCGAGGGCCTTTATTTGGAATTTTATCGACAAGCTGAAAAACACCTCACGGAGTGGATCCAATTTCCTCATCGCAAGCCACTCGTCATGAGAGGGGCTCGCCAAGTGGGGAAATCGACGGGGTGCGGCTCTTTTAGGGCGACGGTCATTTTACGAGACGTAGATGGCGTTTTTCGATTATTTCAGGATTTAAGTATAGCTTTCGATGGTTCCTTTCGTATTCGGCAGCTGTATGGAAGGCCCAATACTCCTCAAAGTCG
>JBGSUI010000038.1:0-6650 GCA_041736175.1 Oligoflexales bacterium | reverse complement strand
GGCCCAGCGCCTAAGGGTATCTGGGTGGACGCCTATATGTTTTGCTGCTTCTGTAAGCTTAAGTTTCATGGAGTGAAACCTATGCAAATAGCATAGGTTTGTCAAGATAAATCTAGATTTTTATGAGCAGCTTCGAGCCCCATTAACATTTTGGCGTGACTCCTATCTGGAAAGAAACGTACACAGTGAAAGAGAACTAGTCAAGAGTATGGATAAAGAAATTTTAAGGAACTCGGCGTGCAGATCGTACAGATTGACAAAACCGATCTCAATGCCTGGGAAGGCTGCCTAACCCAGCTTGAAAAGCAGTTCGGTGTTGAGCTTGTGGGTAAAATTATGGGACAATAGTCCCGCTGCCGACCTACCGACAGTAAGCTCTGTAGAAAGCTCTACGGGACACCATCACCTACGGGTGTAGAGGAGTCGGTTCCATGGATAGTACGGCCAATTCAGCTCATAAGTCTATTAAGGTTCTTATTGTGGGCGTCGGCAATATGGGCGGGGCCCTTGCTAAAGGACTCTGCGAATCAAAAAATCCGGTCTTTGCAGTTAGCGCCTTTGACACCCACGAGCAGCGTCTCACTGAGCTAGCCGCGACCATCGGAGTGAAACCCGTTTTAGATTTAGGAGCGGATACCTTATCCTACGACGTGGTCCTGCTTGCCATCAAACCCCAAGACCTAGGCCAAGTGGGTCGACAACTCGCAGGGAAACTCGCCCCCACCCAGGTGCTCATCAGTATTTTGGCAGGAATCACCCTCGATGATCTCGCCAAGTCCTGCCAATTTTCCGGGACCATCGTTAGAGCCATGCCCAATATCGCCGGGCTTATCCATTGTGCAGCGACAGCGATGTGCGCCACCCAACAAGCCTCCCAAGATCATCTCAAGATCGCCCATGCTATTTTTTGTGCCATCGGCGAAGCTGACTGGACTAAAGAATCTCTGATGGATGCGGTCACGGGTCTGTCGGGTTCGGGCCCTGCATATATTTATATGGTGATCGAAGCGCTCACCGATGGCGGCGTTAAAATGGGAATCCCTAGACAACTAGCCGCTAAATTGGCCACACAAACCGTCTTAGGTGCAGCTCGGTTAGTCAAAGAGACTAAACAACACCCAGCGGTCCTTCGAGAACAGGTCACCACTCCTGGAGGAACGACGATCAATGCAATCCATGAACTAGAAGACCGGGGACTTAGGGCCATGCTGATGAGTGCTGTAGAAACCGCGACGCTAAGGTCGGCTTTTTTGCGCAAGAATCAAAGTTAGATTTTATTTCAGACCATGGGGCGACCACTTAAAGCTTTGACGAAGGGATATAGAATGAAGACGTTGTTTCGCTTTTCGAGAGGAATTCTTTTTTCGGGCTTGCTGGGCGGACTGGTGGCCGTTACAGGAGGGGCATGTTCAAAACAAGGTGACGATCCAAAACCCAATGATCAGGCTTCTTTTGATTTAGACCCCAATCGAAAGATTACACTTTCCCTGACTTGGACGGCGAATCTTGTAGCTGAAAACTTCCTAAATGCCAAACTTAAATTCGCAGTTTCTGATCAATCTAAAGTTGAAAAAGTCACGATTTCTAAGTTTAAACCTTGGATGCCCACCATGGGTCATGGAACTTATACGGACAAACAAAAAGTCATCGTTTCCCCAGAAGACCCGTCAGTTTTGACCGTAGAAAACGTATATTTTACGATGGGTGGACCGTGGGAGATCGAAGTCGGCGCGACAGTCGACGGCCTGCCCTACGATTCCAAAATACCAGTAACTGTTTCTGGTGCAGAATAGAGCACATATCGGTCGAACATTGAGTCAGTCCCTTTTGTTTTTTATTTACCTTAGGAGCCACCCCGGATGCGAACCTACTTGATTACCGGTGCTAACCGCGGCATTGGACTCGGTCTGACCAAACTGCTCCTTGACCAGGGCCACACTGTATACGCCACGACCCGCAACCTCGCGGCAAGCCACGAACTCCTGACGCTTAAAGAAAAATTTAAAGGTGGCTGTATACTACTGGAGCTTGATGTGGAGAAACCGACCTCCATTTCTGCTATGGCTAAGGGAGTCGGAGGCATTGAAGACCAGACCATCGATGTGTTAATCAATAACGCTGGAGTCTATGTGGATGATTTTCACATCGAGTCTGGATTTAAGGTAGATCAAATACAAAAGAGTTTTCAGGTCAATACCATCGGTCCTATGTTGGTCACCCAGACTCTTTTGCCACTGCTGCGACGGTCGGGTCGTCCAGTCGTTGCGACGATGACCAGCAAGATGGGTTCGATCGGTGACAACTCATCCGGAGGCCACTACGCCTACCGGATGTCAAAAGCAGCTCTTAATATGTGGTGCCGTAGCTTTGCCGTGGACCATAAGGACATCGTCTCGGTAGTCCTCCATCCAGGGTGGGTCAAAACAGAAATGGGTGGATCTTCTGCTCCGACTTCAGTCGAGGAGTCTTGCAGGGGGCTCATAAAAGTTATCGATAACCTGACATTCCAAAAATCAGGCAAGTTTTTTGACTTTCAGGGTCAATCGATTGAATGGTGAATAATACCCTGTGAAGTGATTTGATACCTTACAAGTGAGAGTTCTATGCTACTAAATGGGTTTTTACGCATCTGTTCCCGTATCGTTTCCATAAACAAAAATATTTTCTAACAGTGTAAAGCAGCCAATCATGCAGAGTGATCAAAAAATGTGGGGAAATAAACCATTCTGGGGCCTCGGCTATGAATTCGATCCCCAATGGACCTTAACCTTAGAACAAAAGGAAATGCAAAGGCAGTTGATTGAGTTAGCCCAAACATCATTACGGGCTAATGCGATTGAATCTGATCGAGATCTAATCTTTCCCAGAAAAAATTTTGAGGCCTCGCAAAACTCGGGCTGCTTGGGTTACTTGTACCCCAAAAATGGGGCGGATTAGGCCAAAATCACATCTGCGCTGCGATGGTTGTGGAAACCATCGCTCGGTATGGCTGCGCCTCAACAGCCATGTGCTACACGATGCATCTGGGTGCGACGGCAGCGGTCCTGCTCCGCGCCGAAGGCAATCCTGCCCTTCTCGATATCTTGGGGCGTCTTGATAAAGATGTACTCATTGGGACGTTGTCTGCTTCCGATCCTGAAACTGGTTCACATTCTTGGTATCCTATTTCATCTGAGGCTGCCGAGGAAGAGGGTCAATGGCGGATCACAAAAAAGGCATCATGGACAACCTCGGGGGGATTTGCAGATTGGTATATTGTGTGGACCACAAGCCCTGGGTTTAATGGCAACTATGCTGATCTTTCTTGTTTCCTTGTGTTAAAAGATGAAGTCAAAACCAATCCGAGTGAGTGGGATGGCCTTGGTCTTCGCGGTAACCAGTCAGGAAGCCTTCTTGTCGACAACCTGCTTCTGTCTCAAAACCGCCTCGTGGGGCCCCTTGGTGATGGTGCTCGTTCAAACGACGAAGTCGTAGACCCCTTTTTTCTCCTTTGTTCCTCGGCCTGCTGGAACGGGATCGCTATGGGCTCCATTGATATAGCGAAGTCCCATACCACTCAAAAAAAGCATGCTGACATGGGGATGAGGGTGGCGGACTATCCCACGATTCAAGATTGTGTCGGTGAGGCGATTATCGAAACCAATGCCAGTCGCTCCTTTGTTTTTCATATGGCCAAATGTTTAGACCAAATCACCCAAAATTGTGATTGGTCTTTACATACTGATATTTTAAACCTCCCCCGTTCGACCTTGTTGCACTGGATGTGGCAAGTCAAATTTGTCGCAGCCAAAAATGTGGCACATGTTTGCGACAAAATGCTGCATGCCTGTGGTGGCACTGGATATAAACCTTACCTTGGAATCGAACGCTACCTCCGCGATGGTAAGGCTGGATGGGTGATGAGTCCAACCAACGAATTATGCCGACAATTCGTCGGAAAAATGGCTCTCCTCGGCGCCGAATCCCTTGACTACTGGAATCAGTCCCTAAATGAACGAGTCTTAATGAACGAACTTAAAAAGCTTGATCCCGCAGCAAAACGGGCTCTAGCCCAGCGTCTTTTGGAAGAGATTTGACAAGAAGCCCCCGAACCATCTCTCAAAGAGTCCAGTTGATTGCACTAGACCTCTCAAGGGTTCTCATTGATCTCCAGAATGGCACCGCTGGCCTTAGGCACCTGGATTTGGTAGCGAGATATACCGCCGCTGGACTCTTTACGAATCGGCAGGGAGATTTTCTGGCCACTAGGATAACCTCCAGGTGAGTCAAAGCTTTGACCCGCAAAGGTGATCGCTCTTTTCTCGGATAATGCTGGAGCCATCAGCTGCATCAACGCACCATCGCCGTGGCTTACTCCGGGGAGTTCTAGGTCCAAGTCCGCAGCAGTCTCGTGAACGGAGAGCCCTTCCAGAAGACTGAGGCATAGCAATTCAACTTAATCCTAGTTCTGTGCTCGAATCCGACGAAGTAAAGCTCAGAGCCGCGGTGAACACCCCTGAGTTTGATAAATTGTTCCAATCCCCTCTTGCCCAAGCCTTGCACACGCAACAAAGAAATCAAAGCTTCCACTGGATATCGCTTTGCGCGTACCAGGTCATCAAGTATCCATTTGGGCCGCCGTTCGAGACATAATTCACCCTACCATAATACACATTGGACGTTGTGCTGCTCTCGGCCTTAACTCTCCAACCCTCATTTTCAATATGCACGCACTCAACCGTGAGCCTGCCGTGGCCCTTCTTTCCATTTGCGTATTCTACGTGGTAATCATAGGAAACCGTCGCGTTGTTGTCTTCATAGACCCTGCGACCATTAATCATTCCATAGTAGCATTCGCCAGTAAGGTAGGTGAGGAAGAGCTTGGAGCCGTTGTCATTGAAATAGGTCCCGGTCGCTACCTTTTTCCAGGGAAGTACTTCTGTACGGAAGTGGAACGTATGCAACGACAGAGTCTCGTTATCTTGCGAGTATGCGTTTACGGAATCTCCCATAGCGGCGGATCCCAACAAGGTGCCAAGGCACAGAACCGACGCGACCTTCTTAGTAAAGCTCTTTGTAGTCATTAGAATGCCTCTTAAGTGATCCAAGTTATCGCAAATATTTGGCCCATAACACCGTTAAGCTATGCCAAACCCGGGATACCTCATCCTTAGATGAAGCCTATTATTTATTTATACATTGTCAATACTAATTTAGAAGTTTCTGGCTATTTTTGACCAAATTCCCGAAAAGAGGTGCCGAGCTCATCCGAGCGGAAACTTAATTTAATAATTTACTTTTAATTTTTTTCGGGGGACTTTGATGGACCATAATGAACAAAACAGAGACCACTACAATACAGCCACCTAGAACCTGTAGCAGCAAAATGGGTTCATTTAGAAAAATCGCACCAACCCCGAAGGTGATTACCGGTTCAAGAGCACTGACGATCGTGGCATCTCGGGCTCCAAGAGTCTTAACGGCAAAGAGTAGCGTAAAAATCGGAATGACAGTACATAATAGGCCAATAATCACTAGCGAAACCCAAACATCTCCATGTGTAGGAGCATCGAATGATCCACTGCTTAAACTTAAAACGACAAATAAAATAGCGGTCCCTAAAATAACGTCGGCCGATAGCCAGTACGGATTTTGCTGCGAACAGCGCTTTTCTGAGCAGAACAAATAAATCCCATAGGTTATCGCTGACGCTAGACCAGCCCAAATGCCGACCTGATTCACTTGTCCTCTAAGACCTGATGGTATCGAAACAAGTGCAATTCCAAATAATGTGGCCGCAATAGCAGCGATTTTTAGAGTACCCGGGAAAGACCTGTGAAAAAAACAGGTAAGAAGAAAGACAACGAGAGGATTTTGAAAGAGAAGGAGATTAGCGATACCAGTCGTTGTATGTTTCATAGAGACAAAAAATAAAAAGGCCGATATACCCAAACCAAATGCTCCAAAAATCATGTTTTTTAAACGCTCCGCGTACGATCCTTTACCCATTCCACCAGTCATGATTTGAGCGAGTAAAAGCATACCAATACTTGCTATCAAAAATCGCCAAGCTAATGTCCCAGATACTGAAAGACCTGATGCGTAGACTTGTTTGGTGAAGAACCCAAGAATACCAAAAAAAAGAGCAGAGAGCATCGCTGCAAATATTCCAAGTGACCGCTGACCTAGTAAGCGAACCAAGACTCGTCCGGTATGTGTCGGTTCTCGAGGGTTCTCTGACCCTAAAGTAGGAAATTGATCGTTGTTCACTAGTGAAACCTTTAGAAAAAATTTATCTTCCAACCGATGGCACGGGACATTAACTAATATGTATGGTTTTGTCAATAAAAAATAAACTTATTTAAGTTTCTAAAATCATACATTTTAGGGCCGTTTGGACTATACGCTCCTTGGGCGTATTTAGCTTTATATTGTGTAGCCAATGTTTTCAGGGAGTGGATCCCCTGCGAGAAATCATGCAAGTTTCACACCACCGCGCTCAGAGTGGCCAAAATCCTATAATAATGATAGGGGTGCGGCTCTTTTAGGGCGACGGTCATTTTACGAGACGTAGATGGCGTTTTTCGATTATTTCAGGATTTAAGTATAGCTTTCGATGGTTCCTTTCGTATTCGGCAGCTGTATGGAAGGCCCAATACTCCTCAAAGTCG
>JBGSUI010000026.1:0-4364 GCA_041736175.1 Oligoflexales bacterium | reverse complement strand
TAACTTAATTGTCAAAGAGCTGGCTCTCGCCATACATACTTCTGTACCACTGTGGCGGCGGATTTCCTAGCGTAAATCCTTAGCGGTTCGCCTTTTCTCGCCCCTGAAGGAGCGAGATTGCGGCGAACATCTGTTCAAAAGCAAGTCGATAAAAGCCTCAGCCAAAAAATGACCAGTGCTAAAGTTTCTCTCCATATCGATGACACCCTTCATCTGACCTGCCACCAAAGCAGTATCCTTCAGGTCTTCAGGTAGGTTCACCTGAGTAAGCTCTAAAAAGGGGTTGGAACGACCTTAAAAAACCAACTTTGACCTGGGTTGGGATCGTAGGAATGGCTATCCACCAGCCACTCCTTCACAAAAAAGGCCATTGATTTACCTATCACTTAATCACATTTTGCGGCTTTTTCGCCTTGGTTAATGATTTCTAACTTAAAAATCTCCCGCAGCCGCTTACCGATGATGTAGTGCTGGTCGGTTTTTTTCACATTTTCGACCCATCCATACAGTTTTTCTGGGGAGTAACCCAACAGATCCATAGCACCTTCGCTATAGACGGGGGACTCGACCAAGATCTGTCTCAGCAAAATCTCATTGAGTGGAGGTTCCTTGTCATCTCTAATGATGATGCTCGCATCGTCAAAATAACCGCTGATAGTGGCTGTTTTTTTAGACTTTTGGTCCCCAGGGCGCTCCATGGACCGTACATGAAACCGCATATACTGATCCCCCTGAGCCAGGGTTGAGATACTTTTATGTCCAGCCGCAAGCTCCATGGGCACTAATAAAGTCGCCCCCGCCGTTATTGCTGCAGCATCAGAAACCTCCTGGATCCGACTGCACGACGCGTTGGTCGTCTCCTTCTCATATTGATACGGCAAAATTTGGCCGTAGTTTACGGAACCGTCGCGGATCTCTTCTACCTTTAGGGTCCGTGGCTTTGTTTCACTTTGGGACCTAAACACTGTTTGTTTGAATTTTCGCTGTTGCCCACCCCTTACAGGTCCCATGCTATGAATCACGGTGCGCCGGCTCAGATCGATACCATTCTTGCTCTCAAGCCCTGTGCATTGGACCAAATAAGGAGTCTTTATGGGCGCAAACCCTCCCTTCAGTTTAGTGGTATTTTCGCTGCCCCATCGACAAGACTGGAGCGCCACGAGGTGCAGCATCATAAGGTATTTAAAACTGTGAAATCGCATATCACCACCCATGTTAAAAGGCCTAGCCTATCGATTGAGGTAAAAATTCTTCTTGATATCTTGCAAAAATCATTCCATGCGTCCAAATACACAGCCTGCCATAATCATTGCTATATTTTACTAAGGCCGTCTAGCTACCTATTTTACACTGGAAGCACAAAGTGACCTTCGAGGCCAAAAATTAATGATGTCGTCGTAGTTCTTCACTGCTTTATAAAAAAAACCCAAAAGACTTCAGCGAGAGATATCGAGGTTGGGAAAAGACGGTACAATGAATTAAAGGGGAAATTCAAATGAGATATGAAATCACAGAGGGAGACGTCTTTGACACTATCTTCCCTCCAGAAAAAGCTCCAATCATCAAAATGAGGTCTGCCCTTCTGACAATGATTCAAGATTATGCTGCAGAGAAAAAGCTAACACAACACCAGCTTTCAAAGCTTCTGGATGTGCCCCAGTCACGTGTAAGCGATCTCATGCGTGGCAAGTTATCAAAGTTCAACTTGGAAATGCTTCTAACATTCGTATTTCGGCTTGGTTTAACTGTTAAACTAACTTAAGTTGCTTAATTGTTTGCCGGCAGTTTTTGAACATTTGCGAAGATATTTTTGTGTCAAACTGTGATGATGACATCAAACATATGTTTATGACAAGTACGCGCAGCATTACAATGGCCCGAGTTTCACTGGCAAGAGTTTCGACATAAACGCTTAGAGCGTGGCTTTGCTGGTGTTTAAGGAAGAACCCATTGGTACGCATCTTTTAAGATATTCAGTCAGGCCGTGCTGGTCCATAATTCCGGAGCGGGCACGTTGGATTAAGAAACCGGGTCCTTCCCTTAGAGGCCTCTCATCGGCTGGATCTCGGATCTGAAATAAAGATTTGTGGACCATGTTAAAAACACGGAAGGTCCTCCGTTGGCTCTTACTTGGGCAACCCCAATTCTCATAATTTTGGGGCCATGATGTTTCTACCCTTGTTTTTGAAGAGTCTAGGCAGCTACCAACGATTTTCTGCCACGTCAGTCGACCAACTTCCCCACCATCTGGTGGCTTACTTGATGTTTGGTCACCACATGCTGCTGCCTATTGCCGACGTCGATCACACGGATTTTATGCTTATCCTAGGTGCAAATCCTGCCGTCTCTAATGGCAGCTTACTCTCAGCTCCAGGTTTGTCCTCACGACGTAAAAAAATCGTCGCTCGCGGCGGCTCGGTCGTCGTCCTCGATCCACGGTATACGGAGTCTGCCTCGGTGGCCTCTGAGCATCTTTTTATTCGTCCCGGGACTGATGTCTCTTTTTTAGCGGGAATGCTCCGTTTGCTCGTCGACAATGGAATGATTAGAACCCGCACCTTGCAGGACTTATCGAAGGGGAGTCCCTCGTCATAGATTTCGTTTCCCAGGTGGATCTTCAACAAGTCGTGGCCAAGACCGGCATTCCTCTTGACACCATCCGCAGACTTGCTCAGGACTTTTATAAGGCCGAGCGAGCCCTTGTCTACGGCAGATTCGGGGTGTCAATGCAGGAGTTTGGGACCTTAAGCCAATGGTTGATCCATGTGATCAATATCCTTACGGGCAATTTTGACCGGGAAGGGGGGGTGCTTTTCACCAAACCAGCTTTTGATATGCTCACTTTGTTTAACAAAAAAGGCCGTAATCGAGGGAGCTTTGCACGGCGTTTTACCCGTCTCCGCAAGCTTCCAGAGACCAATGGTGAGTTCCCCGTTGTGACGCTGGCGGACGAGATCTTAACTGCTGGAAAAGGCCAAATCAAAGCCCTCTTCACCATCGCCGGCAATCCGGTCCTGCATACAGTGCTTGACGAACTCAAGCGCATGGGGTTTGTGAGAGAGGGGAACGGTCAATTTAAGAGCATCGTCCAGGACATTCATGTAAACCGCGAATCCCCCTTAAACATCTCAAACCACTTTCAATGGCGCCACCGTTCACTGGGCAACCTCGAATCGAAGCCAAAAAGAGTACAGACTATTGTCACTCAGATGTTTGAGTTGGTGGAACAAGGTGCGTGATAAGTGCCTGTGCCCACTCGATGACGTTTTGCCCTGCTAGCAACGTCGCTGCAATATCCTCGTCAGTAATAATTTCGCTGCCCTCCTCATATCGCTTAACAGCAGCATAGTCCGTCAACTCAATCAGGGTATTACCATGAGGAGGCTGGGTTTGAGGACCAACCCGATCGAGGAGCAGCTCAATGCTGTGGGACAAGGGTATTGGTTTATTTTGCGCACACAAAACTGCTTTAAGAGATTTTTCGATGGCTTGCTGTACGGAAAAACAAATATTCTCCCGGCGTCCCCTAGCCATGGCTGCTGCTAGAATTTCAGCTGATTCCAAATCACCTCGGGCAATTCGAAGAAGTTCATGGGCATAAACCGCTCGAAAAGTCTTTTCACGCGTCACAAATAGACTCCTTCATGATTGGCGACGAAACAAATGCCTCCAACCTCCTTTTTTTGGTCGTAGGTTTTTTTTGTGATAAAAATCAAATCTAAAGGTGCAGTAGGACTAAGGGGTCCCGCCTGATGAAGTCGGTGTCGAGCTTGCCGAAGTTGCACCAGATCCTCAAAAATAAGCAGAATATCAAAATCAGAGCTTTCGTTAAATTGTCCACATGCTGCGGATCCAAAGAGTATAATTGCAATTGGTGAAACATGTTGGCGTATTTTGATGGCTATTGCCTGAGCCTCTTCCCTAACTTTATTTTGATCCTTTACCATTTTTTGCGAAAACGCTTGAGCAAGGGACATATACGGTAGGAGCCTCTTTACTATTTTAAATAAAATCACATCTGAGAATTCAGATAAATCTAAAATTCGAATCATTACAGTAACAGCAAAGGGAACTCAATCCTAGGCATACAAAAAGATGGCTTTGATGAAAATCTGGGCATCGACCCCACGGTTGGGCAGCTGATCGTGATCCAATTTTCCAAACGTGCAGATCTTTCAAGCTCTCCGCATTTGAATACTTAACAGCTATTGGGCGATATGCCATCCGTGTCAAGGAAAATCCATCGCTTTGGATGCCCTGGAATTTTCGCGAGTCCATACCTGATTCGTGCTAGACACCCATAAATCATTCTCCTTGGTAGTAGTAGGGTATCGATCTGCTTCGCCCTGGTGGGAAAATCAATA
>JBGSUI010000018.1:0-23522 GCA_041736175.1 Oligoflexales bacterium | reverse complement strand
GAGACAAGTTGAACAGCTTTCACTTTTTTGTTCGGCAAATGGATGGGAACATAGGATTATCGAGGACCTTGGTTCAGGTATGAACTACAACAAAAAAGGACTAAAGACCCTTATTAAGTCCCTCTGCAATCAGGAAGTCGGGAGACTTGTTATCACCCACAAAGATCGACTTCTATGTTTTGGTTCGGAACTTGTTTTTTCCATTTGCAATCACGTTGGATGCGAAGTTATTATCATCAACGCAAGTGAAGATACCAGTTATGAAGATGATCTCACTCGAGACGTTCTGGAAATCATCACTGTGTTTTCAGCAAGATTGTATGGTTCTAGATCTCACAAAAATAAAAAAATCGTTGAGACGCTTAAGAAGGCTGCTGATGAGGTCTGTAAGTAGATGAGCAAAGTCACCCGAATTGTTTCTTCCAAAGATCTGAACAAATCGAAATACGACGAGCTTTCCAAACAGGCAGAGATGCTTGGCGCTCTTCGTAAAGAGATCTGGCACCGATATGGATCCATAAATGGCTCGGGTATCGACTTTCGCACCTTAAGAAACGAATGGGTCCAGACCCGGGATTTCAGCCCCCTTCCAGCAAAGGCCTGGAAGGAAACCCTCAGAGATGTCTTAGATGATATCTCAATGTACGAAGAAGCCTCGAAGCTCAAGGTCCGACAAGATATCGCTAAGCGGACCGCTGACCCTGCTGAGAGAACCCAGCTGTATAAAGCCCTAGGGAGTGCCGCATGGAAGAGCGATCCTTACCTTTGCCGCAAGATGCGCCAGCATAAAAAACACGGCAAGACAGATGTAAAAAACCAGATTATCCTAGAGTGCGGAGTGTATCGTCAGTTTACGGGCAATGATGGCAATACATGGTTGAAAGTACCCTCTTTTACTAGGGGTAAAATGGTTTGCATCCCCCTTAATTCTAATATTACCCTTTCGGGGTGCCTAAGACTTATTTTGAAGGATGGCGTTGTCTTTGTTCACTACGTCATAAACCAGAAAGATTTTGCACCATGTGGAGATCAAATTATTGGCGTCGATAAAGGCTTCTCGGAAGCTTTTGCGGATTCCGAGGGGGGCTTTCATGGGACTCAGCTTGGTAAGTTTTTGACCGAAGGAACTAATAAAAGGCACCTAAGGGGGATCGCCAGAAACAAACTCCACCAGATAGCTAAGAAACACCCCAAAAAGGCCAAAAACATCCGAACAAGAAACCTTGGGAGAAAAAAACTCGCCAAGCAGTATACTCACCAAAAGCAGGTGATCAGAAATATTGCTTTCCAGGCAGCTCACAGTATCGTTGATAAGGCAAAGGAAGTTCGTTGTGAGGATTTGACAAAACCCTTTGCCAGCAAACACAAGTGGAAAAAATTCAATCGAACCATGTCAGGATGGGCCAAGGGCGCACTGGCTGACGCGTTAAATTCAGTGACCAAGGCGAGAGGTTCTCGCTTACGAGTTGTGAACGCTGCGTATACTTCACAAATCGACTCAAAGACCCGTCGCCTGGAAGGGAGGCGGGTTGGAGACAAATTTTACCATGTCAATGGGGAAGTTTCACAAGCGGACGTAAACGGAGCTGTTAACATTAAGGAGAGAGCTGATGACACTGAAATCAGCCTTTTTACCCCTTTTAAGGAAGTGAAAAAAATTCTCCTTAGTAGACTTACAGCCAACGGAGGAGTTAAGGACCCACCGGGTCCTGACCGCCCCTCCAGGACTCCAGTTGCACGCCGGAAACGGACATCAACGGAGAGCGAAGGACCGACCCCATGCAGATCCAGGTTTGCATAGGTTTTTCGGAGCGGGGAGCACCCAAGTTTCTTCTCAGGGAAGATACCGAGGGGCGTTTTCATGCCGATGGCTTTTTGGAGGACTCGAAAACCAAACAAGCTTATATGATTAAGTTCCCATTTACGGATAGCAGGAACTCTAGGCTTTTAGCGAGGGCTGAAAAAGTTTATTACGATTTTTTAGCTCAATTGCCGGTGAGAACATACGAGCCATTTGATATCCAAGATGATATTTTGTTTACACCTCGATTTGATCGGGTGCGCAGCGCAGACGGTAGACTGCATTATCACGGTTTGGAAAGCCTCTACAGTGTCCATGGCTTCAACAGTTATGGCCATAGGCTCAGTCACGAGGACAATCTGCTACTTATCAAGAGACATGTTAAAGACTGGCAATCTGAAATCGTCGAGTATTTCGGTCGCGATCTATTGAATGAAGCCCTTAGCAATACCGATATTCACGGTCGCAATACGAGTTTGATCAAAATAGACGATATGGTGCAGCTCTCACCTATCTATGACGTGACCTCCATGAGGTTTTTTAGGGGGGATTTTATCGTGCCATTAACTACATGGCAAAAAGCACCTCAATCCTTGGTCGATCGAATACAGTGGGTCACTGATTTTTTACAACTCGAACCTAAATTACTTATTGATTATTGTCGCCAACTCCGAGATGATTATCTCGGAAATATGGAGGATAAACTGATCCAATTAGGGCTTCCCGAAGAAATTCTAAATTTAAACCAGGAGGATCGAAATCGAATCCAAAAACAACTAGCGAGCCTTAAATAAATATGGCGATCCTTAAGGACATAAAAAAGAGACAAAAACTTCGTCAAGAGTTTTTTCAAAACCTTGACCATGAAGGCGTCAGTCTAGCCCTGGCCATAAAAAACCTGCGGAAAATATTGGGGCTCAATCAAGCAGAATTTGCCAAGCTCGTGGGGCAAAGCCTCTCGACTCTACGAAAAGTAGAGCAGTCGAGTGGCAATGTAACGATGAATTCGGTGAAAAAGATTTTGCAAAAGTTTTCACTGGAGATCGTGGTGGTACGTCGTAAGAAGTAACCGATCTAGGCACTGGTCGGGAGATCCGGAAATATCTCAGTGAGAGCATCCTGCCAGTGTACAAAGGTAATCCATCCGTCCATGCGACGGGTCTTGTCCTGGGAAACCACAAGACCAACAGGATCTTCAAAATCATCCTTAAAACCCATAAGATGCCGCGCATATTCTGGCAAGGTCTTGTTTGCTGATTTAATTTCAATAAGAACTGTATTTTTACCAGGTCGCTCGATAATTAGGTCTAATTCAGCTCCTGCTTTGGTCGTTAAATAGGAAAACTTATAATCCAACTCAAGATATGCATTGAGTTTGACGCATTCTAATACAAAAAATTGTTCAAATAGATTTCCATATTCGGTTGTAGAAGCGACAAGGGGCATGTTAATCGTACGTCCTAAAGTGCGGGTAATACCCGTATCAATATAGTAAAACTTAGGAGCAGCGTGGACCTGGCTTCGAATGGAGCGCGAATAAGGCTCTAGAAGTATTCCAAGGTGAGTCTCTTCTAGAATGTGGAAATAGGTTTGTACGGTTTTTACATCGACCCCTACGATTCGCCCGATGGTTGAGTAATTGATAATTTGGGTGTTATGCTGAGCAGCAACTTCTATAAACTTTCGAAAGGGTTCGATCTTTCGAATAAGGTGCTCAGCCCAGACCTCTTCCTTTAGGTAAGTTTGGCAGTATGCCTTGAGAAAACGAACGATTCCGCTTGGTTTTTCCTGGTTCCAAACTTTTGGAAGCAGACCATATCCCAGGGCTTTTTCCAAATCGAAACCTATTCCTATTTCCGGGCTGCAAAAGGGAAATAAACTAAGAAACATGGCTCGACCCGCAAGGAGGTTGGCTCCCGATGACTTTAGTTTGCGAGCGCTCGATCCGGTAAGTATAAAATGCTGATTTACTTTTTTTTCTTCAATCAAATAGTGTACGACATCGCACAGTTTGGGGACTTTTTGAATTTCATCGATAAAAATATGGGTGACTTGAGGATCGAGCCCTAAGACCTCGCCAATGAGATCCTCGGGATCGCGGCTTAAACGCTCCTCTTGGCTGGGAAGGAGGAGATTAATAATATAGGCATCGGGAAAGCGCTCTTTCATAAGAGTGCTTTTTCCAGTTCCTCTTGCACCAAAAAGAAAAAAAGATTCATCATTATGGGTAATTAATAATCTTTTCCTCAAGACTACACTCCAATATTAGCGCCTAAATATGGAGTATAGTCTACAAATCGAGGGGTGGTCAAGGTGCGGATCGAAAACTAGACAAGGCCAGAAATTTACTGATCTAGGAAAGATTAAAAACTCCTAGAGAGCTCCTTAAAAAGTGCTTTAAAGTCTTTCTGGTCCAAATCGAGATCGGTATAAAAGGGGTTAGGTTCAAAGCGAGGATGCCGGGTGTAGTTGAGGTTAAGGTAAGGATCGCTACTGAGATAGGATCCCCGACGCTGCTGTAGATAAAACCGTTCAAAGTATTCGATGGATTGCCCACGGGAAGCAGACTCATGGTGATAAAGCTTGGCAAAGGGAGTATAGACATTGGTTAGTCCTTTATCCCTAAGGGACAGGCAGAACTCAATATCCCCGTAGGCCCTCGGTAAATACACGGCGTCAAACCCACCAACTAACCAAAATTTCGCGGTGCTCACCAGCAGACAGGCTGCGGTCACAGCAGAGACTTCATGGACGGTGTTATGGTAGTTCCAATATTGATTGTCATCATCATCAAGACCGAGGCCAATATGCTCGGCAATCATATCTGTAGAGAGGGTGACACCAGCATGCTGGATCACACGGTTACTAAAAAGGAGTTTACAACCCACGGCACCGATTTCTTCCCACTGGGCCAGACTGAGCATCTCTTCGAGCCAACGGGGTTCGATCACTTCGGTGTCGTTGTTTAGGAGAAGCAGGTATTCGCCCCGTCCAGCCTTGGCACCAAGGTTGATTTGCGATCCAAAATTAAAGGATTGGATTTTCTCGACGACTTTAAATCTAGTGGGATAAGATTTGGCCCATTGTTCGTAAAGCTGAAGGGTATCTTGGTTGGTGGTTCCATTGTCAGAAATGATGACTTCGAAGTATTGATAGGTTGTCTTTTGGAACACCGAGTCCAAACATCGTTTGATCAGGTTGGGAGCGTCTTTTGAAGGGATAATGATTGAAATAAGCGGGGGATGATCAGGATTTTTGAGCTGGTAGTTGATTTTGTATTGAAGAGTATGGTCATTAAAGGTCACGCTTCCGGGCCGCCCCCGTCGGAGTATGGCCTCAGAAACAGCTTTCAACCCAGCCTGAGCTGCATAGGGCTTGGTATCCTGGCTCCTTGCCGTGGAAGTGGCATGGGCCCGCCACTGGTAAAGATTGAATGGAACGTGAATCACTTGTTTGGAAGAGGTTTCCACGGCACGGAGCATGAGATCGTGGTCTTGAGATCCCTCAAAACCTAAACGAAATCCACCAATCTTTTGCAAGATCTCTCGTCGATAAACGCTGAGATGGGTCGTGTAATTCATCGTCAAATGCATCAAGGGCGACCAAGCCGGCTTATGATAAATCAATCTGTCACGATTGCCGTGTTCATCAATGGTGCTTTCGTCAGAATACAGGATATCGGGCTGGTTGTGGAGATTGATAGCACGGACCATCTCCCCTAAAGCATTTGGATAGAGTCGATCGTCGTGGTCTAAGAGAGCCACATAATCCCCGGAAGCTAGATCTAGACAACTATTCGACGTCGCCGAAATATGTTGGTTTCTGGGGTGCATCAGAATCTTGGTTTGGTCTGGGTGAGCTTTTTTAAAGGAAGCCAGCATTTCGGTAATGTTAGGGTCGTTTGAAGCATCATCTACGATGCATACCTCCCAAAAAGGATAAGTTTGGGCAGAAACACTTTGAAGGGTCTCCTTGAGGTAATCAAGTTTGACTTTGTAGACGGGTATAAGGACGCTGATGGTTGGTTGGTAGGGAAGCTGTAGGATCCATTGTTTTTGGTTCTGGAAGTACCGGAGGGCAATATCAAGTTTAGAATCATACCTTGAATCCGCGAGCTGTCGTGTGCGTTTGAGATTACGGACCATTTTGTTAAGCCACTGATTGATCTTGTGACTCAATCGACTTGCCTTAAAGATCGGCTGTTCCAAAGCTTTAGCGACCGCTGGTACCGAGAGAACCGAAAGGACCAGATATTTTGCCGTTTTTTTAAGGCGAAGGGCCATAGGACTATCCTGTAGAAAAGGCGGGCGTCAAGAAGATACAAAGAGTGAAACCAGGATTTTAATCATTTGTTCGAAATTATTTCTACTTTGGCACCATAGGCATCAAATCCCAAAAGATCTTTATCAAAATTGTTTTTGTCAAATGGATCCTCGACCCTAAAGCGGATGGCATCCCCCAAAATCTGGATCGTTTGGTCTAAACTGTGATTATGCAATGCCGCAATGACGCTGTATTCCCCCGTGCTTAAAGGGGTTGCGGTGCAATTAAAACGAATGGTGTAGGACCCAGGAATTCTTAGCAGGTCATTTTGTTTGTTGCCGGCTAAGAGAGTTTTAGTGTTGGTTCCAAAGAGTCGAAGGCCATGGGCCGTGTTGACAGCAAATCCAGCCACCAAAGGTTTGTCGATGGTTTCGTGGATTCGAATATTAAATTCGAGTGTCCAGGGTTCACCAGTCATAAGGGTCTTTGTAGGGCCTTTGGCATTGAGCAGGTCGACTGTTATAAAACCAGCAAGGTGCTTTACTTTTTCTCCATGATGCTGGTCATTGAGAACCAGACTCTGCCGTCTAGAGTCCTCTTCTAACTCCTCTCGCGAGATACTAGCGAGCCTTTCGGCCTCCATAAGAGCGAGATAGTGATCGACCGCAGGCCCAGCTTTTCCTTCGTAAACCACCTTGCCATGGTCAAGGACATAGGCTCGATCCGCCATATTGCGGATCACATTGAGATCATGGGTCACGAGAATAATGGTCACCCCTGACACACGGATCTTTTCCATTCGCTTAATGCATTTTTTTTGGAAGTTTTCATCACCGACCGCTAAAATCTCATCAATCAGCAGTAGATCAGCATCAATGGCCGTAGTGCAGGCAAAACCAAGGCGCATATACATGCCGCTGCTATAGGTTTTTACAGGAGCATCAAAAAAATCCCCAAGCTCCGAAAAGCTTTTGATAAGGTCCATGCGCTCGATGATTTCTTTTTTTGTCAGACCCATCAGACTACAAGACAAAAGCACGTTTTCCCGACCAGAAAGCTCAGGATCAAACCCAGCACCTAGCTCAATCAGAGGCGCGACGCGCCCGTGGGTAAGTATCTTTCCAGAGACCGGATCGAGGATTCCTGCCATCACCTTGAGAAAAGTCGATTTGCCGCAACCGTTATGGCCGATTAAGGCGACGCATTCCCCTTTTTTCGCATAGAAGGAGACATCATCAAGGGCTTTGGTAACAATGGTCTCGTTTTGTCCCCTCAGTTTGGCAATAATGGTTTCTTTTAGAGTATTGCGACGCATGGTAGGCATGTCGTAATAGACTTTAATATTTTTTGCTTGGACGACGAGATTGGGGTCTTGCTGGATATCCATAGATGCGATCACTCAGTCTTTTTGAGAGTTGTAGAGGACTTTGCCATGGGGAGGCAAATGATTGATTTCCTATAAATGATAAATAAATCTATTTTTGTTAAGTCTATAGGTGGTCACCCCAATCGCTAAGCTGGCACAGGCTAGAGCGGACATAATCGTGAGGCCATAGAGTGTAGGGGGTTTTCCAAAAAACATAATCGCCCGAATCTCCTCAAGGAAATGAGAGATGGGATTGAGCCCAGCATAAATTTGAAACTCAGGAGGCAATTGGCTCACTTGGTAGATAATGGGCGAGCCGTAAAAGATCATCAAAAGGAGTGGCTCTACAACGTGGCCGATATCCCTGAATCGTACATTGAGAGTCCCGATAAAAAGAGCGATACCATAGATAAACAAAACGTATGGGAGTAAGACCACTGGCAACAGGAGAATCCAGTAGGTCAGCTTGACCCCTAGAAAAAGGGAAACGATGAGAAAAGGGACCAGCGCGAGGATAAAATTGGTAAGGACCGAAAGGACGCTCGCTGCAGGAAACAAGGCAGCGGGAACCCGAACTTTTCGTAGCAGAGATCCATTGGCGAGGATGCTGTTGACCCCTATCCCTAGACTTTGGCTAAAAAGATTCCAAATCATGATCCCTGAAAGAACAAAGGCCGCATAGTTTTCCACCTGAAAACGCATCAAATGGGAAAAAACAAAGGATAAGATGGCCATATAAAGCATAGGGTTCATCATGCTCCAGATGTATCCTAAAAAAGACCCGCGGTAACGAACCCTTAAGTCACGAGTCACCAAGAGAAATGTCAGGTCAAACCAGAGCCTAAAGGGGGAGTTTTTAGCTGCAATTTTTAGGGGTTGGAGTTGAGAGTCTAAATTGGAGTTCATATCTTTGGAATCTCGGTATTAATTGTTAGGATCAATCGACTTAGGAGAGTGGTTTTTTTTAAATCGCTCTAAAAGGGGCTTTAGGTTTTTTAGGTTTGGTTGGGGAGGCCTTTTTAATAAGTACCGTTGCTTAAGATCTGGAGCAAATTCTCCTAAAAGCTCCATTTCGTATTGCAACCAAACACCAAAAAGATTGTAGACTCGGTCTTGGAGGTCAAAAGATAATTCTAGAACGTCTCGATCCGTGGCCCCTTTGCGGTTAAAAATAAAATTAGCATGTTGCTGGCCGACTTCGGCTCCACCTCGAGTAAGCCCTTTGGCTCCAGCGGCATCGAGGAGCATGCCGCTAGGGATGCCTACTCCATAGTCGTTTTTAAAGACGCAGCCACAGCTAGGGGCTTCAAACTGCCCCTTGGCCACCCGATCAGACTCAAAAGACAGCATATTCTTAAGAAGGATTTCTGGGTGGGTGGTCCTTGTGAGTTTAAGTGTTACTTGGACAATAAGGAGGGTTTGGTCCATGAATATTGTATCTTTATAGCCCCGAAACATTCCTGGATCCCGATATTCGCAAACGTCCCCTTGTGGTGTGATTGTGGTCACCCCAGCAACAATTTTGCTCATCTCTCCACCATAGCAGCGAGCATTCATCCGGGTTGTGGCACCCACTTGGCCAGGAAGGCGGTACATCCAGTCCGCATCGGCCAGACCGGCCTTTTGGGCAAAGGTCGATAGAGTCGTGTTTTCAACGCCAGCTCCCGCAGTCAATGTGGTCCCGTCGATGTGAATCTGGTTTAAGTTTTTAAACAGAATAAACTCACCCAAATAAGGGTTATCTCCGACTAAGGAGTTAGAGCCTAGTCCCAAAAGCGCAAGGGGTCGCTGAGAGTCACGGTGTTTTAGGAAATAACAAAGATCTTCGATATTGTTTGGAATCAAGACAGGAGCGAGGCCCCCCGTACCGTAGTAGCTCAGTGTCTTAAGTGTCGCGGCTTGGGTTTGGATGATGGGCATGGGTCACTCCTACACCGAACCGTGAGCATAAGAGTCTTCGGGAAAGACCTGCCAAAAGGCTTCTTGATATCTTTTATAATCTTTAAGATCCTCAAGGATGAGGGTCACCCGCCTCAAGGGAGGCTTGGTGCCAAGGTGGGACTTGAGGTCTTCCATAAAAAGGTGGATATCCTTGTGATCTCCATCAGAGCTCGATTTTAAAAACTCTGACGGTATGACAATCCCTAGGTGTTTGTGGCCTAGGGCTGAGGCATACTTAAATCCATGGGCTAAACCCTCATGGGCTAAAAACCAACCATCGCAGTGGAACTTTCTAAAGTCCCCCACAAAGAGATCCGCCTGAATTTCTCCTATAATCCTAATCCCTAACACTTATTTGTAAACCTTTTGCAAAGCTAGACCGATATCGGATGGCGAAGCGGCCACAGATACCCCAGCAGACTTGAGCGCATCCATTTTTTCAGCAGCAGTACCGCCACCACCACCCGAAATAATGGCCCCAGCATGTCCCATCCTTTTGCCTTTGGGTGCGGTTTGTCCAGCAATAAATGCGGCAACGGGTTTAGTAATATTTTCTTTGATAAATTGGGCTGCTTTTATCTCGGCATCCCCACCTATCTCGCCGATAAGGATGATTCCCTTGGTTTCAGGATCTGACTCAAAGAGGGTGAGAGCGTCTATAAAGTTAGTACCGTTGATGGGGTCACCGCCGATACCAATGCAGGTGGTTTGACCAAGCCCCAGGGTAGTAGTTTGGTGAACGGCCTCATAGGTCAAGGTCCCTGATTTGGAGACGATTCCAACCGAGCCACGCTTATGAATATAACCAGGCATAATCCCGATCTTGCACTCATCTGGGGTGATGATACCTGGGCAGTTAGGACCAATGAGTCTGCATATTTTAGACCGATCAAGGGCTTTTCGTACTGGGACCATATCTAGGACGGGAATCCCTTCGGTGATGCAGACGATCAACTCGATCTCAGCATCAATGGCTTCGAGAATCGCATCAGCAGCAAAGGGGGGTGGCACGAAGATCATCGTGGCATTACACCCAGTCTTATGTCGGGCCTCGCGGACCGTATCAAAAACGGGCAAACCAATATGGGACGTCCCGCCCTTTCCAGGGGTAACTCCGCCAACAAACCGGGGTGCGTATTCGTGGGAGAGTTTGGTATGAAATTCTCCCGATTTACCCGTGATTCCTTGGGTGATAACTCGAGTGTTTTTATTGACTAAAACTGACACTTTAGAATCTCCTCATGACATGTGTGACTTTTTGCCCATTTTCGTGCCACAACTAAACTAGCCTTTTTTGGCAGCTTCGACAGCAATCCTAGCTCCATCGCTCATATTTTTAGCGGCAATGATTTTAAGCCCTGACTCTTCTAGCATTCTGCGACCGAGTTCCACATTGGTTCCTTCGAGGCGGACGACTACAGGGATTTTGATCCCAATCTCACGGGCAGCAGAAATAACACCATCGGCGATCACATCGCAGCGCATAATACCGCCAAAGATATTTACAAAAATAGCTTTAACTTTGGGGTCAGCCAAAAGGATTTTGAAAGCGTTGGTCACCATTTCTTTAGTGGCTCCTCCCCCAACATCGAGGAAATTAGCCGGATGCCCGCCGCTTAATTTGATGATATCCATGGTTGCCATAGCGAGGCCAGCGCCATTGACCATGCAACCGATATTTCCATCGAGTCCGACGTAGTTTAGGCCGTATTTTGAAGCCACCATTTCCCGTGGATCTTCTTCTTCAAAGTCTCGCATGGTTTCGATATCAAGATGGCGATAAAGGGCATTGTCGTCAAAGTTCATCTTGCCATCAAGGGCCACCAAGCGATTTTGTTTGGTAACCACCAAGGGATTGATCTCGATCAGAGACATGTCGTACTTAAGAAACATGGCGTAGGTCTTTTGCAAAAACCCACTCATTTCTTTGGCGAGTTCTGGAGAAAGTTTGAGCTGCTTAGCGATTTGGCGGTTATGAAAGGGCTTAAAGCCGATGGTCGGATCAATGCGAAGGGTGGCGATTTTTTCGGGAGTCTTGTGGGCGACCTCTTCGATATCCATACCCCCCTCAGTCGAAACCATTAAGGCGACGGTTGCCGTCTCACGGTCTACGGTGAAAGCACAGTAGAGCTCTTTGTCGATATCGGTCCCAGCCTCGATATAGACTTTCCTAACGAGTTTTCCCTCGGCGTCCGTTTGGGGGGTTACCAGCCTTGTCCCAATCATTTTTTCGGTCACGGAGTGGGCTTCTTCGGCGCTTCTGACGAGTTTAACGCCACCAGCCTTGCCGCGGCCACCGGCATGGATCTGGGCCTTGACCACCGCCAATTTGCCACCAAGACGACGGAAAGCAAATTCGGCCTCGATTCCGGTGCGAGCGACATAACCCTCCGGACAGGGGATTCCATTTTGTTGGTAGAGCAGCTTCGCCTGGTACTCGTGAATATTCATATTTTTTTTGTCTCCATATCCAAAAGGACGCATTCAGTTAAGGTCAAGAATAACACAGCGAACCTAGGATTCCCATGGTGGTTTGGTCCTTCTCAGCATACGGGGAAGGCATCTATTATTATTCAATAATTTATTGATGTTATAGCCAATATTAATGTGTGGCACTCCTCTTGCATGTTCGGGGTGGGCTCGATGGTCTTCGACCAAGGGAATAGGGGGAAGATCTGCTGTTTTAGGACCCCAATCCATCAACACATGCAAAGGAATGGTCAGTGGAACAAAACGTAAAAGTAATCCAAATGAGTATTTATAACAGAGTCTTCGAAATGGTTAATAGGCTCTTCACCACTAGGCGAAAACCAAACCAGAGGGCCACATCTGGATTTGCTGTCAGGGACGAAAAAATAAAGTTTGATCTCGACAGAGATTTGATGAAAGCGAAAATCAATCTACGAAATAGGTACTAAGGACTTTAGCGTTTGAATTTTATAAACAAACGCTAAAGATCCTAGGGATCACAGGATTCTAGAATTTAACATTGCCGCGAACAGCAACACCAATCGTGTTTTTAGCCACTTCAACGGTTTTGTTGGAGTCAGATCCAAATTCGTAGGACGCCGAAGCCCCTAGAGTTGCCGTTTTATTGAGGGCATAGTCGCCACCGGCGCCAACTATAAAGTTAGCGATGGTGTCTTGGGAAAGATCTTCTTCTTTGTTTTCATAGTAAGCAGAGCTGTAACCCATATTACCTTCGACCTTGAAGTTAGGGGCTAGGTACTCAGCGGTGCCTTTGACCAGCAGTTGGTCCGTAAAGGCTTCCTCGTCAATGGGTTTATAGTTTTTGTTGGTTACGATCCCGCCAAGAGCTAGGTCAGAAGTGATGCCATAGCGTCCATGAAGGGTGACGAGTGCAGGTTCTTGCACTTTGAGTTCATCCGGGTTTTCTTTGCGGGTAGGACTTGTATAGACGATTCCGGCTTCCATATTTTCATTGGAATACGCCACCCCTGGACGGAAGCGGAAATAATCGGTACTCATTTCTTCGGACTCTTTTGGCTTATAGGCAACCTGTACAACATCTACTGCTGCACCGATCACGAT
Source organism: Oligoflexales bacterium (assembly GCA_041736175.1). Taxonomy (GTDB): domain Bacteria; phylum Bdellovibrionota_B; class Oligoflexia; order Oligoflexales; family CAIYRB01; genus JBGSUI01. Next base: position 10,599 of record JBGSUI010000018.1, on the reverse strand, counting down.
TGGGCCAGCAGAAAAGGCAGCCTGGGGGGATACAGTCATCTCCGAACCCTCTAAGGCGACTTTGTCTTCTGTTTCTTCGGACTTTGCCTCATAGGAAGCTGTTAGGCCGGTGCGTAGACCGATGTCTTTGAAGATGAAGACACCGCCAGCAAAAACATCGGTAGAGGAGTTAAGGTTCTCCGTGCTTTTACCATCTGATTTATTGGTATCCGTTTTAAGGGAGTATCCGAGGGCAAAATCGGTTTTGGTGTCTTCGACTTGATTGATTTGAGTCGGGGAAACCATGATGGGGCTTGAAAGATGGTTTTGGAACGCAGCGTCAGCAGCGACAAGGGGTCCACTGATGACTGCTGCCATTCCTAAGGTACCAAGAGTAAAAGTTTTCATAGGGTGGGATCCTTTCATGATTGTTGCCTTCCTTATCGTTGAAACTTAGAACCGTGCTAAACTAGACTTATTTTGAAAGAATCTTAGTTGAACCTGGACCTTTTTCCAAGAGATATATCGGGGACCCACCGGCCATCTTACAGTCAGCTCTAGGATTTAGGAGCCCATCTTGGCGGGTTAATTTTCTTTTTACCAATTTTTGGAATTTTCTGAATTGCTGAAATCCCTACAACCCATTTTTCAAAAGCTTTTTCACCTTCTTCGGTATCCAAGAGTCCCAGGGAGTGGTGAAAAATTGTCTGAGAACCTTCTTGTTGGGAGCGACTCTCCCGCGGTCCCCCACGCTTCTCCCCAGGACTTCGGCGGAGAGTTTACCTCAGGTCCACCCCAGACCTGGGAGGAGCAAGATTTTTTGCCCAGTCCGCCCAAGCCGCCAAGCCCCCTGTCAGAAAACCCAAGCTTTGAAGCCGCAAAACCGGTTTTGACGCTCTCCTGCCTCTGCTTAATTGCGAGTACTCTTCATTGGACAACCCCTGGGGGCGAAGGTTGGGTGAGTGGTCATGCGGTGTTTCAGGATGGTGAATGGTGGCGGCTAGTGACGGCCCTTTTGGTCCATAGTGATATTGGCCATCTCCTCGCAAATATGCCGTTATTTTTGGTTTTTGGATTTTATCTTAACGGGTTTTTTGGATTTTTGATATTTCCAGTGACAGCTCTTGTTGTCGGTATCCTGGCCAACCTTTTGACGATCATAGTCTACCCCCCATCAAGCCGGTTAGTCGGAGCATCTGGGATGCTCTATGGGATGGTGGCGATGTGGCTGGTGCTCTATATTAGATTCGAACAAAACCTTCCGTGGAGGAAAAAAGTCCTTCGAGCCGTGGGAGTTGGTCTTGTCCTGCTTTTTCCGACGACTTTCCATCCGACGACAAGCTACGCCGCCCATGGATTTGGTTTTGTGATTGGGCTTTTTGCTGCTTTTGTGGTCGGCCCGATCGCAAAAAAGAAGATCGCCGATTTAGTCGCAAAGATTGAGACCTCTATAGAGACGAAGACTCTCCGTCTTGAGCCATAGCCTCGTCTAGGATAACAAGGGCCGACATGGGAAAACATGACAGAGCGGAGGATCTTAGTCAGTATACTTCCTTAGATTTCTACTTCGATGAAGCAGCAAGCAGGTATTCTAAAACAGCGCCTTGTCGACAATAGTGGATTTTGAGATCATCCGGTAGTTCGCTAAAATCGCTGATGGTTCCTCGGCAGTTGGCCGTTCCACATAAACAAGACATGGAGGAATGACCGCCCGATTGGGTGGTGGAGTAGTCAAAGGTGATTTCTTCGCCAATCCCGATCGGTTGCAGAGCAAACAGAAGGACTCGGCCGCAAGCATCCTGGCAGATTCCAGTATTGGGATCGCAGGAATGGTTTACATAATCGTCTAGGAGACCAGATGATTCTAAATAGATGGTAGGACCGATTTGAAGGGCATAGGTGAGATCGTTAAGCTCACTGACATGCCTCTTAGCACCCACAAATTCTAGAACAATAGATCCTTTTGTAAAGGCTTTTTTAGCAAAGACGGCTTTGCCCTTCCCTTGAACAAATGCCAACTCGAGCTGATCAAAACCCCATGGAGATTTCTGGTTTTCTGGTAGCTGCTTTTCCATAGAATTTTGTCCTTAAAAGGCCGTTTAAGTTCTAGACACTCACACCTGGGGCCCCCTTTATTTCATAGGGCTTTTGGAGCCACGAATCTAGAGAAAATATGATGTTTTACTTCCTGAGTTTTATCAAAAGGCGAAAAAGGTGTCTTTTACCAACTGTTGGGTCTAGAATCATACCGTTAAAAAATCGTCAGACCAGCGTCATACGATCCACAATGGAATAACGAGGGGGCTCCCTTGGGACGAATCTTGATTTTTGTAGGCTTAACCCTGGTCCTGAGTGGACTGTTATTCCAGGTTCACGAAAAGTTTGGACTGGAGAATCTTCCGGGTAATTTTACTCTAAAAGGTGATCAGTATGAATTAAAGATCCCGCTTATGACCTGCCTTATCATCAGTGGGATCCTTTCGGCCCTTATGTGGATATGGAGAAAAATTGGATAGTGTTTGTTTGTGTATAATGGCAAATGTGTTGAGAAATCTAGGTTGCCAATCTAAACTGTGGAAATAGACACGCAGTAACATACTGTTTATAAAAATATTATAAACTAGATTCAAAAACTCATAAAAACACTCCGAGTCCCTTGCTAGCCTGTTTGGCTATGTGGCCAATCCTTGACAAAATCGGAGTAACTTATGAAATGGAATTTAAGGCTTATAGTTTTATTCGTGATGATTTCTTGTGATAAAGAGACCAAAAAAGAAATTGAAACTCAAGTGAAAGAATCTTCGCCGACAAGACCAGTGGTTTTAAACGACTTTACAGAAGGGAATGCGTTACCAGCACCAGCCTTAGAGCCTCAGGTGATTGTCATCAACCGAACCCCAAAAGCTGAAAAGTTAGATAGTAGCGCCACCAACACCAAGACTCAAACGGAGACAAGCACCAACCCATCACCCGCACCCAAGCTGCCGCCAGAACCACCCAAAGGTGACCCCCCTCCAGTGGTTGAAAATATTCCCATGGACCTGCAGACTCAAGTCACCAATATTTTTTCGAAACACTGCATTAGCTGTCATAGTGCCACAAATGTACAGGGCAATTTTGGCAATCTTGATAATCTCGACGCGTTGATCCTTGCTGGTCGGTATATAGTTCCCGAAAAGCCAGACCAATCATTGATCTATACAAAACTAGCTCCTGTTGGAAATATGCCTCCATCGGGAGCCCTCAAGCCGGACGAGGTAGAGACTGTCAAAAAATGGATTCTTCAGCTAAAACCAACAGCCAATAAGCCACTCTCTTTTGCAGAAGCTTTAGGTCTGATGCGAGCAGATTTACAAACCATAGCTCCGGCAGACCAGAGCCAAATTCGTTACTTTACCCTAGATGTAGTAAACAATGCTCAGGTATCACCAGAAACCCTTACCATCCAGAGGTTGGCCTTTGCTAAGACCCTCAATAGCCTTTCGTCTGCGGTGGCTGTGCAGACCTTAAGCCCCATTGATAAGGATAAGCTTATTTACCGCGTGAGATTGGGAGATTTTGGGATCGGAACCACGGTTTTTGAAGGGGTCATAAATTCATTTTATCCCTTTGGTTTTCAACTCACGGAAAGGCCTGTCGATCATATAACCCAAGAGATGATTTTAAATGACCGCATCTTGCGAGACCTTACAGGATCCCAAACCTATATGATTCGAATCGACTGGGTTGTGGCGACGGCCACCCTACCCATTCCCTACGAGATATTGCTGCAGCAAGGAGAAAACCATGGCGCGTTAGATGCCAAACTCGGAGTGGACAGATCCCGAGCTGTCACCGAAAACCGAGTGATGCGGTCCGGATTTAAACAGTCTGGAGTTTCTTCGCAAAATCGTATTATGGAGCGTATGGAGCAGAGCAATGGCCGGTCCTACTGGCAAAGTTATGACTTTGCTTCGCTTGAACAAAATATTTTTGAATTGCCCCTAGGGCCTGTCGGGACCCATCCCACACGGAATTTTGACCATGATGGTGGTGAGGTGATCTACCAACTTCCAAATGGCCTTTTTGCTTACCGTCTTGTCGACAAAGTTGGTGTCGTTATCGATAAGGGCCCTACTTCGATCGTCAAACAAAACGATGCCCCGCCTCAGTTTCTAGCAGCGATCGTCAATGGGGTGTCATGCATGAATTGCCACGGCGCTGGGATCCTCCCTAAACGGGATGAAATACTCACTTTTGTTAACCAAAATAGAGCGGATTTTCTTGGGGATGAGATTCAAAAAATAACGCGCCTCTACCCCGAAAGCCGGTTTTTAGATGCCGCCGTGTCGAGGGATAATGCGCTCTATTTTGATGCTCTCAAACGCATTGGTGTTGATCCCCTTAAGCCCGATCCAGTCAACCAAGCCTATCGACACTATAATAGGTCTCTGTCAAAGATCGATATCGCAGCAGAGTTGGCTACAACCCAAAAAGTAGTAGAAAATCTTCTCACCACGGAGCCCTTTAAAACTAAGTGGCAAGGTGTATTGGCGAATGGTGTGATCGCTCGTGAGGAGTTTAACCGGTTGTTACCTCAGGCTTGGGCAGCGGTCCATCAAGGAGCGATCGATTTGCGGTTTCCCGAAGCAGGCGATTTTTTGGTCACGGCCTCTTGTATGTTTGCAAACCAACTCCAGATGGATGGGTGTCTTATTGATAATAGGCCCCCTCCTCCACCTCCAGCGCCAACTCCTCCAGCACCCGCACCAGCATCCCTAAATTTGCGTGGGACTGGAGCAGGTAACTAAGCTCTTTTTCTGAGAACTACCACTAGACTGCCGCCAAAGCCTGCCAGCTTTAAGTAAAATTTCCTTAGAGCTAGCTTCAAAAGCAACACCGATGTCGTCAAGAAAGGAATCAAGGAGGTTTCCGTCACCATCAAACGCCGCCGCCAATTCGGCATACACAATTTCGCAAATCATCACTTTACCGCGGATCAAAGCACCTTCTAAAGCAGTGCGTGACATATCGCCCTAGGGACTAAAGTGCTCCCAGTCGCAAGGATGCTCTCCGTCCACTTTTACCGACATCGCCCTAGGTAAGGGTTTGCTCTGGAGGAGATTTTAGTGAATACAATACCATTTACAATCCGGGTCCCAGGTAGCTGCAAGGCAAGATCATCGGATGCACCACATCTATCGAAGTCATTAGCTTTGGCAGTAATCGAGGCAAAAATAGCCATTTTCGCTAATCATCAATAACGATTCTGTAATCTCTACAAATTCTCATGACTTCAGTCCGTACTGACCTTGCTATGACACCGACCTTGTGAACAATTTTAACTTTATGCTGAGATCGACCATAGAGTACATATGCCATTTCCCCGTTCTTCGCAGACTGCCATCGGATCCCATCAATTGGCCGATACTCATCAAATGGATTCAGATAGAAGCGTCTGGCCCATTCCTGAGTGATTGAACGTTTCTGATACTCGTCCAGAATGCCCATACGAGTCCCGGCCAACAAGGGTCCATCTCCAGATAAATCTAGAAGATCAAGGCCCGCCGTCATCTGAACCCCTACGATCATGCGACCAGAGTCTAGATACCCGTTCACTGAGGAAGATGTCTGATAAGATGACATGCATGTCTCAGCAATACAGCATTTCAGCGAACTTCCTAAGTAACAGACACCGAAGTCAGAGTGATGAACCTGGTATGGACCGGCAGGGTGACAATCGAACCGGTTCGCGGGGCCATACGGATTGAACAAGGAATCGGAGTTCTTCTTAGAAGAAAGCTTCAACAGCTCCGATTCTGCTGGGAGGGTGAAGTAGACTGGCTTTATTTGGGTCATCTTTTCGTCGGGTGGCAGAGGCAGCGGACCTTCGATTCTCAACGGTGACCACCCCCTATACTTGGAAGATAATCCATAACGGCAGAAATCTGGCCATTCTTCATTGCATCAATAGGCGTCTTACCATCAAAGATTTCACATGGACTTGTCAACCAAAGCAGCTTATTCCTACATGTATCGGGGTTGTCATCGAAAGTCCTCAAATGAGCCAGAATTTCGTCAAATCCACGAACTAGATGATCGTCCGTACTCAAATCAAACTGCCAGCGGGGGATGTAATACTCGTGTCCTTCCTTAAAGGCCAGAAGAGTTCCGCGAGAGATCCTCATACGCAAAGCAGATGTATTTATACCGAGCAGCTCTGCCGCCTCATCGATCTTGATACACCCCGATAGACGTTCCCGACGAGCCTTGAGTTTTAACTTCTGATTCTCAAACCAAAGACCACGCTCCTCGTCCGTTTCGTGGTCCTCGGGCAAATCCATGAGGCTTTCAATACCATCCAGGACCATCTGCTCAAATCGAGCCGGCTGTCCACGAAGCTTCGACTTTAAACGCATAAATATTTTATCGCGATGCATTTCACGGCTATCACTTGTCGGCTTCATGGTTTTATTTCCTTGTCTTGAAATTTACTCGCTCCACCGCTTCACCCTCCCCTTGAACTACTATATCCCTCTTCGGCAGAAATCGGAACTGACTTAACATATTTTTTTAACAAGTATAACATGCCATTAATTTTGGATAGTTGTATAAAGATCAAAGTGTAGTTATCGGGATCCGCTATAATCTTACTTTTTTGCGCACGGAGCTTTTTGCGGCGCGAACAAAGGGGGCCATTCGGCGTTGCACGCCGCAGGCCATGGATACTTTGCGTAGTGGTCCTGGCACCCAACAAGAGTCACTCAGCGGAGCTATCAGTAAACCTGAATCGGGGGTTGTAGGAGTTTTTGGTGTTGACAAATTACTACATGTATAGTAATAACAGTCTCTATGGGAAGAGACACTTTAAAACTTGGCCCTCTTGAAATGGAAGTTATAGGTCTTCTAGAGGGGAAGACTGCGTTTTCAGTACAGGAAATTCAAGGACAACTTAAATCTCAAGACAAGAAGCTCGCCTATACAACGGTCATGACGATTCTAAGCAGGTTGTTTGAAAAAGGCGTGCTTAAACGCGAGAAGATTGGCCGTCAGTTTTATTATTCCTTGGCCAATAAAGGTGAGCGCCTAAGAACCGGTGTTTTTGCGACGGTATATCAATCACTATTCAAAAGCGATCGACTTAAGCCAATAATCAATCTTCTAAGCGAGTCAGAAAATCTCTCGTCCGAGGAATTGGAGCAGTTACGAGATTTAATTGATGAGAAGTTAAAAATTTGTGGAGATAAGCCATGATTTTTTGGGACTGCATCCTTTTTAATATTTTATTCAACTCAGTCCTCTCGTTTTTAGGTGGACTGCTTATCGCGTCTCTCGGAGTTCAAATATTCCGCATAAAATCGCCAGAGCTCAAACTTTATTTGTTGTCCCTACCATTTATTAAGGTCATCGTAGATATTGTTCGCGGGATTCCACCAGAATCATATGTTTGGACCAATCTTAACTTTTATTCGCTGCCAGAAAACCTAGGGAGAAGGCTATCCGCTACTGTATTTTTTTCCGAATTTGGACCTAGGTTTGCTCTAAAACTCGGTATTGAAAATAAGCTGAACACAAATTATTCTGAGTCACTTCTTTATTCAATTAGCCTTCCAGATGCAGCGTACTCGTGGATTAAAGGAAATTGTGGAAATTTGTTCATTCCCCTTGGTTTGACGGTCGCTTTGTCTATCAGCCTAGTATTGGTGATTCGACGGATACTCGCATGGATAAGATTTGAGCGTGGTCGAGTTAAAGACCGGAAAAATAACGGTTTGCAGCTTTCTTTGCAGAAACATCGATTTAGAGTTGTGGATATTTATTTATCTCCAACCTATCGAGGCACTCCATTCACTGGAGGCATTTTGAAACCATATATATGTTTTCCAAATGAAGCATATAATACTTTAAACGAAGATGAACGATCGGACGTGATTGGTCATGAATTAGCTCATATGAGTCATTTTGATATCGTTCAAACCATTATCATTAGAATAATAGGAGACGTTTTTTGGTTTATTCCGTGTTATCGAATGCTGGCTCGCAGGGTTGACCAGCTAAGAGAGATTGTTGCAGACAAATTCAGTTCAAAACTTGGAGTTGATAGAGCTTTTTTGGCCAAGGCTCTTATTAAGTTAAAATCAGTTGAGCACAGGCAGCCAGAAACAGCTACATACTCTACACTATTTGAACATAAGAAATCAATCGTTGAGCGAGTGGAGTATTTAGTCCAACCGTCGACAAAAACTCACTCAAACTTTTTGAAAACATTCATTTCCGGAGTTGGTATCTTGCTGGTTACTGGAGCGGTGCTAAGTTCTACATTTGTGGGAAACTATCAGATCGATCATCCGTCGAAAATTTCTCAGTATTTTGAAAGGTTGATGGCAAGTTTTTTCAGCACAATGTAAATATTTTTTTATACTAAAATACTACATATGTAGTAATTAAAGAGGGGGGGTGAAATTATGTGACTTCAGGGTTTGAGCAAACAAAGAGTAAAGACTTACCAAATTTTTTTGAAAGGAAATCATATGATATCGAAATTTTTAACAACTGCCATAATTACATTATCTGTCGCGAGCGCTGCCAATGCTAAGAACATTCGCTATTCAGAAATGGATCAAGGCGAGATCAAATTATTCCTTGGAGGACATTCTGAGGACGTATGCGAATTTAGCAAAGGCGATATAATTAGCGTAAAACTCGAGATCAATGGCGATATCGTGAAATCAACCAATCCCCCAGAAACAAAGGTAGAAGTTCAAAAAGGATTTTTCTTAAAGATGACCAATAATGTTCCCCTTTTGAGCTGGGATGGTGTTGAATTTAGACCATTCAGAGAATTGATATCTGGCGAAATGTCTGTAGGTGCGACTGGAGATCAGGCTGTTGATTCTGTTTTGATTAAACTGGACGCGAAAGTTCGAAACTAAACATATCCGGCTAAGGGGCCATGAATACGAACAAAGCCCCTTAGCTTTGGCAGTTATTGTTAACAGCTATCGATATACAGAACCTCTGTTTAGACCTAGAACATCTAGGATGTGCTACAGTCGATTAGAGATCTCTATCAGGAACTTAGATAGGCCAATGCATCTTCCTGTGGGAATCCAGGCTAGTGGATAAGCAGGCCTCTATGTTTACGCCGATCTCAATCGGTCATGCTTCTTCTTGGTCAGATATTCCCGCCAGTACCTAGGCTCCTGCACCTCGGTAATCAATCTCTCCATGACGAGGATAGCTTCTGGTCTTTTGATCTTAAGCGTACCCTTGAGCATCTTGCTCAGGGTGCTTTTGGGAATGCCGAGAATTTCTGCAAATTGCGTGGCGTTCAGACCCAACACCATCCGCACTCCAGATAGCTCATCCTCCGTCAACGTCTGCTCTCCCTTCAAAATAGAGTGGTAGTTGCTCCTGATGAAATCTTCGGCGGCGGCAAGAGCGAGCCGATCTATTTCCGTGGAATCAAGCAGGTGGTCGTGTTTGTCTTGGTTAAAGTTATTGCGACTAACACCTTCAACAAGAAGCCGAACCTCAACATCCAAGGCAGTGCCCACACCTAGCTTTGACTCCATGCGGTACTTTTTTGCTTTGAATGTTTTGAAAACTTTCATTCTATCACCCTTCTAAATGCGGAGCAGACGACAATGTATTTTCCAGTGGCTTTGTCTTGGTCGAACAGGACGACAAGTTCGCAGCGCCTCTTCCTCTCGTCGGAGCTGATGAGGACAAAGGAGTTCGGGATCGCCTGCTTTGAAAGATTTGCCATCAGCGTCTTTCCGGTACGCACGAGGTCCCGGATCTCATCCGGAGTAAAGCCCCTTTCAACCCCTGTTTAGAGCCCCGATTTTCTCGATGAGCCAGCTTTATTTTCGCCAAAATACAGATTGATTCAAAAAGAAACTGAATGAGGAAAGACACTTGAGAAGAGAGATGGCGCACCCGGAAGGATTCTGCTGGGTTCTTCCCAACACCATGATATAAAACGTTAATTTCATAACATTTTATTGGACTGCCGTGATTTTTGCCGTGATCACGGATTTCGTCCACATTCCCTAGACTATGGAAGGGCAGCGGTCCCGTCTTCTCCTCTTAGGCCACTCCAATCTGTAAAATCGTCTTCCTTGTCATCCCAAGGTTTTAGCTCGTTGGCCTCTGCTGGTGTCAGGGCAAGACCGGCAGGACTAAAAGTTAAAGGTAGGTGAAAGGTTTCCGCGACGACGTCTGCCATAAACCTGATCCGATCCCCCCGGTCCATTCCTTCAAAATCGACTGAAGTGACTAAGAATTCGACACCGTGGGGGAGTTTATCCTTTAAAATCCTTATTTCAAATGATCGTAGCCGTCGTCGAAGGACGGGTTCTATTTTGGAAACAACTGATCGAGCATCCATTTCTGTAGTCCTTCTGCTATGTTAATATAGGTTTCTACGCTCTTTTGGCTGGCTTTGCCCTGGTAGCGTTGCCACGGTTTCCAGCAATCTGCATCGACACCTAATTGTACTATAGATCTACGCACATGAAAAGATAGATTTTAATTTTTTCCGTGGTATAATGATCGTTTTGCCAAAAAACGAGGATTGACCACCATGCATTCGTCTAAAGGTAAACCGCTTTCACCTGAGGTAAAGTGGGTCACGGT
>JBGSUI010000154.1:0-4823 GCA_041736175.1 Oligoflexales bacterium | reverse complement strand
GACAGCAGAAAATCGACGGCGTCTTGACTTGAATTATTCATGGAGCCCTCTCCCTTTGGTCGCTTTTAGATCGGATTGGGAGGGGACCTTTTCTTCTGTATAGTATCCCGCTGCCTTTTTAGCGTCCATTTCTACTTTAGCATCGTCAGGGATCATATCTTCAGGAATCGAAACCCGCTCGATAACTTCGATCCCTGATTTTTTAAGGGCGTCGAACTTCATATTGCTCATCGAGACAAACCGGCTGATTTTTGTAATCCCAAGCCAGTGGAGGACATCTGGCATAAGCTCCTGAAAACGCATATCTTGAAGACCGGCGACACATTCAGTCCTGGCAAAATAAGCGGCAGCGGTATCTCCACCTTCCTGCCTCTTCCGGGCGTTATAAACCAAAAATTTGGTTACTTCACCGAGAGCACGGCCTTCTTTGCGATTGTAAACGACAACTCCAACACCGCCTTTTTGCGCTTCGTCGATGCAGACCTCGATGCCGTGGGTCAAATAAGGGCGGCAGGTGCAGATATCAGATCCAAAAACATCGGAGCCATTGCACTCATCATGAACCCGGCAGGCAACGTTTTTGTCTTTATTACCGAGATACATGGGATCACCAAAGATATAGACCGTGTTGCCACCAATGGGCGGCATAAAAACTTGGAGGTCAGGTCTTGTGATCAGCTCTGGAAACATCCCCCCTGTATTTTCGAAAAGGCTGATTCTAAGGGTTGATTCATCGATAGCAAATCGTTTGGCGATTCCCGGAAGGTACCAAGCTGGCTCTATGGCCGCTTTAGTCACTGCGCAGGAACCATCTTGGCAGAGGATCTTTCCATCAGGCTTAAGTCTCCCTGATAGGACCGCATCCTGGAGTTCCGGGAGGGTGATGTGCGCCTTGGTAACCGCAATACTAGGTCGAATGTCGAGGCCTTGTGCCAGATAGTCTCTGAAGTTTGTATTGATATCAGCTCCAAAAGGATCTAGGGAGACGATTTGATCAGCTTTCCAAGCAGGATGTGGTCCAATCTTCACGACAGGAAATGTGTTTTCTAGATCGGCCTTGTGATCGGGATCTAGGCTTCCCGCAGCGATGGCCAAAGCCCGGTACACTGAGTAGCTACCGGAATGGGTACCAATCACATTTCTTTTGTTGGAGTCAGTGAGGGTCGCGATCAGTGGTCCCCGTTTGACGGGATCGGGATCTCCCCAATTGATCGGTATGGGTTTTTCGCTTAGAGTGCTAAAATGGGAGGATAAAGTGATGTGTTTTAGATTTTTTTTTTACCGACATTGAGACTACCCCTTGATGATCAACCGTTAGAATATCTTATCCCATCCAATTTTTGTCGCCGCTGAAGGACCATTTTGCGGTCATCTTTTTTAGGTTGCTCCAGAAATCAAGACTGCTGACACCGGTGATATCGCCCGAACCAAATTTGGACTGTTTTGTACCGCCAAACGAAAAGGGTTCTCTGGGGACGGGCACACCGACATTGATGCCGATCATTCCGCTCGTAGCATGGTCTGCGACATATTGAGCGTTGGCTCCACTGGTTGTAAAGATTGATGTGGCATTGCCATAGGGGGAAGCAGCTTCAATTTTCATGGCTTCGCTTAGGGTTTTGACGCGAATAATCGTCAAAACGGGTCCAAAGATTTCTGCTTGGCTACACTCCATGGTGGGGAGTGCGTTGTCAAGAATGGTCGGAGCGAGCCAATTTCCCTGCCTCAATTCGTCCGTCACAACTGGTTTGCGCCCATCGAGAATCAGCTTGGCACCTTGGGCGACGGAACGGTCGATAATACCTTCGATCCTTTGCAGGGAAGGGCGATCGATAATAGCGCCTATATGGACCCCACATTGGAGTTCGCTAGATTTAGCAATGAGAGCTTTAATAATATGATCGACCTGACCGACAGCGATCAAGACACTGGCGGCCATACAGCGCTGGCCTGCGCAACCTGTGAAGGAGCCAATCACTCCCGGCACAGCGATTGCGGGGTCTGCATCGGGAACGAGCAGGACATGGTTTTTTGCTCCCCCTAAACAAAGGGCTTTTTTGCCAAGGTGACTGGCTTTTTGGTAGACGCTCCGTGCGGCAGGAGTTGAACCGACAAAGCCTACCGCTTTCACGCGATCATCGGTGATAAGCTGCTCCACAGCGTCGGCTTTGCCATTGATGATGGAAAAAGTCCCCGCAGGAAAGCCGGCAGCCACCATAAGCTCGCCCATTCTTTGGCTGGTAAGGGCAGCTTTTTCAGAGGGTTTTAAAATAAAAGTGTTTCCTAGGGCGAGCGCAATGGGATACATCCAAAGGGGAACCATAGCCGGAAAATTAAAGGGTCCCACGCCAACCACAACTCCAAGGGGCTCCCGCTTAAGGGTGCAGGTCACACCTCTGCTGACCTCCATGTGGCCGCCACAATCGAGATTTTGGAGTGACAGTGCAAACTCGGTAACCTCCAAACCCTTGAGGAGTCCCTGAAGGGCTTCGTCGACCGTCTTGCCGGACTCCGCACTGGCGAGGACGGCGATATCATGTTGTTGGGCTAACGCTAGTTCCCTAAATTTAAAAAGCAGTTGGCAACGCTCCTTAATGGGGGTTCGTCGCCAGAGGACAAAAGCGGACTCCGCTGCCGCTAGAGCGGCCTCGATTTCTTCCTTTGTAGATTCAGGGACTGAGGCCAAGGTGCGCCCATGATAGGGACTTAAGATTTCGTATCGAGTTTGGGAAGGACTGTTTACCCATTGACCATGGATCAAGTTGCGTATCGGGAGGGGCCGCTCTATGGATGTGATCCCCAACATGATGTAAGTCTCCTTGTTTAGAGATCATAATATCAGCATATTTGGGAGCGTGGCTACATATGAGTTGCCAAAAAGTCAATTAATGGGTCGCTTATGGTTTAGATCGCTTTTTTGATTCCAATGGCTATTTCAGTGGGGTCGTCCACCTCTAAATAGTTAAATTTTGTATAAGAATACAATGTTTTCATATATTTATAAAAAATAAGCAAATTAGATTTTAATTGTTTATAGTTGTTTTTGATCGTGTTATAAAGTTTTTAGTGGCGTATTCATTTGGCATTGGCACTTTTTTTGCAGAGAGGGCATAGACCGGAACCTGCGAAGTGAAAGGCTTCAAAATGAATGCGCTCCCACAAACATACTACTTGTTGCTTACATTTATGCTCTTTAGTGTGTTGCTTTCGTGTTCAGGTGTTAAAAAGAATCAGCAATTATCGGAAGTATCTGGACAGGTTTTAACGCGAGCACAGCAAATTATGGGTCCAAGTAACTTTGACATTAATCAAATCCTAGCGTGTTACGAATCATTTGACAATCGTAAAATATTTGATCAGAATCGTCCGCTCTCGGTGTTAGTGGTACCAAATCAAAATGGCAGTTACCTTGCTATTCTACCTAAACAAGAAAATGGCACTTTTTCGCTCCCAGATCTCCAATCAGGCTCGATGGAAATACGATACTTTGACGATCTAAGGCCTGTAAGAAGAGGATTTCCTTTGCCTACTTTTGAGCCTACTTATTGGTATACTTCCCTTTCAAACGGGGGTTTAAATAACTTTATGCTTCGACTCACCCCTAATCAGATAGAACATGGATTGTTTTTAAACGGCAGACTTTTTACTAATTTTAGAAGTATTGATTCTACCTTTTATGGCCATCCGGTTGTTTGTTATACCTTTAAAAACCCCACAATCCGCAAGGATCTTTACCAGACACTCTTTGTCTACACTCCTGTAAAGGCAACTGATTTACAACCAAATAAAATGGTTCTAAAAAATTTCTCTATTCCTATCGACGCATCAATAAAGGACGAAAAAAGCGATGAGCATTTTATTCTCAGCATGATGGATCTGAATAAAGGAGCGATATCTTTGCAAGGCCGTGCAGTATTTGATTCTGATTTTAAACTCGTAGGTTTTGTAGAAACCGACCAAGATCAATATTTTTGGAAACTTTCGATTCGTAGTATCTTTAACACCAAGGTGAAATTTGATAACTTTTTTGGCAACTCCCGTAACCTGATTAGATTGACTGCTAATTGCCAAGAGGTGAGTGTATTTGTGTCTCCTTTAGCGCAAGAAGCTATCTGTAAATTAGCCCTGGAAAAAGGGACAACTGACTATAAAAATAAGCTCAATTCAAATGGCTTTGATCTGGTAAAAGCCTTGGATTTTGGACGTCCTATCTGCCAAAAGGAATGATTTGTCATCACGGCCAAAGGCAGCCGCCACAGGGGGAGTTGCGGCCACAAACTGGCATGCACGAGCATCACTGGCCCACGCGAAACGTGATCTAGGGCAGAGATGTCAGGCAAGATTTGCTCCGACATCCCTTTGGAATGACCATAGGGACTTTCTCGCCGCACGGGATCAAATTCGGGCTTCGACCGCTGGGTCGACCAAAAGTCACCCATACACGAATTGCAATCTCGGCGGTGACTTTGGAGCCTTTAGACCTCCTTGCACTGGTTCGGTGGGTACTGGATCGAAAAAGGGGAGGCGTTCATATTGTCGATGTCCTGGCGGCTATCCAGAGAATTAGATTTAGGGAGCGGATATTGAATGGATTCCATAATCCCAGGGAGATATTGTTTCCAATAGGATTCTATTTTTTTGGGGTCCGTAGAATTGACTAGCCAATGGGGTCCACTTTATTTTATGACTTTCGTCTAATTGGAATAAATTTTCTCTTTTTCTGAGACTTTTTTATCATCTATTTCAAATTTATAAACTCGTTCTTGATCTCCTATGATTTTCATCTCATTGATTTTCGCGATAGCGGATCGAAGCATTTTCAT
>JBGSUI010000004.1:0-9045 GCA_041736175.1 Oligoflexales bacterium | reverse complement strand
TAAGAGGCTTTGGTCATAAGTCCGGCCTCGTCACTGAAATAGCGACGCCATATGCCGTAAGGTAATCATTCGAGTACCGACTTAGGTTTCATTAAGAGAATGTCTTCTAGGATTCCTAATGCTTTGAATTTTTCCTGCAATTCTTTCGAAGGATCCGGAAAAGTGGATTTTTCGTTTAAATCCATTTTGTAGAGCCAACTTGATAGAGACGCTAAATATCTACGAATTGGTTTGTTATTATCGAGCTTTTGTTTGTAGATAGCATCGTGGATAGCACCGGCAAATATTTCTTGTCGTTTTGTCCTTATTTGAACTTCGAGCATTTTGCTATCTTCTGATTTTAGCAACACGTGAATTGCTCGATATCCGAGATGAGTCGGTTCTTTGTTGAAATCTTTAATTCCAAGTGTCTCGAAACCGTTTTCGATACACGCGATATTTGCAGCTGCCGCGTAGGCTTGCTTTAGTGTGTGAGTTGATATTCTACCGCCTACAATATCTTCTATTTCGCCAATCATTTTGTTTTTCCAACGGACTGTTTGACATTTTTTACCAAACTCGCAACAGATTTTAGACGAATATTTATTTGAATTTGCTTTGGTGTTTTGATGACACCTTCTTGAACGAGTGAGATCATTTTTTGATGAGAAAAATTAAATGTTTGTATAAACTTTTTTGCCAATTCAACAGAGATAAACTCGCCTTTGATTTGAACTCAGGCGGTTGTAATTTAATAACTTCGGTATTTCGCCAGGTCCCAACGGACAAAATCGCTCGACTACATTTCGGACCAAATCCATTTTTTATAGACTTTGGCCTACGAAGGACCCGACCACAAAAACCACAGTTGCTCATGCCTAGGCCTCGATTTATTTAATTCGATACTCAGGGTAAGCATTTAGGATGTCGTTTTTGCTGCTTCCAGTGCAAAAAACTACTTCACCTTTCCAGGAATCCTCGAGTTCACTTCTGCGATTCATAGCCGACATATAATCAGAAAAATTATCCTCGTATTTCACGACCTTCAGATGGTGTATCAAGCTGGACTCACCTGTGGCGTTGTCAAAAAAATACACGGTATTGAAAATCACTTTAAACAATCCTTCGTGGATCGTGTTCCTATGGCCGCTGGCCGTTGAGTTTAGAGCAAACACCCTCTTAAACCGCCCATTTTTACAAAATTGCAGCTCATCGTATTCCTGGTAACTCCCGCTCCCCCCTTGACGCCTAAGAACCTGCCCTGCGATTTTAGACATCAGCTTGCCTGGAATTGGTTGCGCAAACTGAAGTGACCTTTCTGGCAAAGCCCTCTTTCGCCAACTAGCAGCAATCCGTGGCTTTCGCGGAAAAGACATTACCCCATCACTGAATGCCTATGGCGTCCATAGGGCTGGGGCAAAAGTCTCGATGGTCGGTACAGATGGTAAGCTTGTTCCAGCTTCACCTTTAGGGGCGACGGCGAGATCGATCGCATATCTGTCCTCAGCCTGATGGCATCCGTGTGACACCAGCGTCCGCACTTAAAGACGCTAATTCCGATGAGTCCCCGAGGTATCCTTGTGTTATTTGTGATTTATGGGGCAGATCTTACAAAGTCTTTTCCGCTGGCGTGGCAGCCTGTACAGGTCGATAAGCCCTGTCCATAATACTCATTGAAGTTTGGCGAGAAGCCTTCGTACCAGAGCCAGGTGTCGGCTCCAGTACCATCAGTAGTCTTACTCTCGACCGCGTAGCCCTTGATGGTCGTACCGTCAGAGGCATAGAGTTCCTTAACCGAGATACTACCCTTTGGATGTGTCGTGTTGTTCGCCTTGATCGAAGTCGTAAGCGTCGGGTTAAAGTACGAGCGAACTTTGCCGTGCGGACCCGTACTATCGTGGACGGCAGCTTCAGCGGCCCACTTTTTGTGGTCGCCCTTCTGTACGAAGGCGGTGAACCCCTGGATCGTTGTATCAGTGATCTCGCCGACGGTGTTCGCGGCTGGTGGCTTCGAAGTCGGCGTGTCGCTGCTATCATCGGATTTCCCGCAGTTTAGGAGTAACGCGCCAGCGAACATTAAAGCGAACTTTTTCATCATTCCTCTATCCTTCGAATTCCAAAGCACTCCGGTACGAGTCTCAAGGCCCTTTTTCAAAACCTTAAAGAGCAAAGGTGTAGGAAATTTCTAAATTGGTCTTTAATTCTATGGGTTTTTCGATAAGGATCTCACAGCTCCCATCGCCGCAGCCAATGACTGTACGACACATTTTTGAATGACAGTTTTCTAACGAAGCTGGTCGGACTTTTGGAGTTTTTTTCGCTTGATTCACAAATTCCTCCGCGGCCTTGCTAAGGTTTTCGGCCAGCCATGGGACCAAAGCCTGATCCTTGTTGCCTAACTTCAACCGAAACAACCCGCTACCAAGCTTAAGGTAATGAGCCAAGTCCTGAGCCTCGGTTTTGTCTGGTAAACCAAAAGCTTTTAACCCAAGAAAAACGTGTTCGCAGCCGCTCTGGGTCACCTCAAGTTTGATTCCTGATTTAAGCACCACCGTTTCAACTAGTGATTCTTTGGTTCGTACCACTTTAGGTGGCCCAGCAAAGGCTGGTGCTGTCCCCGCAAAAATTGGATTTAATGCCGAGATATCGATGCTACAATTTTCTGTTACCACCGCGTCTTTAACTGTTCCCATGGCACCCTTTGAAGTTGCTGGTAGGTGGCGTGGCGCAGAAACCTCCTGCGCTGAGGAGGCTGCATTGGGTTTATTGGTAAAGTTAGGGGCACTTTGAGGAGTGTCTTTCGAGACAGCAACCAATGAGATTGACGAAGAGCAAATGATTAGGCCCAACGCGTGAAACACAAGTTTTGTCCACAGGAGGTCTCGGTATTCTATCATTTAAGATCCCTTTGTCTTAAAAGTTGTATTCATCTTTTCTGAATAAGACTAAACATAGTGTCGAGGTAAAATCGAGGGAAAAAGCAAGTTCAAGCATATTTCATACAAAAAAGTTATGTGGAGGTACGCGATGGCAGATTAGGTTATAAAATAATTGATAACTCTGACATAGGGCTTAGCTTGTGATGCCTCTTTTGCTAGGCCTTTAGAGGGTTAATTTATAAACAAGGCAATGGCGTTATGTGTTATATTTTAAACTATAGTATCCTATTTAGGTCTCAAGACAAATTTTTTCATTAGATTCAAGGGAAGTAAAAATGAAAGTGAGTAGATCTATATTTGTGAAGTTCCAGAAACTAATCGTGTCCGCATCGATCTATGGAGCCATTGGATTTAGCTGTAAAACGCCTGGGAATCAAGGCGCCGTCCTGCAAGAAGCTGGAGCAGGAAAAAACGCCTATACCGAACTCAATAGTTCCATCATCACCATGGGAACCGAAGGATTGCAGGGTGATATGTGTACGGGAATGGTCGAGAGGGCAGCGAGGTATAAACAGTCGCGGATTATGTTTGTGCCAACACTCTATTGGGTAGCAGCCCCTGACGAATCAGTGGACTATTATTGTATCGATCGCACCCCATGCACCCCTGCCGATAGGGCTCAAATCGCAAATCTAAAGTCTAAGATGCAGCAATGCTTTCAAAAAGCCATTGATGCTAATCTTTCTATAGCGATTACACCCCATTTAGATGATGGTCTATCCCAAGGAAGGTGGCGTAATCTACTCAATTTTGATCCCCTCAAGAAACACAAGGGATTCTCTTACTCAGAAGCAATCCTCTACCCCCTTGTTGACGCCTTAAAGGCTGTAGCAAAGCCCGACACTAAGATCTACTTTGGACTCCAGGGTGAGATGAGCGCTACGATTTTTCGCCATCCCAAAAGCTGGCAGACCGTGGCAGCCGATATTAAAAAGAGATTCACCACGGGTGAACAAGCGGTTCTCGCTGGTCATATTAAGATTGGTGTTAGCACGAATTTCAACAAGTTATGAGGATGCGTAGGCCAAGACATCATCGACCCTAAAGAATTTATGGATAAATACCCTGAGTTATGGGCTAAAGTAAAGGGTGAGTTTGACCTGCCGGCCATTGCAAGTCTTTATAACAATATCGACTATTTTGGTTTATCCTCCTATCCATCTCTTTACCCTAACTTTCCTACTTCGATGGTCGAGAACGCCATCTCCCAATTTGATTTTGAATTTGGATATTTCGGATTAAGCGTCAATGAACTCATCAAAAAAGGCAAAGAGGTACACTTGTCTGAATATGGCTTGGGCGGAGGAACCAAAGGGGATGGCAGTGCTCTAGCTGTAGACGCGGCTGGTGCCGCCAAAACTCCTTTTTTCGGTATTTTTGGAAGTTATAAAAAAGCTCGGGATCCATGGAAATTGGCAGACCTTCAAACCCCGAGCCCCGTACGGGACTATCTCCGTTACTTTTATAGTCGTACCCTTGAATACCTCACCAATGAGAAATCATATAAATACAGAGTTGATGCAGCTTTTCTTTGGAACCAAAGCTCCTGGGATATCCAAGGCATCTATCCAGATAGTACCACCGCGGAAGGTAGTTACAGAGACCCCGTTATCGTCAAATGGATAGAGGAACATAATGGAAAAGCCATGGAACTGAGAGCCCCCTAAGGGCACTCAAATCGGTTTTGAAAGGAGGCACTCTCCAGGTGAGGAATCCACATGGAGTGTCCCAGGAGATTTAATTCCTTTTTGGTGGTTGAGAATTTTTCACCGCCCTAAGGACGCCCTGGCGTACATTCCAAGCGGATTGGATAGAGCTTTGCCCTATACTACGGGTTGTTTGATTGCTAAGAACCTGGCCGTTATGCCAAGCTTCGGCGCGGATTGCCCTAAAGCCGATCTTAGCCGAAAGCCCTTCGCCGAATACACTGTTGACTGCACTGCCTAACCAGTAGCCATCAAAAAAGTCAGCCGCATAAACGTTCTGTTGTTCTTGCAGTAGGTCGGTGCTGGCTTTTTTGCGTTCGATTAGGATTTCGCCAAATTTTACAAAGTCCGCCTCAAAAGATGCTGGAGCGCCAATCTCCCAAAGGGTATAGGGCAGGTCAAAGGTCATATGGGTATTAACTCCAGTCCCAAGCACGCGTAGGTCGGATGTCGTGCATTCTTCTGCCAGTTTATAATAGATATCCCATTCTTTGATCAGTGGTTTACCCAGTAGATAATCATGGAGTGGACCAAAATAGCGCTGGGCAAAACGATAGACGAGTGCTTTGGAAAGCTCCACATGCTGATAGGCGCCTCTTCGGCTGGAGTCAACCGATTCATCGGTGATGGCGACGTACATGGAAGCAAAAATCCCACGTCGATCTTTGGCCTCCGTAAATATCTCAGCGATACGCTTAGAGCGGGGTGCTGCTTCTTCGTAGCTTATAAAGGTCTTGTTATCGGTGAGCCTTAGGAGTTCCTGGTATTGGGCAAGGTTTAACCTGCTGCCACACATTTTGAGCTTTTTTTCGATGGCCGTGCTGTCTGTTGATTCCCCAGTCGCTTGAGACGCCGCCAGGTCCGTCGTTTGACGGGGTGGTTGGGTCGAACAACTTATTTGCAACGTTGTCTGGATGCTTAAAACCCAAAAGGATGCCACGGAGCGAAATGACTTCATATCCAAATAACCTCATGTGAAAAATCTCTTTGTAGGCTGCAGAACCTGGGAAGGAGCCCACAACGCCCTCCCATAGGGCTATTGCGAAGTTGTGCCTGCAAGAATTGCGCCCCCTTTCCCGATGTAAAACTCCGAGGCTTTGTCGTGATCTTTTTGCAAAAGAATTGACTTGAATACAAATAATATGTATACATTTCATTACCAGAAGGGCTTTCTCTAAAAGACTAAGCTTGACACAAAACCCCAGGCCATAGGGCGTCGACAAAATGAGGATTAAACATGTTTCACCGATTTAACTTCCCAGAACAAATGCCAAAAGCGGTCCTAATCGTAGCCTACTCCATGGCACCAATGGTGACTGGAAATCTAGCTGTAGGCGCCGAAGTGCAGAGTTTAGTGCCAAATTATGCAGCAAGCGTGGTTTGCGAGGCTTCGCAAGTCATCACGGCAAACACTGTTCCGGAGATCCAGGCAGCGGTTAAACTCGCACTCTCCACAGAACGCTCACTTAAAGTGCGTTCTATCAGCAAATCTCGTTCCTATAGCCCAGTGATTTGTCCGGAAAGTGATGGCATCGTCCTAAACGTAGAGCCACTTAATAAAATCCTCGCTGTAGACTCGAAGTTGCTTACAGCAACCGTCCAACCAGGCGCTATCATAGGTGATATTCAAAAGGATCTAAACCTTCAGGGTTTAACTTTTCCCGTAACCCCCGACTACAATGGGGTTACGATTGCAGGGGCGATGGGGACTGGTGCCCATAACAGCTCGTTGCAGGTTCCAGCCGCTGTCGGTGACTGGATCGAGGAGATCAAACTTGTCGATGGACAAGGCAACCTTCGCACCTTAAGGGGTGATTCCTTGGACCCAGCGAGAGTTCACTTAGGTCTGCTGGGCGTGATCTATCAGCTTAAAATTAAGGTGGTCCCCCAGTTCAAGCTACAGTATGAAAGCAAGAAATACAGCGATCAGCGTATTGAGTTTGAGGCCCTGGATTTAGCCCGTTCCTCCGCCTACGCAAAAATCAGTTGGTTTCCGACCCATAAGACCTTCTTTTTGGACACCTACAAAAAACTTCCGCTAAGTGCCTCTGGCAAATCCTACAATAATAGCTGGTCTGTCCCCCCCATAGCGGGCATTATCAAAACTTTTCCCCAGCCGATTGAATTGGTAAACTCTAATAAGTTTTTCCAGTGCTCTGTCGAAGGCCTAAGGGTAAGCACTTGGGCGCCCCCCTACAAGGTGATCGATTCATCCCAGTTAAGTCCAGTAGGCTACGCCCACCAGATGATCGGCGGCTCTTGCCCGGAAGGGACATGCAGCTGGGACCGGGGAATCAAAACTCGAACGGTTGAGGTTGCCTTTGCAGCGAAAGACTTCGAAGCTTGGGCGAGTGATGTCAAAGCGATGCTTAAATTAAGGCCTGCTTGTTTTCCACTGATGGGTATCTACCTACGTTTTTCGGCACCTTCCAGAGCCTATCTTGGGCAGGCATATGGTCAGGAAACAGTGATGTTTGAAATCCATATCCCTACGTCTAACCGCCCGCAGCTTGAAGCTTCTAGCGAAGTTTACGACGAGATCGTGCAGATGACGTTAGGGAAATATCAGGGTAGGCCTCACTGGGCCAAAAACAGCCAACCCTATTTCCAAGGACTCGGTACCGCTCAATATCCCCAGTGGGAGGCCTTTAAAGAAGTGCGCCGCGATTTCGATCCCCAAGGAGTCTTGATAAATCCATTTTGGAAAAAAATAGAATCTGTGGTTGAATCGACTCCTTCGGTAGAGTGCGGCTTAAACCGGGAATGTCTATGCCAAGTCGATAGCGACTGTGGATCGGGGGCGCGCTGTGAAGCTGGAGTTTTCTTTACCGAAGCCCGAGTGTGCGTCAAACATTAATCTGTAACTATTGAGAGAAAGAGGTCCTACGGTGGTCACCGCCAATCGCAAATCAAAACAGTCTGTCAAAGCCAACACCCCTAAGCAACCTGTGGCTCATGGTTCGCCGATGGACCTCTCTCTTACCATTCAGGAATCCGTAATCCTAGAGAACGATGACCTCTTACGGCTGGATCATCAAGTCTGTTTTCCCTTATACGCAGCATCAAGACTGATGATGCAGCTTTACAAGCCGCACCTTGCCCCCTTGGGGCTCACCTATCCACAATATTTGGTTCTCCTGGTTTTGTGGGAAACTGATCGCCTTAGCGTTAAGGAGATAGGGGAACGCCTCTACCTAGATTCAGCCACAGTGATTCAAGTACTCAGTAATTTAAATAAACAGGGAATCATTAGGCGCTTTCGAACGGAAACAGACGGGCGAACGGTGCTCAATGAGCTAACGCCTAAGGGCAAAGACTTAAAGACCCATATCAAAAACATCCCCATTGCTCTGTCCTGCGAATTCGGCAACCAAGTGGAACAGGTCGCGGCACTACGACCACTTTTATTTGATTTAGTGGCCATTTTAGATCAGATCACTAAAAAGCAGCTTTGACTGAGGCCCCGAGAGGGGCTTCTCCATTTACCAACTGATTTTTTTGCCGCAGAAATCGAAGAATTGACCCGAATGAGTGAGATCTAGACCTTCGAGGACTTTTACGATTCCAAGGCATGACTCTTCAATAGAAGTCGGGGCTTTTTCACCTCCCATATCGGTTTTGACCCATCCGGGATGGAGGACCACCGCAGTGATCTCCTTATAGGCAACGGAAAAACTTCGGTTCCACATGTTTAGCGCTGCCTTTGACATACGGTAGCCATAGTGATCTCCAGAGGTGTTTTCGCTGATCGATCCTAGTTGGCTCGAGATGCTGAGGACGATCGGGCTTTTACCTCGCTTAATTGCAGGTAACAGAGTCTCGGTAACTCGCATAGGTCCCATGGTATTTACCACAAAGCTATCTTGAATGTTTTGCCAGTGGATTTGGCCCTGGGATGAGCGATCTGGGAGCAAGATGCCAGCATTATTGATCAGGACATCGAGGCCCTTAGAGGCAAAGTTTGCGACCAGATTTTCAATGGATTTCGGGTCACTGACGTCGAGTTCTAAAATCGATAGTAGGTCTGGAAACTGTTCTTTGAGGTTAATGAGCTCCTGACTGCGGGAGATAGGCCGGGATGTGGCATAAACTTGGTGTCCGCCCTTTAATAACTGAGACGTAAGCCCTAAGCCGATACCGCGGTTGGCGCCTGTGATGCAGAAGACTTTTCTAGAAAGTTTGCTTGTTGTAAACATGGGATCCTCACTTTCTCGATTGATCATTGATGAGTCTGGTTTTGGGCCACTCGACGAATAGTACTACAAGATCACCGAAAAAATCGGCTTCGACCCCTGGGCTGGCCAAACTACCCAAAACTAGGGTGATCATTTAGGCGAGATCACCACAGGTCCAACATAGGTTGCCCACCTTCATTAAAGTGGCGGCCTTTATGAACCTTGCTCTTTTTTTAATAATTTTTG
>JBGSUI010000212.1:0-11315 GCA_041736175.1 Oligoflexales bacterium | reverse complement strand
TGGACGTGGAGCCAAACATAAGCCGCAGGAAGCGATAGCGACCTGCGCACCTGTGGTAGAAGCGTCAAAAAAGAAAAGGAAAGCAGCGAAAGCTGCTTGACCTTGGAAGCCGCACCCCTTTAGGGGTGCTGGTAGTTCACCGATCGATGCCTACAAAAGATAGAGGGGGTTTACCCTGGGTTAGCAAAGGGACGTTTGCAAAAATACGTCCCATGCGTTTGTTTCCATCGGCAAACGCCTGTAGATAGGAGAGTCCAGCAAGCAGTAAAAAACCCGCTTCAAATGGATTCGTTGTTTGTTCGGCCTTCCAAAGGAGCGAGCTCAAATCAGCTGACAGCTGGCTGGGATCATTACTCGGTTTATAGCTTGACGAGGTGATTCGTACGTCATGAGCGCGAATCCTGCCGAGATCTTCTGGCGCGATCAAGTCACGCATCAGCATGGCATGAACGCGAGCAGCGTAGCGCGGCTCGAGCTGGAACTGACCCACGTTTTCCAATAGAGTCACGATCACGTGCTTGTGATTAAGGATCATCGTCGCTTCTACCAGTTCGTGACCGGCTGCCAATTCTCCGTATTTTACCAGAACTTCGGTATCCAGGTAGTTGTACGTATTACCTTCAAGCATTGAGGATGCCCAAGTGAGGTCAATCAGAAAGCGTTCGGCGATCTGACGACTGTAGGTCGAAGCGTCGAGTTGGTGCGCTACTCCTAACGCTGCAGCATCAAAACGGGCCAATGCAGATTCTGGCAGCCACTGTAGTCGCCAATGCGGCGTGGATCATAATCGACTCGTGGCCGAAGCTGAGGAGGCAAGCTGAACCACGCAGCCGCGGAGGTTAGAACAAAACGAGCACCGCGAGTTTCGCCGAGTTTCTCGATGATGCCTAGCGCGATTAGGCGGCTCATGATCCGCGAAACCACCGGCTGGCTCGGAGTATCACGCATTTTCTCGCGCAAGGCGACCTGCGACATAGGCTTACCCGAACGCGACAGTAGTCCGACAATGTCTTTTTCATGGTCACTAAGAGACTTAAGTGAGATGAGTGGGTGCACGATGATTCCTCCGCTCACAGGAATTAATTCAGAATATATTCTAAAGGTGATTCAACTGTCAAATCGGACATGAACCAGGAATTAAAAGGAATACAATTTAGCATTAATATCTGTGTGTTATATTTTGTAAAGGGAACGCGAATAAAAATGGAATTAATTCAGGCCCTGATGCAGGCAGTGGCACTGATCGCAGTTACAAGTTCGCCCAAGATTTGACATCATTTGACCATCTGAGCCCGGAATTGGTCGTTTAGTCTTAACATTAGTTGGTGGCAAGGCTATCGACATGAAACGAACATATGGTTCAGTTCCTTAGCTCTTGATTGGTGCTAGGCAGCCGCCCGGAATCCTTGGCTACCGCCAGCCCCACCCAAAACGCCAAATTGTGGATTTTAAATTTAACTATCCAATTTTAAAGAATTAATCAAGGTCGGGCCCAACGATTGGCAAGCAGTCAGCCTTGACCTTATTAGAGGATCAGCGATCAGATAATAAAAATCCCCTCTCTTTTTATTTCATGGACCACTGGAGATACAAATTCGCGGCCAAACCACTCCCCAAGAGAAATGGGAATAGCTTCAGCTTTTGGATGGGCTCGATGGGCGTGAAGGTTGACTAGGGCTCCTTCGCGAATTCTATTGCCACCAAAATGTCGGGATAAGATGGCTAGGTCGATGTCGCTTTCTGGTTTAGCTTCTTTGCGTGCGTAGGATCCAAACAGGATCACGCCGTCTACCGTGACCCCCTCTGCTAGCAGACTGTGATAGAGAGTTACCGCGATTGCTGCAAAGTCTGGTTGATCCATTGATAAATCTCCTTACCACGCTCGATATGGGATTTTGCAAATGCGAAGGTCGCTGTCGCATAAAAATCAGATTTCTGTGATGGATATCTCGTTACCATATTAAACTCGTTAATCGTTGCCAGAGTTAACTCGATATCTCCTGCACACTCCAAACCAGCCGCTTCCGCGAGATAAAGGAGATTGTGAGTCAGGGGGGCATGTTGGTTTGCTTTTACGACATATAAAGCTTTGAGAATTTTTTCAATCGATAGGTGTAAAAAAAAGAGAGCCGCTCCGTAGCGTTTAGCCTGAAGAAAGATTGCCTCACAGGATTCTAGATCTTGTTGAGAACCTAGAGTCCAGTAATCAACCAAGGAGTTTTGCGCTTCCTTAGTGAGTGGCTTTGGCTGGCGGGACATTTGATACCTCGTTTTGCTCCCAAGGGTGTGGGACACACCAAGGTCTAGGGTATCAAAATGTCCACGTCACTTCAAGATGAGGCTAAAATTGCGCCAATTAAAGCCAGTTTTTATCTTTTAATAGACTCACGAGTTTTGGAATACAAACAGAGGGAGCAAGACCGGGAAGGTCTCTGGCTTTAAAGAGGCTGTTGCCGCTTGTCATCTCGTTGACAATACAAAAGTGGTTTAGGTCAGGAAGGACATGAAGGCCGTGGATTTGGCCAGGGATGCGGCTTTCTGTGGCAGAGACCCGCTCGGTAAATCCATATTTTTGAGCAAAGCTCTCCCGATCTGCGGGATCAGCAAAGCTGAGGCCATCGTTAGCGCCAAAAATGACTTGGAGGTCTGATACACCTACTTGGGTGCTTTTGTTTGATTGGACAAAAGAAGACGTGCCGTAAATGATGATTTGGTCAAAGGGTGAATTGTCTCCAAAAATGGAGTCTCCAACGATAGCTCCCCCAAGGCTATGACCAAAGAGGCGCAAGGGGAGCTTTTGGGAATGGAGTTCTGTCTTGATGGATTGGGGAAGACCTTCGAAAAAATCGAGGTTTTGGTCATTAAGGAGGTTAGCAAAAAGATAAGCCGTGTTTTTTTGTAAAGCAAGTTTTTCTAGCAGCGCTAAATCTAACGGATAGTGGACCACAAAGACTCCGTGGCCCTGCTCCGCGATCTGGCGGGCCAAACTGCGCATATGTAAAGGGGCTACGGAGCCGCCAGGGCTCAGGATGTAAACACCTTGAGCAGGTGCCTTTGGCCAGTAGAGATCAGCTTTGCGGGGGAGGAGTCCGTTAAAGTCAGGCGGTAGAGACACCGAATGAAACGAGACGTCTGGACCCGCAATTTGCATTTCAGCCGCGGTAGCGTTAAGTTTGATTTTAGAAAAATCGCTTTGATCATCTTTAGAAAGGTCTAGGACCAATTGGCCTAAGCCCTGAGGAGCTACAAACTTACAATAATTCATCCCCCCAATGACTGGAATTCCAGGAATGCTTTCAAGGCTTGTTGTGGTAACAGTGATCTGTTTAGCTCCCGTAAGGCTAATCGTGGGAACGGAGGGAGCCCACTGGGCGCCAGTATAATAAGATTTGTTACTAAAGATGATTTGGTAACCGCTGTCGTTATAGGCGGTCAATAGGTCTGGATGCAAGGCGAGGAGGTCTTCGAAAAAGACTTTGTTGATGCGGTCGCAATTCTTACGCTCTCCAAGGGACGGAAGCCCTAATGACGACTCGTTACGTGCTATATCCGCAGCACTCTTGAGTTTGCACCAGAGCTGGGAATACTCGGATTGGGCTTGTTCGATCGTGGGGTTGTAGACTTGGATGGAAAGTCTTCCGCCGCGAATCTGTGGTTTGCTTTTGATAAAATCAGGTAAATTTTGATGGACTGTAAGTGAAGATTTTTGGGTCAGGACGTCGTGATCGTAGCCTCCGATCAGTTCTTGGGCCTGAAGGCAGCTTGTTTCTGCCGAAGACTCCTGGCTATTGGCAAGCGCTGATCCGTTAGCGAGGACACTAGCCCCTAAGAGGAGCCCTAGATGGAAACAAAGGCTTTGACGCGTCATTTTAATCTCCAAAATTGAATTAAGGAGAAGCATAGGGCATCTTGCAGAATAGGTAAAGGGAATATAATAATCGAGTTATTATTCCTTGTTAAATTTAAAGGACCATAAAAGATATCGACTGGATTCTTTTGCCATTGATCTGGAGCGAAAAAGTATGACGACCAGGGTACATCTTTCGGGTAGAAAAATGATCAAGATGTCGTTTGCCTTGGACCGTGATCTTTTCTCCAGCAGACAAACTCAGCTTGCGAAATTTAAATACCTTTTCACCAACGCCATTTTTTTTGCAAAAGGTGATCACATAATCGACTAGGACTGCGCTGGTGGTGGTGCCGTCGTTGATGATAGAAAAACTAAAAATCAGGTCTTCGCCGATGGTAACTTTTTTGGAGATTTTTAGTCCTGTAATCCTAAGGGAGCTGTGATAATAACCGAGGAGTTTGAGGGCGTCTGGATCGGCTCTTTTGACCAGAGTACGCAGTCCATGCTGGATGACTTGGATTCTCGTGGTGGGATCCTCGGGCCTTGGGGTCCAGGTCTTAAGGAGTTTGGTCAGAAGTTTGGGATGGTCTTTGCTTATATCGTTGAGGCTATTGGCGACGGATCGCCGCACATAGGGATGCTTATCGTCTCGGAGAGCTTCGAGTATGGATAGGATAGGCGTAGGATCATTCACCAGTGTTTTAATCTGGGGAGCCCAAGGCAGACGGGGACGGGTACCTTCAGACGTCCAGCGTCGGACATGAGCATTAGGATCCTTTGTCGCCTTGTGCAAGTAGGCGAGAGTTTCCTCAGGAAATCCTATAATAAAAGGTCTTACGGAGCTTTCGGAACTACAGGACTTAGTCATAAACTTGAGAATCTCTAGGGCTGGGATCAGGGTTTCTCTTTGAAGCCCCCTTAGGACCACTAACTCTCCTAAAGCCAGCATGATAAAATGCTCACCATAGGTCGTGCCGGCATCATGCTCGGGAATTTCAGGCATCGAAACGGCTTTGATTGTTTCGATGGTGCGTTCAAAAGAAGGCGGCAAAAACCTGTTAAGGGCCTGGGCGATCGCTCGTATGCGGTCTAAGAATTTAAGGGGCTCAAGTTCTATGGAGCCTATGAAGGCACGGTCTTTGAAAGAAGGGTCAAAGGCTTTTATTTTGGAAGCAAGACTCTTAACGGAATTGTTGTTGATCATATCGCTAAAGCTTGATCCCCGTTCAAACATAAAGCCTTCGCCTTGAGTCTCTCATGTTACGTCGCAGTCAGTGCCGTCGTTATATGATACACCAGCCAGGCCGCTAGGTAGGCAGCCACCAATAAATAAGAGAACCCGATCACAGGCCATTTCCAACTATTGGTCTCCCGCCGCATCACCGCAAAGGTAGCAAGGCACTGCGGGGCGTAGACGTACCAGGCCAATAGCGATAAAGCCGTGGCCAAGCCGTAATGGGCTGTGAGTTTTTCCGATAGCTGATCTTCGAGACTTGGATCTTTGGAGTCTTCAGAAGCCTGTGGACTGACCGGTACAGGATTGGGGGTACCGACGGGAGCGGTGGGTTTATCGCCGCTTGATTCTTCGATGGCAAAAACCGTGGCCATGGCAGAAACCAAAACCTCTCGGGCCGCAAATCCTGGAATCAAAGCGATCGCGATGCGTGAGTCAAAACCGATGGGCCTTACCAGAGGCTCAAGTAAAGCTCCCAGCCTTCCTGCATAGCTATAGGAAAGCGGGCTCTCGGAGGACCCCGCAGGCACTCTTGGAAAGGACGATAGAAACCAGAGCACCACCGAGACCAAGAGGATATAGCCGCCCGCTCTTTTGAGGAAGATTTTGGCCCGCATCATAAGGTTCATTAAGAGATGTTTAGGTTGGGGCCATTTGTAGGTGGGCAATTCAACCAGAAAAGCCGAGCGAGGTGACTTAAGGACAGAGTTTTTAAAAACCCATGCTGAGATAAATGCCGAAACCACCCCGGCAAGAAACAGACTAAACATCACGAGGCCCTGGAGTTTGAGTCCGCCAATGATGGGAGTGTTGGGAACAAAGGCACCGATCAACAGCACATAAACTGGCAGCCGCGCCGAACAAGTCATCAGTGGGGCGATCAGAATCGTCAAGATCCGTTCTTTTGGGTTTTTAACTGTGCGGGCAGCCATCATTCCTGGAATGGCGCAGGCAAACGAGGATAGGAGGGGCACAAAAGATTGGCCTTGGAGCCCAGCGAGGGACATTAAGCGGTTCATCAAGTAAGCTGCCCGCATCATGTATCCCGTGGATTCCAGTAAGTAGATAAAGAAAAACAGGATAAGGATCTGAGGCAAAAAAACCACAACAGCCCCTACTCCAGCAAGGATCCCGTCATTGATAAAGCTCAGGAATAGTCCCTCGGGGACCACCAGAGCTACCAGATCCGACAGGCTTTTGACACCCGATTCAATGGCATCCATAGGTGCTTCGGCCCAGCTAAAGACCGCTTGAAACATCAAGATAAGGATAGACCCTAGGATGGGGAGCCCCAGCCAAGGATTGAGCAAGAACCGGTCTAAGCGCTTGGTCCAAAGATGTGGCGATAGGGGATGAAGGATGACTTTAGTGGCGATGAGTTTGGCTTTATGTTTGCGGCGGAGGATGGGGTCGATAGACACCGTCGAGGGGACGGGGGACGGAGACTTTGCGGGCTCCTGGAGAGTTGGAAGTGATTTAGCGAGGAGTTCAAGCTCATGCCGCAGGGGAGCGAGGGATTTTTGGTCGATGGCTATACAGGGTACGACCTTTACGCCGAGTTGCTGCGAGAGCCTTTCCACATCGATCTTCATGCGGCGCTTTTGTGCTAAATCAAACATGTTGAGGGCGACCATGATAGGACGCTTTACGTTAAGTTGCTCGTGGAGTTCTAAGAGTTCAAGGACAAAGGAAATCCCCCGTTCGAGGTTGGTAGCATCGATAATGGCTAGGATGGCGTCGGCTTTGTCGAGGTTTGGCCGGTTTAAATTATGGAGGATGGAAACAGTCACTTCTTCATCGGCTGATTGGGCCGCAAGACTATAGACTCCAGGCAGATCGATAAGGAGGATCTCGCCTGAAGAGTTATCTTGGGTGGCCTGGAGTCGGCCGACTTTCCTCTCGATTGTGACTCCGGGGTAGTTACCGACTTTTTGACGAGAGCCCGTAAGGGCGTTGAAAAGGGCGGATTTGCCAGAGTTGGGGCTACCAGCCATGGCGATCGTCAGATTTTCCTGCATTATGGTATCTCCACCCAAATGAGTGAGGCTTCTTGGATTCCTAAGCCGATGGCGCATTGATGGATTGAGGCGGTCAAGGCACCGGTCGTAAATTGAAATGGTTGTTCTACACTGACGGATTCATTGGGCACAAACCCAAACTCAAGAAGACGCATCACAGCGGAGGCATTTTCAGGCTTTTTGTCAAAGTCACGAATGATACCTATCACACCCACTTTGAGGTCAGAGAGTCTGATGAGATTTGGCATAAAACACTTTCTTCACAGAGGTTGAAAATCATTCTCAACAACTAAGCAGTACGAAAAATATGGAAAAATATCAAAGTATTTTTTGGACTCGAAAGGGAGTGCCTGTTAATATTCGGAAAATTTGAGTGATCTTTTGAGAGGTTCCAGGGAAATCAAAGCGGCTTAAGATGGCGGAGAGGGAGAGATTCGAACTCTCGGTCCAGTTACCCGGACGCCTCCTTAGCAAGGAGGTGCATTCGGCCACTCTGCCACCTCTCCGCACTTGGACCCTTTTTATACGGCTAAATTTTTTCAGTTGCAATGACAAATCAGCTAAGACCTTTAAGTGGGACTTGTGGCCAAAAGACAGAAATAAACTAAAAAGACTATTGATTTATGCACCTATTTATAATATACGGAAGCACTTTTTAATCAACCGCGCTGGAGATTAAAAACTTTAACCCTTAGGTGACAGGTCAAATCATGACTCAATGCGGATATGTCGCACTGGTTGGCAAACCAAATGCCGGGAAAAGCACGCTTCTTAATGCGTTGGTAGGCCATAAATTGGCGGTCGTAAGCCGCAAACCCCAAACCACCCGAAATCGAATTTTGGGCATAGTTCCCCATGGTCAGACCCAGCTACTGTTCCTAGATACCCCTGGTCTTCACCGGCAGTTTCATACCTTCCTCAACCGAGCCATGAATACGGTCGCCCAGCAGACGGCAGCTGAGGCACAGATCATTGTGTACCTTATCGATATTAAAAGAAAATTTGATGAAGACGACCAAAAAGAACTTTACCGGGTTCTGGCCCAATCAAAAGGCCAGCTGCTTTTGGTCTTAAGCCAAGCTGATAGCTTAGACAAAGAGCGACGCTATGCCGAAGTCGACAACCAAAAGGCTGCCATCAAGGGTTGGGTCGACACCCTTCCGTTACCGGAACAGGAGGAACGTTTTGTGACCTTAGAGCCTCTCGTCATGTCAGCTAAAAGACCCGAAGAGGTCAAGGCTCTTTTGGCCCAGCTAGCTAAACGCATGCCCGAATCCCCATGGCTATACCCTGCCGACGATCTTACGGATCGGCCACAAAATTTCCTGGCCTCCGAATTGATCCGTGAGCAGCTTTTTAGACAGTTAGGGCAAGAGATACCTTACGGTACCGCGGTTAAGGTGATCAAGATTGAGTTTAAACCCCATATTGTGGTTTGCCAGGCGGAGATTTTTGTCTCCCGGCTGAGCCACAAAGCCATGGTGTTGGGACAAAAAGGCCAAAAGATCAAAGAGATTGGAACCGCAGCAAAAATAGCTCTCGAAGCCCACTTCGAACAAAAAGTTTACCTAGACCTGAATGTTAAGGTGGAAAAAGACTGGGTTCAGGAGCTGGACCATGTGATGGACTTAACACACCTTGTGGAACTCCAACCAGAGGGAGTGAATTAATGAACACAGCAAAGATTCAAGATAACGTGGAACAAAAGATCAAAGCCCATTGGACCAAAGACCGCCTCAAAAAACTCCTGGGCGGTAAGTCATGGCTTATAAAACCAGATGGAGACTGGCAGCTCCTTCAGGCCATAGGACTGATGAGCCCTGACGGGGCGATCAACCACGATCAGTTGCGAAAGCTGTCCCAAATAAACCATATGGTACAACTCCTCCGTCCCAGTCTTGAAGATCTCCGGCAACGTCATACGGTCGTAAACATCGTCGATGCAGCCTGTGGGACTTCGGCTTTAACGCTGACTCTCGCTTGGTTGTTTAAGCACCGCTGGAACCACCAGGCAAAGATCGTCGGAGTTGATCAGAACCCTAAAGTGATCGAAACCAGTGAGAAGCGGGCTGCGGCAGCGGGACTCTCAGGGGAGACGACCTGGGTGATCTCAAGCCTAGGGGAGTTGCAGAATCAGAAACAACTCCCAGACCAGAGACCCCATCTCCTGATTTCGCTCCATGCATGCGACAAAGCAACCGACCAAGCTCTCTGGTACGGACTCCAGAGCAAGGCAGACGTGATAGCGGTGGCACCTTGTTGTCATAGGGAGTTGGCAGCTTATTGGAAGGTCAATGTTTCTAAGTGGCCGGATCATCCCATGCGGGTCGTCATGAATAATCCGCAGCTTCGTCATGAAACCGCTTCCCATCTTACAGATGCCCTGAGGGTCAGCCAGGTGCGAAGTTTGGGATACGAAGTTACGACCACGGAGTTTGTTCCTTCAGAACACACGCCAAAAAATCGACTGATATTATGTCAGCGGCGTGGGCTCTATCACAAACCGAGCCAACAGGATTTTGTAGATCTCAAGGGGGCTTTAGGAAATCCGGTCTTAGAACTAGAGCGTCTATCTGCGGAGAATCAACAAGTTGAAAATCTTTGTAGCGTCAGCGAGCTTTGCTAGGAACCCCCTTCTGCTTGAGGAGCTAAACACCCTAGGCCTTCCGGTGACTCTTGGGCAGCCAAGAGTGCCCCAGAGAGAGCTGAATGAAGGAGAGCTTCTAGATCAGTTTAGAGACCATGAAATCCTGCTCCTAGGCAGGACTCCCCTCTCGCGGCAGACGATTGAGAAACTTAGCAGCTTAAAGTTTGTGTCGACCTATGGAGTCGGTCTGGATCACATTGACCGGTTGGCTCTCGTGGACCATGGAATCCAGCTTGGCTGGACTCCAGGGGTCAATCGACGTGCGGTGGCAGAAATGGTCCTAGGCATGATGCTAAACCATGGGCGCAATCTTTCTGTCTCCTACCAGCGTATGCAGCAGAGCCACTGGGTAAAAGACGGGGGAAAAGGCTTAGACGGCCAGACCGTAGGGATCATCGGTATGGGGGCCATCGGGTCCGAATTGGTGCGCATGTTAGTGCCATGGGATCTGCAGGTGATCTACCACGATATCGTTGACCGGGCAGCGGTCGCAGGACGGGGCCAAAGGGCGAGGTTTGATGAGGTGATGACTCAGAGTGATATCATTACCCTCCATGTCCCATTAACTCCCGAGACGCACCTTATGGTTAACCGAGAAACTCTTAAACTCGCTCAAAAATCGGCACTGCTTATCAATACTTCCAGGGGCACCGTGGTTGACTTTGAAGGGGCCTGTGAAGCGGTCCTATCCAGCCAGCTAGGAGGGTTTGCCGTGGATGTTTACGAACAGGAGCCGTTTTTGGGTGCCCCTTGGAAACATCCCCGTATTTATATGACTCCCCATGTGGGGGGCAACTCCCACCAAGCGGTGCTGCTTATGGGAAGGGCGGCCATCTCCCAAATAGACGGATTTATCAGGAGAGAGCCTCTATAGACAGCGATTTTATATGCAATGAAATATACAAAGCATCGTTGGTGGTGCGAACTTATAGGCTTTCACCTATAAAATACAAGAAATCATTATGATCAAGCTAACCCATTATTTTTAGTGGACTTAATCCCCCAAGGGCGGGCGCTTAAGCGGCTACTCAGTACTGATCAAACGTTCAACAGAACAACGAAAAAGAAGGAGTCGGGCTCATCAACGGGAAATCCGGAGTCCCGCAAGTCCCTATCCTTACAACAACGCGGAGTGGCGCTGGGAAAAGAAGTCATCGCTTAACTGAAAGGTGTCAGAGCCGATTAATTGATCAACATTAGGACAACTGTCTAAGGCCCCCCCCCCCCCCCACACACACACACACACAGCATTATAACTGTCCAAATTTACGTCTAAATCATCAGTTATGGGCGGTTCAAAAAGGATGGCACATTTCATGCTAATTATAAATATCAATATTAAGCTTAATAAGATTTTGTGACTTCGACAAACAAACATTTTTTTGAAAGGAAAGTTATCATGAGTATCTCGATTTTGAATCTCAATGTTATAGATCTACGCACATGAAAAGATAGATTTTAATTTTTTCCGTGGTATAATGATCGTTTTGCCAAAAAACGAGGATTGACCACCATGCATTCGTCTAAAGGTAAACCGCTTTCACCTGAGGTAAAGTGGGTCACGGT
>JBGSUI010000141.1:0-2342 GCA_041736175.1 Oligoflexales bacterium | reverse complement strand
GCAAAAATTAGCTATATTTAAATGGAGTCTGAGATTCAGAGGTCTAGGAATTGAATAAAATGTGCCGAGATTATGCCGGAAGGAAAGCTAATCTGCCCGGATGCTCGGGATAGGACTGCGCGCGAGCGCGCTTAGTTCATTTCACCATTGTTTAAATGGCGACGGAACTCGGACCGAATGTAAGTCCCGATATCGCCTCTAACTTGCTTCAGATCAAGTAGAAAAGACCGACGACCCGCAAACACTGCTATTAAGTCTTCGATGTCTTTGCTTCCATAATAGTCGCGGCTTCGATCACAAGTCCGGCCACTTGGATGTCATTTTGTAAACACGAATAACTATGCATTTCTAAAACATAGTCCTGCGCTCTTGACAAGTATTTATCTCGCCGAATTTAGGCTAAAGATTCTCTAAATCATGCGACTTTTTCAATGACCAGTCGGCGAGGCCGTACCGGTAGAGGTTGGCGCTCCAGTAGCCACTTATAAAGGTCAGGATGGTTCATGCCAGAAAACCTTTGGGCTGCTGTCGATCCGTCTGTTCGCCTTAAGCCAAAATTGTGAATTACAGTCAGTACAAGTAAACGAGCTGTAGTCAGGCTTCGTCCAGCATGGTGATAGAGTGATAAAGCCCCATTGCGACCTTCGACACAAGAGCTGGAACGCTGAAAAACATCGGCGCATTCGCTGGCCAATTTAAGTACAAGGGTTTGAATTTGAATTTCTAAAAAGGACAAAGGATTGTCGGGTCTTTGCGTGATTGCGGTGAGTTTGTCGATCGTAGCCTTGATATCCCCACGTCGGTCTCTTTTTGCCTTTTTATATGCCATCTTTAGATAGGCCAAGGGAATAAGCACTTCATAAATGTAGGTCTTAACTTCTAGCGAAAAGTTATGTGCTTCTAGAATTTTTGCCACCATTGCCCAAAAGAAAGCAATTGTTGCCACGAGAGATGGCAAAAGACGTTTTGCTTTGTCTATTCTCTTTCTTGAATTTGTAGAAAGTTCTAATTCATCGGCAAGGGCATAGAGGTTTTCAAATCTGGTTTCTAGGATGGTTTTAACGTCTTCAGATGAACAGGCTTTACCTGTGGCTAGGTTGAAGGAATGGTAATCTTGACCGATCCCCCGGATTTCAGTCGCTACCTCCTCTTGTAGCTTACAGGCCTCTTTTAGGGCTTCCTCAACATAGCTGACCGATTGAACTGCCTCAGCTATCTTCAAGTCAAAGCATGGTGGTCGCCCGGGGCCACGCTGATCGATAGCTTTAAGATATTGTTCCTCCTCTTGCTTTAGTGTCTGAACATCTTCTTTCGCCTCTTCGACTGCGCGCTCAGCGGCACGGACATTCGCTGATACTGTCGGTGCTGTCCCTTTACTGATCTCATACTGGGCGTGAAAAATATCTGGAGAATGGTGGGCACCTGAAGTGGCAGCATGAGATAGAAGGCCCTTGGCCTCATCTGAGGTTGCTTGGATAACGGTAACGGGCAATCCAGCCAAACCCCTCTCCATAGCTTTAGTCCAAGTTTTAGCATCACGTTTCTCCGCAAATTCCTCCAGGATGATGAAGTCGCTCACGGGATCTATACCTACGAGACAAGTCTCTGGAAAAAAAGACTCATCCAGACAAACAGTGATCTTTTTAGCCTGCATTCCCTTTCCCATAGCCACTCTTTGTTCGGCACCAAAAAGACCTATATTTTTTTCCATAGTTGCTGCGTCTTTTTGTATGGCCCCAAAGGACGATGCAATAAACGGCTTTAATGGAGAATTTTTAATAAAATTACTGATTCGACGGATCCCTGCTGACCCACTTTGATTGAATTCGTAAAGCGCTGAGGAATAAATCTCATGAATGAACTGTGCTCCTTTTGGAGACTCACAAAAGGAAATCACCTGAGGGTCTGCTTTTATAGACTTTTTGCAAGCAATCCACCCCTGTAATGTCGACCTTGGAATATCATTTTGCCTAGAAAATTGACGTTGAGAGATAGCGTTCTCCTGAGCTTTTTCAAAAGAGACCACATTGAATGCAATTTTCAAACGATCATTTAGAGGTTTCGAAATCGCCGCTGATTCTGGTACAGTGCTGGACATGATCAACTCTATTTGTTGCAGTTTTTTTTGAATTTCTTCGAACAACAATTCAGGGTTGATCCATTTAAATCAATAAAAAACTTGCAAAAAACAAGATTGTTTCTTATGAACTAAGCGCGCTCGCGCGCAGTCCTATCCCGAGCATCCGGGCAGATTAGCTTTCCTTCCGGCATAATCTCGGCACATTTTATTCAATTCCTAGACCTCTGAATCTCAGACTCCATTTAAATATAGCTAATTTTTG
>JBGSUI010000188.1:0-89828 GCA_041736175.1 Oligoflexales bacterium | reverse complement strand
GACGTATTTGGAAGCCTTTCGAAGGCGTAATTCAGAAACAAACTCGAGAAAAAAGCCAGCGGAGGATCGAAGGACGCAAAATATCGATAAAGCTTCGTAAGTTACGTCAAAAATGCGGTTATTTTTGTGGAAACTTCTGCTTTAAGTAAAAATCTATCGGAGACATATAAGGACATACTATACGGTGAAGACGATAATTCTTGACACCGGTCCAATGCTGGCCCTGATCAATGATCAGGACGATAAACACAGAATCACAAAAGAGTACGTAGGCGGTCTCGAATCTGGGTTTAAAATGCTCATAACGACCCCTCCCAATGTGACAGAGCTTCAGCATGTTCTCGCGAGAAACTTAAAAAAAACTAAAGAGACTTCGCAAAACCAAGCGATTAGAAAAGCACAAGAACTAATCCAGGATTTTTTTAAAGGCTATCAAATTGGAATCGAAACGTCTGGTGACGAACAATCGACTTTTGACGTTTGGACGGCCAATAAATCTTACGATCACAAAGAGGAGTGGATAAGGACAGCCTAACCTCGTCCTTAATTTGTCCGGTTTGACCGAGAAGTCGCGAGTATCATCGGGCTTATGGCCAAACAAAAGACTAAGATCACAATACTGATGAACTGGCTTGTGGACAGCCATGCAGTTAAGACCGATCCTCGAAAATCATCCCGCAAAAACTCGTCAAACAATCGGATATTGGCATAAAGGACAGTCATCAGATAGGCGACGATTCCAGGTCTAAAAGTCTTTTGCAGCAGTTTAAAATAAATCATGAGACCCAAGATACCTAACAGTACACAGCCAGTTTCAATAAGCTGGACCGGCCAGCGGTAGATGTTATCACCAAGGTTTGGAAACCGCACAGACCAAAAAGGAGCAACCCCTCCCTCTGGGATTCGAACCGGGATTCCATAGTCGTCGCCATTAAGAAAACATCCAATCCGCCCTATAGCTAATGCCAAAAAGCCGCTAGGTACGATGATATCGAGGAGTGGAGCTATAGGAAGGCTCTTAAACTTAAGGTAGGCCACACCGACGAAGGCTGCTGCAAGGGCTCCCCCATAAAAAGTCATGGGGCCCCAGGAAAAGAGTCTTGAGAGGTAAAATCCCAAATTTACCGCGGTCTCGCTTTGGGGAGCCTCTTCTATCACAATAGAAAGCAGCCTTGATCCAAAGTATCCAGAGATATAGCAAGAGACAAAAAGCGGGGGATAGATTTCTTGAGGAATATCTTTGCAGTGTTTTTTGCCCAGGTGGACCATCATGCCATAGGCGCAGAGGGCACCTAGGACATAAAACGTATGCCAGGCAGGTAAAAAGATAAAGCCCCAGTCAACCAGGATTGGATACAGGTCAAACCCCCTGTGCTCGTATTAATTGAGGGCGATATTTTCTGCGGCCTTTAGCAACTGCTGAAAAAGAGCTTCGGGCAAAATGGTCCCTAGCAATAATACCGTGACTACGATCGTACCTAAAAGGCAGGCGAGAATCAAAGAGGGTTTAGGGGACAAAGCAGAAAGGGTAGCATGGGGTTTTGTCATATACATTTTTACAATAACTCTAAGGTAATAAAAAAGAGAAAGTGCACTGCCAAGAGCACCAACGAGGACTAAAGAATAGAGCTGGCTATCGAGGGCGGCCTTAAAGACAAACAGCTTTGCGATAAAACCACCAGTAGGTGGCATTCCGGCGAGAGCAAACATCGAAGCTGCTAGACAAAGGGCAGCCCAGGGATGCTTGGTACTAAGCCCTTGGATATCTTGGAGGGTGAGATTTTCTACTCCAGACTCAAGCCACATAATGATACCGAAAGCACATAAGGAGACCAAAGAGTAGCTGACCAGGTAAAACATGACAGATGATAGAGGCAACTCAAGACTGTTGGTTCCAAGAGCGCAGAGCCCAAGGCTCATATAGCCCCCATGGGCTATGGATGAATAGGCAAGCATTCGTTTGAGGCTTGATTGGACGAGAGCCATCATGTTTCCAATGATCATGGAACTCATGGCTAAAAAGACGAGTGCGGGCAGCCAGACTGCAAAAGCGCCAATTAATCCTTGGGAAAATAGGCGAAAGGCAAAGACAATCATCATCACTTTTACAGAAGTGGCCATAAATGCGGTGATCCCCGTGGGGGATGCTTCGTAGGTATCAGGTGCCCAGAGATGAAAAGGTGCCATGGCTAGTTTAAAAGCAAGTCCAGAGACTAAAAAGATGGACCCTAACTGCACCCATCGATGGTCAGCGAGTTTTGGTATTTGGACGACAAGATCTTTTAAATTGATCAAACCAGTCGCGCTGTAGATAAGGGCAAATCCCATAAGCAAGAGAGCGGTACCAAAGGAACCCAAGACAAAGTATTTAATGGCCCCCTCTTGGCTCTTGCGGTTGGGATCAGTGTAGCCAGCGAGGACATAGAGACAGATGGAGGCGATTTCTAGGCCCACAAAAAGAGTGATGATATCGGAAGAGGCCACCATCACCAACATTCCGGCTACGCAAAATGAATATAAACTGAGGATTTCGCCCCTAAAAAACTTGGACTTAAGGGAGGTTTCTTGAAATAAAAGGACTACGATCAAACTAATCATAAGGATGGTCGATTGGCCAAAAGCCGAAATCAAGCCTGAGATGACGGTCCCTGCGAGATGGTTTTTTTCGGATAAGGGGACAAGAAAAAGACTCGCGCCAAGGGATGCGATCAGAAAAGTCCCGATCAAACCGAATCCAATACCAGGTTTTTCAAGGGTGGGCGAAACGGCCGCTAGCATCAGGACTAAGCCGGAGAGGAACATGAGAAATATGGGCGAGGCGGCCAGTAAAAAATCTAAGGTCAACGTGGGGAGTTCGAACGCCATATCATAGGCTCCTTACTGAGAATTAGGGTGTGTTCATCGTATTTAAAGGAGTCGAGATCGTATGGATAACCTTGGTGTTTTGGTCGCGGTGATCCCATGTGAATTTGTCTGGGTTGGGAGATAAAACCTGTGCCTCAAGACGATAGTTGGTAAAGGTGCTGGCAAGATGCTCGATAGAGGCCCTGACCTTAGAGAGAAAGATATCAGGAAAAACACCCATGACGATACCGAGGAAGGCGAGGGGGAAAACATAAGCAAATTCTCTCGGTGAAAGGTCCTTAAGATTTCGATTTTCTTCGTGCTTAATGGGACCAAAAAGTATTTTTTTACAAAGAGTTAACATATAAATGGCCCCTAGAAGCACACCTAAGCTGGCTCCGATAGCGATCAGAGGGTTGGCTTGGAAACTCCCCAGCAGGATTAAAAATTCTCCTACAAATCCCCCTGTCCCGGGCAAACCCACCGAGCTTAGGGTAGCGGTGATCAGCATCACGGCAAACCAAGGCATGGTTTTGGCGAGGCCACCAAAATCCTCAAGCATACGGGTATGGCGTCTTTCGTAGATGATCCCGACGAGAAAAAAGAGGGCACCTGTACTAATCCCGTGGTTTATCATCTGGTAAACGGCACCCGTCAGGGCTTCTGGTGAAAGGGATTTGCCACCAGCCACCACCGCTAAACATCCTATGACAACAAAACCTAAGTGGGATACTGAGGAATAAGCCACCATTTTTTTCGCATCTTTTTGCATCCAGGCATTGAGTGCTCCGTAGATGATCCCAATCACGCCGAGGGTCATGATAAGGGGGGCGAAGGTCGCGGTTGCTGCTGGAAAAAGCGGGATTGCAAATCTCAAAAGCCCATAGGTGCCCAATTTTAAGAGGACCCCTGCTAAAATCACCGAACCTGCCGTTGGGGCTTCGGTATGGGCGTCGGGAAGCCAGGTATGGAAGGGAAATACAGGCACTTTAATGGCAAAAGCCACAGCAAAAGCCACAAAGAGCCACATTTGGTCCCTGATGCCGGGAGCTGCTTGGTAGAGGTCCAAAAGGCTTGTGGAATAGTAGCCGGTTTTTTCATAAGCGAGGATATAAAGGACCACACCAGCGATCAGCATCAAAAGCGATCCAGCAAAGGTATAGATAATAAATTTGGTCGTTGCATAGACTCGGTTTTTACCACCCCAGACGCCGATCATAAAATACATGGGGATCAGCATCGCTTCCCAAAAGATATAAAAGAGAACGAAGTCAAAGGCCAACAGAGATCCAAGCATGCCGCATTCCAGTGACATAAACAGAGCTAAAAACCACTTCTGCTTGGGTTCTTCTTCGTGCCAGACGCTGAGTAATATCAGTGGCGTCAAAAAAGTGGTGAGCATGACCAGAAGCAGGCTAAGCCCATCGATTCCTAGGATATACTTGATGCCAAAAGTCGGTATCCAGACAAATGACTCTACAAATTGCAGTCCCGTGGTTTGGGAGTCAAACCAATACCAAACATGAAGACTTGCGAAAAAAGCAGCGATCGAGCCAGCCATCGCGACCATTTTTGCAAACCTAAGGTTGCCAATCGCTGCTATAGCCAGGGCAGTGACCAGTGGGATAAAGGTCATAATGGAAAGGATATGATTGTTAACGAAATCCATAGTTAGTCCTATTGATGGTCCTAGTGAAGGTCCAGATGAGGGACCTATTTGTAAATCTCCGTTTCTAAAATACTAAAGCTGTGAGCATACACAGGAGACCTACGATCATCACGACAGCATGGCGGTGCAAACTTCCAGTCATTTTGAAACTAGTCACTCCGGCCAGAAGGGCACATGACTGGGCAATGCCGTTGACCGCGGCGTCGATTATAGACACATCGACAATTTTCCAGAGAAAGAGCGATACATCTTTTAAGGGTTGAACAATCGCCGCGTCATAGAATTCGTCAATGTAATACTTGTTTTCTAGGAGCTTGTGGGCATTGGGAAACCGTCTTGCTAAACTTTCGGCTAGGGGTGAAAATCCCTTTCCATAAAGAGCAATCGCAAAGAGGGATGCGCAGACCATCCCAGCGACGGAAATACCCATGACCATCCATTCTTGAGAATGGGGGTGTTCCGCGACGAGGTGTTCCCAGTGCAGCAGCCCTTGGGGTGGGAATGCAATCACTGGCTCTAAGTAGTGATGGAAGGTCTCGCCTAAGGGAATGAAGTGGTGAAGAAGTGGGGGAACATTGAGAAAGCCAATCCCGGCGCTTAACGCAGCCAACACTATGAGAGGAGCCCACATGATCCAGCTGGTTTCGTGAAGGTGGCTTTCTGTATGGTGGTCGCCTCGGAATTTGCCATAAAAAGTAAGCATAAACATGCGTACCATATAAAACGACGTAAACACCGCAGCTAAAGCGGCGATTCCCCAGATCCAAGGCCCCGCTCCTGTCCAGGCTTTCCACAAAATCTCATCTTTCGAAAAGAATCCAGAAAATCCCGGAAAACCGATAATAGCCAAGAGTCCCATAAGCATGGCACCATGGGTCATAGGGAGATGTTTTTTCAGTCCCCCCATATGGCGCATATCTTGTTGGTGATGCATGGCTACAATGACGGAGCCGGCTCCTAGGAAAAGGAGTGCTTTAAAACAGGCATGGGTGAGGAGGTGGAAGACCCCCGCGGAATAGGCTCCCACACCGCACCCTAAAACCATATACCCAAGCTGACTGACTGTCGAATAGGCTAACACCTTTTTGATATCCGTCTGAACCAAGGCTATGGAAGCTGCAAATAAAGCGGTTAAGGCTCCTACGAGAGCGACAAGGGCTTGGGTATCTGGAGCCAAATAATAGAAAAAATGCATGCGAGTCATCATATAGACCCCTGCAGTGACCATTGTGGCAGCGTGGATCAGCGCTGAAACGGGAGTTGGGCCAGCCATGGCATCGGGAAGCCAAACATAAAGAGGTAGCTGGGCAGATTTACCACAAGCTCCAATAAAAAAGGCCAAGGTGATCCAAGTCACTGCTTGGAGTTGTCCATTGGTTAGGGAGGTCCCACTAAAGACCAGATCCCTAAGTTCGCTAAAGCTGATGGTTCCAAAAAATTTATAGGTGAGGAAGATCCCGATTAGAAATCCAATGTCTCCTATCCGGTTGACGATAAAGGCTTTCATCCCTGCCTGCGCATTTTGATCTTCCTCATACCAATAGCCAATCAGTAGATAGGAACAGAGGCCGACCCCTTCCCATCCGATAAACATGACGAGGAGATTGTCACCTAACACAAGTTGCAGCATCATAAATACGAAAAGATTTAGATAGCTGAAAAATCTCCAGGTGGCTTTTTCCTCATGCATATAGCCACCGGCATAGATATGAATCAAACTACCGATTCCAGTGATGATCAAGACCATTAAAAGAGAAAGTCGGTCGACGATATAGCGGAAAGGAGCCTGGAACTGTCCGGCATCGATCCAGTCAAAGGCAAGGACGACTTTGCTCGCACCACCCTGGCCCATAAAGTCCATAAAAAGAGCCACGGCACACCCAAAGGCCGCGATAAGAGTCCCGGCTCCGACTGCATGGGAGATGGATTTGGGAGCTTTTCTAAGGATGATGCCATTAAAAAAAGCACCTACTAAAGGCAAAAGCATGAGAATCCACAACAATATCATACACACCCTCCCAGGGGATTATCCACGCAGTGTTCGAAGAAA
Source organism: Oligoflexales bacterium (assembly GCA_041736175.1). Lineage (GTDB taxonomy): Bacteria > Bdellovibrionota_B > Oligoflexia > Oligoflexales > CAIYRB01 > JBGSUI01. The sequence continues at coordinate 83,265 of JBGSUI010000188.1, read as the reverse complement.
TTGGGTATCAATGGTTCCATACTTGCGAAACAGCGCAATCACCATAGCCAGTCCTATGGCCGCCTCGCATGCTGCCACGGTGATGACAAAAAAGACCATGACCTGGCCATCTAAGTTTTGGTTGTAAGTCGAGGCAGAAACAAATACTAGATTGATGGCATTAAGCAGGAGCTCAATGGACATCATCACCATGATAATATTTCTCCGGAGGACGATTCCAAGGGTTCCGATACAAAAAAGAATCATTGCCAGAACCAGGTAGTGATCAAGGGGAACCATAAATCGCCTTCTCCCTATTTGAGGCTTTTAGATTGCCGTAGGCTTTATCTGCGGGTTTTGGGTCTTTTTTGGCGATATGCACTGCTCCGATAATAGCTGCCAAAATCAAAAAGGATGCCAGCTCAAAGGGCCAAACAAACTTGGTAAATAAGGTCATTCCCACAGCACGGGTGTTGCCCCCCAGTTGGGCTATGGCCTCTGGGGGCCCAAGGGCGCCGCCACTGACACTGGACTGCTCATTCACTAGCAAAACCGTGACAATCAAAAAGCTGAGGACCGTCAGTAGCGTAAAGCCGATATCAGGTAGCTTGAGACCTAGTGAGCTTTGTTCGTTAGGTGCCAGGTTAAGCAACATAATAACAAACACAAATAGGACAACCACCGCTCCTGTATAGACAATAATCTGAATCGCTGCCACAAATTCGGCCTGAAGGGAAGCGTAGATACCAGCTAGAATAAAGAGATCACATACTAGATAGATAGCACTTGTTACGGGGTTTTTACTGGAGATCACCAGCAGGGAACAGGCCGTCGCAAGAAAAGCTAAGATGTAGAAAATGGTGATTTGGCCCATGGAGACATACCTATTTGAAATATATGAAAGCACAAACTAACGTCGTCACGAAAATATTGGCTAGCCCTAAGGGGATCATAAATTTCCAGCCGAGTCCCATCAATTGGTCATAGCGAAAACGAGGCAGAGTCCAGCGAACCCAAACATAGAGCCACATAAAAAAGGCAGCCTTGAGAAATAGAACGCCAGCTCCAATCAGGGATGCCACCCACTCAAAGCCCGCAAAGGTCTTAACGAGAAAGTCGTGGGGTACGAAGGGTGCTTGCCAACCGCCAAAAAACACCGTCGCCGCCAGGCATGAGAGCACAAACATAGAAACATATTCAGCCAGAAAAAAAGCAGCAAATTTAGTGGAGGTGAATTCCGTATGGAAACCCGCAATGATTTCGCTCTCCCCTTCGGCCAAATCGAAGGGCGCTCGATTGGTTTCCGCAAACATACAGACAAGAAAAATAATAAAGGATACGGGTGCTTTAATAATTCCCCACTGCCATGGAAAAGCACCTTGTGCCAGGACGATTTGGTTTAAATCGAGGGTCCCAAAGATCAGGACGATAGGAATCAGCGATAGGCCGAGGGGGATTTCGTAACTGATCATCTGTGCAGATGCACGCAGAGAACCCAATAGAGCATACTTGTTGTTGCTAGCCCAACCAGCAAGAGTGACGGCATAGACCGCCAGACTTGAAATTGCAAAAATAAAAAGAAATCCTACATCTAAATGAATGACGGACAGGGGGATTTGATGCCCAAAGACCGTGATGTCGGCCCCCCAAGGAATCGCACAGGCAATCATAAAAGCAGGAAAAACAGCGAATATAGGTGCGATATGATAAAAAGGTTTGTTAGCTCCCGTGGGGACGACCTCTTCCTTCCAAATCAGCTTGATGGCATCTGCTAAGGACTGGAGGAGGCCATAAAAGCGCCACTGAAAGAGACCGACTCGATTAGGGCCCTTCCGTCGCTGCATCATGGCGGGGCCACGCCGCTCCACCCACACCATGATTGGTGGAATTTGCAAGCATAGGACAGCAATGATTGCAAAGAGCGCCAGGGAGCTTAACAGTTGGACCAAAAAAGCATCGTAGGCGAGTGCGGGGGTGTTCAATCCCATTCCAGGGCTCTCCTCTTGATAATATAAATATATCCGGCAAGCAGAATCACAAGGAAAATCACTATTTCAACAAGCCCAAACCACCCTAAATCCCTAAAACTCGTTGCCCAAAGGTAGAGGAAAATAGTCTCGATATCAAATAGGATAAATAAAATCGCTGTCAGATAGAATTTTACGGACATTTTATCCCGTTGGCTTACAATCGGGACCCCACATTCATAGGGCTCAAATTTGACCTTGTCATATTTTTTGGGCCCTAGCAGGTACGCCAGGCCACTTAAGGCACCGCCGATAGTGATGCCAAAAATCATAACAATGAGTACGGGAATATAAGGGTTCATTCGTCTCCTGCCCTATCTTATGATAAAGGTCTGCATGGTACCTGCAAATCCAATAGAAACTGTTCAACGGAGATCGATATTATGCCACAGACCGAGTCCAACCACGTCCTTGTTTTAGGTGCGGGAAATTTTGGAACTTGTTTGGCGCAGCACCTTGCAGAGTTGGGTCGAAAAGTCACAATTTGGTCTCACTTGCCAGAGATAACATTGGGGATCAACACCAGGAGGACAAACCCAAGATACCTCAGTACCATTACATTATCAGATAGGATCACCGCAACTACGATCCTTAGCAAAGAACTTTTTGATTCATGTAACCTTGTGGTCCATGTCACCCCCCTTCAGACTATGCGGGAGGTACTGCAAAAGCTAAAGCCTTTTTGGAATCAGGATCACATACTGGTATGCGCTGCAAAGGGCATAGAAATTGGCTCTCTGAATCTTGCCAGTGGGATTGTTGAGGAAACCTTGGGAGTCCTGGCCGCCGAGAAAGCCGTTATTTTGTCCGGCCCTAGTTTTGCCAGTGAGATCATTATGCACCAACCCACAGCAGTGACAGCGGCAAGCTATACCGATGCAGCATCCAGTCTTGTCCAGAGGAACTTTCACACTCCCTACTTTCGAGTCTATACGAGCCGTGATCCTATTGGTCTCGAGGTGGCAGGAGCTATAAAAAACGTGATCGCCATTGCGACGGGAGCATGCCGGGGACTAGGCTTTATGGACAACGCTCGGGCGGCTTTGATCACGAGAGGGCTTGCGGAGATGACGCGGCTCGGTGTCGCCATGGGAGCAAACCCGATGACCTTTAAGGGTTTGGGAGGTGTGGGGGATCTATTTATGACCTGCACCAGCGAAAAAAGTCGCAACTATACGGTCGGGCTTCGACTCGGTCGCGGAGAGCAGCTCCAAGATGTGTTGCAAGAGGTTGGAGTTGCTGAGGGGGTGTACACCAGCCAGGCTGCTTACCAATTAGCTCGTAAAGCTGGGGTCGAGACACCGATTATTGACGAAGTCTACCAGGTACTCTATGAAAAAAAGCTCGTTCACGATGCCGTTCGGTCACTTACCGAACGAGAGGCTAAGTGGGAATAGGCCTGGAGCCCGAGTGCTTACTGATATGCTCCCAGATAGTTCGGTCTGCCTCGACCGAGTAGGACAAGGCTGGACAAACGGGTGAGGAGGGATCGATCAGTTGAATGCTTTTGGTTCACAATCTGAATCCACTTTTGAAAGGAGGGTGACGGACGGCATTGGGAGAGCGACGCCTGAATACGAGCACTAAAAGTTGCAAAGGCATCCGGGTAGGCCGCATTGAGAAATTGATGCTCAAAGGCTAAGCTGGGAAGACGTTCGGTCAGAGCCGTGCATAGGATGAGCGAATCAGCCGAATGGGTCGTAAAGGATGGAAAGACTTTTGAAAAGATGTCGTCCTTAACGGCCCAATCGATGAAGCCGACCGTGGCCCACACTGTTTTGGTAAACCTGGTTATTTGGTCTTTTTGAGCTTTCTCAGCAAGAAGAGGGCTCATGGGAGGACTAGCCATCTTTTCCCGATGGTGCTCTAGCAGCTCTAGCCACTTAAGCCCCGATAGGACCAGGGGGAGTTGCTCGCTGGTGATGGCTAGGACAGCAAACTGGTAGACATCTTGTGTATTTCGGAGTTCTAAATAGGGAAAATAGTCTATTGACCTCAAGCGTATTTTAACCCAAGTATCCATAGCCCTTAGGTTTGGCTGTATCGACTCTTGGTCGGAGTCTTTTTGTTCGTCATGAATCGAAGGTGGTGACCAGTAGCCAAAAAGCTCAAGATTTTGGAGCTGCAAAAAAGGCGTGTCGAGAATGAAACCGACCATAGGTGCCACCAGCCAATCCTGATTTTGAATCAACAAATCGTAGGTTTGTTGCGTAATCAGAGGCTTTCCATTTCCCAGGCTTGCATGGCCAGAAAAGTTTCTAGTGATATAACCATTGGCATTGAGAATAGGGTCAATGATGGCCTGTCGGTCCAGAGCATCTGTAAGGGGTTTTATCGCTACCAGAGCATCAAGATCTTTACGGATGGACGGAGCAGCTGAAATGAGTTCTGCATCATTTACCAGGCTTTCTCGGAGTGACGTGCTTGTGGACTCAAGATATAAATAGAAAATAAATCCCGCAAGGCCAATGCTGCCAGCCACGGCCAAAAAAATCTGTGAAAATTTAAAGGAAAATCTGGTTTTGAAGGTCACAAGAAAGGTCCTCTGGTCTTCGCCCGACCATTGTAGGTAAAGCAACGTAGCTCGACTGAGGTTGTATATATCCTACCTGAAACTCTGTCGAGCTATCTGACTCACCATTTGCCCACTGCATATCACGAATAATAAAACCCCAGTTAGACATCTATCTACTCGTAATCTTAGAAGTAATCATCGTAATATAATTCGAACTTAATTTTAAGGCGCGTTTGCCGAGTGTTTAAGGATGAAAGCAAGGCTTGAGGTTTTCAAAAAGAAAGATTGTCGGCATGTTTAGCATCCTAACCACAGTAAGTTTTAAAGTCGATAGGTCATACGAATGTTCCTAAATCCTAACATCTTAATCCTCTGTATACTGCTCTTCCAAGGCTGTCTGGAAGGCAAAAAGGATTCGGATTCAGAAAGCACGGAAAACTCGGCGACCAAGCCGGTTGTTTCCCAGCGTTCGACAGGAGCGATCAGTCCATTCGCATCCAAAGACCAGGTGGTTGACTCTAAAATATTCGTGCCTGAACAGGATTTGGTTCTTTCGGTGTGGAAAAGTCGGATGACCTTGCCTAAGGGAAGTTATTCCAAATCGTTACAAGTAACCTTTTCGATGATTTCGGGCGGCACAACCACCCAGACTCCCGATTTGCAGGTGGTTTCGCCTATGGTGGAGCTTAAAATAAACGACCTTGAGGGTAAAATATTTGAGCGAACTCTCTTAGAAAAATATATCAAGATCGAGACTATTGTCGATAGGTTTATAGAGGCCAAATCGACCGTGGCATTGGTGACCCTTGCCTATGGGAGTAGCCGTGAGAGTCGTTGGTTGATCATACCGGAGGAGCTGTCTGTCCGCGATTTAGAAGATGGTTCTAAAATGGTGACATTTTATATGAGGGACACCGATTTTGCTTATTCAGTAGCCGCCTCAAGGACGGGAAAACCTTCTAACGGATATGCGGCCTTTAAGTCAGCTCCCAGGGAAAGTCGTAATATGGTCGCCGATGCAACTTCCACCTTAGTCAGCGACGAGGCTTCCCAGGTAAAACTCACCTGGACAGCCGTCGACGGCTCGCGGACTGGGTATAAGATCGAATATGGCTATGAACCGATTGCGACTTCGGCATGTGTTAAAGGCAAACCCATCGATCCCACAAAAATAACCAAAATAAGGCAGAATTTTCCCGCTAAATCCGAGGACTCGTTTGTGCTTACGGATCTAAACAGTGGATCAACCCTCTATCTACAGCTTTGTTCTACCAATAGCCGCGAACCTCCCGATGTTTCTCCAGGATTGGATTTTGTCTACGATGTTCCAAAACGGGTCAAAGCAGAGCTTAAGGGACTTCCAGCCCTAGTATCCAATAGCAAAACTCTTGACGTTGCAGTGGGTGGCAAGGATGTCACCCATTATAAATTTGTTTTGCAAAAGAACGCCCAAGAATGTGGAAAAGATTATTCTGAGTGGATTTCAATTAGCGAAAAAATTAGGAAAGATATAGATGAAAGCCCCTATCTCCTGTGCGTGCTCGGCAAATCAGGAGATAAAAACCAGCAAAAAATTCCTGTTATGTATGGATTTATCACCGACTTGACCCAACCTTACCCCTTTACGATCGACTCTGTGATCACGCCTACCAATCAGGTTGCTCCTACAGTGACGATCAATGGCGGAGAAAATGTCTCAGGTAGTACCCATGCTAAATATGTGGTGGCCACTGACGCATCCTGTGCTCAGGTCTATTTTGCGTCCCAAGTCCCAACTCCTACCTTGCAACTACCGACGTTAATTCCTGGTACTTACTACCTTTGTGTCACAGCTATCGATCAGGCTGCTAACGAACAAAAAGCGGCGAATAATGGCCTGCAACTCGTCGTCGATACCCAAGTCCCCCTTTTGGATGGAACGCCGTTTGTAAGCACTGATTCTCCTGCGGGATCTCCCGCATCTTATGATGATGATTTATCAGTCTATCTAAACTGGGCTGCAGCTCAAGATATAGGCGATGCTGGTCTGGAGTCTTTCTCTCTAGAAAGGTATTCATCAGCGGATTGCAGCGGCATTATGACTTTGACGGAGGGAATCAGTTCGACCGCGACCTATAGCCTTGTGGTCCTTCCAGCAGAAGGCGTTTATACTTTTAAATTGAGAGTTAAAGATCGGGCTGGAAATCAAACCTTATCTAGCTGTACCAGCTCCATAACGATCGATACCACGGCACCGACGGTTGTCGCCACCCAGTTAAAAACAACCCAGGACAGTGCGGCCGGGATTGATGCTCGATATGATGACGATACCACGATCTTTATGGCCTGGAATGCAGCAGAGGACAATCCAGGAGGAACCGGAATTTACCTCTACCAAATCTTTGCCTATTCTCAGGCCGCCTGTGCAGGATCAGCCATAACGATCAACACCGGAACATCGAGGTCATATGAATATGCTGGCTTACTTAATGGGTCCACCTATTCATTTAAAGTCAGGGCTATCGATTTTGCGGGAAATATAGGGCAGTTTTCGTCCTGTTCAGGAAACATCATGATTGATACCACTGCGCCCTCCTCAGCTACAAACCTAAGAGAAGCCGCCTCGGTCGGAGGGGGTGCTGATGTCGCCTATGACCTTGATGGAACAATTTATCTCTCCTGGGACGCGGGTTCTGATGGAGCAGGATCTGGAGTCGAGTCCTATGAGATGGAGGTTTTTACCCAAGGATCTTGTTTAGGCACGGGGACCAAAACAAGTGGTTTAAGCCCTGCGACGCTCTCGCAAGTCTTTACAGGGAGTCATAATACCACCTATAGTTTTCAGGTGAGAGCCTATGACTTTGCAGGTAACAGTACGCTCTCAGCCTGTTCTAATAGTGTTTATGTGGATTTGGAACCACCCGATGCATTTAACTTAACCACCGCTCCTACGACAAAAGACCGGACACCTGAGATCTCCTGGGGAGTTTCCGATGGTGCACTGAATTATACCCTTAAGATCGATGATCAAAACGATTGCTTGACACCCACCCAAACCGTCACAGGAATCACGACCGAAGTTTCGGAACTAGCAGCGATCGAAGATGGTACATGGTATATTTGTGTTACGGCTTTTGATGCTTCAGGGCACGAGACAAACGCCACTAATAACGGATCCAGTTTTGTACTCAATTCAGGGAGCTGGAGTGCTGTCACAACCGGGGGAGTGGCTCCTTCTGCTCGGTATGAACATACCGCTGTGTGGAATAGCAACCAATCAGAAGTCATTGTCTGGGGAGGCACCACCGGTGGTTCGTATCTCAATGACGGAGGGCGATATAATCCAGCCACTGATTCATGGCAGACGATCACAGCAGTTGACGCACCCTCGGTGAGGCAGGGACATATCGCCCTATGGGATTCAAATATCGAGCGGATGATAGTATGGGGTGGAAGCGATGGTGTCGGGAGTTATCTTGATTCAGGTGGTATTTATCAGTCGGGAGGTGCTTGGACTCCCATCAGTTTGGTCGATCAACCCGTTCCCCGCACAAAACACACAGCTGTTTGGACCGGCAGTCAGACGATCATTTGGGGCGGATATGGCTGTACTGATCCACCCGTTTGTGGAACCCTGGACTACTTACAATCGGGTGGTCTTCTCGACAACGGGACCAACACCTGGACCATGGGTGGTACCGATACGGCTGATGGCGATCTCCCAGCTGCTCGATCAGATCACACGGCCGTTTGGACAGGAACACGCATGATCGTTTGGGGTGGAGAATCTGCAAGCGGCCTCTTGCAATCGGGAGGGATCTTTAATCCCAGTGGTGGTGGCGGAGGGTTTAACTGGCTTTCTATGACCACAGTGGGAGCCCCCTCTCCCCGGAAATTTCATACGGCAGTCTGGGACTCCACATCCAACAAAATGATTATTTGGGGAGGGTATGGATGTACCAACCCCCCGACGTGCACTGTGTTAGGGGATCTTGCTGATGGCGGGATTTACGATCCATCGTTGGATTCTTGGACACAGGTCTCTCAGACCCAGAGCCCAGCAGCTCGCCGCAACCATGTGGCGGTCTGGAATCCCGATGATGAGGTCATGGTGCTTTGGGGCGGTTTTGACGGCACAAACTACTTGGGGACAGGAGCCATTTTAGATCTTGCCACGGGTGTTGGTGGTACCTGGATCGTCCCCTCCATGCGGACCACCGGGGCCCCCACGTTAAGATCAAAGTCCGCTTCAGTGTGGACTGGGTCAAAATTCTTTGTCTATGGCGGCACTGATGGTGCGGCAGTCGCTGGTGGTGGACTTTATACGGTTCCACCATAGTTGGGAACCAGGACAAGTCACTGAAATGATCTTGTAATATTCGTTATCAAAAAAAGTTAAGTGAAAAGCCTTGGATTCGCTGAGGACTCAAGGATAAGTTAACATCTTTTAGATGACCGCATATCTTGGTGGAGTATCTGTGAAAAAGGCTTTTTTTGAACAAATAGAAAACTTTAACGCCATGTACCGTCTAGAAAGTCATTCTAAGCCGACGCTTTTGCCGCTCACAAGGCTTAATCAGTTTTACGAGATTTTAAAAGAAGAAGTTGAGGAAGGTTTGGAGCTTGCAGAAAAATACCAAGCTCTTCAGGATTCAGGGAAGGCCCTTTCACAGGGTCAAATGCTCCAAGATTCCCATGTGTCAACTGAAATCTTAACAGAGATGGCCGACTGGTTAGGGGATATCATAGTGTACTGTGCAAGTGAAGCAAGGCGGTGGGGCTTGCCACTCGAAAAAATTCTCGAGGTCATCATGGAGTCTAATTTTTCTAAGCTCGATGATAATGGTCAGCCAATCTATGACCATAGGGGAAAAGTTATGAAGGGTCCAGGTTATTGGCGCCCGGAAGAGCGCATTCAACAGTTGATACAAGATTTGGGAGTTAGCGACCGACCAGCCGACAGTTAATATGATCGCGATAGCCGAGGTACGTCAGTCCATGAATCTCTCGACGACGTTTAGGCGAGATCTCAGAAGGATTTTTCAATGAAAAAAAAGGCTTCCCCAAAAAATATTAAAAAAAGTAAACCCCCAGTCAAGGCTTCCAAGGGCAAATCTGGCAAAGACCGGTCCAGCCACGAAGAACAGGCTGTCGCTGAGCGCGTGATTCATAAAGCGAGGCAATCGGCACAAAAGATTACGACCAGTAGCACAGCGGAGTATTTTTCTAAAAATTTACAGCAGGTCGGTTTTTCGTCACCGACCAAAGCGGTCCTGACGACTCTTAAAGAAGCTGTGGATAACTCCCTTGACGCCTGCGAAGACGCGGAGATTTTGCCGGATATCAAGGTTACGGTCCATAAGTTGGGAAACGGTACCCTTAAAAATACCGATCTGATCTTGATTCGAGTGGCAGATAATGGTCCGGGGATAGACCCAGAGGATGTGGCAAAAGTCTTTGGTGAATATCTAGCGTCAAGCAAGTTCGGACGGGGGCGTTGTTCTCGCGGCCAGCAAGGGATCGGCATTTCTGCCGCGACAACCTGGGCTATGCAGACCACGGCTACAGGTGCTCGGGTTATCTCCCGCAAGGCAGGTATGAAAAAGGCTTTCTCATGTATCGTGGACATGGACCTAAAAAACAATAGAGGACTCCTGAGGGATAAACAATATATAGATGTTGATTTTGCTCATGGAACCGTCGTCGAGTTTAAGCTGGATGGACGCATCCAGGTCAACGGTGAAGGGGGGCTATTAAATTATCTAAGGGGTACGGTCCTTCTTAATCCCCACTTAACCCTCCAATACGATATTTCTGACGTGGGTTCGGTCACGATTCCCCGGTGCTCTCAACAAGTCCCAAAAGTTCCAACTGCAACCGAGCCCCACCCCCATACGATGAAGCTTGGAGATTTTATTTCTCATGCTCGCCTTTTCGGTAAAATCCGCTGTGGATCGTGGCTAAAAAAGGGTTTTACAAGGATCAATGAAGGCGTGCTTCAAGGACTTGTAGAGTCTGGGTTACCGGCTTCGATCTTAAACAAATCAGTTGATGTTTTAACGGACGAGCAATTTAAACTACTTTTTGGCAGCATCCAAAAGGCCAAGTTGATGGCACCTTCCACCCAGACGGTCATTGCCGTCGGCGAAGAAAGTCTAGCATTAAGCGTCCGACGGCTGGGTGAGATCGATTACTTTGCGGTGCTGACACGGAAGCCTGCGATCTGTGACTTTAAGCCAGTTCAAGTCGAAGTGGCCATTGCTAGGCTTAAGGAGCGCAGTGGGGTCGATTTAGAAGAATCAGTCCAGGTGCTTCGCTTTGCTAATAGAGTCCCCCTCCAATTTGACAAAGCGTCCTGCGCGATCGTGCGAGCGATCACCTCCGTTAACTGGAGGTCCTATGGACTCAAACACCCCCGTGGTGGTTTACCCCAAGGACCCTATATCTTTGCCATCAGCGTTGTTTCGCCGTTTATTCGCTTTAAAAACGCCTCCAAAGAAACGATCGATGCCTCTGATGAGCTTGTGGAAGAGCTGAGAAAAGCTCTAATGCAGACCGGTCAAAGGTTGTCCCGGTATTTGGCTCGGGAGCATAAGGCAGACGAACTGGAGCAAAGAGTTCAGCATATCGAACAATTTGGGCCGATCTTAATCGAAGCCTTAGCGCGCATCTTAGGGGCTTCCGAAGGTCGCAAGCAAGTTGCGACTAAAGGACTTGCAAAAATATTGGAGTCGGATGCCAAAGGGATCGCCAAAGATTTAGCGGCTGCAGAGGACCGACTTGCTGATTATCTAGAAGAAAAGCGGCAGAAGATGTCGACCCTTTTCGATACAATTTCCAAAGAGGCGGAGCAAGAGACTAAGACGCAAATAGAGGTTGAAAAGACAGCCCTACCAAAGGTAAATCGCCGCCAAGTATGATTTAAGAAGGCTGCGAATTTTCACCTGTACACTGAGGAGTGCATCCATTGGAAATCAATAGCCAGTTTAGACGCGTCAAAAAAACGGAGAGTGACGTTATTCACTTAGGGCAGGATCTATGTGAAAGAATGTTAGCAGATTTGGAGAAAGCTCGAAGACCTGTGCTGAAGGCGACTAAATGCGCTCTTGACAATGCTCATTATAATAGTAAAATCGGATACTTGTCACCAGGTAGTAAAAAGGTGACTTCTGAACTCAATGCGACTTCGGTTAAAAAAATTACCCGGGCAATTTTTATGTTAGAAATTTTGCTCCGCAATGTAGAAATTTCAAATATCAACACAAAAAGAGAGCTTTATTATGTTGCCAAGGGTCTTATCAAACATGAAAGCAAATTGAGGCCACTAGATTTTCAGGACCAGGACGAATCAGATTCTGTGATCGATTTTTTGTGCGAAATGATGGAGGCTTATCGAGAAGAGCTTAACTGTGTGGCAGATGATCGGGGTGGCCAAACCTATTCTAAACAGTTAATAGTTAATGAGACAGAACTGGATGGCAGTGTGGCGACTGTTGACCTTTCGACTCTGGGCACGGCTCCCTACCAGCCTCGCAATCGGCCCCAAAATCTTAGGCTAACGGCTAAGACTCCCATTGAGTTTTGTATTGTCATTGAATCACAGGGAACGGCTAATACCTTGGTAGCCAATGGATTTACGAAACGTCATAACTGTATTGTCGTTGGTGCACAAGGGGTCCCTTCAAATGCCGTGAGAGCTTGGGTGCGTAGGATCCAAGATCAACTTAAAGTCCCACTCTATTTCTTTGGAGACCTTGATGCCTATACAATGCAAAATATCTACAGAACCCTTAAGGCAGGGTCGGCATCATCTTTGATCAGAAACTCGGATTTCTGTGCACCCGAAGTGAGGTTTTTAGGAGTGCTTCCAAAAGATATCCAGCAGTATGATCTTGTAGACTACCCTGTGAGAGAGAATGATCCACAGGAGGCACGGTCGCTAAAGAAAGCTAAAGATGCACTGGCAAACGATCCATTTTTCAAAGACAAAAAAAATGCGGACTTAAAGGGTATATTAGAGTGGCTTGTTAAAAATAAACGACGTTGCGAGCAGCAATCGTTTATATCTGTAAACCCAAGGGATCCTCAGGGAATGGAAAAGATCATTATTGATAAAATCAAAAAACGAGATTTTATTTGATGATTTATGGAAACTGTTTACAGGGGCTTTTAGATAGTATCTTTAAGTCCTTTGAAAAAGGGCTCAGTTATCAGATTCCTACTTGTGATGATGCCATTAAAGAGCTTTTATCAGCACAGTTGATCTCGAAAAATAAGTATTCAAAGGTCGTTTTTTTGGTTGAACACCAAAAAGATCTTTCCAAATGGTTTACCCATTTTCAATGGATCTTTCGCGAAAAGCCTTGGACCCAAGATACGGTCACCGTTCTTCCCTATATTTCTAATTATGGCACAGATCGGTATGTGGACCACCGAAACCAAAGGATTCAAAGACAGCATAGTTTACTAAAGCTAATCAATTCTGGTCAAAACCAACTGATTCTCACAACGCTTACTGGGCTCCTTCAGGTGACCAAGCCAAAGGACGAGTTGCTTCGTGGCCTAATGCCCCTAAAGATTGGATCGGAGTTGGATCCTGACCAGGTAAAAGCCAATTTATTGGCATTAGGTTACCGAGAAAGTTATTCCGTAGAGGTTGAAGGTAATTTTAGCATGAGAGGTGGTATTGTAGACTTTTTTTCACCTCTCTATCCACACCCCATACGGGTAGAAATCTTCCTCGATGAGATTAAGTCCATACGCTTTTTTGACCGGGCTGACCAGCGTTCCATAGAAAGTTTAAATGAGGCAATCCTTGCTCCAGCCTCAGAATTTTATTTTTCCGAAAGCCAACGGCAACAACTTGTTCAGTCCTTGTATTCGCAGGCCTTAGATAGAGGCGTTGGGAATGCGGAGCGATTAGAGCTTGTCGAAAGCTTTAAGCGGGGCGAGCTTTCTAATACTGTGGCCCATTATTTGCCGTTTTTGAACGGTAAGACTGAGCCTGGTTTGAATTATCTCCCGAGAGAGTCCCTTTGGATATTTGCCGACGGGATCCATCAAACCATGATGGCCCACGAGGGGGTTATGGAGGATATCCGGATCGCCCTAGCGAAAGATAAAGAAAAAAAAGTGCCTTCATCGGATTTAGAGGAGCATTTTGCCGGCCAATCTATGGAATCTTTTTCGGATCTCGTAAAAGGAAGATCCGTTGATTTTACAGGTATCAAACCAGTGGCCGACTCCCAGATTGGGGGAGGCCATCAAGGCGGGCTTTGGGAGATTGTCAACCTTAAAGGCCAAAAAGACGATCCCTTTGAACACTGGATGGAATCGTTAAAAGAGTATTTATCGAATCAAACCTCTATTACCATTTTGACACAAAATACGGAACGCCAAGAAAGAATTAAAAGTCTTCTTGGTGCAAGAAATTTGCCAATCGTCACCGCTCGTGAAAATCTGCCTCCTAATCCTGCACAAGAAAGTATTCTCCTACAGTTGGGTTTTCTAAGTCAGGCTGTTTACCTTGAAATCGAAAACAAAATCCTTATTCCTGATTATAGGCTCCTAGGTATCAGTCCCAAGGCTAATCTGAGTTCAAAAAGAAAGCTTAGCAGCACCTTTCAAAATTTTGGGGATCTCAATGTAAAGGATTTAGTTGTTCATCACCAGCATGGTGTGGGTCGCTACTTGGGTCTTTCCAAGCTTGCGATTGGTGGCCAACAAACTGAATTCTTGATTCTTGAGTATGCTGGTAATGATAAAATATATCTTCCAGTTGATCGTCTCAATGCACTCAGCCGATATGAAATCTCTACGGACCATTCCCATCAACGGGCCTTGGACCGCTTAGGTGGATCTTTTGAAGCCAAGAAACAAAAAGTCAAGTTAGAAACCCTTGAAATAGCAAGGCAGCTCCTCACAGAACAGGCTAAACGTCTTGTGGCGAAAGGCTATCACTATGTAGAGCCTGATGAGACTTTTTTTAGCTTTGAAGGTGACTTTCCTTATGAGGAGACGGACGATCAGGTCAAAGTCTTAGAGGAGGTCGAACAGGATTTTAGGTCTGGCCGACCTATGGACCGGTTAGTCTGTGGAGACGTTGGGTTTGGTAAAACAGAGATCGCCTTAAGGGCGGCTATGCGCACGGTGCTAGAGGGTTATCAGGTCCTCATATTGGTCCCCACGACAGTTCTCTGTTATCAACATTTCTCGACATTTAGTAAGAGAATGGAAAAATATGGGGTTCGAGTGGACCATGCAAATAGATTTGTCCCCCAAAAACAGGTTGTCAAATCACTCGAGGATTTATCCAGGGGGGCGGTTGATATCCTTATCGGAACCCACCGATTATTATCTAAAGACGTCAAGCCAGCTAAACTAGGGTTATTGGTGGTTGATGAGGAGCAGCGGTTTGGAGTTCTGCATAAAGAGAAACTCAAAAAGCTCCGGGAGAAAGCCCATGTGTTGACGTTAAGTGCCACACCGATTCCAAGGACCCTCCATATGGCACTGCTTGGCTTACGGGATATCTCAGTGATAGCGACGCCCCCCAGACAACGCTTGCCCATTAAGACCGTGATTGCCCCATTCGATGAAGAGATTATTTCTAAAGCAATAACCCAAGAAATTGCTCGGGGAGGACAGATCTTCTTTGTTCATAATAGGGTGCAAGATATAGACCAATTCGCCCTTAAAATCGCGCGATATTGTCCAGATGCTCGTATAGCAGTCGCCCACGGGAAAATGGGGGAACACCATCTCGAACAAGTGATTCGGGACTTTCTAAACCACAAATACGATCTCTTGCTTTGTACGACGATCATTGAAGCTGGCATCGATATGCCCAACGTCAATACCCTGATTGTCGATAAGGCAGATCGGTTTGGCTTGGCGCAGCTCTACCAGATCAGGGGCCGCGTCGGACGGTCTAACGTTCAGGCTTATGCTTATTTGTTGGTCGAATCCAAAGGGAGGCTAAGCGAAGAGTCTCTTAAAAAACTCGATATTATCGCCAGTCATCAAGAGCTGGGAGCTGGCTTTTTAATCGCTAATCGTGATCTTGAGCTTCGTGGAGCAGGTGAACTACTTGGTGACTCCCAATCCGGGCACGTGCAGGATCTGGGGCTGGAAATATATCGGGATCTCCTGCTTGAATCCATTAGCCTCTTAAAGGGAGAACCAAATCAACAGCGATTTGATGTGGAAATTAAAATTCCAGTCGATGTCTTTATCCCAACAGAATACATTCAAAATGAAAAGGAGCGCTTGCGGATTTATAAAAATTTATTTGCTTGTGAAAATCATGAGGAGTTAGAGTCTGTCTATGAAGGTCTTAAAGACTGCTATGGAATTCCTCCCCCAGAGATGATTGTGATCTACCGGATAGCAAGTCTCAAAATTGATCTACGTAAAATGAGTGTCGAATCTCTCATATTCACGAAAATCGGTATCGAACTGTATTTTAAGGATCCAGATAAGGCGATTGCAGCCGGTATTTTAAAAGCTATAGACTCTCAGCCCCTTGTGTACCGGCCGCTCCCTAAAAAGGGAGTGTTGGTCAAGGATGGGGGTTTTGGTTCGATTACCAATTCCTTAGAAATAATCGACAAAATCATCCTCCTTGTCGCTAAACTGAGCGTGTTCTGGTCATAGTGGTTTTAACCTAGGATCGGCTCATTTGGTGGCTATGGTAAAATAGAGTCAAGAGACTTAGGAAATCTGGAGAATCTATGGGCGACGACAAAAAAATCGATGATCAAACGTTTCTAAAAAATCGTTTTATTATCAGGACCGTCTCTATCTTGGCAGCAATGGCGGTCCTTTTTTATATTGGATCATCGATATGGAAGGTCCAAAATCAAGGCTTTTTTAGGGCGCTCTTACTACCCGACAATTATGGAGACGAGGTGTCTCAACTAAGTCGGTTTAGGGGCAATGCCAATGAGTATATTATTGAAGTCGGCGATACCCAAGTTAGCAATCAAGATTTGGAGTGGGAAATCCAACTCATAAAAAACCAAATCAAAGTAGAACAGTTTGGAATGACCAATGGAAACGAATTGTCCCCAACCTTAGAAGAAGCGCTCGAAAAATCGCTTCTTCCCATGATTGTCGAAAGAAAAGTCCTCTACGGCTATCTCTTGCAAGACGAGACGTTTGCGATCGACAAACCGGAACGATACCTTTCATGCATATCGGATTGGCAAAAGGTCGAAGCGCTTTCGGTGAACTCTCCGAGCAGATTTCGTGACTCAAAATTTGTCAAAGAAGCACTCTGTGAAAAAAGTTTGCTCCAACAATACCTTAAGGAAGTCATTGATCCTAGGATTGTGATTACAGAGAATGAAATCAATGCCCATTACCAAGATAACTTAAAATACTTCACCAAACGAGACATCGTAGAAATACGGCATATTTTGATTGGGGACGAAGCAGTGGCACAAAAAGTACGAGCTATGATCAATCCCAAAAATTTTGTCAACCTTGCTAAAAAATACTCCATAGCGCCAGAAGGCTCCGAGGGAGGCGCCCTGCCGCCGTATTCAAAGGGGGGGCTTATTCCTGTGTTCGATCGGGCGTTTTCTATGCAACCTCAACAGATCAGTGATGTGATTCGATCAGACTATGGCTATCATATTATGATGTTAGAAAGAAGAGTTAGTCACGGAAGCAAAAATAAAGATGAAGTTACGGAGGAAATAAGGGATATTTTATTCCGACAGAAAAGGGCGGCGGAATACCAAAAATGGATGGAAAGAGCACTTGCAAAGCTACCGGTTGCGGGCGTCAGGTCTCTAAAATATATATGGTAATTGTAATATGGTCGGCATGACCGAATTAGTTTGAGAGGGATCTTGTGACTGAGCACTTTTTGGTTGGGATTGAGCGAAGGCAGAAACTTAAGGTTTTCACAGGCGTGATGTTGCTCTCCCTGTTTTTGTGGCCAAAAGCTGTGCAAAGCGAGGAATTAGTCGATCGCATTGTAGCAATTGTTGACGGAAGTCCGGTGTTACTCTCTGAGGTTACGGAAAAAATCGAGGCTGGACCACTTGTCGTCATTTCGGATCATCCTTCGACCGATAAATCTCCGCCCTTTGAAAGGGCGCTTAATGATGCCATCAACTGGAAGCTAGCGACTCTCAAGGCGGATGAATTAGGCATTGAGGTCGAAGACAGTGATGTTGACAAGGAAATCGATCAAAACTTGAAAAGGCTCCAGCTTAGCCGGGACCAGCTCAAGCAAAGGCTAGCCCAGGAGGGCGTTGCTTATGAGGATTACTTTCAGGATGCCAAAGACTATTTAAGATTACAGCGATTTCAAGGAAGGATCATCCGGCCGCTTATCAAGATAACCGATAGAGACCTTGAGACCTACTACCTTAAAAAGACTGGGGATAGTAAGGAATCCATAGAACTGCAATTAAGGCAGATCCTAATCTCGGTACCCAAAGATGCTCCTAGTGAGGTCATGGCAGCCAAGAGCGTTTTGGCAAAACAGGTCTATCAAAAACTTGTCGATGGCAGTCCTTTTCCTGTGATTGCAAAAGTCTATAGCGATGATCCAAAGGCCAGAGAGAACGGGGGGCAGCTACCTCCCCTTAAATTAGGCGACTTAAACCAAATCCTTCAATCAGAAATTCAAAAGCTGGAACCCGGCCAGTTCACCTCTCCTATCAAGACTCCCATGGGTTGGTACCTGTTTTTGCTAGAGAATAAGCAGTTTACGGCCAGTCGTGGATTTCTTGCTAATAAAGTTAAGTTACAAGACGAATTGCTGTTCTTGGAACTCCAAGAACAGACTAAAAGGTGGGTTGTTGAACAGAGGCGTAAATCTAAGGTTGTTCTCCTTAATCAGTAGCTCAAGATCAAGGGGGCGGGACCCGCTCGAACGTTGATGCATAAAATTTGCCGCGAATTCTGATCTTACCTTTGAGGAACGACCCCTCATCGGCCTCGTCCGCGGCGATCGCTGCAGAGTTTTCAAATACGACGAGATGAGGCTCTTTTAACAACCATCCTCGGACTGTAGGATCTGCCCTAAGCTCCCTTAATCTTACCCGAATGGAACGTACTTCGCTTTTTTCGTCTCCGAATAGGGGGATAGCCACCATGTCCCGGTCGGTACTTACGAGGCTGTAAACTTTTTCTCGGAGATGTTCGGGAATCGGGCGCTTAGTGGCTGTCTCGTGGAGCTTTACCTCAGATACCCCAAGTGCTTTAATGATTAAGGTGCCGCCCTTTGCAGGATCGCCTCGCCATAACTCACCTGTAAGGGTTCCTCCTAGAGTGATTGGTGCCGTGTTTCCCCCATCTATAGTTGGATCGGTGGTTGTGACGAATCGGTAGGTTTCTTCCCCAGTTCGCTCCATGTCCCGTGCCAGATGGTCTAAAAATACCATACCATCCTTAAGGGGGGTGCCGATAAAGAGCAGGCATGGCCTATCAGGGTTAAGATCTTTGGGGCGACTAGATGGCCTCAAGATCATTTTTGGACCTATGAATAACGCATCAAAAGATGTCCCAGCTGTTCCAAAGCTCTGTTTAACTAATGCTGGTGCTGTAGAAGGGCCCAACGGTTTTGGGGGTAATTGGTGATTTGGATCGGTGACACATCTTGCATGACTGAAGACTATAAAAAACAGTGTGGCTAACCATTTCTGCTCCATTCGCACTAAAATCTGCTGACCCATTCAGAGTCTCCCGTAAAAAAAATTCATCCTCACCCAATTATTCGTTGACTCTACCCTGGAAAAGCCATACAACGATCGTCCTCAGGTAAGCCTGCGTTGAGCAAGCCTCTGCCACCGAGTGCCACCATTGGCCCCTCGCTGTCGAATGCCGACCTCTGCATCATACAGAGCCCACCCTGAGTATCTTTCCTTTAATGTGATCCAGCAAGATCGAGAGTAATCCAAGAGGCGATTGTTATGGAAAATCAAAAAATCAGAATCCGCCTGCGAGGTTATGACTACAGACTCCTTGACCAGTCCGCAGCCGACATTGTGGAACGGGCAAAACGAACGGGAGCTAAAGTCGCAGGTCCTATCCCCCTCCCCACTGGCATCAATCGCTTTACGGTGTTAAGAAGTCCTCACGTGGATAAAAAGTCTCGTGAGCAGTTCGAAGTGCGCACCCATAAGAGGTTGATCGACATTTTGGAGCCAAAGCAGCAAACCATCGATGCTTTGATGAAGCTTGACCTTGCTTCTGGGGTAGACGTCGAGATTAAACTCTATTGAGACATCATCCTAAAAAAAGAATCGAAAATGTGACGAACCTGAATGGAACGTCTTTGACTTTAACACATAGTAATAATGGCAGGTTGCAGGAATGACAACAGCCGGACTCATCGCTAAGAAAATCGGAATGACCAGAATGGTCGACGCACAAGGACGAGTGACACCAGTGACACTCTTGCAAGTCGAGCAGCAAAAGGTCACAAAAAAACTAACCTTAGAAAAAGACGGCTACGAAGCTGTTCAGGTGGGATTCTATGCTAAGGGTGAAAAACACCTTAATAAAGCCGACCTGGGAAGACTAAGTCAGGCAGGAGTCGAGGAGAAATTCATCCGCTACCAGGAGTTTCGCTTAGTCCCTGGAACTGCCGCTCCTGAGCTTGGCCAAGCAATTGATTTTTCAAATCTGCTCCAGGACGTCAAAGCGATCGATATCACAGGGATTACCAAAGGTCGTGGATTCTCCGGTGCCCACGTTCGTTGGAATTCAGCAGTGGGTCGCATGTCCCACGGTTCTAGATTCCATCGTTCCCCTGGTTCATTGGGTATGAGATCGACCCCGGGTCGAGTGATGAAGAATCGGCACCAGCCAGGTCAGTACGGTTCAGAGCAGGTTACGATCTTAAACCTCGATGTTTTAGATCTCGATCAAGAGAGTCGGGTGATTGCGGTCAGGGGATCTGTACCAGGTCACAAGGATGGATTTTTAGTGATAAGACCATCGATCAAAGCTAAAAAACCCAAAGCGGTTAAGAAATCTTAAGTGAGGCGTAAACCATGGAATTGAATGTCTATAACATCGAAGCCTCGAAAATCAAAACCATCCAGGTGCCTGATGACATTTACAATGTCGAGATGAATGAAGCCATTCTCCACTCGGTGGTCAAAGCTTATCAGGCCAATCGGCGCCAGGGTACCCATGCCACTAAGACGAAGGCTTTCGTATCTGGTGGAGGGAAAAAGCCCTTCAAACAAAAAGGCACCGGTGGGGCCCGTCAAGGGAGTCTTCGTAACCCCCATATGCCCGGTGGTGGCGAGGCCCACGGCCCACAACCTAGGTCGTACCGCCAGTACACAACAAAAAAAGCTCGACGGTTGGCCCTTAAGGTAGCCCTCAGCGACAAGGTAAGACACGATCGATTGATAGTGGTAAACGACTTTGCGATCGAAAAGTACTCAACCAAGCAGATTCGTAAGCTTATCGAAAACTTTAAAGCAACGAAAACGCTGCTGGCAGACGAACGCAAAGATGATGTTCTTTATAAATCTGCGAGAAACCTATACGGCGCCAAAGTCTTACCTCCAGGTGAGATCAATGCAGAGAATGTTCTTCGCTATGAGCACCTTATCATTAGCGAGACAGCACTAAGTTCGCTTGCCCAAAGATTTCAGGAGACAAAAGAATGAATCCATATAATGTACTTATAAAGCCCATCACCTCTGAAAAAGGTGAACGCAGCAGAAAAAAATTCAATCAATTTTCATTTGCTGTACAGCCTAAAGCGACCAAGGAAGACGTTAAAAAGGCTATCGAAGTGGTCTTTGGAGTGAAGGCACTTGCTGTGAACACTTCGATCATTCGCGGGAAAATAGTCCAGCGAGGGGCTCGTCAATCCAAGAGATCTAATTGGAAAAAAGCTGTAGTGTCTCTTAGCAAAGACTCAAATATCGACATCTTTCAAGTAAAATAAGCCGGAGTAAAAGGTACCAGCCTATGGCCACGAAACAATATAAGTCTACATCTCCTGGTCGACGCGGAATGTCAACGGTGGACTACTCTCACCTTGATAAAGTTGAACCACTTGCTTCTTTAACGGTCAGTCTTAAAAAGAACGCCGGACGGAACAATCAAGGCCGCATCACCGTAAGGCATAAAGGCGGCGGTAGTCGGCAAAAGTATCGAATTATCGATTGGAAGCGCGATAAAAGAGATATTGTAGGAATCGTTGAGACCATTGAATACGATCCTAATCGCACGGCATTTATTGCGAAAGTCTTGTATAGCGATGGTGAGCGGCGGTACATCATAGCCCCCGATCAGCTTCAAAAGGGTATGAAAGTCGTTGCTTCAGAAAAAGCAGATGTGAAAGTCGGCAATGCAATGCCGTTAAAGTCGATTCCTTATGGTGTTGATATTCACAATATTGAGCTTAGGCCAGGTGGCGGATCAAAAATGGTTCGATCAGCCGGTGCCCGCTGCCAGTTAGTGGGACGTGTCGATGGTTGGGCCCAGCTTAAGATGCCATCCGGCGAGATGAGGCGGGTTCAAGAAGAGTGTATGGCCACGATTGGTTCGGTAAGCAACCAGGAACAGATCAACGTCTCTATAGGTAAAGCTGGTCGCTCCCGATGGTTGGGAATCAGACCGACCGTGCGTGGGGTGGCAATGAACCCAATCGATCACCCCCATGGTGGTGGTGAGGGAAAAACGTCCGGTGGTCGCCATCCTGTTTCTCCATGGGCACAGCCTACAAAAGGTTATAAAACTCGTAAAAACAAGCGAACCGACAAAGATATCATTCGTCGCGCCGCAAAGCGTCGTGAATCTCGGGTCAAGTAAACGAATATTCGGAGGTATTACCATTGTCTCGTTCAGTAAAGAAAGGTCCGTTTCTTGACGAGTACCTTATAAAAAAAGCAGAGCAGGCTCGGCAAGACAAAAAGCCAATCAAAACCTGGTCTCGACGTTCAACAATCATACCGGATTTTGTTGGCTTGACCTTTGCGGTTCATAATGGCAAGAAGTTTATCCCAGTCTATGTGACCGAGAATATGGTTGGACATAAGTTAGGTGAATTTTCACCAACCAGAACCTTTATCGGCCACTCTGGAGACCGAAAAGTCAAGAGTGCATCTCCAGCAGCGAAATGAGAGATTGAGTGAAGTTTAGCGAGTCAAAGGGAGTGTTGGTATGGCAGAGGCATCAAAGGCAGTGTTAAAGAATTTGAGAATAGCACCTCGAAAAGTCCGATTGGTGGTTAATCTTGTCAAAGGTAAACCAGTGCAGTATGCGCTAGAATTATTAAAAAATACCAATAAGCGTTCTGCTCCGATCGTAGCGAAAATGATAGTGTCGGCGATAGCCAATGCGACCAATAAAGCGACTGTCGATGTTGATAGACTTATTGTCTCCGAAGGCTTCGTGGATGGGGGGACGTCCTTAAAGAGATGGTTACCACGTGCACAGGGAAGGGCGACCCCTATTCAGAAACGCACCTCACATATAACAATCAAGTTAAAAGAGATTTAATCCATTAGGGAGATGTGCTTTGGGACAAAAAGTTAATCCAGTAGGGTTTCGTCTGGGGACTACAAGAACTTGGTCCTCCCGATGGTATGCAAACAAAAGAGATTATCCTATCAATTTGATGGAAGATATTCGGATAAGGCAGTATGTGGCTAAGAAGTTCGATGCTGCTGGCATAGCCCGAATTGAGATCGAAAGAGCTGCCAAGAATCTTACGGTGAATATTTATAGCGCACGTCCTGGTGTGATCATTGGCAAGAAGGGCTCAGGAGCAGAAACCCTTAAAGATGAGCTCATAAAGCACTGCAAAATAAAATCAGGTGAGCCAGTCTTAAAGGTTTTTGAAGTTAAGAAACCAGATGTAGAAGCTAAGCTCCTCGCCGAGAGCGTGAAGCAGCAGTTAGAAAGAAGGGTTTCTTTCCGTCGCGCGATGAAAAAAGCGATCACTTCAGGAATTAAAGCTGGCGCCAAAGGTGTAAAAGTTCAGTGTGCGGGAAGATTGGGTGGGGCAGATATGTCCAGAACCGAGCGTTACATGGAAGGGCGCGTCCCCTTGCATACGCTGCGTGCAGATATCGATTATGCAACCGCTGAGGCCATGACGACCTATGGCCTGATCGGTGTGAAGGTATGGATTTTCCGAGGCGAAGTCTTTGACACGGTACAGTAAGGAGCTAGGGGCATGTTATCTCCAAAGAAAATGAAACACCGGAAGTCGTTCCGGGGAAAGATTACCGGGAAAGCCTCCAAAGGAAGCGACCTTGCTTTCGGTGATTTCGGGATTATGGCCGCGGAAAATGGGCGCGTCACAGCCAGGCAAATTGAGGCTGCACGTATTGCCATGACCCGACACATAAAAAGAGGTGGGCAGGTCTGGATTAAGATTTTTCCCCACTTTCCTATTTCGAAAAAACCAGCCGAGGTACGTATGGGTGGCGGTAAAGGCGCGATCGACCATTACGAAGCAAGAATCAGGGCTGGGCGCATTATCTATGAGATGAATGGTGTAGATAAAGAGACGGCTACCCAGGCCCTCAGTTTAGCCGCTTCGAAACTTCCCATTCGGACCAAATTAATCATAAAAGGCCTAGACCCCTGGGTCTGAGATAAGACCGGAGAAATAAAGTTATGGAACACGAAAAGCTAACCTATAGCGAAATGTTAAAACTCAATGCCACTGAATTGACTCAGGCTGAGAAGGGTTTGCGTCTTCAAATGAATGTCGGCAAGCTCGATATTTATGGGATCAAAGGTAAGAGGAAGTCGGCAAAGGGCCTTAGGAAATCATTGGCAAGAGTGCTAACCGCTAAGAACCAAAACAAGTCTAAGTCTAAGAAATCATAGGGTAGACCAGTAAGAACGAGGGAGAGTGCGCGGTGAGTGAGCATAAAGATAAAAAAGCACGACCATTAACTGTGCGCGTGACAAGCGATAAGATGCAAAAGTCCCGCGTAGCGACGGTCGAGAGACTCGTAAAGCATGAGAAATATGGTCGGTTTATTCGCAAAACGACAAAGTTGATGTTTCACGACGAGTCTAATGCGAGCAAGTCAGGCGATTTAGTTCTAATCGCTGCTTCGCGCCCCCATAGTTCACGTAAGAAGTTTACCCTTATTGAAATTGTGAAAAAGGCTAAGGAGTAGCACCAATGATTCAGATGGAAACAGTTCTACAAAGTGCAGACAACTCCGGAGCCCGCACCCTTAAATGTTTCAAGGTCATTGGCGGCAGCAAGAAGCGCTACGCAGCGGTAGGGGATGTCATTGTCGTTTCAATCAAAGAAACACTTGCCAATAGTAAAGTTAAAAAAGGGACGGTTCACAAGGCAGTCGTTGTTAGGACCAAAAAAGAGATCCAGCGAGACGATGGAACCACTATACGATTTGACGAAAATGCAT
This sequence comes from Oligoflexales bacterium, assembly GCA_041736175.1. Classification (GTDB taxonomy): domain Bacteria; phylum Bdellovibrionota_B; class Oligoflexia; order Oligoflexales; family CAIYRB01; genus JBGSUI01. The sequence goes on along the minus strand of JBGSUI010000188.1, from coordinate 58,381 downwards.
GTGTTCTGATTAAGGGCAAGGAAAGCGAGCCAGTTGGAACGCGGATATTCGGACCCGTGGCCCGTGAAGTTAGGGCGAAGGGGTATGTGAGAATTGCATCCCTAGCACCAGAAGTACTTTGAAAGGTTAAAAAAATGTCATCCTATCAACCAACATTGAAAACAAAATACAAGTCCGAATTCAGTAGCTTGATGACAGACCTTGGCATCAAAAATAAAATGCGTGTTCCAGGGCTCAAAAAGATCGTGGTGAATATCGGACAAGGTGATGCGACCCAGAACATTAAGAGTCTTGAGGGTGCAGTCGCGGATTTGACGGCGATCACAGGTCAAAAACCTGTGATGACAAAAGCAAAAAAGTCTATCGCGACCTTTAAGTTGCGAGAGGGTATGCCCATTGGTTGTGCGGTAACGCTTCGCGGCGACCGGATGTATGAGTTTCTGGACCGTTTTATCAATATTACGGTTCCACGAATTCGGGATTTTAGGGGTTTTTCGGCAAAAGCATTCGATGGACGTGGAAACTACAATGTTGGGTTGAAGGAACAAATCATCTTCCCTGAGATTGATTACGATAAAGTTGATAGAGTGCGGGGCCTTGGTATAACGATAGTGACCAGTGCAGAGAACGACGTTGAAGCCAAAGCTCTTTTGGATCGCTTTAATTTTCCATTTCGTAAATCATGATTCAAAGGAGTAAAAGCAATGGCAAGGGTCGCTAGTATTAAAAAGTGCGAAAAAGTTAATGAAAGAGTGGCTCGCCAGAAGGCGGCGCTGATCAGCGAAATGAACGAGAAGAAACTTAAGTGGCGTGAAGTCAAATCCAAGTTGACCTATTCGTCAAGGGCTTATACTCGTTGTAACAACTGTGGTAGGCCAAAAGCTGTTTATCGGAAATTCGGGATTTGCAGGATCTGTTTCAGGCAGTTGGCTCTGAAGGGCCTCCTTCCAGGTGTGACCAAAGCGTCCTGGTAGTCCAACAGCCTCAGGGTGTAGTCTTTAGAACCTAAAGTCGAGAAAAGAGAATTGTTAACATACGGAGTATGGTTAAGTCATGAATGTAACAGATCCAATTGCTGACCTTTTAACAAGGGTTAGGAACGCGCAAAAAGCCGGGGTAGAAGTGGTGAGTATACCCGCATCTAAAATCAAGATCGGTATTGCTCATCTCCTTAAAGAACAGGGTTACATTCGTGCTTATAAATGTATCCGGGATGACCGACAAGGTGTCCTTAAGATCGCACTCAAATATGGTGATGAGGGAAAGCCAGTCATCAGTGGTATCGATCGAGTCAGCAAGCCAGGGAAGCGAGTTTATGTGCATGCTGATGCAATTCCGTACGTAAAGAATGGCTTTGGATGTGCCATTTTATCGACATCAAAAGGGCTTATGGTCGACCGAATGGCTCGGGGCGAGCATGTGGGCGGCGAACTCATTTGCACAGTTTATTAGAGGACTCTCATGTCAAGAATTGGAAAAAAACCAATAGAGCTACCTAAAGGTGTCACTGTGACAATCAACGGAAAAGACGTTGGTGTCAAAGGCCCTAAAGGGCAGCTTAATAGAAAAATTCATAACCAGGTTGACATTGCCTTGGAAGGGAACCATGTCAATGTTTCCGTTAAAGATAGCCTGCACCGGAATTTCCAGGGGCTTACAAGGACTCTTGTTAACAATATGGTCCTAGGGGTAAGTCAGGGTTTCTCTAAGCGGCTCAAGCTCGTTGGAGTAGGGTATAGGGCAGCATCAGCCGGGAAAAAAGTAAATCTCTCTCTCGGTTTTAGTCATCCCATTGAATATGAACCGCCTACAGGGGTTGAGATCAAAGTCGACCAACAGACGATCTTAGTGGTGAGCGGAGCTGATAAAGAATTAGTAGGCCAGGTTGCCGCCAAGGTTAGGGGATTCCGACCACCAGAGCCATATCATGGTAAAGGCGTTCGGTATGAAGACGAGAAAATTATAACGAAGGTCGGTAAGGCCGCTGGTAAAAAGTGATTTCAAATAAGATCAGGGGGTTAACGTGAGCCAACAAGCCAAAAAATCAGCTCTACGTGACAGGCGGAAGAAGAGAATACGCAAAAAGATATTTGGGACCGGCGAGCGGCCTAGAGTTTCGGTGTTCCGCTCCGAGCGTCATGTTTATGTCCAAGTCATTGATGATAACCAAGGACAGACTTTGGTATCTATAAGCTCCTTTGAGAAGGGAAATCATAGCAAGGCCAATGTAGAGGCTTGTTCGAACCTTGGCAAAGAGCTGGCTGGGCGGTGCAAAGCGAAAAATATAAATGCAGTAGTATTTGACAAAAATGGCTATACCTACCACGGACGCATCAAAGCCCTAGCGGATGGAGCTAGGGAGGGCGGGCTTCAGTTCTAAAAAGGGACAAAACACATGGCACGTGAAGAAAATAGAGACAAGGGACCTCGAAATAACGACCAGAATCGGGGTGACCGAGAAAGTAGCGACGGTTTTCAAGACCGGGTGGTCCATATTGCTCGAGTTGCAAAAGTTGTAAAAGGCGGACGACGGTTTAGCTTCAGTGCCCTGGTTGTTGTTGGGGACGGGAAGGAACGAGTTGGATTCGGTCTGGGTAAAGCCGGAGAGGTTCCAGATGCTATTAGAAAGGCATCGGAGCAGGCTAAGAAGAATCTCTACAAGATTCCGATGGTTGAGGGAACAATACCCTATGATGTCATCGGCAGGTATGGGTCTTGTAGTGTCCTTATGAACCCTGCAAAAAAAGGTAAAGGGATCATTGCCGGTGGAGCGGTCCGTGTGATCACGGAGCTTGCTGGCATCAGGGATATCGTGTGTAAAGTTCATGGCACTAAGAATTCTGGCAGTGTCGTCCGGGCAACCATTGATGGGCTTATGCAGCTTGAGAAGATCGAAGAGTACTCAGCTAAAAGAGGCGCCCCAGTTGAGACAGCGCAACAGAAGAGACAGACGACTTCTGAAAAACGAAAAGCAAAAGTGGCTGCTAGGGCTAAAGGATAAGGGAGTTCCACGAAATGTCAAAAATTGAAATTACCCAAACAAAGAGCCTTATCAGCGAACCGGAAAAGGTCCGTAAAGTGATGGCGGGACTTGGGCTCAAGAGGATTGGGCAGACTGTGATACAGAAAGATAACAACTGTATCCGTGGTATGGTCAATAAAGTTCGACACCTAGTGTCCTTTAAGGTCGGGGGCTAGACACATGACAGCTGGAAATGAAGTGAAGACTACAATCAAAAATTTGGGGAATCTCTCTCCTGCAAGTGGATCACACCGGACTCGAAAAAGGCTCGGACGTGGTATCGGTTCAGGGCTCGGTAAGACCGCAGGCCGTGGACACAAAGGGCAAAGAGCTCGGAAAAGCGGGAATGTCCGTGCCGGGTTTGAGGGTGGGCAGATGAAACTCTATATGCGCCTACCTAAACGGGGTTTCACCAATAAATTTCGAGTTGAATACAATCTCGTAAATTTAGATCAGATCGAGAGCCTTTACAATGCCGGTGAGGTGGTTTCATTTGAGACTTTAAATAAAAAAGGCCTGATACGTTACGAAGGACGGCCTATTAAGCTACTAGGCCGAGGGGAGCTTAAAAAAGCCCTTGAGGTGTCTGTTGATCGAGTGAGCCAATCAGCTCAACAAGCTGTTGAAAAAGCTGGCGGAAAGCTTAATATGGTAGGAAACTAAGCCAGATCAAGGCAGACGCAAGGAAAGGGTGAACGTGGGTCAGAGAATATCCAAGCTACCAGAAGGTACGTTGAATCATCTCCAAAAGAAGATCCTGTTCACTCTAGGCTTTTTGGCCCTGTACAGAATTGGAGTCCATATCCCTATTCCAGGGGTAGATACCGCTGCCATAGCGGACTTCTTTAGGGGCCAGGGTGGAAATTTATTCGGTATGTTCAACATGTTTTCAGGGGGCGCCCTTGAGAACTTCAGTGTTTGTGCTCTTGGTGTGATGCCCTATATCTCCGCATCGATCATTGCACAACTCTTGACGGTCGTTGTAGGCCCACTGGAACAGCTTTCGAAAGAAGGGGAAGCCGGTCGAAAAAAGATAACCCAGTATACTCGCTACGGAGCGGTGGTTTTAGCGGTAGTCCAAGGTATGATGATCGCTAATTCCTTGGCTGGAACGAGTTTTGGTGGCCGACAACTTGTCCTTGATCCGGGTTTTGGTTGGAAAGCCCTCACTGTGATTTCACTGACTGCTGGAACAGCCTTTATTATGTGGCTAGGTGAGCAGATCACTGAGCGTGGTGTTGGTAATGGGATGTCTCTGGTGATTTTTGCGGGAATAGTAGCGACCATTCCAAGGGTAGTGACCAGTACTTATACCCAATACCATGGTGGTGAGATGGACATGGGGCGAATTTTGTTGGTGATCGCAGTGTGTTTAGCGGTGACAGCAGGAGTCGTTTATATCGAGCAAGGGGCAAGGCAAGTTCCGATTCAATATGCTAAAAGACAAGTTGGACGCAAGGTTTATGGAGGACAATCCTCCAACCTACCCGTAAGAGTCAATGCCGCCGGCGTGATTCCCCCTATTTTTGCAAGTTCCCTACTGCAGTTTCCTGTAACAATGCAGGGGTTTTGGCCCAACACTCCTGTTGGCACTTGGTTGGGAATCTTTTTCAGTCCTGGTGGTTGGTTTTATAACTTTGTTTATGTAGTCATGATTGTATTTTTTGCCTTCTTCTATACTTCAATAACCTTCAAGGCAGATGATATTGCAGAGAATCTTAAGAAGAACGGCGGCTTTATCCCAGGTATTAGGCCAGGGGCGAGGACTGCAGAATTCTTAGACAATATAGTCAGCCGGTTGACGTTGTCCGGGGCTATTTATTTAGCGGCCCTCTGTATCATCCCATCTGTGTTGACGGCTCGGTTTAATATTCAGTTTTATTTTGGTGGAACGAGTCTACTTATTGTGGTTGGTGTTGCCCTGGAGACCTACCGGCAGATCGATGCGCACCGTCAATCTTTGAGATACGATAGTTTCTTGAAAAAAGGCACGATAAGGCCCCGCGGAGGCAGTAGGGTATGATCATCATACTAAGCGGAGCACCAGGAGCAGGAAAAGGCACTCAAGGCAGTTATTTGCAGGAACGCCTAGGTTACATCAAACTTTCAACAGGCGATGTCTTGAGGCAGCATGTGAAGCAGGAGTCCCCGATCGGTTTGGAAGCTAAATCCTATATGGATCGTGGGGAGTTGGTACCAGACGAGATTTTGGTGGGGCTCATCGAAGAGTCGACCAAATCGATCGGACTCGGTGAAACGATCATATTGGATGGTTTTCCGAGGACCGTGCATCAAGCGAAAAGTTTAGAGAGTTTGAGACATCCGGTGGGGGCCTTCCTCAACCTTGAGGTGCAGGAAAGTGAGTTGGTTAAAAGGCTCTCAGCGAGACGGGTGTGCGCCCAATGTGGCGCCAGTTACCATCTCGTAGAAGCGCCGCCGCAAAAGGATGGCTGTTGCGACAGGTGTGGAGGGTCGTTATTCCAAAGAGACGATGACAAGGCAGAAAGTATTCAGGTTAGGCTCAAAGTTTTTCAGGAAAAGACGTCTCCGGTGGTTGATTTCTATAAAGATAGACGTCTGCACTATGGGATTAAGGGATCTGGTGAGCCTGAAGAGGTGTATAAACGGCTTTTGCGGACGTTGAATGATCTGCAACTTGAAGTCAATAGATAAATAGTGTAGGGTTGCGCAGGCTGAAAAACGGTGTGGATTTAAGAATTAGAGTGTAGGGGCTCATGGCAAAAGAAGATGTTATTGAAGTAGAGGGAACTGTCAGGGAGCCATTGCCCAACGCAATGTTCAAAGTTGTGTTAGATAACGGACATGAAGTGTTGGCTCATATCAGCGGTAAAATGCGGATGCATTTTATTAGAATACTACCAGGGGATAAGGTTAAGTTAGAAATATCGCCATATGATTTATCCAGGGGAAGAATCGTATATCGTACCAAGTAGGGTGAGAGGGGTTATGAAGGTAAGAGCAAGTGTCAAAGCGATTTGCGAAAAATGTAAAGTCGTTAAAAGAGCAGGGGTTGTAAGGGTTATCTGCGAGAATAAAAAGCACAAACAAAGACAGGGATAATTCCAAAGCAAGAAGGAAAATGGGATGGCTCGAATAGCGGGTGTAGATTTACCCAACAATAAAAGAATTGACATTGCTCTTCAGGCGATATATGGCGTAGGCCCGCATGTTGCGAGGAGGATTGTAGAGAACGCTCGGTTGGATCCATTGATGAAGGCAGCAGAACTGGATCCAAATCAAGTCAATGAAATCAGGAAGGCCCTGGATCAGTTCACTGTAGAAGGGGACTTACGTAGAGAGATAGCCCTCAATATCAAACGATTGGTTGATTTGGGCTGCTATCGGGGGATAAGGCATCGAAAAGGCTTGCCAGTAAGGGGGCAGCGTTCGAAGACAAACTCCCGGACTCGTAAAGGGCCTCGGAAAACAGTCGCCGGTAAGAAAAAGGCGCCAGCTGGTAAATAAGATTAGGAGAAGCCATGAAAGCGGTGGTTAAGAAGAAAAAATCCAAAAAGAACATCCCGACCGGAGTGGCCCATGTGAAGGCTACCTTCAACAACACGATTATAACGTTTACAGATGTTAATGGAGATGTTGTGTCCTGGTCTACATCAGGAGCTAAGGGATTTAAAGGAAGCCGAAAGAGCACTCCTTTTGCTGCGCAGGTAGCAGCAGAAGAAGCTGCTCGAAAAGCGATGGATGCCGGAATGAGAACCTGTACGGTCCTCGTTAATGGTCCAGGTGCAGGGCGTGAAAGTGCGGTGAGAGCAATTGCGGCTGCCGGCATGAAGGTGAGCATGTTAAAAGACGTCACACCAATACCACATAATGGGTGTCGTCCACCTAAGCGTCGTAGGGTCTAAATTAATCCCGAGATAGAGCGGGAAAACGAATACAAACGGGAGGAGTCAAATTGGCTAGGTATATTGGTCCTGTATGCCGGCATTGCCGCCGGGAGGGTGTGAAGCTTTTTCTGAAGGGCATGCGGTGCCAAACAGATAAGTGTGCGATCGAGCGGAGAGCCTATGGGCCTGGGCAGCATGGCCAAAAGCGTGGGAAACTATCTGAGTTCGGTAGCCAGCTTCGTGAAAAACAAAAGGTGAAGCGGGTCTATGGTATGTTAGAGAAGCAGTTTAGGCTGACTTTTGATCGTTCGGTTGCGGAACGTGGAGTCACCAGCGAGATCTTTTTCCGAAACCTAGAGACTCGGTTGGACAACGTCGTCTATAGGATGGGATTTGCTCGAAGCCGCAGTGAAGCAAGGCAAGTGGTGCGTCATAACCATATCCTGGTTAATGGCAGGCGTTGTAATATTCCAAGTGCACAGGTTAGTATTGGTGACGAAGTCAGAGTAGTGGAGAAAAGTAAGTCGAAAGGCTTATTCCAATTGGCTGCTGAGTTGTATAGTAAGAGAGCGAACTTAAACTGGTTTTCGGTCGATCATAGCAAGTCGATAGGCAAGGTAGTCTCGAATCCAACAAGAGAAGATATTCATCTGCCGGTTAAAGAAAGACTGATCGTAGAGTTGTATTCTAAGTGATAAGAATTTATCATCTCGAGTAAAGATTAAAAATTGGGATGGGCACGGTATGCATCGTAACTGGCAAGATTTGATTCGGCCGAAGACACTAGAGTCGGATATAAGAACCGAAAACTACGGCAAGTTTGTTGCAAAGCCGTTGGAGAGGGGTTACGGGATAACATTGGGTAACTCCCTTAGGAGAGTCCTGTTGTCCAGTATCAATGGAGCCGCCATTGTCGGGGTCAGGATAGCGGGAGTGGAGCACGAGTTTTCCACGGTACCAGGAGTTAAGGAAGATGTTACCGATATTATTCTTAATTTAAAGCAAGTCAATCTGCGGTATCTGGGCGACAGTGATGCTATTATGCGCTTAGAGGCAACCGGACCCAAGATTGTAAAGGCTGGGGACATCGAGAGTAGTGGCGAGGTCGAAATCCTAAATCCGGAACAGACCGTGGCCGTGCTCGATTCTGGTGCAAAGCTCTCTATGGAGATGATCGTGCGGCATGGGAGGGGTTATGTTTCGGCGGAGTTTAATCGCTCTGAAGATTTGCCGGTAGGCACGATAGCCATTGACTCCATTTTTGCGCCTGTACGGCGTGTATCGTATCAAGTATCCAATGCTAGGGTCGGTCAGATGACCGATTACGACAAACTGACTATTGAGATATGGACCAATGGAGCTGTGCGTCCCGACGATGCCCTTGCCTATGCAGCTAAAATACTCAAGGAGCAGTTGACGATCTTTGTCAATTTCGATGAAACCGAGGAGTCCGGCTCAAAAAGTGGTGAAGAGCGCCTAGGTAAAGGTGCTGCTCTCAATGAAAATCTGTTCAAAACAGTCGATTCGTTGGAGCTAAGTGTCCGAGCAGCCAACTGCCTAGAGAACGCAAATATAAAATATATCGGTGAATTGGTTACTAAGAGCGAACAGGAAATGCTGAAGACGAAGAATTTTGGTAGAAAGTCCCTCAATGAGATTAAAGATATCCTTAGTGAGATGGGATTGTCTTTGGGGATGAAGATCGATGGGTTTGATCCATCGACACTCAGAAAACAAGAAGATGAAAATAAACAATAAGGGCGTTTGAGGTTATCGTGAGACATTTAAAGAGCTACCGCAAATTAGGCAGAGTGACTTCCCATAGAAAAGCAATGTTGCGAAATATGGCAACCTCACTTTTAGAGCATGAGAGGATTGAGACGACTTTACCAAAAGCCAAAGAGCTAAGGGCTGTCGTCGAAAAGCTAATCACTCTTGGAAAAAAAGGCAGTCTGCACCATAGACGTAACGCAGCGTCTTTTATTTATAGTGATGAGATCGTAAGGAAGGTTTTCTCCGATATTGCTGTGCGTTTTAAAGATCGGCCAGGTGGGTATACGAGAATCCTTAGAAAAGGCCCAAGATTTGGTGACGGAGCAGAAATGGCTCTGATCGAGTTGGTTGATTTCAATGGAAAAGTTAATGTTCAGGTGAAATGATAGATTTATAAAGAGATAAAAAAAGCCGGCTTTAGGTCGGCTTTTTTATTTCGGTCCAAGACATATGAGTAGTTTGGGCTAATGGCAAAAAGTCCCTGCTTATCGATACAGTTGCCTGAGTAGCTCATGGGCTAAGGGCGCTTATGCTACAATGTGGGTAAGTCTCAGCAGGTAAATCACAGTTGATGTCCAATGGAGGGAAAATGTGGAAATTTACCCAATTAGCAGTCCTACTAGGCATTTTTTCGTGTAAGGGAGGAGAAAATATTGGGTTGTCACTGGACGAAACCCTTTACAGTGTGTTCGGGCATACTTTGTTTATAAAGCCGGAATTAGTTAGTTTCAAAGAAGTTCATCTTGGAATGGATCATGTTGAAAAAAAGTTTGTTATGATCTCTGGCCGAGTGCTTGAAATCGGGAGCCATCAGACCTATTTAGTTTTAGGGGATCATGAAGATAGACTGATTGTGGCGACAACGAGTGTCATTGGGTCCAATGATAAAAAAATGGCAATAGGTTCCCATATAGGGGTTGTCGGCATGGTTGAATCAGGAAAGAAGGGGATGCCTTTTTTGAGAGCCCATGCAATTCATATAAAAGGATCCTCAAAAGGGTAGGTCTTAATTAGTGAAAATATTTCAATATTGTTTAAAAGAGTATTTTAAATACGTTGTTGGAACGGTTGTATTGACAATATTTTTGTTTATATTGTTTGACTTCATCCATAAAACCACAAAATACTTTGCTGAATATAACCCTAGTCCAGGTGATATTTTTCTCTTTTACGTATTTCAAATCCCTAACCAAGTGGTTCAAGCCTTACCCATTGGTAGTCTTTTGGGGGGCGTCATTAGTATGGTGTTGTTAAATCGAACCAACGAGATAACAGCAATGCGAGCAGTTGGGCTAGGGCCAATCCAGCTAGCAAAGCCATTGATTGCTGGCGGTCTCTTAGTGAGCCTTATATCAATGTCGCTTAATGAGTTTTTAGTACCTCGTTACGCAAAAAAGGTGAATTATATTCAGAGTATTAAGATCGAAAAAAAGGGCCAAGGCGAACAAATGGGCAGTGGCAAATGGGTAAGGGATGGCAATCGATTTATTCATTGGAAAGAATTTGATGGTGTAAATAGTGAAATCCTTAAAGTCCAGGTTCTTATTATGGATTTACAATTCAATCCACGAATGGTTTTAGAGTCAGACCGGGCCTATTTCGATGAAGGACTTAAAAGCTGGCAGATGAGTGAAGCGTTGGTTAATCGTATTCAAAACGATAGGAGCCTGGGGAAAAGTGAGTTTCTCAAAGTGTACGCCCTAGATCTCCCCGTGGAGCCTCTAAAGCTAAATGAAGATACTCGGAAATCAAATGAATTGTCCTTAGGGGAGCTTAAAGAGACAATCTTTAGGGGTGAAAGGTCTGGTGCCAATGTGGTCCCCTTTAAAATGGATTATCAAGGAAAGTTTGCTTACCCTTTTGCAGCGTTGGTTGTAAGTCTTATTGGCTTAAAGTTTGGTTACAAATCAGAAAGGACTGCTGATACTGCGAAAGGGGTCCTTATGGCTTTCTTTGTGGGTATCAGTTATTGGGTTATTTTAAGCGCCGGACGAGCAATGGGTTTAAGGGGAGATCTCCATCCATTTATTGCTGCCTGGCTGCCTAATATCTCAGTTGCGACCCTTATAGGGGTGGATGGGTGGCTGGCCCAAAGGTCCCAAAAGTAAAGTGGGACGTACCGCTATGAGGTTTGTCTACTAATACTTAAATAATAAAAATAGGAACTGTTGATCCAAAGCGATGGGCATTTGCAGAATGTCTAAATTCTCCATTCAACTGAATCATTTTATAGGTTTCCAACGACTAAACAGGACGTCAGATCGATTGCCTACAAGATTTTAATGGGTAAAGGGCTAACAAATTGCGAGTGAAATGATGAAGAGATATTGACCTCTGAAAGCATTTTTCATAGTATTAGATTAGTATTTTTTTTGGCAGTTCTAGAGATGGACGAGTGAGGAGGTCGGGAACGATGATGTTGAGACTTGGATTAGTAGCGGCACTGTCTTTTATGGGCTGGTCATGCTCAGGAGATGATGAAAAAGCTCAAGAGCCAGTAAGCGCAGAAGAAGGCGGTAAACTACCAGAAGCTCCAGGCGCAGACGCTGGAATGCCAGGTGCAATGCCAGGTGCAATGCCAGGTGCAGTTGATCCTGCAGCTGCAGGTGCCCTTGGTAGCGTTAGCCCAGGACAAGAACCCGCAGCCCCAGCACAGGACTATAAGCCTGCCGCTGTAGCTAGCGAAGCACCAGCTCCTGCTGGTGCAACTGACCATGAGGTCAAAGTTGGTGCGTTAAATGTCCGTAAGGGACCAGGCACGAAACATGCTGTGGTTCGTACCCTGAAAAAAGGTACGAAAATCCAGTCATGGGGATGCCAAAAGAATTGGTGTAAAATTGGTGAAGGTGAGTACGTCTCGAAGAAGTTTCTTAAGTAATCACTTTTATTACCAAATCGTTAGTCTCATACCCCCGCTCAGCAATCTGATCTGGGGGTGTGTTCATTAGAGGAGAAATATTTTTGCAAAAGTAGCCGATAGCACTATAGGACTCCAACAAAGGGGGATTTATGGGGCGTCAGCATTCCACTGCCTTACAAAGTGTTGGCTCTTTTGTTGAAATCCCGATTGACAGAATGATCGATAATTCTGTCACTGATTTCGATACGTTTCTCTTTATCAGAAATGAACCCATTCTATATGGAGCTTCTGGATATCGGTGGGTACGCCAAGAAATTATGGATCTCCAAAATGCTGGATATAAGGTCCTTTTGGTAAAATCTAATGAACTAAATAAAGTTAAGGTCTATGAACAGTTAGCAAAACTCCCCACTATTCAGCAAAACGCTTCTCCCCAGGAACGAATCAATTTGATCGATCACATGGGAACCGAATTTCTGCGTTGTCTTTATGAGGGTGAGCTGACTTTGGCGACCGTAGAGAAAGCTAAGGAAATAGCTGGAGAGATAGCGAGTTGTGTCTTAGAGGACCCCAGCAGTGTTAAGGCGCTTAGGCATCTTGTTGATCACGATAGTTATACCTACCGCCATAGTGTAAGAGTCGCAAGTTATGCCGTCGCCATAGCTATAGGTTTAGGCGTATCTGATTCTAGCCACCTTAAAGAAATAGCCCTAGGGGGAGTCTTTCACGATATCGGCAAAAAAGAGGTTTCCCTCGACCTCTTAAATAAACCGGGAGCTCTCAACAAGGTTGAATGGCAAACGCTGCGGATGCATCCAAAAGCAGGGTGGCTCAATATTCGTGAGTCTATCCTCTCCCATATACCGAGAGAAATCGTATTGCATCACCATGAAAAGCGCAATGGCTCAGGATATCCTGATGGATTAGGTAGCCAAAGTCTTTTGATGGAGGTTCAGATCGCGACCTTAGCGGATATTTTTGACGCATTGACGTCCAATCGTTCCTACCAGAATCGGCGCTCTCCTTTTGAGGCTCTCAGTTTTATTAAGACAAAGCTTTTAGGCGAAGAGATTAGCCAAGAAGCGTTTACGGCCCTAATAGGAGTTCTTAAAAAATAACATGTTCGGAGAAATCCAGATTCGGGTCAAACCTGGTAGGATTTCCTATAGATCCGATATCCCATAACAATTTATGTTATGAGGTGAGTGAGTCTCAAGATGGTCGTTTGATCCCATGAGGGGAGGTGATGGTTTTTGATTGATCTTCGTAAAATTAAAAATGATTTGGGTATGAGCTTAGTAGTGACACTAATATGGATACTCGTGCCTCTTTTGTTTTCCAAGTCGTCAGAGTTTCTTGGAAAAGATGTATCAATGTTGGCTTTTGGGGTATTAAGCTTTTATCCATGGGTTGCTTTCACGCATTTTCTTATGGTGCTTTTAGTTGCATTCCTCATTGTTTTTATTCACCTAGTTGTCATCAGAAACCTGTATCAGGGTCGATCACGATTAATTGTTTTTTTGCTCATGTCAACCTTTATTGGTTTAAGTTTTCTTGCTGGTCTTTTGACTTATCCGGGTTATTTCTGTGATTTTATCCCCATATCACTTCATCATCCACTTCGTAGCCTTTCGTATGTTTTGCATGGGAGCACCATTTGGAAAATTATCTACGGGGCTCCGCTTGGCTATCTATTTGTCAATTTTGTGAGGAAAATCTTTAGCAAAATCATTAATGGTACAAAGAGCAAATTGAGAATCGTGAGCCTTTCTTGTTTCGTATTTATAAGCATTGGAATCGGATATTTGTTAATGAAAAATGCTAGAGAAAGTAGAGCAGAAAAATTAGGCAATGTTTTGTTGATTGCTGTTGATTCGTTGCGCTATGACTCTCTTAATTCAGAGTCGACGCCTAATCTTTTCAGAATGGTCCAGGAACCAGAAGCTGTGGAATTCCAAGATCATCTGGTGGGCATTCCTAGAACTTTTCCGTCCTGGATCGAAATAATAACAGGCAAATATGCTTCGGAAACAGGGATCCGCCATATGTTTCCTTCGCTTCGTAGCCGAGACAATATCTTTAAAGGAATGGGGAACGTTTTTCAAAAGGCTGGGTACAAGACCTTTATTATTTCGGATTTTGCCGGGGATATCTTTCCTCGATTTAAAGCAGCTTTTGATGATGTCCTTACACCAAGCCTAACCGTCACGGGAATGATCAAAATGAATGTAACCCAGCAATTCACAGCATTTTTGCCCTTTTTTGTCCAAGGTCCCTTGAGTCGATATTTTCAGGAACTTAAGCAGTCACCTACCCTAGCTGACCCAGTCCATCTGCAAGAAGCAGCATTAAGTCATATTTCGTCCCTAAAAGATGACCGCTGGTTGGGGATAGTGTTTTTTTCTACGGCCCATTTTCCTTATGCAGCGCCAGAACCCTATTACCGGTTATTTTCTAAATCTGACTACAAAGGTTCCTATCTTTTTAAAAAGGACCCTGAAGTCAAAGTAACAGGAAGTGATTTTAAATCGGAGGATATAGCGCAGATTAGAGCCTTTTATAAGGGATCGTTACGTGCCATTGATGACTCGATAGGAGAGATTGAAAAATCTCTGAAAAATCAAGGTTTATGGGACCAAACAACGGTCGTATTCACTGCTGATCATGGAGAGCAAATTTATGATGACAAGCATTTACAAGGGCATGGTGAGCACCTTCGAAGCGAAGTGGTGCTAAAGGTGCCTCTATTCATTAAACTTCCAAAAGGACACCTCCCCAAGGCGCAGAAAGTTGATAGTCTATCTCAACCCTCTGATGTGTTGCCTACACTCATGGGAATTATGGGGCTTCAAAAAGACGATGTTATGAGTGGCTATGATTATTCAAATACTATTTATGGAAGAGGTGAAAGGATGGAGCGGACCTATGCCTATTCAGAAACCGGAATATGGTTTTCTAGAACCGGTGCCGCTCATTTTCAGGCGAATCGACTAGACTATCCCGGGATTTCGGGACTTCTTGATTTTGATCAAGGGGGATCAAATGAAATGGTGTTAGATAACAGGTACGAAAATATAATCACTACCGCGAAACATAGGGCCATTATGACCAAGGACTTTAAACTGATCTATATGCCAACTCCTGAGGGTGTGAAATTTGAACTTTATAATCGACTTTTAGATCCTGATAATGAGAGAAATCTTATAGAATTAGAAAAGGAAAAAGGGGAGGCTATGAAGGTGATTCTCAGAGACCATATCCAAAAGTATGAAAACAAGTACAAATTTATCACAAACTACCTTGTTCCGATCAACTAGGCTATGAAAACGGGTGAATTAATGGGTGTACGTATAAATGCAAGCTATATGAGCCTTGTTAATAAGATGGTTAAGATTATTTTGGGGACGGTATTTGGAAGTGTGCTCTTTTTTGTCATAGCAATTCATCCCAATGATGCTCGATTGCATATCGAGGAGACTAGGGCGGTTCCTCCTAAGCGAGTCGATGTAGAGAGGCTAGGGTCCCTATGGACTCATAATCTTGAAGTAAGTTTTGACGGGATGGCTGAGGACTCTTCTAGCGACCTACAAGAGATTGCGGCAAAATGGCCCAGCACTGCTTTTATAGGGCTTCAAAGATTTAAATACAATAATCAGATCTATGTGACTTATGGCAATTATCCTGAACATTTGGAAGGAAGAGATGCTCTTTACCTTTCAAACAATGCGACTCTAAATCTCAAACTAAAAGACTCGAAAGGACAGCGAGTTGAGTTTGGGTTTGGAGGAACTCATGATGGCGATAAAATCGAAGTCTCTCTTGGGGACAAGGTTTTAGATCGATACGAATTTAAGCAGCTTGGGTTGGTATCAAAAAAGCTAAAACAGTGGATAACTCCGTGGCTATGGCCTGATAATTTACTTAAAACGGAACGATGGGTTGATGTAAGTTTATGGGTAGATGGGGGGGGTAATCTTCAAAATGAAAAAGTCTTAAAAATGACCTGTAGGAGTCGGGGGACTGGATGTTTTGTGAGTGGACTAAGTCTCTACCAAGAATCAACAGCTAGAAAAATCCAGGTTATTGTAATCCTGATCGACACCCTAAGGTTTGATGGAATCGACTCGAAAAGGGCGCCGTATTTAGATCTTCTTAAAAAAGACAGTCTGCAGTATGTTAATGCAGTGTCTCCAGGAAATATGACAAGTCCTTCTACAAATGCACTATTAAGTTGTCGTCCGCCAACATTTTTAGGTTCCTGGGCATTCTCTTATGGGGTAAGTCCTGAGCAAAGGCTTGCTTTTGCTAGAAACGGTCTAAAATCTTTTCCAAGTCAAATAGCTAGTATGGGCATGAAGACGGCCATGATCGGTAACATATCGGTCGTGTCAGAGGTGATGGGTGTTGGCCAGAACCATGGGTTTGAACAACAGCAAAGCATTGAATTTGATGGCTATGATACCCCCATTATAGCTCACGAAGCTCAAAAATGGATTCTGAAAAATGAGGATAAATCATTTCTGTTGTATGTACATTTTAATGCCCCTCATGCACCAAACCGGCCGCCGATTCGAGATCTTTACAACGTTTGGCCAGCACAAAATCCATTTTGGTCTTATCCAGCGATGCTGGATACCCTTTATGATGCGGAAATTTCCTATACGGACCGATATATTAATAAAATGATCTCACTCCTCAAAGAGCGTCAGCTTTATGATAAAGTGACCTTAGTAGTGACTGCGGATCATGGAGATCAAATGAAACCCCGGCCCTTTACGGGCAATCAAATGGGCACGGGTTTTTACGGTAGCTACCATGACCACGGAGCGACCTTATTAAACGATGAGGTAAGGGTTCCCCTATTTATTAAAAAAGGGCTTGCCAGTCCATCGACTCCCAAAATCATAGATGACTGGGTGAGTACCCTACAAATTGGGCCAACACTGATAGATTTAGGGGAGAATCATATTCATGGAGAATGCTCTTTGCCGTCACTCCCCCTAGAAAATGGAGGGAATAATATTTCGCCGGTTCTTCCTATTGAAGGGTTTCGAGAGAGAGCGATCATCTTTGGAAATCGCTGGAAATATATAAGATCCTACTCACCTACAAGTAAAAAAGTCTATAAATTAGGTAGCTTTTCGGGCAATATGAAGAACTTTTATCGAAAAGAGCGGCTTTTTGACCTTAAAGATGATCCTGAGGAATTACGAGATCTGAGTGAGCGTTCTCCATCAGTGTTAACATCAGCCCAGGAAACCTACCGGAAAACTTTTAATTTGAAAACAGGCTTCGAACTTGTTGTTGAAACATCCAAAAGTGAAGAGGTATCGGTATCATTATCACAAGACGCCAGCTATAAGGATAGTCTTCCAGCCTTAGAAATGGGTCAAGAAATGGTTCTCAAATTTAAGGAGGGTCTGGACCATAGATTTAAAGTGAGATTAAATGAATTAGGGTCCAAGCTGCCAGTAATCAACGTGGGCGGCAAGGATTTGAAGTTAACTTATACAAGAGATAGATTACCTCTAAGTATAACCAAACCGGATGAGACAAAGGCTTTGCCCTTTGAAGATAACGGCAGTGATACTCTTTTTCCACAATCACCTCAAACAAACGCCTATTTGAGAAAACTCTGGGATATAGATCGAGAGGAATTGGCGATTCAGGCTAGCAATCCAATGTTTGAGAAAATGTTGCGTGAGTGGGGCTATCTGAACGATAATTGACCAAAGACAGCCCAGCATGGAGAGCATCTTATTTTCATCTTCTTACGACCTATCGTGATAGCGCTTGCTTTTCTCCAATACATGATGGGGATTGCGTTTGGAGTGTCCGAGAAAACGATAGCTCCTTCTCAAACGTTGACACTAATAGGCTGCGAACAGAATCCTATTGCATCAGAAGTTGTAGATGAATACGGGAAACGTTATTTTTGTCTGACAGGCAAAGCGAGGGCAGAAGCATTCTTGGTCGAAGGTGGAACGAGAGCTATCCAAAAAGGAGTCTTTTCAGAATTAAGAACATCCTATGTTTATAATTCTCTTTTAGGAATTCATGGAGCTGTCCATGGTGATCTGCTTTGGCTTCCTGCCATGTCACGTGAAACTGATTTGGATACTGATTTAGCAGTGTTGCAGGTTGGAAACTTAGCAACTTCTCCCTTGAGACTTGTGATGGGCAAAGGCGAGTTGCCCCTTGGAGTCAACCGACCGGCAGTGAAGGGTTTTTATGGTAAACTAAATCAAAATAACTTTTTTAAAACACCAAGATATATAGCGTATGGGACTTTTGATGATCAAAATCACATGAGTCTTGATTTTGGTGTTGCTGGGGACTTATCGTCAAAGATTAAAAAAGAAGAAATGGGAGGTAAGCTGGAAGAAAGATACTATAAAGCGATTGGCTTCCGCTTTATTTATGATTTTGCGATTCTAGGCAGTACTCGTTCGGTCGTATCGTTTTACGGCGAAGAAACCGGGATCCGTCGAGGTGGGGTGGGTCTTTTCACTCTAGGGTCAAAAGGAGGTGAGACTCACTTGGAGCTTATACGTGAGTTAGCGACTCCAGACGGAAAAATGGCTCAATTTAAGCAACTTATTAGATTGGGATATCTGGGCCCGATAGAGAGGTCTTCCAGGTGGTCGTTTCAGTTAGATGATGAAATTAAGGTCGCAACCCGAGGGGTTGTTTTTTATGAGCAGAATCTCTGGGATTGTGTCTGGTTTTCCCAGGGAGTCGGATACAGCAAGGGATTAAAGAGTCTTGGAAACACCGGTTGGAATTTTAATCTGGGGTTAGGCACTCCTTTATGAAACGCTTAAAGATGAGCTGGTATATCATTGTTTTTGTTTTTATTCAAGGCTCGGCACTAGGCCAACAGGATGTGGTTAAAAATCAGGATGTCATCATAGATATAGATTTTAGTGGGAAAAATGCTGCAAGTGGATCTGGTACTATGGAAGAAACAGGTTATTCGAAACAGATTGATGATATCTTTAAAAATCCGGTGGTAATCAACGGAATTGATACGGGTACCGAAGCGATCAACCGGTCCCTTGAATCCATTATGGACTCTGTTTTTTACAGTTTGCTTGACAACGACAAGCGGATACCATTGACTGATCAATCATGGTTTCAGCTGGGAATAAGGAGGAATTTAATCCATGCAAATAATGGTCGGTATATTGTTGTAGACAGATTTTATTTAGGTCCAGGTTTTCAAAGAAAGCTTTTTGAGACGATTGGTGTGCCGTGGATCCTCGGTGCCGAAGCTACTGGGGAAATTCTACAAGTTTATCTACAGACTGATGGGAAGCGTGTTTTAGAGCAGCAAAAAATAGCGACCTTAAGAAATCGAAGCAACTCTTGGTTTGGTGTACTCCCCTTTTTATCGTCGATATTGCCACCCTCCTTCAATCAAAATGAGTTATATGACCCCGTCACTGAGATTTTGACACCTATAACTTTTCCCTTAACAATTGAAAAATTTAAAGAAATGCCGGTTGGCTCCATTCGAAGTTATAGCTTAACAGGAGGGATACGGCTTTCGCCCGATTTAGCGGGCCTTATTCCCAATGAAAAGTTGGACCAACTGAAGAGAATTGGCGATTTAGCGGCGGGCATGCCAATTAGTCTTTTTAAAAGGGGTGAACATCGAATTAACGTCTTTCGGAAAGATGTTAGCAAAGCTTGGGTTGGTGTCAACGAAGTTGATCGTGATGGAATCTTGTTCGAAGGAAATCTAGGTACCATTTACGCTGTATTTAAAGGGGCAATGGCTTTTGATATCGGTAGCTTTTCTTGGGTTTGGAACGGGTTTCCTATTGCCTTTACTCCACTCAATTTTAACTATCAAAAAGCCTTAGCCAAGCTATTTGATCAAGTCTATGAGTTTGATCTTAGTATTCCAAAAGCGAAGGAATGCTACGAGAAATCGGTGCTAGGGGATTTTGAAAGCGCATTCAATGCAGCAAAAAGGAATTTAGAGGGCGTCGATACTGGAGTGGTGTTTCAGTTTTCAAGGATTCAAAATAGAGCCGAAAAATCAAGCAAACGTGGACCCAATGTAGCGGTCTATAAAGAAGTTCGAGAGACTTCGGTATTAAAAAACGAGATTGAGATTCGAGATTTCTTGGGTAAATATTTTATTCTTGAGACCATGGGTGAGGTCATAGACAAAAACTGGAATATTTTAGTTGGAGAGATGGAGGAAAGGGTTCAGTCGGTGGTAGAGATGTTCGTCAAGCCATTTGACGATGTAAAAAATGATAAGCGTATATTTTACTATGAAAATCCACTTAACCCCTATAGGTTAGTGATTAATTACAACATCGAAGATCGATATACAAATACTGAAGAATTTAAAGAATATATAAATCGAGTGAGATTTGTATCGGGTATGCCTATTAAAATTGGAGAAAAGATTCCATTACTTGATAGTTTGAAAATCAAGAGTCGGAGGCAGCAACTATACTCCATATCCCCCGATAAATCGATGGAAGTTCTTCATGTTTCACCAACAGCTCTTGGGCGACTCAGTGCCCAGGTGGTCTTGTCGTTTCCATTTGAGGCTATAAAAGTCGCGTTACAGATCAGTCGAGAGGATCTATACGCAAAAGTTAGAGAGGCTTTTGGAGTTGAATATCCAAATAGTCAACTAAGAACGAACCCCGGATTGGGGAACGATGTTCTTGCATTTTTGGTAAAACCTTTGGATATGTTAAATCTTCGTTTTCCCTTGCTTGACGAACAGGATTTTGCGGAGGGTGTTTTTCTTGCTATAGAAAAGATAAAGCGACGGATGATGCCAGAAGATCAATTGGTAGGATTTTTGAAACTTTTAGATACTGCATATCCACGACAGCTGACTAAACTACTTTTAATGATTTCTCCCATGGAATTAGTCAGTAGGAAAGTGACGTTTTCAACTAAACCGATTAGCGGACTTTCAAAGCAAGAAAAAGATATTTTTACAATGCTCAATGGCTACGAAGAGTATAGTGGATTGCCGTTTCCGCCGGGGAGTCGATATGGGCGTATCAAAGAGAAAATTGCACAGTTCTACCTAGACAAGCCCCAAAGTCACATTAGTATGATTGAGATTTCCCATGTACAGGTTTTTACAAAAAAAGTGCCTTTGTCGTGGTTCCAAGAACAAAATTGGAGAACAAGTGCTTTGCAACTTGAACCACAGGTTTTTTTATCCTTATTTGTCAATCGTGAAATTGTGGACGATCAATTTAAGCTGTACATGCGGATGGAGGAGGGAGGAAGATTGCAGTTAGGGAAGTTTGACCTTGGCGAAATTGTATTAGATGGAAAGGATCTTCAGAAATCTTACGGGGGTGATGGTAAGATAAGTTACGGCACATATCTCACCGGTCCAAGTAGTTTTTTTGATAAGCTGGGTGTTGTGGATTTAGGACAAAAGGCGACTAGTTTTCGGTTGGTTCTAGCGGTCTCACAAGATGGAGAATCTTGGGGCTCTGAGAGAGTGGTCGAATTTTATTTTGATGGTGAAGTTCTTAAACCGCTTCGCTGAAATTCTGAGTTAAAAAAGGGAAACATGTCAGAAAATCCTTTTCTTCTTAGTGTCGAAAAAGTGATCAGAATTCTTCTTGTGGTGTTTTTTATGATGTTACAATATCACTGCAAGCGATCATTTAAACCGTCTGCCGAACTCGCGTCCACTCCCAGTGATTTTGAACCAGGGACTCCACCGAATGACTATGTAGAGATCAATAGCAGCATTGCAGTTATGGGTGCTTGGGACTACACCTTAGTCGACGGCTCAAGTCCGTGCTTGGAGATGGTGGATAAAGCCCTAGGTTCAGATTTTGCAAATTCCACCATCAATTTTCTTCCAACCCATGGCTTTTTGGTGGATCCGCCGCACGATGGTACCGAGAAAATAGTTACGGCATCTCTCCAAGAATTTAGGGGCGCTAAGCCCCTTACTTGGGGTAACCGGATTTGTTACCGGGTGTCGGAACGGGCTTGCAATCCACCTACATTAGCTATGATTAAGACTTTTGAAGATGGAATGGCAGCCTGTTTTGAAAAGGTCTTCAGCAAGGGTAGAGGAATTTCTATCACGCCCCATGTGGATGATGGAAAAAGAGAGGGGCGATGGCGCAACTCCCATGCCCTAGGACTTGTTATCGAAGGTGATTGGGAGTGCGAGAAATATGTGGATAGCTATTATTGTGCGATGCTAGTGCCCATAGCGAATGCGATCAAGCGTACCCGTATCACCAGTTTGCCTGTTTATTTTTCAGCTCAAGGCGAAATGGGAGCTACCGTCTTTGCTTATACGTCTCAATACTCTCATGCTATCGCACTCCTAAGAGAGAGTTTGGACCCCAGGAGTGACGACCCAAAGATTAAATTTGGTATCAGTTTAAATTTTAACAAGATCTTTGGAAATTTTCCAACTCAGTACCTTTCGTCCAGAGCATTCAAAGAGCTACTCAAGAAACTTGATTTTTTTGGTGCCTCGGCCTACACCAACCTCACTCTAGCAGCGGACGGTAGCCTACCTTTTCTTCAGTTTGACCAGGTATTCAATAGCGTCAATCAAGAGCTTGCAGCGATTAAGACCGATCTCAAGAAGGATGCATCTCACCTGGAGCTGATTTTTTCGGAAGTGGGAATCGGTGGAAGTGTGGATTCGAAAAAGCCTGCAACTTCGGGTCGGGATGCCCTCTCAGCTCCTTGGGCTGGGATCCATGGGACCTTTAATCCTAAAACGAACCCCTGGTCGGATCCGGATGTTGCAAACGGAGCAATACAGTTTTACTGCGGGTTAAGTTTATACCTATCAAAAAATCTGGTCCCGTCCGCGTCCCCTTGGAGAGAAAGGGTGAAGGGCGCCTTTATTTGGAATCTCGCATCTTGGGACATCCAGGGTCTTTATCATACGTCGAGCGTTGCAAAGCAGGGGAGTTACCTGATTCCCGAGGTTGGTTTAGCCATTAAGAAATACAATGAAACTGGGGTTTATCGGTGTCCAACTCAGAAATTTCCGCGCGACCCAAGCATTGTTAACTAGGTCTTGGCTAGGACTCTACAACCAGCTGGCCGCAGGCCGCGGCGATATCTTGGCCCTTACTGTAGCGGACCATAACCCTGACCCCCTCTTTATGGAGGACATCGCGAAAGGTCTGCACTTGTATCTGTGTTGGGGATTTAAGGCGGTTTACAGCGACGGTATTCAGGGGAATGATATTGACCTTGGCCTGGAGTCGTTTTGCTATAAGGACTAGATCCTGAGCTTCCTGGAGGGAGTCGTTGACACCGGCGATCAAGGTGTATTGCAGCATGACGCTGCCACCATTGGATGGTAACTCCTCTTCCAGGTAATTCACGACATCTGTTAGAGGCCAGCGTTTTTGGATGGGCATGATTTTGCCCCGTTTTACTTCGTCCGGGCTATGGACGCTTAAAGCTAAACGAACACCCTTTACCCTGGAAAGGAGTATTTTAAGGCCGTCCAAATGCCCTGCTGTGGAAACCGAGAGATGCCGTAAGCCTAAGGCGAGCCCATAAGGATCGGTCATAATGTCAATCGATGTTATAAGTTCATCGACATTATCCAGGGGCTCGCCCATACCCATAAACACGATATTAGAAATAGTTTGGTCCGATTTTAGGCCTACCTGCTGTAGCCACTCCGGGTGATCTCTTATCCATTGTTTGGCGGCTAGGATTTGGCCGACAATCTCTGCGGCAAGGAGGTTGCGAATAAGGCCCATACGCCCCGTATGACAAAACACGCACCCTTGGGCACACCCGACCTGGGTTGACACGCACAGGGTGATTCGTTTTTTTTCTGGCATTAAGACAGTTTCGACGACCAGTTCTTTTTGAGAATCTTGGGCAGTCTCAAGGATGGATGGTAAGAAAGCCCTAAATTTAACGCTTCCGTCGTATCCCGACAGGATGCCGGTGCTTAACCTTACTTTGGGGGTTTCTAGAAAGTTTTCTTGGCAGTAAGCCTTTAAAACCTTTGGCAAACCTAGTCGTGACCAGGGCTGGTGGTTAAGCCCCTTATAGGCTTCGCGATAGAGATCAAGAGCGTGGACAGAGGGAACCCCTAGAGCCCCACAGAGGGATGCTAGTTGGTCCCGAGTTTGAGAATAAAAAGACGAAATCACTAGTGTTTTCCTGGATTTCAAGGGGATGTTATAGATTTTCATAAGGAACTCTATCCATGCCTAAACCGGACTCCTTATAGCTTAGCAGGGCAGTCTATCGCAATGATTTTCCCTTATTCTCTTGCGGCCACGGTTACTGTGAATTGAGGTCTAATTCATGATTTAAATGTTGCAAGTTGGCTTTATTTCGCAGTATGATTTACTGTGAAACAGAGTCTGAGTTATTAAGTAGGTTGCGCATTCAGACTTCAATTGACAGTGGGCAAATATGCAGTCTTTTTCAGCAGCAAATCCGGCTGCGCGGGTCGTACCTAAGTGGGCGGCTGGACTCATTGCACATATGGTGCAGCGTGCCCCCGCCGTCGTTACACGCGAAATCATCGCCTGCTATCTTGAGGAGAGTCAATGCACTGTCGGAGCCGAGGTGGCCCTGTCGCGGCTTGTCCGGCTAGGATGGCTCCGCCGGACGCATTTCAATGGCGCTTATGCGTTCTTGTCTCCTGGTGTGGAGTCCCTTGCTGACCCTTATATTGACCTGCGCGGCTGGCGCCTGACTAAACCGAGTGCTCGATTCTTTCTCGCTGGGTCTAGCGCGGCGTGGCACCTGGGATATCTTGATCGACGTCCGGATCGTCCGGCCATTTGGCTCGAAGATCACGTTCCGTTCCCCAAAGCTCTGCGGGGTAGCGTTAGCCGGGTCACTACGTTGTTTCCGAAAGGGCTCTCGTCGCAGGCTCTCGCGCCGTCGATAAAACTCCTCCGCAAGAGAGGCCTTGACCTTTTGAACTGGGCCGAAGGTCTGCCGGGATTCGGCCCGGAGGCGCTCCTCGTGCAGATCGCGTCGCGTCCGGCCAGCTTTGATGCATGGGTTGATTTCGCCGGCAGGCTTGCTGACTTCTGCGCCGATATTGATCTCAGTCGGCTTGCTCCACTCCTTGAGGTAGCAACGGGGGCGACACGTCAACGGGCTGTCTACTTGATGCGCCTGAGTGGTAAACGTGGCGTGCTGAGCCTTCTACCAAAGACCTTGCAGGCAACAAAGATCGGCACCTCCGGACCCGCGCATTGGGACTCCAGGACCGGCGTCAGCGACCATGTGGTTGCGCCGCTGCTTACCGCCAATAAGAAGGCCTAAGACAAATGCCACTGACGCGCGCTCTAATCCTTCGTCATGCCAGTACTCGCCAAGATGCCTATGTGCCGGCCCTGCTTGATGTGGCCCAAGATCATCTCCTTCACGTACTGGAGTTGGTCGGTATATTTGATCGTGACGACATCGCATTCAAGGGCGGTACAAGCCTACGCAAATGCCGCATCGGCAATCAGGGGCGCTTTTCCACCGATATCGACCTTGCAGTACCGAACGAGGATGATGTCGTTGATGTCTGTGATGCGATGAACAATGCCCGCATTGGGGATTTTTCTTTCACTTTGTCGAAGCCGTCCAACGACGCCCGCACGTGGCAGCTCGATGTTAGCCACCCGGTTCTGGGTGACGTCTTGGGCATTGCGCGTGTTGAGTGCGCGAGGCGACCACTCGCGTTACCCCCCGAACGGGTCCCTGTATTGCGCATGCCGATCCACGACGAGTATGACTTTACTCTTGGCGCCTTGCCCATCATAGCTGAGGCCGAGGCTTGTGCAGAAAAATTGGCGCGGTACCGCCGGGTCTCGCTCGCAAGGGATCTGTATGACCTTGCATGGTTCGCCACTCGGCCTCTTCCGGAAGCCTTGGTCAGACGACTTTGGGTACTAAAAGTCTATGGCGACGTCGTTGACGACGGACGTGGCACCGCGCCATTGCTACCCGACAATGTCCTAGCTCAGAGATCCCCAGGGGACTTTCCCAAGGCACCGATCGGAGTACTCGTTCATCCAGCGGACATCACGGATTGGGAAGCCAAGGTGCGGCAGCGATTTGCATTTCTTGCCGCGCTCGACGCCGACGAACTTCGCTGGGCAGAGTGCAATCGTCGCCACAAGCACGAAGTGGCACGGGCGCTCGGTTCGTTTCGATAAGCGAATTTGTTTCTGATTTTTAAGCTATCCAGCCAGTCTTTCCATTTACCGCTGGTTCGAAAAAAAGGATATTGATTGCTCTATCTCTTCGCCTTAGAAGAACAAAGGGCGATTGGGTCAGCTGTCAGCAAGTCAAGATTGACGAAGCGGTTGCTGCAGAACGGATTCCCTAGGTTTTGGCCTCAGCACAAGTAGTGTCAAATATTTCTGGCGCTGTACCGATCCAATAGTGCCAACGATGATGTCGCCGGTGTTGAGTCTGATGCGTATCGTCAAACGGCTTCAAGTTCTCTGCGAAGAAGCGTATCATACCTGTGGCTCGCGATATCTGGAGCTGCTGCTGGGTCAACGAAAGCAATTGCGCCGACACCTTAGAGATTGTAGTGGTCGATCCCAAGTCCTCGTTTTATGAGCGCAGGCTAAAACCAGGTGATTTAGTCGTTGTTTCGATCGATAAAATTCAGAAAAATTATAGAGTCAAATATGGAACCTACAAGGTCGATTCAGAAAACCTTGAAGCTTTAAAAGTCCTTGAAGGTCCTGGTTCAGAAGGAGATCTCCAGTCTTTGCAAAAATTTTTTAACAGCGGGGGCAAAATCAAAGACTTCTTTCCAGGCAAAGAAAAGGGTGATCATAAAAATTTAGATGGAGCCCCAAAGTAAAGGTGCTAGGCATAATTGGACCCAACTCTGGGTCCACCTTTTCCGACTTTTCCGAAGCGGTTTGCCCCGGGACGACACACTCGTCTAGAGAGTTTGATCCCATATAAATATATTTGGGCGGTGGGCGAATAATGGGATTTGTGATAATTTTTAGGGAGTTGGCCTAGATTTTTAGATTAAACCTATTTGAGTTTTAAGGGGTTTTAGAAATATGCCGATTGATACGGAGAAGGCTGGTGATCCCTCCAGCCACAGAGGTGCGATGCCCTATGGGGAGGAAGTGATGAAAAACAGGTTAGCCGAAGAGCTTTTCCTGGCTATTGAGAAGATGTCTGAGGATAAAAAGAGGCAAGTCGCTAAATTCATTCATAACTTGACTGCCTCAACACTAAAGAGCGCCGGTCAGATCGAACGTCAATTGTCACCTGCAGAATCGGCAGCTATAGAGCAACAGCTCGAAACTTTGTGCGGGATGGCAAAAGGCGTCGGTCCATTCGATGTGCTTAAATTAATGGAAGACATCCGCCGGTGAAATACGTTTGGCTAAACCGGACTCCTTATAGCGTAGCAGGGCAGTCTATCGCAATGAATTTCCTTATTTTTAAAGGCCAAGTACTTTTAAATCCATCAAGAACTTTGGCACTCATCCGATACCTTGATTATAATGAGTCCAAAGCCATCATATATCAATACATCTCGTTTACCAGTCTTGGTATCTATCGTCTATTCAGTACCAATTACGCTTCTTTTTTTGTTTTTCTTAAATACAAAGAATTCACAGATCGAATTTAGTGAAAAAGAAATCAAGGGACTTAGGTACTTATACCCCCTGGGGCTGATGGCTTTTCAGACAGTTGATCTCCTCCTAGGTTCCTCCAAACCAAATAACGCTCATCTTATCTCATCACTGACGGCCTTTAGAAATATCGATCAGGAGCTTGGGTCCGAGGTGGGGGCCGATGACAATTCTTTGTTTATTCGAGGGCGGGAGCATCTCGCCCCCAAAAAACTCATGAATCTTATGGAGCAGATCAGCGTTAAACCTGATCCAAGCGATCTAATAAAAGCCCTAGTGCATATGCTTGAGCTCATTCGCCATGTAGGAGACACTTCCAATCTTATCCTAGATCCAGAATTGGACACCTATTATCTTATGGATCTTACAGTTATTTGTATTCCTAGGGCCGTTGCCTATCTCCTGGACACCGGTGTCCTAGGGGACTATACGATGCGGCCCAATTGGTCAAAAGGATTAGGACTTTTAGCCCTGCTTCAATATGAAGTGATCCCAGCCTTGCAGACGAAAACCGCAAGTGCCTTGCGGGAGGACGCCAATTTTAACGGTGTCAATCCTTCCTTAAGCGGCAGACTTACAGGGTCTTTGCAAGGTCTTCTTGAGAAACTCCAAGAGTTAAGTTCGGGACTCCAGACAAATCAGAAACCCGATGAACTTCACCGCGATTTGATACTTTCGATGGACAGTCTAAAGTCTTTCTGGTCGATCTCCCATGCCGAGCTGACCACACTGCTTGAAATCAGGATGGGGATCCTGGAAAAATTTCGTAACTGGTCATTATTAACTGCTCTTTTGCTTTGGGGATTCAGCGTTCTCCTGACGGTTTATTCGGTCAATAGGATAAAACGAATGCAAAGTCTCAATGAGATCACTTCCAAACAGATATTTGAGATCTCGATGCGTAGGGAGATGGCTTTACAGGGTGCCATCGATGCCATTATTTCAGCGGATGAAACAGGAACTATTTTAGAATTTAATCCCGCTGCGGAAGCGATTTTTGGATTGGCCAAAGAAAGCGTGATCGGAAAGTCTCTCGAACATACCATTATCCCCGACACCCACAAGGCCGCCCATCGGAAGGCTTTTCAAAAATATCTATCTGATCAACGGACGGATAAAATCTCCAAAAGACTTAGATTACCGGGCAAACATGCAAGCAGTCGAGAATTTCCCATCGAGCTTTCTCTCGTTGCTATCCATCTTCCGAGTGGAAGCAAGATTTTTACGGCCTTTATCCGCGACCTAAGTGAGCAATATAGACTCGAGCATGATGCCAAAATCCAGCAGTCCAAGTTAGTCACGGCCTCCCGACTTACCTCTCTAGGAGAGATGGCAGCAGGGATTGCCCATGAGGTTAAAAATCCCCTCGCCATCATCGATGGTTATCTACAACAACTGGGTAGACTGATAGATCACCCTGATGCCGCAAAAGTTGTTCCTAAGACCATCGATGCTATGCGCCGCTCGGTCTCGAGAATTAGCAAGATTATAGATGGGCTAAGGGCCTTTGCAAGAGCGGGTGACTCTGACCCAATTGAAAAAATACCGGTTCTAAAACTGGTCGAAGACTGTTTGGATCTCTGTAAACCTCGCATGGATGCCAGTGGTATCAGACTGACTGCGCGCTTGAATAGTCAACAAAGCATTTACTGCCGGCCCGTTCAGATTTCTCAAGTTTTGGTCAACCTATTAAATAATGCGTATGATGCCGTAGTCATGACAGAACAGCCATGGATTGAGATCGATCTTGTGGATGATGGAACCCAATGTAGCATCACAATCACCGACTCGGGTCTAGGGATTCCACCAGACATCGCAGAAAAGATGCTTCAGCCTTTTTTCACAACAAAACCTGTCGGCAAAGGAACAGGGCTAGGACTCAGTATTTCCCTTGGCATTATCGAGAGCCATAAGGGGAGTTTGACCCTTGATAGCAAGCACCCAAACACGAGATTTGTGATCCAGTTGCCTTCAGTATCGACAACGATACTTAAAAATGTGGCTTAAATGAGGCGCATTTTTCGGCAATGCCAGCGCTTTTCTAGTTCTACAGCCACTAAAACTATGACAGCAAATCCTCCAGCAAGACTAAACTCAGAAATCGATAGAGGCGTGGTTTTAAAAATTCGATTGAGGGTCGGATGGTAGATAACGAGGAGTTGCATGGAAACAGCCCAAAGGATGCTGGCCAAAAGCCAAGGATTAGTGAAAAAATCTTTACTAAAGATGGTTCTGGATCTGGACCGAATCCCTAGGAGGTGCCCTAATTGGCTCAATGTCACGGTGGTGAAAACCACGGTTTGCCACCTTGGAGAACCATCGAAATAAAACCAAGCTGCCGTGCCGATATTGATCGCGGCCAAAAGGATTCCCACCCAAAGCACATGCTGCCACAGGCCCCTTGCCAGTATACTTTCTTTAGGGTTTTGAGGTGGACGGTCCATAATGTCGGGCTCGCCTTTTTCACCGATAAGAGAAAGTCCAGGAAGCCCATCGGTGATAAGATTAATCCACAGGATATGGATTGGCAACAGTGGTATAGGAAGCCCAAAGAAGGGGGCCAACAACATGGTTCCAAGCTCACCGGAGTTAGTTGTTAAACTGTAGCGAACAAACTTTCGAATATTGTCATAGATGCGTCGACCTTCTTTAATGGCCACCACAATGGTTTCAAAATGATCGTCCAAAAGAACCATCTGGGAGGCTTCCCGTGCCACATCGGTTCCACTAAGACCCATAGCGATTCCAATATTGGCTCGTTTGAGAGCGGGGGCGTCATTGACACCGTCCCCTGTCATCGCCACAAACTCACCTTGTTTTTGAAGGTGTTCTACAATCCTGATTTTTTGTTCAGGGTTGACGCGGGCATAGACCCTGGTGTTGTGGATCGTATCAGTTAAGACGTCGTCGGGTAGGTTGTCCAACTCTGAGCCAAGGGTCACCTTTTGATGCTCCAGGGACATGCTGTCGTGGATAAGGCCTGTTTTGAGCGCAATCCCCCTGGCTGTCAATGGGTGATCCCCCGTCATCATAACGACCTTGATCCCTGCTCGGTGGCATTTGGCGATGGACTCTGCAACCTCTTGGCGCGGTGGATCTTCGAGCCCAACGAGTCCTATGGGCTGAAAGCTGTATTGGGAAATTTGGGCCAACTCTAAAGGCAACTTAACTTGCTCGGTCTCTGTGGTGGCATAAAGCAAAACCCGGAGGCCAAGGGTGGCAAGATGATTGGCTGCATCACTCCACCCCTGTTGCTGGTGCGGTGGGAGCAGCTTGATCACAGCTTCAGCTGCACCCTTTACAATTAGTAAAGTAGATTTTTGGACTCCACTCTTCCCTATCCCCTCACTCTGTTGATGGGCTGTCACCATAAATCTTGTGTTAAATGCAAAGGGGAGTTCGCCAATCCTAGGTGTCTCCAACTCTAGCTCAGACCGCTTAAGACCTTGATTTTGAGCAAAGACAGCCAGAGCAATTTCTGTGGGATCACCTAAGAGGACGCCCTCGCGACTGAGTTCACAATTTTGGTTGAGGGCCATGGCTTGGAGTAGGGCGAGGGAGCTTGGCTCTTCACGATTTTTAAAATCACTGGCTAAAACCAGCCTGCTTGGCCCCTCAGGAGTCGCTATCAAGAGGCTTTGAACTTGCATTTTATTTTCGGTTAAGGTCCCTGTCTTATCCGTACAGATATAGGTGACTGATCCTAAAGTTTCCACTGCGGGTAAACTTTTGACCAAAGCCTTTTGTCTCGCCATGCGTCTTGCGCCAAGAGCGAGCATAAGGGTAATGACAGCGGGTAAGGCTTCGGGAATGGCTGCAACAGCGAGGCTTATGGCGGTCATAAAGATAATTAAGGGATCATTGCCCCGAAGAAAACCAAAGCCAAAGTAAAGGCAGCAAAGGACTCCAACGACGGCGGCAATTCGCCTGCCAAGTTGATTGAGCCGCATTTGCAAAGGCGTCAGCCCAGCATTCCCTTGCTCCACTAAATGGGCGATCTTGCCGAGTTCGGTTTTTTGACCCACGGCGTAAACCAGGCCCGATCCATGCCCGCTAGTGACAAAGGTTCCACTGAAAGCGAGGTTGACTTGATCTCCCAGAGCTAGGTTTTTTTTTGGTAGCCCTTGGTGATTCTTGAGGATTGGGACCGATTCTCCCGTGAGCAGGGATTCGTTTATGGTCAGATTTGTCGTGGTGATCAGCCTTAGGTCTGCAGGGATGCGGTCACCCGCTTCTAGAAAAACCAGGTCCCCTGGGACTAGGTCAGCGGCGCTGATGATTTGTTTTTCATGTGATTTAGTTTTGCCGGATTGTCTTTGGACCAGCGCTTTTTGGGGCGTCAGTTTGGCCAAAGATTGCATAGTCTTTTCGGTGCGATACTCCTGGAAAAATCCCAATAGTCCGTTGAGTATCACAATCCCTAAAATAACAAAAAAGTCGGTGGTCTCTCCCAGGAGTGCGGTCACTAAAGCTGCGGCAATAAGGATAAGAATCAACAAATCCTTAAACTGCTTTAAGAACATCAAGAAGGGGTTTTTTCGGTCTCCCACTTTTAGGGCGTTGGGCCCATATGTTTTGGCCCTCTCGGAAACTTGGTCCAGAGGGAGGCCAAGGACTAAATCGGTTTCGAGAAGAGTGGCCACCTGCTCCGGTGACCCTTCGAAATAGCTGCGTTCTGCCTTAAGATCCATCTGCGCCTCCTGATCAAGGTGGCGGCTTTCCGCAAAAAAGCTACCCTAACAGAAAATCCAGATCTTCGACGGTCATTTCTGTGAGGATATCACCATCTGCCGCAATGATACCGTCGACAAGCTTGCGTTTGGCCGCTTGGAGTTCGAGGATTTTCTCTTCTACGGTCCCCCTGGCAATAAGTCGATAGGCAAAAACATGGTTTTTTTGGCCGATCCGATGGGCTCGGTCGATGGCCTGGGCTTCGCTGGCGGGATTCCACCAGGGATCCAGGATAAAACAATAGTCCGCAGCCGTTAGATTGAGCCCGACCCCGCCAGCCTTAAGGCTGATCAAAAACAACTGGATTTTTTCGTTGTTCTGGAAATTCTCCACTCTTTCTTTACGGTCAGTGGTCGATCCGTCCAGATATTCATAGGGGATTCCACGGGCATCTAAACGGTTTTTGACGATTGCCAGCATAGATGTAAATTGACTAAACACCAGTGCTTTTCGACCGTTGTTGACCACCTCTTCCAATTGTTCTTCTAACAGATCCAGTTTGGCGCTGGGATCGGCCATCCTTTTCGGATCGATCAAGGCAGGGTGGCAGGCTAGCTGTCTGAGGCGGAGGAGGGCTTCGAGGACTTGCATCCTGGTTTTTTGCATTCCGGCCGTTTTGACTTGTTTCTTCAAGGAAGCTCGGTAATGGGCCGAAAGCTGATCGTATTCCTTACGGGCATCATCATCGAGAACGCAGTAGATGGTTGTTTCGGTCTTGCCAGGCAGATCAGGAAGGACTTGTTCCTTGGTACGCCGTAAGATAAAGGGCCGCAAAGCTTTCGCTAAGGTCGTCAAGCGTCCAGGGGTGAGTTTTGCAGGACCTGAAAACAGCTCGGCAAAGGCCGCAGCATTTTCAAACATGCCTGGATTTAAAAACCGAAAGAGAGATCCCAGTTCCGACAGGCGATTTTCCACGGGAGTTCCGGACATCGCTAGACGCCTTTTGGCCTTCAGCGCCCTTGCTGCTTTAGCCGCTTGGGTTGTATCGTTCTTGATCGCCTGGGCCTCGTCTAATATCACGTAATCGAAGTTCATGGAACCGAGCATCTCGATATCGCTACGCATGGTCCCATAGGAGGTGACGATGATATCAAAACGGCTGAGCTCCGCAGGTTCTCGGCACCGGGAGGCACCCATATGGGGAGCTACCTTGATATCGGGAACAAATCGCTGGGCTTCGTCCACCCAGTTATGAATAAGGCTGGTGGGGGCTACGACAAGGTTTGGAAGCAGCTTGTCTTTTTGTGTGCTCTTAAGAGCCTTTTTCTGGTCCAGGCGTCGCTTTTGGAGGTGGGCCAGTACCTGGACGGTTTTACCTAAACCCATATCATCAGCGAGACAGCCACCAAAAGCAAACTCATCCAGAAACTCTAGCCAACCTAAACCTTGGTTTTGGTAGGGACGCAACTCCCCCTTGAAAGTAGCAGCACACCGGGAGGTTTGGATGCCGCTAAATGTTGCTAGCTTAGCTCGGTAGGCCGCGAAAGACTCATCGATAGAAGCAGTCTCTGCAGCTTCTACCAGGATATCTAAAAAAGCCGCATGGGTGGACTGGTAGCGTAGGGTATCGGAATTTTCGAGGGACTCCCCCATTTTCAAAATCGGCTCTAACTGCTTGAGCCAAGATTCGGGCAAGAGTCCCACGGTGCCATCATTGAGTTGGATGCGATCTTCGCCCTTGCGCATCGCTTCAAGAATCTTTGGCAGGTCGATCCCATGGCCGTCGCCAAAATCAAACCGGGCCCTCAAATCGAGCCAGTCCATATTGGACTTCACATCAACATTAAAACTCCGACCGGTTCTTACTTTTTTGCCTTCGGCCTCCACAGACCAACCTCTTAAGGTTAGATCCGCCACTAGCTCCGAAAGGGACGATGTATCCACAAAAACATCAGCTCCTGAAACCCCGCGTCCAGCCGAAGGATGGACTCCAGAATGGGCACAAAGGTCTCTGATCAAAACTTCTTCTTGCTCAGGATCCCGTTTAAGGATCACCCGGGTTTGGGGGATTTCAGGGAGAGTCTCTTTCGGCACTGTTTTGGTCTCAGCACTGACTGCCTCTCCCGTGCCGTCGCCTTCACCCTCAGTTGCAGCAAGGGGCATTCCCGGAGTTCTTAGGGTTTGGATCCGTGGGTCTTCTAAGAAAGCAGGTCCTGGAGGGATTTCATAGTCAAACTCATGATTAGCCATAAGAACCATAGCTTTTTCATGGAAGGGTGCTGAAGAAAAAATCAGTTTTGGCTTAGGGATTCCCCGCATGAGACTCCAACCACTTTCGATGGGTAGTTCAATGGCGGGAGCACCGACTTGATCCGCATAGGCTCTCAGGAAGGAAGCTTGGGAGGGCTTGTCTACTCGAATCGTTCCAAATTGCCTGATCGCAGGCATCCAGCCTCCCTGGCGGGGGTCTTGGGCAGCGACAAATACTATTTTGTCTTTTAAAATCACAAGGCCATCGTGGAAGGTGGCAAGGGCATAGGCTAAGGGGAGGACCTCTTTGTTTCGAGTGATTTCACCTCGTATGAGCCACATGCCGTCTTGTTTACGGGGAGACACGTTTAGCTGAAATGACCACATGTCACCCTCGTCTAGGCCGATAGGCTTAAAGACCTGAGGATCCAGACCGTGGACCGGCGGGACTTGGGGAGAATGAGGTGCCGCGGAAGCTCCAGGCGAAGGTTCTCCGCGGTCTTTTTCATTTTTAATCTCATCGAGGGAAAGCCATCCAAACCGACCAGTTTGGGCTAATTTACGGATAAGATCTAAGCGGAGACAATCGGCGACCACAAAAGAGTGGCCTCGAGTCCTGAGATTGGTGGCTCCGTCTTCCCAGGTCCCCGCTCGGGCGACGGTTGTTGATGCGACCCCAAAAAAGTTCATGAGGACTTCTCGATCAGTACCTTCGCTTAGGGAGTCGAGAATATGGGGATCGATCGCCGCCGGAACGAGTAAAAAAGTTTGGGATTCGTCAGGTGCAGTGACTCCCATGCTTCGATAGAGCTGAATCGTAAGTTGTCCCGAGCGTTTAGTCTGCTCCACATCGAGGACGTAGTGGAGATCTTGGGCTGCTTGAGGCGAAATCTTTTGTTTCGATTCCCAAAGGTCCCGTTGGGTATGGGAGACCATCTTAAGGGCGTCGCGCCAGTTGGGCTGGTCGTTGCGACCCGATCGATGTTCGGGAGGCCTTGGTTCAGGCTCACGATTGGTACCCGGAGACGCCAAGTCTCGGGCCGAAAAAGCTCTGATGCGGCTAGATTCGCCCGGCGCGACGCTAACAACAGCAGGCAGTTTACGTGGAGTCGGTGTATTGCGCTTGAGAAATCCCACTTGAAACCCCGGTGGAACCTTAAAAAGTGTTTCTTTAGAGTGATCTGCAAAGACTAGAACAGCCCAAATGTGTTTGCAGCATCCTCGCCCCTCAGCAAAAAATGGACAACTACACAGAGCGCTAATCGCCGCTCGGCGTTTTTTTGGATCCAGTGCCAAATCGATCGTAACGGTGTATTGGCCACCTTTACCGTTGACCTGGGAAGAAATCCTTTCAGGGGTTGCTTGAGGTTCGAGGACCCTTCCCTGCTGAAAATAGATATCTCCCCGTTGTCGAACATCTCCCTCCACTGCTGGAGCGAGTGATCTGGTAAAGGATGGAGGTCTTACAGACTGAGGCTGACTTTGATCAGTTCCAGGTGCATTAGGACCGCTACGATTTCGCTTTTTGCGCCTTTGCGCCAATGTGTTCACTCCCAAAGAGATCTACCACCTTAACATTGGTCGATAAATAAGCCTGAGTCCGACAAAATTAAAGGAGTCTCGTCCTTTTTTCCCTGGTACGGAGCATTTGGTACAATTCCCACATGTGTTCCCAAGATCCAACTGATTCCATTGAGTTGGGATAAATTTGGAAGCCTTCCATGTCTCAGGGAACAATCCCCTTTACGCTTTCTAGGATGTACCCACCCAATATGGACGCAAGCCACCCCAATAATCACTCATACCTTTGCAGAAAGCGAATATGAGAATCTCCTCTCTACTCGCACCACCCTACCGGAGTCAAGACTGGTTTCTTGTAATTTCTGAAATCTAATAATCATCTTATCATATTCATTTAAAAGATCTCCCGTCGAGATCTTTTTTTATGACTAAGATCCTCATGGGTTTCGAAGCTCTTCAAAACAACCAAGTTGACGATTCTTTGTGACGTTATCCCACGAAAAGTAACGACCGTTCATCGCGATATAGACGCCCTTTGGGAGGGTCTGGGCATAGGCTAAAGCACTGCCGAGATTGAAGAGTCCGTCGGAGCTACCAAAGGTATAGGGAATCATAGCTCCGGTCAGGACCACGGTACGATCTTGGACCCGTGGCCCTAAAAACTTTGCGGTCTCGACCATCGTATCGGTCCCATGGGTGATCACGACCTTTGTCTCTGGGCACTTTAGGCACTGATCCAGGATAATCTGTCGGTCGGCATCCGTAAGCTCAAGGCTGTCAAGCAGCATAAGGGTTCGCAAGGAGACGGGGACTTGGGAGCGGCCTAGCTTTAAGATTTCGGGGACATGGGTGTCTTTAAAAAACAGTCCCCCATCGAGTTCGTTGTACTCTTTGTCAAAAGTTCCCCCTGTGATCAGAATCCGAATAGCCATCGAAAATCTCCTGTCAAATCTTAGGCAACGATCAATGTAGTCCCTTAGCGATAACGACGCAAAAAAATACTAAGGAGTGGATCGGATACGACGAATCCAAGGTCCGTGCTGTAAATATCAGCATTCCGTTCTAGTTGACGAATAGCATTAAAAACCGTCGAGGGAGAGAGGGATCTCAGTAAAGACAAAAAATCTTTACCTTTAGGGTGTTTGATGGGTCCATGTTTAGCGATCATGGACAAAACCAGTTTCTCTGGAGAACGGAACCTCATCAGCTGCTCCTCGAATCTTCCGCGCCTCTCATCGATAACGGCGACAAGACCCCCATTGATATCTTCTTGGTAGACGGATTTGCCAGGACACCTGCGCAACAGATTTTCGAGCACAATATTGACAGCCTCGGGGATGCCATCACACTGGTCGACAAGATAGGCGAATGACTCCATATCGATTTTGATATTGGCGTTCGTAAGTCTGGTGGATGCGTAGTCGTAATACTTATGAAGATAGGCCTTACTTCGAATCGTCGGAATTTCGAGGTCACGTCCCCAACCCGCGAATGGCGCTTTATGGGGGCCAAACATGGACGCAAGGAGGTGTTTTTTTGATCCGCAAATAAATACCGGGAGGTCTTTGGGAAGAAGCTGGAGAGCGCTTCTGAAAAGAGCCGTCATCTGGCGAACGGAGGCAATGTCCTGAAACTCATCAAAGGCGAGAAAAACCTTTGTAGATTGATGGAGTTCACCAAGCTTGCTGATGAGAGACTCTAAGTGTGACGTTTTTTTTGTAGGATCGGAGGTGATTGAGATGGATATGCTTCCACTCACCGCATCGGTTTCGAGGGTTGGACGAAAAGATTTTGCGGCGTCCATCAAGCTGCTGAGGAATTTGCGCCCAGGATAGGCCCTCGCTAAAGCAAATTCGATGGCACGATTTAAGCGGATTTCCACATCGGACTGTGAATCAACCCCCATAAAGTCTACAAAAACACAAACGGCGTGTTTGTTTGTCTTCAACATTTGGGGAATGATT
This sequence comes from Oligoflexales bacterium, assembly GCA_041736175.1. Taxonomy (GTDB): domain Bacteria; phylum Bdellovibrionota_B; class Oligoflexia; order Oligoflexales; family CAIYRB01; genus JBGSUI01. The sequence goes on along the minus strand of JBGSUI010000188.1, from coordinate 20,819 downwards.
ACATTCAAAATAATCGATGTTTTCCCGGTATTCCGTCGTCCAAAAATAACAACTCGTTTGCCACTTTTGGCAAGATCGATTAACTCTGTTTGTTCGTTTTCAAGATTGCAAATCTCGTCTTTTTTTAGAGTTACATCGATCGGGAAAGCATTCATAAAGCTCACTCCTACAAACATCCTATTAAGATTGGAATCTACATGGTTTTGACCTGTTAGTCAAAAAAAATGAGTCAAATTTTATGAGTCATAAATATTGAGTCAAAATATATGACTAAATAAACCAAGTAAAATAAATAAGTTAAATTAAAGTATCCCAAGATTGATATTCTTCCTAGCGGCCTCCTGCAGGATGATATTATAGATAGGCCCGGTCATAGAACGTGGAGAGAATCAATATGAGCACTAAAAAGTCCCATCATCGCTATCTGGTCTTCCTTGATCTAGAAATGAACCAGCCATCAGGACGGATTATAGAAGTGGGAGCGGTAGTCGGCGACGTCGTGACGGGTGAAATCGTCGATTCCCTGAGCTATTTTGTAAACCCAAAGGAGCCCATTTCCCCGTTTATTACAGAACTCACAACCATCACCGACGCCGACGTCGCCGCAGGTGGAAGCGTCTATGAGGCCTATGAGACTCTCAAAGCTTTTTGCGACAAATGGGGAGCCTGCAGGACTCTCTACACCTGGGGCGGCGGGGATTCGGTAGAACTCAAGAAACAGGTTGAGGCGGAACGGCCCGGCGTGTTTGACCCACCTCCTGTGGAGAACGACGGGACCAAAGCCCGATTTTTCTTTTTCGGCCACCGCTGGGAGGATATGAAGACCGTTTACAAGATGTGGGGTACAGCCAATGACGTCGTCGGTAAAGCAGGGCTTGAAAAGGCCCTCCAAAGACTAGGGCTTGCCTTTGAGGGGACGCCGCATCGGGCGAGGGACGATGCGGCTAATACTTGGAAAGTATTTATGTTTTTTAAAGTGTTGATGGTCGACAAAGAGGCTAGGCCGGGATCAGGCCGTCGGCCCATGAATGCTCTAGAAATCAAAGAAACCAAAAGACGAGAAAAAATCGTGGCGGCAGCCCAATCCATCACGGCTGAGGATCTGGCCGAGGTGTCAGTGGTCCTTGGCCCACCCCCACCAGCGGCCACATCCGAGGACACCACCAATTTCAACCGGCTCCTCGCTTGGTCGGAAAAAGCCATCGCCTTTTTAAGAGAGAGGAATAGAAAGTTAAAAACCCAGACTATCAGATAGATCGCCGCGCCAAAGACATTTCTTGATCCCTCATGGACGCTTATAGACCAGGAAGCTGTTCCTCGATATGTTAGGAAGGTAGGGAGGATAGAAACCACGTGCTTTCCAGACTTGAAATCGAAGGACTAGCCATCATTGAATCGCTGGCCATTGAATTCAGCCCTCAGTTCAACGTCATTACAGGCGAAACTGGCGCCGGTAAGTCTATCTTGATTAGAGCCTTAGGTCTCCTCCTTGGGGGCAAGGGTCACCCGGAATATGTGCGTCGTGGGCGCGCAGCAGCTAGCATCACAGGTTACTTTGAGGTTGAAGTAGGCCATAAAGTCTTAGGGATCCTCTCCCACTGTGGCATTGGCTATGAAGTCTCCACTTCCGAAAGCACAGGCATTCCTATCCTTATCCGTCGGGTGATCAGTCCAAAGGGACGCTTTCTCGCCTGGATCAACGACACCCCGGTAACCGCGGCGACCCTTAAGGAAGTAGGCGGAACGTTGATCGATGTTTTTGGCCAACACGATAGCCTTAGGCTCCTCGATCCCGCCCATCACCTCCAATGGCTCGATCAGTTTCTCCCCCTTGTGACGTCTTTAGCCCCTGAGGGAAGCAAAGGGCCCCTGGAGAGGTATAACATCCAGCGCCGCAAAATCATCGGTGACCTGAAGGATTTTATAGATTTGGTGGACCGGTTCCGCAGCCGCCGCCAAAGCGCTGATTATATCAACTTCCGCTGCGACGAGCTCTCCCGGTTTGAGCCCCAACAGGAGGAGTACCATCAGATCACTACGGTCTTAAAGGCTGTGACGCAAAACCTTCAGATCTTACGAGATCTTCAGATCATTCAGACATCTCTCGAAGCGGGTGATCAGCATACTTCCCCTAGCCAAAACCTGTGGGACTGCCACCGACGCCTGAGCCGCATCACTACGACGCCCCTTGGAGAAAGCATCACCTCCAAACTCACCCATTGCGCCGATCAAGCAGCGCAAATCGCTGGATTGATCGACGATCTGAGTTTTCAAATCGGCGTGACGATCCGAGACCTCTCCATTAACGAAACCGAATTGGAAGAAATGCAACTCCGACTGGTCGGATACCAAGACCTCTTTCGCAAACTCAACGTCCATACTATCGACCAGCTTTTAGACGAGCAGCGTCGCATCTTCCAGGAGCGCGACTGGATCGATCAAGCCTCCCAGACAATCACGACGGCTCTTCAGAAACTCCAAGCTGACTCAAAAGAATTGAGAAAGCAGGGAGAAGCCCTGTCCCTGGCTCGAAAAAAGGCTAAAGATATCGTGCAAAAGCATCTAGAAAAGGAACTCCACCAGCTTGCGATGCCTGGTGCTCAAATCGATGTGGAGTTTAGCCCCATCCGACTGCAACCACCAGACCTCGACCTTGGTTTTTTGGGTGAGGATATCCGCACCCGGTGGCAAGCTTTTTGCGATGATTGGTCCCAACTCGGCGATCACGGGATGGAACGAGGTCAGTTTCTCTTAGCTGCAAATAAAGGAGAACCCCTCCACCCCCTCCAAAAAATCGCTTCAGGAGGGGAGATTTCGCGGGTTATTTTGGCACTTAAAAAATCCCTGGCTGCAGGTGCTGATAGCTGTCTCTTGGTTTTCGATGAGATCGACACGGGTATCTCGGGCCGTATTGCTGATGTTGTTGGCCAAAAGATTCAGGAGCTTTCTCACAGGTTCCAGGTGATTTGTATCTCACATCTTGCCCAAGTGACTGCATTTGCCGATGCTCACTTTTTAGTGCGTAAGCAGGGCTCAGGGGACCGTACGGAATCACAAATCGTGGCCTTAGACAAAAAAGCCAGCGAACGGGAGATTGCCCGCTTAATTTCCGGTGCAGAAGTGACCCAAGCGAGTCTTAATCACGCTAAGCAACTCCTCAAAAAAGCAAAGAAACGGGAAATAACTACGTTTTTATAGACAAAAACTTTACTCTTAAACAAGGATCATCCAGATGAAACACCTCAATCTCGCCGGTGCTTGGAAACTCCGCTCTACCGATGGTCGCTACAACTGGGACGAAGTCCAGGTTCCTGGTACCGTTTTGTTTCAGATTGAAAAGTCAGGTGCCTACGGAAAAGTGGATGTTTTTTACAGAGAAAATAACCGGCAAAGCGTCGAGATCGTCTCAAGACAGTTTGTCTTCGAACGGGATTTCCAGATCCCTAAAGAATTTATAGGCAGCGATCGACGGGTTTATTTGGAGTGTTTTGGTCTCGATACTCTTGCGACGGTCGAACTCAACAAGAAAGTCCTGGGTAAGACCAATAATATGCATCGCACTTGGGTATATCCCTTAGACCCCTCCGTCACCCACGATAAACCTCAACACCTTTCGATCTTGTTTGAAGATGCGGTAAAAGCTGCCGCTGACCGGCAAAAGGAGCGCCCCCTTTGGCAGGTTGTATCTCCGCTACCGGGGGCTATGCATATCCGCAAAAGCTTTTGTAGTTATGGATGGGACTGGGGACCCCAGATGCCAGATGTGGGTATCTTTAGGGATATCCGCGTGAGTTCCTATCTGGGTGCAAAGATAAAGGACCTGCAAGTCACCCAAAAACACGAGGGGTCTCAAGTGACCCTGCTTGTGACAGCAACTCTAGATCGCTGGGCCAACCTACCTACCAAGCTCCAGCTCACCTTGAAAACTCCCCAAGGGGAGGCAAGCCAATGGACCCTTGAAGATGGCAAGACCTTGGAGATCCCGGTGGAACGCCCCCAATTGTGGTGGCCCAACGGGCTAGGAGAACATCCCCTCTACCAGATCTCTTGTGATCTCCTGGTAAACGGTGAAACTACGGATCAACGTAGCCTTCGCATCGGGCTAAGGACCCTGCGGCTTGAGCGTAAAAAAGACCAGTGGGGCGAAAGCTTTCAGTTCAATATCAATGGCACCCCAATCTTTGCCTGCGGCGGCAATTATATCCCCGAAGACGTCTATTTGACCCGCGTGACCCGGGAGAAAACCCGCGAGTTGGTTAAGACTGCCCAAGACGCCAACTTTAACTGTATGCGCGTCTGGGGCGGAGGGGTTTATCCAAACCAAGATTTTTTTGATGCCTGTGATGAAATGGGTATCATCATCTGGCAAGACCTTATGTTTTCCTGTGCGATCTACGATATCCACAATCCGGAGTTTTACGCCAATATCACCCAGGAAGTCCGGGAAAACCTCACCCGCATTCGGCACCACGCCTGTATCGGTCTTATCTGCGGCAACAACGAAATGGAATGGGGGTTTGAAGTCTGGGGATTTCCCCATACAAAAGAAAACAGAGTCGAGTATATCAAGCAGTATGAGATCTTGTTTCCCCAGATCGTTGCCGAAGTCTGTCCTTACATCGACTACTGGCCCGCGTCGCCTTCAAGTGGTGGGTTTTTTGACGAGCCTAACCATCCCGATCGCGGCGATGTCCATTACTGGGATGTGTGGCACGGCAGAAAAAACTATACGGAGTTTCGCAAGCATCATTTTAGATTTCTTTCTGAATTTGGGTTCCAAGGATTTCCCAATATCAAGACCATCCAGTCCTTTACGGAGGCGGGAGATCGAAATATTTTTAGCCCCGTCATGGAAGATCACCAGCGTAACGACTCAGAGAATGGCAATGCCAAAATATTTAATTTTATTGCCGACTATTACCGCTATCCCAAAGACTTTGAAAGCGTAGTCTATGTTTCCCAAGTCAGCCAAGGGGAAGCCTTGCGCTATGCGGTGGAGCATTTGCGACAAAACAGAGGCAGGTGTATGGGAGCCACCTACTGGCAGTTTAACGATAACTGGCCTGTGACTTCCTGGTCGTCAGTAGACTATTACGGTCGCTGGAAAGCCATGCACTATGTGGCAAAAAGAGTCTTTGCAGGCCCTCTCCTATCGATCCGTGAGGAGGGGCGCAAGGCCCAGATTCACTTGAGCAACGAAACCAAGACGGTTCTTGTGGGGGAACTCACTTGGAAACTACTCACTCTGACAGGTCGTGTCATCAAGGAGGGGCAAAAATCGGTAGAAGTGGCCCCTTTTCACTCCTCACTCCTCCAAGATCTAGACTTTACGGATGACCTCGCCAAAACTCTGGTCCGCGGCCACTACCTAAGTGCGACCTTTAAAGGTCCACAAAATCAAATTTTAAGGTCCACTGTTAGCTTTGTGCCTTACAAGCATCTGGATTTGGTCGATCCTAAGCTTTCTTGGGTCCTTGAGGAGCCGACCCCCGGGTCATTTAGCCTCTCCATAACAGCCAAGGCCTTTGCTAAATTTGTCGAAATTGATTCCCAAGGCTTTGACGTGATCACAAGCGATAATTACTTTGATCTCGATCCTGGAGAGACCCGGATCTTGAAGTTCTCGACCATTAAACCCCTAAAATCTATTCAATCTTCGTCGATCGATCTTCAGAACCTTAAAAATAGCCTTGTGATTCGCAGTCTTTTTGACACCTTTTAAAGGAATTCACGATGTCGTCACATGATTCAATACACCTACGCCTAGGGGTCGACTTAGGTGGCACAAAGATTGAAGCCATCGGTATGGATCCCGAGGGTGAGATCCTTATGCGACATAGGATTCCTACGCCTAAAAACGACTATCAAGCCTTGTTGGCGGAGCTAAGCCATCTTATCCGGCATGTGGAATCAGAATCTAAACAAAAACTTGGCGTCCCCTGCCATGGGACGGTCGGTCTAGGGATACCGGGCTCTTTGGCACCGGGGACCGACCTGCTGCGTAACTCCAATTTGCAGATCATCAATGGCAAACCACTAGCCAAGGATCTGGCAACCTTCTTAGGGCAGGAAGTTCGCATTGAAAACGATGCCAACTGTTTTGCCCTCTCCGAGGCTGTGGACGGTGCAGGAAAAGGGGGCCAAGTGGTTTTTGGGGTTATTTTAGGGACTGGGTGCGGTGGTGGACTAGTCCTCCACCAAAAAATCTGGCGGGGCCCCAACGCACTGGGTGGCGAGTGGGGGCACAACCGCCTTCCTGACCCCAACCAGGAAGAATGGAACAACCCGCCTCCCTGTTACTGTGGCCATAGAGGATGTATCGAGACCTATGTTTCAGGGACCGGATTTAAGGCGGATTTTTTTAAGGCCACGGGAAAAAACCTCGAGGCCCAAGAGATCGTCGCCCTAGCAAACCAGGGCGATCGTGATGGTCTCCTGGCATTGGATCGCCTCGAAAACCGCTTGGCAAGATCCCTTGCTGTTCTGATCAATGCCATAGATCCGGACGCAATCGTCCTAGGGGGCGGCCTCTCTAACGTGGGCCGCCTTTACGAAAAGATCCCCAAGATTTGGGACCAGTTTATTTTTGGAGATGGGAAATTTACCAAGCTTTTGAAAGCCGTCCATGGAGACTCAAGCGGAGTTCGGGGAGCGGCTTGGTTATGGGGGCCAAAATCTGGCTTGTAAAATTATGAAGGTTTACAATTCTTTGGATTTTTCTGCGGGATTGGCTGGACCTTTAGCCTGAACCTTATCCGGTTCAGGCGGACCAATCAGTGACTTTTTAAGAGAAAGCCATTTTTTTTCCGATATAAAGACGGGAAAGGGAAGTTCGAGAGTTTTGCCGGCCTCCACCGTAACGAGCCGGTCGTTGCCCCGTCTCTCGCCGTCAGGTCCACTGGTGCTGATAAAATGTTCGAATTTGTAAGTCCCTTCAATAAGGGGCATCAGAGTTGGGTTTTCAAGGTTGATGTCTAAACTATGTCCGCGATAGGGAAGACCCGTCGTGATGATTCTCACCAGATCGGTCGTTTGTCCCAAACGATGTTGGGGTTGGGGGATCAAGCGAAGGTACCCGAGTTGGACCTGACGATCTCGGACTTGGGGGCTTATCTCATAGGTGATATCCCTCGATCCTTCCACCCCTAGGAGGATGGGTTTGGATTGGTCGATATAGAGGATGGGAATATCAGAGATGGTTTCCACAAAGGGATAGGGTTCTTCGGGTTCATAGAGAGAAATATTGTGAGATCCAAAACATGGGATATCGTCGGCGGCACAATTGCTATTTACAAAGATGCTTCTTGCCTTGAGATCGATCACTTGATCTTCGCTAGCGGAGATTTCTAAGACCTGGGAGGAGCCATTGATCCCAATCGTAGCATTGCCAGGTAAGATGGGATAAGGCTCGTTGAAGGTTAACCAGTGGCCAGCGTTGATTTCCACCATCCATGGACTACCTTTTAGTTTAGCTGGGTGGGTGAGATCGATAGATTCTGAAGTAGTCACTTTTAAAATCGCAGGCTTTATTGTCCTCATCTCCCCTTCCTCAAGGGCGACTTCCATTGTAGTCCCGTTGACCTCCACATGATATCGCCCTTTTAAAAGAAACTCCCAACTGCCGAAGTGTTGGTATTTCGTCGCCGCAATCATCCGATCGACGGGAGAAACAAAATAGGTGGCATCGTTTTGCTGATCGCTTTTGGCGACCTGGAGTGCAGCCAGTTTAAAGGTCAGGTCTTTGGACTGACCCATAGGCTCCATAGTCGTAAAATCAATTCGCATAGGAACCATTCCAACCAGAATATCCCATTTTCCATGGAGCAAAAAGAGTTGGTACCTATTGTTTAGGTTTTGCATAGACTTGGTTTTTTCGGACTGATTACACTGAATGGCAAAGCTGTCTTGGGGGGACGGTGGGGTGGGAGGATCAAACTTTAGACGGTGCACCAGCAGGTTTTCCTGGGACCCTGGATAGATCGTAATCGATTGACTGGAGCAATCCGCTAAGACCAAATACCGTCCGGGAGCTAAGGCAAGGCTTTGGTTAAAGTGACCCGACTGCTCTGAGACAAACTGTAGGGGACTCTCGTTGGCGATTCTGTAGATTTCGTAGGTGCCCTCTCCAGGCGCTCTGACTATCAGCTCACCCACGAGCGTACGCCGGTGGCATGAGATCATGGAAGCGAGTGTCCATAGAATAAACCATAAATATCTTTTGAGGGCCTTTTGCCACAACATCGTCATTTTGAGCGCTTTTGATCTAAGAGCCCAATGGTGGAGTCAGGCTCTATGGGGATTTAAAAGTAAAAGCTGGCACTGGCTGAAAGCTGATAGATCGAGGTCGATCCAAAACCCAAGTGGAGCCGAGGACCCACGCTAAACCGGTTCTCTAACATCTTGTAGTCTAGACCGCCTCCGAGGGCAAGGGCCACCCCATTGTCCTCGGCCTTGATATTTTGGACCGATCCATCAAGCGGTTGCAGGTAGATTAAGGTATAGCCCAGTTCGGCTCCGCCGTAGGCGGTCATATCCGGAGTGAGGGTATAGTTTCCCCTCGCTCCGAAATAATGGGTTTCCCACACACCTCTATATTCATAACCCTTTTCGGTGCCGCTAACGGCAACAGGGCTGTACCGATAGGTTCCAATCACCGGGATCTCTGGGGATAGGTTCGTGACCTTATAACCGACAATGACGTCCGAGGTGCCACCACCACTTTTCCAATCCCCCGAAGATTTGCTAACCGAAACAAAACCAGTGCTGGTACCTATAAAAATCTGCCCAGCCATCGACTGTGACAGGGCGCTGGATGGCGCAGGGATCCCAGACTCAGCCACAGGTTGTGGTGGAGGTTGGGTCGCGGGGTTTTGGGTTGAGATCTCGTTGAGACCCTTTGCGAGACCTGGTTTGGACTCCCAAAGACTTATGGTCCCTAAACCCACCAAACCTAGACCTAGCTGTGACAGGAGGAGTTTCCCGACGAACCTTTCCATAGACCGTATCCCTTTAAGTTAGATTAATAGTTTCAGCTCAAGGGCATATCTTCGGTCGCGAAGATTTTCGTCCTGCCCAGCGATGGTGCCTAACTGTTCTGTATAGGTTGCAAACCGGCAGGAAAATAAAAAGACATCAAACTCAAATCCTCCAGCGAGCTCACCCTGGTGGAGGCCAGTTTGGAGTTTAAGAATCGAGCCAATACCCCATTCGAGACCGAGGTTAAACTTTTTAGAGTAATGCATGGGCAGGTTGACTCCATGGGCATCCACAGACGCCCTTAAGTACATGTCCCCTTCCTGCCAGGGTATCACGCTGACCCCGGTATTTACGGTCGGCAGCCTTGGGTTTGGTGCTCCAAGGGAGCTGCCACCCACATCAGCTTTTTGGTAGGGTGTCCCTCCTAGGTCTATGATGCTAAGGCCAAGGGTTGGAGACATGGTTTTAATGGGGGTGAAAAGTAGTCCCACATCAACTCCTGCGCCAAATCCCCCCTCGACGTAGTCCTCGAGTTTGGTGGCATTGGTGTTGGGATCAGCGGTCTCTGTCGACGATTTTGAACTGGACGAAAATGCCTGTATATCGTTGATACTAAACGACCTATCGACTCCACCCCGAGCCACCAGTTTAAGGCTTGCGCCGACGCTGAGACGGTCTTCAAAAAAATTGGTTGCAAAAGATACCGGGGCAATAACCCGGGGACCAAAATCCAGATCGGTAGAAATCTCGCGGTGAACCCCAATCGTCGCCGCCAGCTCGAGCCCTAAGCCAAACCCAAACCCCGGAAAGACCAAATGGGGGGTTAGGCCAAAACCAAAATGATGAGTTTTTCCTGTGTTTTTCTCTAAAAAATCCAAAACGGAGTTGGTATCTCCCGATGCTCCCGACATCAAATCAGAGACATCGCTGATGGCGGCTATGGTGTTGTCAGAGATTTCGGCGTGGGGATTGAAAAACTCCCCACTCCATTCCTTAAGTCGGGCCAATCCCGCAGGATTGTAAAATAAGGCATTGTAGTCATCGGCCACGGCCACATAGGCGTTTCCCATAGCCAAGGGCCTGATACCAAAATGGGTCCAGCGAAATTCGGCAGCCCGTACCTCTGGGGATTGGATGAGCAGAACCGCCCCTCCCACCGCTGCGACGGCACCCATGGTGACTGTTTTAAAAATACATTCAGCTAGACCCATATCTCAAGTGCTCCATGGAGACAGCCGCACAGGGCGTGCCGGGTAGATTCTTACAGGACTGTTTTGCAAGCCGACAAAGCTCAGAATGAAATGTCCCTTTACAGGGGCGTTGAAATCAAACTATTCATAGGTTTTAACCGAGTTTAGCATCTTTGCTGATGTGACTCAAGTGATCTGCTCTAACTAAGAATTGGAGTGATGGGATTTCGAACGATCTAACAGACTCTCGACGGGCCCAAAGTTCCCTAACCGCTTGTGTTGCATGGAGTTAGATAATGGTGCTAGGATCCAGAGTCGATTCTTGAGGAGTATTCCAATGTCTAAAGCAGACGTCGCTGCTGAACGTAAAGATCAGATTGTCAGGGCGACCGTTGATTGCATTACAAAGTATGGATACCATAATTTTTCGATGCAGGACGTGGCTCGCACGGCAGGAGTGAGCAAAGGGATCATCCACTATTATTTTTTGAATAAAGATGAGTTGATGATGTCAGTCCTCGACAAGGTTGCGGGCGATATCGAACAAGTCCTGACGTCAGAGATGGAATCCACCTCGGACATTAAGCGAAGGTTTGAGGTCTTCCTAGAGGTCTGCTTTGATGTGGTTCGAAATACAAAAGAGTACTACCAGGTCAATATGGATTTTTGGACCCAGATCAACCAAAAGGAAGACGTTCGAAAAGTCATCGCCCGCCATTATAGTAAGTTTCGTGATTCGGCCATCCAGGTCATTCGCGAGGGAGTCGAACAAGGGGTTTTTAGGGCGGTCGATCCTATACAGTATGCCTCCTATGTTGTTGCTGTCATTGATGGTTTAAGTCTTCAATGGCTTTTTGACGAAGGTTCCTTTGACTATGATGGAATCACTAAAAAATCCACTTCGCTTCTCTTAGAAGGGCTGCTCGTTAGGTAAAAAGGTCGCTTAAGTCTCCGTGCGGCAACGCCATCTTGGGAAAGGGACGGGGCCGTGGTAGCTTCTAGGAATAAGATCGAAGACGCTGCGGGATTTTACGAGATGGGGGCCCTTATGATATCAGAAATTGTGAACGACCAACCCCAACCATCTAAAATAAAAGAATTATTGAAAAGTATTGAGACTCATCCCCCGACGTCTGCCGAAGAGCTTGGCGAGACCCTTGACACACTTGAGTCCTTTGAATGCTGGACCGCTTATTTTAGGCTCTTAGAGGAAAGGATTGCGGATCCCGCCCAGCAAAGCCTTAATCTTTATGTGCGCCTCGCAAGGACTCACTATAGATATATGGAAGATATAGGCAAAGCTGCCGAAGTTTGTTGTAATTTGACCCGAGACCTTAAGGTTAGCTACCCGATTTTGCAACAGGAGGTCATCAGCAAAATCCTCAACCACGAAGATTTTGCTGCTGAAGCAATGATCCTCAACGCAGCGTCCCCCCATTTCAAAGATCATGGGGACCAGATCAAATGCCTTGAAAGACTTTGTATTCTTTACGAAAAAAAGACTCACAACGAATCTCTCCTAGCAAAGACCTATGAACGTTTGATCGAAACAGACCCCAAAAATGTTAAGGCCCTTAGGTACTTTAAGCTGGTTTTTACCCAAAGCGGGGATTGGGAGGAGGTGGTATTGATTTTGAGGACCCTTCTGACCAGTGTCAGCTATGCCCAGGAGGTTTACAGGGTTGCTCTCGAACTTGCGGCTATTTATCTGTACCAACTAGACCAACCTAAAGACGCCATAGAAATCGTTGAACAGCATTGCAACGAAAGTCCTATCGACACCTCAACAGTGCTTTATGATGCGTACCAGCGGCTTGGACACTGGGAAGGCTGTCTACGGGTCCTGCGCCAATGCCTTCTTTCGGTCGAGGCCGATATGGGCCGGTCGATCATTCGTTTTAAGATGGGCCAGATCTTTGAGCAGCTCGGTGACTATGGGCAAGCAATTGATAACTACCAGCGAGCCTTTAAACTCTGGCCGATCCTGCTAGATGCAGCCGAAGGAGTGATTCAGATTGGTGTTAAACAAAAAGATTGGAGCCTTGTACAGCAATATTTGGAGCTTCTAAATGGAGTCCTTTTAGATCCAGTCCTAAAATCACAGATGACACAGGTACAACGTCGCCTCATGGACGGTTTAAGTCATGGCTATGCATAAATCACAGATGGATTTTTTTGTAAAAAAAATAAGTTTTTCCAAGCTACCCCAAGTTATCCGTGGACTTGTTAACATTCGTCCTAAATCTATTGATTACCCTAAAATATTTGCGAATGTAGCGCGGATGATCCCCCATCATTCCAGCGATCCCCTGATGGTTTTAACCTCCTTAGAGGAGTGGTCGGTTCGAAGGATCTATGATTTTCTAGTCGACAAAAACCAAATGATCGTGGTCTCTCCAGTGATGCAGTCGCTATTTCATAATCTAAAGACTATGAACGGTCCCTTTGGGATTCTAGGTATGAGCGAGTGCCAGCCGGAGAGTTCTCCAAATCTCCTCCCCTTCGTTTCTTCCATTCACAGCAATGACTATCTTTTAGAATCTCAAGCGGCGCAAAAAGTCATTTTGGACCTTAAACACTACAGCAAAACTAAAGAACTTTCTGACGATCCTATATCGATTGTCATCGAGGAAAAACCAGGAAAGTTTTCTGTACTGAATCTTGATGATCTCACGGTTAAAACGAATCTAAAACGATTTATAACGATCTCCCAACCTACGGGAAAGGACTTACAGCGCCCGCCGTTTCCCGCTGAGCCTGGATTCGCGGTCTACTACGCCTCCATAGACAAACCGTCCCAAGACAATCAATGGCATTTAGCAATGGCGTCGATTCAACACCTGAGTCGATCGCCAGAAATGGAGTTGCTTGACTTGGTTTCTGTAGTCGAAGACTGGATCAAGCATCTTGGAATGGATACCAAGTCGATAGGCCGGGTTCATCTTTCGATATCTTGGCTCCCAATGGCCGCATATTTTGGGCAGCTTTTAGCACCGGTCATCGGTGACCGACCGTCCATCCATTTTTTAGATCACGGTCTTGGGTGGCATCCTATAGGGACTCTCTTTCAGTCATGGTCAGAAATGAAACAGGGACCCATTCTCTATATTTACCACGGCCATAATCAATCATTTTTGAGTTTAATATGGATTTAAAAATATTTGCTGTTGAAGACTATCTCCTCATCCATGAGCCATGGGAGTGCTGTCTTTATAGCGAAGCGAGTCATGGATTTGTCGAAGGTTTGATTGACATTGCTTCAAGGTTACAAACATCGATAGCTCCTAGCTTAAATAAAACGCACCCCAAAGCCATTGTCCTCTTGCAAACCCAGCCGGCGGTCGATTGGGTCGAATCATGGATGGGAGAGCTAGAAACCGAGGGTGTTCAAAAGCGACTCTATGAAAATATTCTGGCGCTCCGGTGGTTGCTCTATCTCGTTAGACATAGCGAAGTTCCGTGGTTTTATTGGAGTGGAGACGATACTTTTGGGAGCCATTGGGAGTTGGCTCTGGCATGTCGTTATCGTTATTATTTAAATTCAAAAGCAAAAATCGGGTTTCCTGAGATACAAACGGGTGTTTTTGTAGCAGGTGGGATTCTGGAATCCATGGCAAAAAATGGTGCCAAGATCAAAGACAAGTGGCAGTCCCAGCCCACTATGAGGGCAGACCAAGCCTTTAAGGAGGGTTTGATCCATTTTTGTAGCGAAAGAAACCTCGAACCATCCCACCAGGAGATGATTGCTACGATTAAAAAAAGAATCGAAAGCGTAAGACCACCCCTGGTCCAAAAGAGCCTGACAACGGGCTTTTCGGGGGGCTTTTCAGGCTTCAAATCTAGCATTAATCTCGATTTTTTTTCACGCAAACAAGCTGTAGTGAAGCATCAGCGATTGACGGGCCAAGATCTCGAGATTTTTTACCGAGAAGAAACCTCGCGAGCCCATGATTTTCTCAACCAGAAATCCCAAAAGCCGCCGATGAATGCCTGGGATTATTGTTGGCAATTGATCAAAGACCGGGCCAATAACCCTGCCAATCTTCAACATGCAGCAGCGCTTGCACGCGTTGCTGCCTTGGCCTACTATCAAAAGCCTTATGGCACGTGGCTGCGAACCCAAAGATCCGAAAAATCAATAAATGCTATCCAAAAATCGCCCACACCTTTTGTGATGATCGATATCACCCTGGGACCACCTCCAGCGGAAGCTCTTGTTCATCTTGCTGAGGATCATCATGTTCTGCTGACATCGAGCCTAACGTCTGTGGAGTTTATGCAGAGTTTGGAGGTACTCTATAGCCGCATTGATCGCTGGATTGGTCATGCCCAGACGGCCCAACTTTGGAGCCAAAAAATCGTATTTTCCCAAGGAACGCATCTGCCAAAAAATAAAGTCCTCCTTAAATGGCTGACTTTAGAGTCTTTGCATTTGCAATGGGGTGATGAAAAACCCTTAGTCTTTCGACTGATTGGCGGTGACCCGACGGGGCTCAGGCAGGGCTCGCTCCAGTGGCTCGGACCGCCTCTTGAACCTGTCTTTGGTGAGATTCTAGGTCTTGTCAGCGACCAATTGTTGCATCTTGAATCCACAGATCATTCTATTCCGTGGGACCTTGTTTTTCGTTCACTGCTCTTAGAAGAGTTGATTTATACTGCAAGAGCTCATGGTGGAGACCTCAGCAAGATCTGTGAAAAACTCCGAAGATTTGGCTGGGGCTTTGCAGCGGACGAAGAGGCATGGAGTCACTATCTAAAAGAGACTGAAGACTTAGCAGCCTACAAAACCGGGATTCCAGCTTTAGACGCTGTTATCCATAGCAACAACCAGTTTCTTTGGGAAGTCGGCTCGTGGAAACAAGCGCGGATGCTGGCCCGGCGTGATGCCCAGGATTTTGACCAAAACGACGTTTTACTTAGCCAGAGTCTTGGGTTTTTTGTGGGCTACCTGGCGGAATGGGCCACCAAGGCCTTGCCAAAAACCCCAGAATCGATCATTGATCAGCATGCCATGCTGTGTGTTGGTTTCCCACAGACCTATGGGACGCCCTTAAGGTATCTCAAAGCCCTGGGACCTAACCGAGAGCGCTCTATGAAAGCGCACATTGACCATAGAAAGGGTCAGGATCGATGAGCCCAACAAACGAGAATTCTATTTTTAAAGAGCGGCTGCAAACCGTTATACGGCAGAAAAAAACCCATTTATGCCTGGGTATCGATCCCCCTTATGATCTTTTACTTGAAAAAAAAACCCCCTCAGGGTTACCTGAGTTTTTTGTGAATTCCCTGTCCCAAGATCCCCCACTTGTTTGGCTCAAAACCTACTGCGAGGTTTTGTTAGCCGCAGCCACTCCCCATGTACCGGCTATAAAACCCCAGAGCGCCTATTTTGAAGCCTTTGGTCCCGAAGGACTAAGGATCCTCAAGGACCTTTTGGGCACTGCTAAACACAACGGGCTGGTCTCAATCCTCGACGTAAAGCGGGGGGACATCGCGTCAACAATGCAGGCTTACGGCTTTATGGCCTATGAAACCATGGGTGCAGACGCCTTGACCGTTACGGCCTATATGGGTATGGACGTCCTAGATCCCCTTAAAAGATGGTTGTCCCGAGGTTATGGGGCCTATGTGGTCTGGATCAGTTCAAATTCTTCGGGCCACCAAATTCAAAGCCATGTGGCGGGTCACCTGCTCAATCTTTTAGTGGATTTTAACGCAGGCAACCAACTCGAAGGTGCCCTAGGCCTCGTCTATGGTGCCACTAAGCTGGACCAAATCAAGGATTGGGATACGGCGATCCTTAAAAGATTTAATCTGCTGATGCCAGGGGTGGGAGCACAAGGGGGTGCTGTGACTCCGGCGTTGATGGAACTGCTTAGGTCTCAAGAGAGTGCCTTGATCCCCCAATCCCGTAGCCTTGGAACCATTCAATGCTTACCGGGCGAGCCAGAGCCCCAGTCCTGGGAGGACTTTGGGCGACTTGTGGAAAACCGGGTTCAGCAGGCTGCTAAAACCCTCCCGAGTGTAAACTGACTTTTTTTGCAGAAATAGTAGAGGAAAATGGGAGTCATGAGTAGCTTTCCAAGTAATTTTCCAGCAGGTTGTCCATTTGAAGGAGCGGTTCCAGCAGATCAGGTCGTTTACCGAGTAGTAAGGAATAGCCCTAAACCTTCTAGCTCCGACTTTTTGACACATGAGGAGACGGATAGGTGTAAAAGAGGTGATCCATGCTTACGGTGTGGATTGTCTGTCTTCCTGACCTTTGACGATGCCTATCACCAAAGAGATGCTTTACCTTTTCTTGGCGACTATATTGCAAAAGGAACTCTATGTTCGGAGCATGGTAAAACCTTACTGACAAATGGCAAACAACCTTCGCATACCACATGGTGGGTTTATGAAGGGGTCAAGAGAGAAGATATTTTTGAATCTATAGACGAGAGAAATTAAATGTTTGAAATTTTCGGAAAACAATTAACTGATTTTTCATTTCTAGGAGCGCTAGAGCCTCAAGAAGTCTTGTATGATTTTGATGGTCCAAGAGTGTTTACATCTAATGACGCAGATAGCAAACTTCTATTAGCTTACCAGTCCGATGAGTCAGCTGAAATAAGACGCTTTATTATAGTGCCGTTTTCAGAGAGTCTATTATCCAGCTTAAAAGCTGGTTCGATAACTCTTTTGGAAGCGTTAGATCAACCTAGAGTTTGGATTGCTGATTTAAAGGATAACTGGACTTTAGAATCCGTGTGGTTAACAGATCTTTCAAAAATTAGTACTGATAGATTGCCTAAAAAACATGTGATGTTATGGCCTAACCTCCAGCCCAAATTTGCTTTAAGAGTCGTTCATGATGATGCCAGATTAGGGCATGTCCCGTCTAATATTATTCAAGGGACTATTGAGAGAGTAAAAAAATCATTTAGAATTCTAGCTGACCATGTATCCGAAACATTATCAAATGCACCCTCTGACATAATAAAGAATCTCTTGAATCCTCCTGCGCAAAGATTTGCATATAGAAGTTTTGAAGTCGCATTTCAAATGCCTATTCCAAAAAATGAACTAGAGAACAAATTTTTGGAAAAATTTGAGAGCTACATGATCCAGGGATTTAGCTTAGTTCAATCAAACAAAGAGGACGACTTTTTAAGAAATGTTTCTTTGATATCCGAAACGGATCGACTTCCTATACTAGCAGCTCTTAAAGAGTTAGCACCCTCTTCACAAAGTCAAATAAAAGAAATCGAAATATCCGGAAGAATCGTAAATAAATCTGGAGGGTTCAAAACTCTGACCCCAGATATTTATAGGAATTTGAGAAAGTGTGTGCTTGCTTTGGAAGGAGATACAATAATGGTTAAAGTAATTGGGAAAATCAAACAATGTGATCGCGATAAATTTCTATTTGATTTGCGAGAAATAAGCAGCGATTTATCGGAAGGTATCTCTAGTGATAGCGTAAAATGTCACTACGAGCTTAACCAAGAAGAGGAAGTTTTAACCGCTTTCAGTGAGGGACACCAAGTTAAAGTAAGCGGGATTATGCATAAAAACACAAATATTTTAGAAGTGGATAGGGTGATGAGGCGCTAGTTGATGTGTAGATCAGACTGGTTAGGTTGATCCCTTAAATGACTTGGGATAGAAGCCCTAAACATTATAGCCACTAATCTTCACCCTTAGTAGCTGTTGATACAGGCCCTTACGTCACCCCTTATGCGGCCTTTCAGCTTTAGCGGCAAAGGGGTGATTAGGCTGATACCTTTACAAAATCCAAGACCAGCATGGACCCCTTGGAATCGCCTTTTTGGTAGAGGGTTTTGAGAAGGCTGGCCAGGTTTTGAAGTTCATGGGCCTCTCGCAAGCAGATATTCCACCGGGATGCTTCCATAAGATCCAATGCTTGATGGACCGCAGCGGGATCGGCTATCAAAGAACAGTTTTCTAAAACCTTTAGATACATGAGCGCTGGGAGGTTGCGATTTTTGATGAGATCTTTGTTTATTTCGAAAACGCTTTTCCTCTGGTCATCCGAGGCTTTTTTATGGCAGCCAGCAAGCAGTGATAAGGAGTAGACCTCTAAATCATCAGGAATATATTTCAAACATCTTTCCACGGCTTTTAAACATTCCCCTAAGTCCTCAGCGAGGAGCAAACTCTTGGCCATAAGAAACCAGCCGTTGCCGTCGTTAGGTGCCAGTTGTGTTGCGATTCCCAGCAGCTCAGATGCCTGACGATAGCGACCCAAATAGTTCATAGCTTGGGCCGCGAGTTGGTAAACATAGTGGTTCCGTTCCATGATCGGCTCGCAGTCTTCCAGACACTGCTCGTATTGGTTGTTATTAAATGCGGTCCAGGCGGTCAAAAACCGAATGGTCACGATTTTGGATTCGTCGCTGATTTTTTTTAAGGTCCCATATATTTTGGGTCCATCACCATCGGCGATTGCCGTTTCTGTTAAATGAGCAAAAACTTGGATGTAGTCGCAGTGCAAGTTACCGGCAAGTTCCAAGGCATAGGAGAGATCGGAAGCAATATTTTGGGATCTGTAAACAAATTTTTTAAGAGCTGAGGCCCACAAAATTCCATGATTTTCTTGTTGGTTGATGATGTGGCAGGTTTCAAGGAGTAAAAATTCACCATGGGACTGGGATGCCTCACCTAAGGCCCAATGGTTTTCGGCCCATTTTTTAAGTTGAGGAAATCCGCAAAGATCCATTTCGGTCTTCCAAAAAATATTGTCCAATAAAATCATTATGACCTTTTTGCGCCTAGAGTACAAACTTTGTCCATGGATGTCGGTCACCTAAAGAGGTACCTTGCCCATCGGCGGCCATGCTCCTATGCGGGTTTAAGGTGTTGACGATGCATTACCAACTGACCTTTCTCTATGGTTTTCTCCTGGCTTTGGTCGTAACAAGCCACATCCCCATGTCCTACCCCTACTGGACAAATTCGATCATGATTGGTGGTTTAGTTCTTTTAGGAGCACTCCTAGTGGGATACGGCATCCTCTCGGTCTCTTTGTCCAAAATCATAGGCTGGACTTTAGGGATTTTCTGGGGTGTCCTCCATGGAGCGCCACCGGTAGGGATCCAGCAAGTCGGCCAAACTTTTCAAGTCGTCGCAAGAAACTCCTTGCAATTTCAGTCAGCTCCCATTTTAGGGACACCCAGCAATCCCCTCCTTCCGGAGTCACGCCCTAAAAGTCCACGGTTACAACTCTATGGACCCCTTCCCCTCGGTGCGACGGGGGTGCTTGCTTACAGAGAAAAGCCCAATCATCAGCCCCTTTGGTCAACCGCGGGTGGTAAACAGTTTTACTTGATTAAGATAAATCAGGATGATGCAGACAAACGGAAAACGCTCCCCCCTTCAATCGTGAGAAAGATCACCCTCCAAAGCGAAGACCTCAAAGACTATCTAAAGACTCTGTGCGAAAAGACTCTTACCCGACAAAAACACATGATTTGGTCTTGGTTAGTCGGTATCTACCTGGGAGATCAAAGTGAGATCCCTGAAACCGTTAAAGAAGCCTTTAAAAGGGTGGGACTCTACCACCTCCTGTCCGTGGGAGGGCTCCATATCACAGTGCTCACGACATTAGGAACTTTTTTGCTGAGGGCCCCGCTAATGGTTCTCTATGGGAGTGGCGTCGTTTTAAAACCACATTGTTGGGGTTGGTTTCTGCAGATTTTTAATCTGGTTTGTATTGTGTTTGCTCTCCTCTATCTGGTGATGTCGGGAGCAACTCCCGCCGTCCAAAGAGCAGTCTTCATCTATGTTTTGTATCTCTCTGGACTCCTATTTGGGGGCAAACAGTCCCTCACCCACGCTATGATTTGCGGACTCTTTCTCCAAGCCCTGGTGTTTCCTATTGGTTTTCTGTCCGAAGCCTCGGTGATGAGCTGGGTTTGCTATTTAAGAGTCTGCCAGCTTTTGCAACAACCTTCCGGAATCTGGCGCAAACTCCTCGAAACCCTGAAACTTCAGGGAGAACTTGCCGTCATGGGCGGTGCCTTTTTTGGCCAATTCTCGTTGATAGGGCTTTTCGTAAACGGGCCCTTGATCGGGGTCTTTACGGCGCTGTTTGTCATTTCGATTGTTCTTTTTTTACCGGGGATAAGCTTTCTCGATGGCTTTGGGGTGCAATTGCATCGATCGTTTTTAGACGTCGTACTTGGTTTGGCAGATCTTACCTCAGGATTTAGCTTGAGTTACCTGGAGCTGAACGATATGGACTGGAAGGTTCGAGGCCTGTTTATTTTGCTGACAGCCTATTTTGTCCTAAGCAATTTCAAAAAAAGGACGATAGAACCAATTGGGAGGAACGCTTATGTCCAGTCAGTTGTGGAAAGGCGGATTTGGCGCGACCGATTGCATTAAGAATGATTGGGGATCTAAACGACAATTGTTGACCACAGAGTGGGCTCAAATCGAAAGCTGAAAGTGGTTGGATGTGAGAATGGCTGTCGCGTAAATGGGTAGAACATAGACGTTTTGATAATTAGTCGCTGGCGCGAAATTCAAACCCAATGAGATTAGGTAGTTGTACTTTTGTTTGCCCCTCCCCTGTCCCACGCTAGCTGCGTGGTTTCCATCCCGGCTGGCGGTCGTCCCTTGCTCCGATTCAAGAGCTGTCTCAAGTTG
>JBGSUI010000151.1:0-62951 GCA_041736175.1 Oligoflexales bacterium | reverse complement strand
AGAAAGCGGCAAGTCTTTCGAGGGGCCCCTTTCCATGAAGGTCCAATTTTACACAGCTCCTACAGGAGGGGACCCCATAGGTCCTACCCTAGAATTTCGCGATACCGAACTCCGGGACGGCGTGTTTCAGCTCACCTTGAGTCTGACCCCATCCCAGGTCAACGAGATCTTTGGAGACGGCCTCAAGGCGGTCTATATCCAGGTGGAAGCCCAAAGCAGGATCTTTGAAAGACAGCGCTTTATGGCGGTCCCCACAGCCCTTAAAGTCCCTGTGGACCAGTCGACCCTGACCTTTAACGGCGAGGGTAAACTCACGGTTGATTCCATCAGCATCTCCCAGGTGACAGGTCTCTCAGCACTCTTAAGCGGCAAGGCGGATAGTGCATCCCTGTCGAGCGTCAGCGCGACCACCATAAAACCTGCCAATAACCTCTCCGACCTCTCTGACCCCAGCACAGCCCGCACCAACCTCGGTCTCGGGACTCTGGCCACCAAGACGACCATCGGGACCACGGACCTGGACAGTGGCGCGGTCACCGATACTAAGATCGCCTCGATCACCACACCTGGCAAAGTCTCAGGGGATGCCATCACCTCTGGCACCATTGGTGGGACGGCCACCTTTAGCGGATCTGGCGGGATCGCCACAGCGGGGAGTATCGCCGGGTCAGCAAACTTTTTAGTCAATCCGGCAGCAGGAACCCCCTCCCAGCTGCGTTTTGGGGATGGGGACAACTCTAACTACGTGGCCCTCCGGGCACCCACGACAGTCTCATCTAATTTGGTCTGGACTCTTCCCGCAGTGGATGGTGGCAACGGCCAGGTCCTAGCGACCAACGGCTCGGGCACCTTAAGCTGGGCCAGCCCTGCCGGAGCAGGCACCGTGACCAGTGTCGGGATCACCGCTCCCGCCGCTGGGATCAATGTCTCAGGAGGCCCGGTGACCGGTGCGGGGTCCATGACGCTGAGTTTATCTGACGATTTGGCTGCTGTGGAAGGAATTTCCGGTACTGGCAGCGTGGAACGCACCGGCACCAATACCTGGGGCACCTATAGCGTCACGGCTGCTGGTAAAGCAATCCTGGACGATGCTGACGCCACAGCCCAACGAACAACCCTTGGTTTAGGATCGTTGGCAACCGCATCGACTGTCTCCGGGGGCACCGGGGGTACCATCAGCGATGACTCGATCACCGACGCGGATATCAACAGCGCGGCAGGGATTTCCCAGTCAAAAATCTCGGGGCTTTCCACCTCTCTTTCGGGCAAAGAAGCCACCATCGCCGCTGGCACTACGGCCCAATTCTACCGTGGTGACAAATCCTGGTATGATTTTAACACCGCGGCCCGCGGTGCCGTCAGCATCTCAGCTCCCTTGACTTACAACTCCAGTACTGGCGTTTTTGGTTTAGGCCAAGCAGGTGGCGCGGCGGATGGTTACCTAGCCTCGTCTGATTTCTTAGCTTTCAATAGCAAACAAGCGGCCATCACTGCAGCGACGACGGTCAATGCCGGGACCGTGACCACCGCCCTGCAAAACGGGGTGGAAGTCAAACCCTACAACACGGGAGCAGGCCAGACAGGGGAACTACGTTTTGACGAACTCGCAGCCAACGGCACCAACTACGTGGGTTTTAAGGCCCCCGATGTTTTAGGGACTGACAGAATCTGGACCCTGCCCTCCGGGGACGGAACCAGCGGCCAAATGCTCTCGACCAACGGTTCCGGTGTCTTGGCCTGGGCGAGTGCCACGACAGGCACGGTCACCAGTGTGGGGATCACCGCTCCCCCCGCGGGGATCAGTGTCTCAGGTGGTCCTGTGACCTCCTCAGGTTCTCTTACCCTCAGTCTCGCCGACGACTTGGCTGCCGTGGAAGGAATTTCCGGTACTGGTAGCGTGGAACGTACCGGCGCCAACACCTGGGGCACCTACACCGTCACGGCTGCTGGTAAAGCGATCCTCGACGATACTGACGCCACCGCCCAAAGGACAACCCTTGGACTAGGATCTTTGGCCACTCTAAGTGCTGTGGGTAGCTCTGAGATCAGCGATCTCTCCATCATGAACGTCGATATCAACGCCTCAGCTGCCATAGCCACTTCTAAACTCTCCGGAGCAGTCACCGCAATCACAGGCCACGGCCTTGGATCTCTAGCCACCCTGAGCACTGTGGGCAGTGCGGAGATCAGCAACAACTCCATCATGGATACAGACATCAACGCCTCAGCAGCCATCGCCACATCCAAACTCTCGGGTGCTGTCACTTCGATCACCGGCCATGGTCTTGGTGCCCTTGCTACCGTTGGAGCAGTCTCCGGTGGCACTGCGGGGACCATAACTGATGATACGATCACCAATGCCGACATCAACTCAGCCGCAGCTATCGCTGATACAAAACTGGCCACCATCTCTACAGCAGGTAAAGTCTCAGGGTCTGCGATCACATCGGGGACCATTGGCGGAAGCACAGCCATTAACACCTCTGGATTGATCACCACATCCGGGAATGTAGGTATTGGGACGACGGCGCCGCGGGGCGGTTTTGATTACGCTGGTTCGTCGGATGTCTACCTTGCCAACAGCCTGATCACTGGATCGGCTCAGTCCCTCTACTTACCTGGACATATTTTTATCACGCCTTACTCCGGCACGAACACGGCCTATCTACAGGCGCGTCGTTCGGACGCATCGGGCAGCTTGGGTTTACAGCTTCGCACTACTAATTCAGGCAGCATTGTCGATGCCATGTATCTCTCGCCGTCAGGTAACATCGGTATCGGGACGACGGCGCCCGCCGCTAAACTGGATCTAAATGCAGGGAACTTACGGGTAACGACTGTTACATCCCCTTCCAACCTTAGTTTAAATGGTGGCACCGATGGTCATTCAACAGGCGGGTATATTGCACTTGGGTATGGATCAGGTGCATCTTGGCCAGGGAGCGCAGTAATCTCTGGTGGAGCTACTTACCCTGGCTACGGTAATACTCCGGGTGCAAAAATCACCCTTGAGGGCTCAAGTTACAGCACTAGTCCAGCATTGTTAATTCAGGCAGGGAGATCCTACACAGGAGGCAACGACGGTACCATTTCTTTTGCCGATGCGTCTGGAAATATTCGAACAAGAATATTAAGCAACGGCAACGTCGGCATCGGCACTACATCCCCGGGCGGCCTGCTCGATATCGGCGCCGCTTCGGAGTTCCGCGTGGCCTCTACGGGCGATGTAACCAAGATCAAGGGTGTCGCCTACAGTTGGCCCTCTTCCCAGGGCAGTGCGAGCACGGTCCTCACCAACAACGGCTCGGGAACTCTTAGCTGGGCAACCCCCTCCGGTGGTGGAGGTGGTTTGACGAGCTGCCCCTCGGGATTTACCATGATTGGGACATCGGGCAAGCGGGGGACTTTTTGCATCGATACCGACGAGCGTACCGCAGCTGCTTGGCTGGACGCGCAGGCCACCTGTCAGGATCTCAACCTCACCGAAGGTGCCGCCTTAATGTGCAATCAAAACGAATGGCGCAAGGCCTGTAGGGCGGGAACTCCCACCGGAATGACGGGGGCCTGGGAGTGGGTCGCCGAGTTCTACAACTACGGCATCGGCTACGCGATCGCCGCTGGTAGCTCGTCTTGTGAGTCGCTCAACGCAGACTACATGACCACTGCCTACGTGTTCCGCTGCTGCGTCCGCTAGACTTGGGTTTTGTTTTGGGCCGCGAGCAGCGGCCGCCTGCACAGGCCAAGAGCTTCGCCCTAGCCCCGCTTTTGGTCTACCATAATCAGTTGAAATACTCTATTAATCTCTTTCGATTTCGGCCGCGGCCAGCGGCTGAATTTTTTTTTGAGATTCGTTTCAAGCCATTGACAGTAAACCAGACGGGCGTCTTTCTGAGTAGATCGTAGACGCCGTATGGCAAGCGGTGGGTTTTTTAAAGTCCACAAAAAGCAGTGCCAAATCCGATAGGCAACCGTCACACCATAGGACTTGACCGCACAGAGGGCGAGGGAGGTCTTCTGGCTGCTACTGTGGCTATGGGTGAGGTTGCCGCGCCAGGATGTTAGAGATTTTTGGAAGGTTTCCACGGTTATGTTTTCTGTGCGCTGGGCGCGGTGCCGTTTGGCGTGTTTGCGTTTGAGGCGCGCGAAGTTTTGGGCTTTGACTTGCACTCCCCGGGGACTTACATACTTCAGAAGAAAATGGGTACAGAACGTATTAAAACCATTTTACGAATCACTCGGAAGGAGGAATAAAGATGAAGACTCCTAAAGCTTTGCAAGAGGCGTTAGATCAGGTTGAAAAACTTCCTGATCATTGGTTTGGATCTGAATCAGCCAGCTTTGACGACCTGCCATGCATCGCCTCCAAGAGTGACACGATCAGAACGAGCATTTACCTGAAAAGTGAAGATTTGGTTTTCCTAAAACAGGTGTCAAAAGTGAAGCATGTACCTGTTGCACAGATAACCGGTGAAATAATTTCGCAATTTATCGAAAAAGCAAAAGCTGGCCTATCAAAAGCCAAGGGTAAGGTTCGCTAGCCGAAGTGCCTGACGGCGAAAAGCGTTGTAGATCCGAGTTTTTCGGATTTATGCCCGGTATGGTGCCGCCGGCGGCCGCTCAGTTTGGCGTGCGTTTAGCTAACTCTCTAGGGGAGTGTCGTCCTGGGACGAACGACTCCGTAGGACTTTTGGTCAACAAGTGGCACCGGATCCCTATCCTGGACTACCCCCTCCGGTGTAGGGATTTATGACACCTGTCAATATAAAAAACATTGTTTGTTTTTATATAACTTTTTGATCCCTTTGGCAAATTGACGACAGGTTGGGGTTGGTTGCGGCGGCATGATCTTTGCTCGTTCTTGACTTAATGGGATATCCCATTTAAGTTATATCCCTGTCACACCGAAAAGGAGAGTGGCTTTGATGGAGAGATCTATGGGTGAATTAGATATTAGGCATTTAAAACTTGTAGGTGAGTACGACTCAACGGTTGACTCTGGTCGTAGAATTACCCTGCGCAAGAATGGCCAAATAAAAATATTTGATCATTATCGAACCTATGTTTTAGAAGATGGGACGGTTGTCTTAAAGCCACGGGTTTTGGTGGACCCAGAACAGGTTGTTGAAACAACGACACTTAAGATGATCGAAGAATCCGTTCAAAATACAGCCCAAGGAATAAGAGGCGGGGTTTTTAACCCAGACGACTTTAAAGATCTGTTTGACGAAGAGGATTCCTAGTCCGTGGCAAAATTTACAATTCATTACGGTCATCCGACTGTAGATGCGGTTATGTCGCGACTATTGCAGCAGCTTAAAGATAAAACCATCCAGAAAAATGACCATCAAATTCTAAAAAGATATGTGAAGTGTTTAGGTTTTTTGGCGGAGAATCCTTTCCATCCTGGGTTGAAGTCCCATGAAATATCCACGCTAACAAAGAAGTATGGTCTAAAAATCTTTCAATCCTACCTGCAAAACAATTTTCCATCCGCAGGGCGAGTTTTTTGGTTTTACGGTCCTGGGAAAAAAGAAATCACGATTTGCGGCCTTGAACCACACCCAGAACCTGGATCTTATGAGAGGATTAAATTGGATAAGCCACCACCATGACCAGGTTTAAAAAGCTACCCCGAGATCTCACTTTAGGGTGCGGTGAGCTGCCCACTGAGGAGCAGATTAAGGCTGGACTGGGTATGATTTAGAGTCTACTGGGAAGATGATCGATGAATCCGTAGTTAATGCAGCTCAAGGAATTAGAGGCGGGGTTTTTAATCCAGACGACTTTAAAGGTCTGCTTGACGGCAAAAATTCCTAGTCCGTGGCAAATTTTTCAAGTTGTTTTGGTCATCCGGATGAAGACTCAAGAATGTTTCGGCTAAAGTAATTTGACGGTTATACCGATACCCTATATAATAGGGTCCGTGTAGCTAGGGTGGGCTCTTATTGCAGGTCATTCATGGTTGGTGAATATAACTTGGAAATCAGTCGTACTTTCATTGGTTTAAGTCTATTTGAAACAGCTTGGAAGGCTCTCAGGCTAACAGATCAAGATCGACGGGGTCTGGAGCTTGAACTGCTCGAAGACCCAAAGGCCGGTGTTTTACTCAAGGGGACAAATGGAGTCCGTAAGGTACGAAGGCCCGGTGTGGGGTCAGGCAAGAGCGGCGGAATAAGGGTCTTCTACTACGACTACGAAATGCTGGGTCGCATCTATCTCATGGCAGTCATTAAGAAAGGCGATCAAGAGAATCTCTCAAAGGCAGAATGCAACGTATTGCACGATTTGATTGCAACGCTGAAGAAAGGGCAGAAATGAGCAAACTTTTTAATGATCTGAAGCACAGTATTGGCGAGATGGCCGCACATGTCCAAGGTGAGGAGGTCCCTGGTATCACGTTGAGCACGGTCGTTATCAAGGCGGTACCCACTCACGCTGCCGGCGATATCAAACGTATCCGCGTAAAGCTTGGCGCCAGCCAGGGCGCACTGGCGGCGATCCTTGGTGTCACCAAGAAGACGGTGGAGGCTTGGGAGGCTGGCACAAACATACCGACAAAGCCGGTCATGCGCCTTGTTCAGCTGCTGACGAGCCGGTCCGACCTGTTGGGTGAGTTGGTCGAAAAGACCACAGCAAAGCCAACGCGGCGGCGAGCGGCAGCCGGGTGAAGTTGTCGCGGATTGGTACAGCGAATCGCCCCGGGGCGACGCGCTCCCCGATGGCTGTGTCGCCCCGGGGCGAACCAGGCAAAAATCCTTATACCAACCCTTGATGCTGCAATTTCTGTTTAACCTGAATCCAACGACTAAAATACTCGGTGGCTCGCATGGACTGGTGGTTGAGAATCCTCCCCATAAAGTTGTTTTGACGAAGGGTCAGCTTTTTCTCAAGGCAGTCCTTTATGTGATTCTGAAATCCAATGCGCTGTTCATCCAGAGAAAATCCGGCGCGAATCACATCAAGTCCCGCCTGGGAGTGTTGGATCCAAGACTCCTCCTGGGTGTAGGAGGCAACCGCAGCGGCCACAAAATCAGCCGTGGTGGAGACGACGCTCCCACCAAAGGGGAGAGCTCCGTGCATCCCTTCTGCCCCCACGGGAGTTGTGATGGCTGGGACTCCATAGGACCAACCTTCGGCGATCTTACCTTTGATGCCTGCTCCAAACCTTAGGGGCGCAAGATTGACGCGGTACCGGCGAAAATCGATTTCCGTCCCGTGGCCCTTAAGGTGAAAGCCCCCCTTGGGGTCGTGGAGGGCCCGGTGGGCTTGGGTTTCACTGGAGGCACCGTAAACATGGAGGTCACCGTCGATCCCCTGGTCCCTGATGCCCTGTCTTATTTGCGGCCAGAGGATCTGCTTGAGCCAGTGGACGGCGTCCAGGTTGGGGGTGTGTCTAAAGTTGCCGATAAAATAAAAATTCTGTCGGTAGGTAAATTCTATGGAGCTGGGGACAAAATCAGCGAGTGTTTGGTAACAGAGTTGGTTTGTAAAAAGTTGGTAGGCTGGGACTTGGCACCATTGTTGTAAAATATCTCGTTCTACTTCTGAAACCAACAGTGCGGTGTCGCAGCGGTAGATCGACGCTAGCTCGCGCTCAAAAAGATCGCCGCTTGCTTGGGCTATCAGCGCGGAGGTCCCTGGGCTTTTGAGGATGGAGTGGTCACTCCACGGACCGGAGTCTTGTCGGTCTAGCTCCTTGACTTGGGCCTCTCGCCCTTTGCGGAGCCAATGGAGGTCTATGGTATCGAGGACCCGCAGAGCTTGGGGCGCTTTTAGGGATACCTGCCAGCCGAATTTTTCTTCGGTGGTAAACTTATCAAAGAGAACCACTTGGGGCATGATCTGGGAAATCGCTTCGAGGGCTTCGGGGTCGTTGGCCCTAAGTCTGAGACAGCGGCAGCCCATGGCTTCGAGGGACTGGAGTCCATGAAGTCCAGGAAGGAAGGGGCCATCTGCGGAGACTATGACCTCAAAGCCAGCATCCAGGAGATGTTGGATGAGTTGCAAGCTCCTCTGGCTCGCAGCGGAAAAACTCGGTTGGGGCCAATAGGAGACAAAATAAAGGACTGTTTGCATGTTCATATTCCAAGCTGGCTCACAGGCAGGTGCCAAAGTCCCGCCCCATGGGTGCGGGAATCATGATCCGTGACCATCCACAGGGACTGGGTTTTGGGATCAAAAGCGACGCCTTCCACCTTGAGGCGGGGTTTGAGGATGTAGACGGTGGCCGGTTTAAGTTTTTTAGGGTGAAGGCTGACAAGGGCGGAGCCTATGATTTTACCGTCGTCGTAGGTGGACTCCGTATCTTCTGCCGCAGCGCATAGAAGAACCTGGCCACCGGAGAGGATCGTTCCATCAGTCACTGTAAGCCTCAGGCCATCGAGGCGGCCTAGATTGAGTTCGACAATATCGTCGATAAGTTTAGGCTTGATCACAATCGGGTCCAGAGGCGGATCTTTGAGGAGTTTTTTAAGGAACTGTTTGCGTTTGAGGACGATGATGTGATTGGGGCTCGTGCCTTGGTTGCCACGCTGTAGCAGCCAAATATGGGTGCCTGTGTCCACGGCGCCTTCGATATTAAGGTCTGGAACCAGCTGCCCTAACTTTTGGTACAAAGGGGCAAAGTCTAGAGCGACAGTCCTCTGGATCACGGGAGTCCTCGGGGAGGTGGAGGAATCTCCTGGACTCTGATCTTGAAGTTGGATCATGCGGCCTTGGGTGCGGTTTTTTTTAGAGCCCGAGGGGACTGCAATCAGCCGTAGGGGCGCGATGGCCAAGAGACCTTCCAGATCTGGCTTGATTTTTTTGCGAGCTTGAGAGTCCTCGGGAAGGTGGCCTGAAAAGATGGGAAAAGCTTCGAGGGGTTTAAGAGGGTCAGATAGGCGGAAGACCCCAAGGTGGTGTTCGTCATCGGCAACCACATAGGCCCAGTCCTGGGATAGGACGAGGCTGCTCGCAGCTGAAAAATGTCCCGTAGGGATCTGTGCTCCCCTTGTGGTAAGGTCGCGGACTTTTATAGGTAACAGGGTCTTGACGGGAGGCTTGGACATAATGAAAATCTCTTTCATCACGGGTTGTTATAGGGAAGAATGAAAAGAACTCTCCATAACAGCGGCTTTGTTGTGCCAGCGACTGGATTGCCTGACGGAACTCTATCGGTTACTATAAATGGATAAAAACGTCCATCTTCACTGATTACACGGTAGGCGATCATGACCAAACCGGTGCGCAGCCAAACGACGCTTTCACCTAAAAGTGCTGCAGGTTCGACGGTATACAATGCCTACTATTACTTTACCCAGCTCTCGGGGCTTTATGCAGCGGGACAAGAATCCGCCAAAAAACCTGAAGAAAAAAAGGTTTGGGTGGTGCTCAGCGACTCGGGTCTCGAAGATGTGGGCGTCCTCTTTACCGTCTGGGAGTGGGTCCTTAAAGAGATCCGCTCCAATACCGTAAAGCCTGAGATCGATACCCACTGGAACATGGTCGCCCTTGCCTGTAAGCGGATGGCTGTCATCCACCAGTGGACCAATTTTTGGACACCACGTTTGCAGTGGTGTCGGCTTGGGCTTAGGTGCGAATCCCGGTGGGTTAAGATCATCACGGGATTTGAAGCTCAGGATCCCCGGCTTACGGAACTCCTCCGACCGCTTTTGGAAACTTCGGCCACCCGCCAGCAGCATCTAAAAAGCGCGGCCCAAAAACTTGAAGATAGCGAAAAAACCGTCAACGGTTGGTTTGCGGCCGACGACGGCGGCTCGGAGACTCTGGTGGAATCAGGGGAGCGGAGCGGGATACGGGTCCACCCAGTGTCCTACCCACCCAAACTTAAAATAGCAGGTGCTTCATGAACGAGCCCCATTCTAGATACAACATCAATATCAGCCGCGTGACCTATCTCTACGGAGACAAGCAGCAGATCGAGTCGCTGACCAAAATATTGGGTGGATATTATTTTTTACAGTTTAAACCCCTTGCCGAAGGGGAGCGCCCGTCCCAGCACCAAGAAGCTTTCTTTTTTGTCGCAGCGGTCAACTTTACCAACAACGCCGAACTCCAGACCCTCGCCAGTCTCCTGGAAAGTATCCAGTCTCCCCTGGCCCATCCCGTCATCTATGTTTATGCTCCTGCGACGGTGTCGCGGGACCAGCTGCTTTTTGCCCAAGAAATCGGTGCTAAGTTTATCGCCAGTGGGGTGCGAAAAAATGATGATATCAGGGACTATCTAAAGCGTTACTGTTTAGAAATCAGCACCGTTGGGTCCCTGGCTAACTACGAAAAAGAGCTTGAAGCAGCCTGCCAAGCCAACGACCGAGGGTCTATCTTGAGGCTAGTAGAAAAGCTCAAAACCCTCGATGATTCAGGGGAGCAGGCCCTCGTGATCCTGGCAGGGGCTTATAACTATTTAAAAGACTGGAAGCGGGCAGAGGTTTCCCTTAAGCGGATTTTGCAGGTTAACCCCCAAAATCTTTGGGCTGCCAATGCCCTGGGGCGTCTTTTGCTTAAGAGTAAAAGGGGCTCCCAAGGGATCGAGATTTTGTCTAAATTAAGCCACTTTCACGACCTTAACGGGGAGCGGCTTTTGGCCTTAGGGGACGCCTATGCCAAAGCTGGGATGGCACAGCAGGCCGAAGAGGCCTATATCAAGGGTGACAAACTAAACAATGGCAAAGATATGAGGTTTAAAGACGGGCTTATCAAGGCACGGATTATCGACAGAGACTACCAAGGCTCCAAATCCCTCCTGGCAGGGCGCAATCTTTCCTCTGATGTGATCGCTTTTCTTAACCTTAGGGCCATCATGGCCAGCCGCGAGGGCCACCATGATGAAGCGATCGAATACTACCAGTATGCAGTTTCGGGGGCAGGGGAGGTGGTGACCAAAGCTAAATTAAAATTTAATTTAGGTCTTGCCTGCATTAGGATGGGAGATCTCGCCACTGGTCAGCTGTGTCTTAAAGAAAGTCTGAGCATTGGGGGTAAGCAGTTTTCTAGGGCGCGGGGTCCCTTAGAAATTGTCGAAGCCATCCTCAAGTCTAAAAGTGCAAAGAGTAAACAGGATCATAAAAACGAGATGGCACAGATAGACTCCGAGATGGAATGGGAAACCCTACGCTAGATCGGGGCAGCGGTCTCAGCCACCACAAGCCGGCAGGATCCAAACATAAAGTTTTTGACTTCAAGGACCCTAAAGCCGCTGTCCCTCAGGACGTGGCGAAAGGACTTGATGTCGTAAAAGGATCCTACGCTTTGGGGTAGATAGGTATAAGCCTGCCGGTCGCTGAAAAGCCCCGCGATAAAAGGCAAGACGTAGTTAAAATAGCCTTGAAAGCCTAGGGACAGCATCCCGTCCGTAGGAGGAAAAAATTCCAGGACCAAAAGTCTTCCACCGGGTTTTAGGACCCGGTGAAATTCCTTGAGAGCCTTAGGTCGATTGACCACATTTCTTAGTCCAAAAGCGATGCTGAGGGAATCAAAGCTGCTATCGTGGACCTGGAGGGACTCGGCACTCATCATCTTTAGCTCCACATGGGGAGCTTGGGTCGATTTTAGTTTTTCGCGGGCGCCATCCAACATCTTTGACGAGATATCCACGCCTAAAAGGCTATCGAACTCTTTATGGGCTGTGGCCATGGCCTTAAGGATATCTCCTGTCCCCGTCGCCACATCCAGATGCCGGCCCTGGGGTGTGTAGGGAACTTTCTCCACGAGGATTCGCCGCCATCTTTGGTCCTGCTGGGCACTGAGTAGGCGATTTAAAAAATCGTACTTCGGTGCTATCCGGTCAAACATGGAGGCGATTTGTTGTTCACTTTGGGGACTCTGGATGGCCATCGTATCGACCTCTTTGGGTGTCTGACTAGATTCCGATCTCTACGCCGACCAAAACGGAATTGGCGGGTGCCTTGCCGGAGGCCGTCGTGGTCTGCTTAGCACCGTTCACTTTATATTCCGAGATCTCTATGGTGTCCATGCTCCTTCCGGCCTGAACCAGGATTTTAACCAGCGGCAAAAAGGAAAACTTAGCTCCCACATCCACCTGGGCTCCAGTCAACTTGTAGGTTGTCTCAGCTGTATTGCCGCCGCCCAGGGCCTGACCAGAGACTTTGAGGTCCCCTAAAAAGGGATATTTTACCCGCACATAAGGTGTCAGAATGGGGATCAGCGGGATCCATGCGTGGACGTCGAGCCCAACCTGCATAAAGCTGGCAGAACTCGCCCGCAGATCGTCGGCAGAGGGGCTGATGGAACTTGCAAAAAGGCCTACCGCGAGGGGAATCAAGGGAATCGGGTCGATATGTCCGGCGAATTCCACGACAGTGGCACCGACCCCTCTTTTAGGGGAGCCGTCCACCTCAAACTGGTACCACTTACGACCCACATAGGCCTGGGCATCGATCAGCGCAAAGGCCTGGGTACCTTGAAGGAGAAGAGTCATTAGGCTCCAGGATATAAATATTTTTTTGGTTAAAGTGATCATTGGGGGACTCCTGTTGGTTGGATGTTCCGTTAAGCATGCCAAAAATTTGGATTTTGGACCACTCTAAATCCAAGTTTTGGTTAAGGCGCTTTGAGAACTGAAGCTAGTCCCGCTTGGACCGTAACGACCGTCTGGGCCCACCCGGCTAGGAATTGGTTGGCAATCCCGACGCTTTGGCGAAAAAACCGCTCGTGATCTTGGAAGGGCGGCGGTGAGGCACCGACCTCGGCCGACACCAGAAAAAGGGTTGGCTTTGGGGTCGGCATCCCATCCCACTTGGTCCCCAACTGGGACAATAAATCTTGGATCCTTCGGGCCACATGGGCTTTGCCCTGGGGGCCTTCTTCAAAGACCAGGCGCCCAATCCACTGGTTAAGGGAGTCGACGATGTAGTTCCCCCCAGGTTTTAGGCGTTCGACGAGGACTGCCGCTAGGTCCAGACCCGTGTCCAGATATTCCCAGGATGGAGGGATGGTCCCATCCTGACCGGGCTGGTCGAACCAGGGTGAAGCCTTAGGCCCCGTGTGGAGGACGAGGGTTTGGTTGCAGTGGACAAGCTGGTCTTTGGCCCACCGGGACTTGCCGCTGTAAGCCGGACCAAGTACCAAAACGGGGCTTACCAAATGGGGCGCTGTCATAGACCCTCCTGCTTTTAAACATGTCTGCAATCAGTTTAAGCTATGGGCTTTTTGATGGCCAGTGGGCTTATTATTAACTAGGCTTGGGGTCTTGGTTAGGGAACAGATGGCACTATCGGTAAGGATTAAAGTTATGGACTTGATTGAAATTCTCAAAGACCGCGGACTTGTGGCCCAAGTGACCCATGAGCCGGAGTTAAAGGAGCATTTAGGAACCGCAAAGCGCACGGTGTATGCTGGATTTGATCCTACGGCGCCTAGCCTCCATGTGGGGCACTTGATGCCGATTATGGGACTGCGGCGGTTTCAGCAGGCTGGTCACCGGGTGATCGCCATTGCAGGCGGGGGAACCGCCTTGGTTGGAGACCCCACGGGCAAGACTGAGTTGCGCAATATGTTGACCCAAGACCAAATCACATCAAATTTAGTCGGGATCACAAAGCAGTTGGGTGTGTTTTTGAAACTGGACGATCCCAAGGATGGACTGGTTCTTAACAATGTGGACTGGCTTGGGTCCTTAAGCTATTTGGAGTTTCTCCGGGATATTGGGCCCCATTTTAGCGTAAACCGGATGCTGACAGCCGAGTGTTTTAGACAAAGGATGGAAAAAGGGCTATCGTTTTTGGAGTTTAATTATATGTTGCTCCAAAGCTATGATTTTCTCCACCTGTACCGGTCCCAGCAGTGCACCCTCCAGATAGGAGGCGATGACCAGTGGAGCAATATCCTGAGCGGGATGGAGTTGATCCGTCGCTTGGGGGCTGAAAACAGCGGGGTAGCTCAGGCCTTTTGTTTGACGATGCCGCTTTTGACCACTTCTGACGGGCGCAAGATGGGTAAAACCGAAAAAGGTGCTGTCTGGTTAGACCCGACCCTGACGAGCCCCTATGAGTATTTTCAGTATTGGCGCAATGTGGAGGATGCCAAAGTAGGCGAGTGTCTCGCCTATTTTACGGATCTACCCATGGACGAGGTCAGGGCCTTGGGAGCTTACACAGGTTCTGCCATCAACCAAGCAAAACTCAAACTTGCTTATGAAACCACCAAGCTCCTCCACGGGGAGACGGCAGCCCAGGAAGCCCAGCAGTCAGCCCAGCGGCTTTTTGCAGGCGTCCCAGCGGATGACGCTGCCTCTGGGCCAGAAGCCACATTGCCTAAACAAGCGGTGATCGATGGTCTCGACATACTGGATCTGCTAAGACTCACTGGTTTAGCCCCCTCTCGGGCTGAAGCCCGTCGACTTGTTACCCAAGGTGGTGTTACTATAAATAAAGCGGTCATAAGCGACCCGGCCTTTAGGTTAGCGGTCGCTGATTTTTCTGGATCTCAAGGTGCGCTCCTCCGCAAGGGTAAAAAGGCTTTTTTGTGGGTCAAGCTAACAGATTGAAAGTATATGGAAATATAGGTCATATTAAAGTTTCCTGAAAAAGAACCGAAGTCCTACCTATGAATAACGATTTCAGGAGGTAAGTATGGGGCTATCAAATAAAAATCAAAGTTTCAGGGTAGGGCTACTCTCGGGTCGTAGGCATCTTGGTTGGGTGCAGCGAAAAATCAGGGGCATCCTTAATTCAACATCGTTCCTAGCAGCAGCAGTGCTCCAAGGTCTATGGGCACCAGCGCTCCTGGCCGCAGAGGTGGAAGCCAAAAAGGATGGTGTGGAAATCTACACTGATGCTACCAACAAGAGTGAGGTTATAGGGAGCCTTAAGTCAGGAGAGACGCTAGAATCGGTAGAACGCAAGGGGATGTTTTGGCAAGTGAAGACCAAGGATGGAAAGTCCGGTTTTGTATCGATCCTTGCTGTAAAGCATAAACCTGATACCAACACCAACTTGGCCAAGGCGATCAACGGCGTGGTTAAAGGCGGTCGAGGGGGCGAGGATGCCACCGAGAGCCGGGCCAGATCAGCGGTTATGGGCGTGCGAGGACTTAGGGAAGACGACGATATGGCCAATGCTGCCAGCGTTAGACCTAATCTTCGCGCTGTCTATGAAATGGAAGATGTTAAAGTTTCGCAAAAAAAGGTTGGGGAACTGGGCGACAAAGTGATGGGTGAGATCACTCGTAAGGCAGAGTCGGGAAAGTAAGTGAAGATATTAGCTTGCTTTGCGGTTTTTAAGCTCGGCTAGGGAGGCCGCTGCTTTGGCAAAATCAGGCTTTATTTTGACAGCTTTTTCGTAGCATTCGATGGCTTGTTCGATTTGGTTCATCTTTTTGTAGGCAATCCCCATATTGAAATAGACTGCATGGATGTACTTGCTTCCCGCGAGCTGTCTAACACAGCTCTGGTACATCCGTAGGGCTCCGGCGGCATCGTTCTCTTGGGCGAGCTTGACGCCGGCATTGTTGAGGAACGATACGATATCCTTATCGTCATGGCTGCCCTTAAGGGCATCGGCTAATCCTTCAAAATCCCCCTTAGCTAACTTGATGTTTACGGTGAGTTCTGAGGCCGATTTGTTTTTGGGATCCATGCCTTTGAGTTCAGAGGCATAAACGTTAGCCTTATCGTAGTCTTGGATATTGTAGTTTGATAGACCTGCGTTTTCCAGGAGTTTGAGATTGTAGGGGTTTAGCCGTGCCAGCATGTTATACATATCAGCAGCCCGTTTGGACTCTCCTTTTTGCAGATAGGCACCAGCCAGTTTATGGGCTGCCACCGCTGACTTGGGGTTAAGCTTAAGAGCTTGGGCATAACTGCTGATCATCTCGTCCGTGTTTCCTCGTTTGTTGGCAATATCCCCTAACAAAATATAAGCTTTTTCTGAGGCATTTTCTCCAGAGACCAACTTTTCGGCCATATCCAATGCCATATCGACCAGGCCGTTGAATAAAGCCGAGCGAGCATCCCGGTAAGATTTTTCGGAGTCCGAGAGGTTGTTTTCTGACTTGATGAGATGGTTGATTTTTTCGCTGATCATCGCTTGTTTGGTTGTCGAGGTCATCACGTGGGAGATGTCCAGTTCGTGGAGGACGTTGAGAATCGCAGGCTCGATCTTTTGGCAGACGAAGAGTTGTGATTCGTTGCCGTAGTTGCCCGTTTCCCGTATTTTTTGTACAAACACCACCCCGGACATTTCGGGCATATCCATGGCGACCACAAAGATATCAAACTGCTGCCGTGTCACCACCTCGTAGGCTTCTTTGCCCGAGGTAAAAGCCGTTAGTTTGCGAAAATTAAGACTCCCAAAAGCTCGTGAAAAGAGATCGATATCTCCTTGTGAGGGGAGGACTAAGGCGATTTTGGAATTTTTATCTAACACTGGGAACCTCCAGTCAACTTGACATCTGAGTTAGGTAAACCCACCTGGACTTAAACCTATCGGAATATATCCCGTCGATTGTAGGTCGTCCAATCTTACGCAATCATTTGGGACCTAGGAAGCTCCACGGATCTTGTTTTAAATAACTGGGTTTTAAAAAGCGCAAGTCTCTAAAATCTTATTTATAAAACTCCCGTTTTTAGGGCCCCTTAAGAACTTTAATCCAACTGCCGAAACAATAAGTGCTTGGTAGAGGGGAGTTTTTTAAGACCACGTTTTATAAAAGGGTGCAGACCATGCTTAACAACAATAAAAACACTGTCCAGTCACAACCAGATCTCCTATGGGGCAAGATCCTTTGTGGGTTTACAGTGAGTGGTAGCCTCGTGGCCATGACCTTAAGTTGTAACCAAGGCCAGCTCAGCGGAAGCGCACAAAAAAAGGAAGGCTCCACTAAAGAGCAAAAAAGCGCCCTTAATGGCGAAACTGAAAAGCCTGACTCAGACGAAGACCGTCGGGGAGACGAACCTCAGATTATTTCTGGCGCGTTCCTGACCTGTGCTACGGTTGATCTCAATCGTACCAGCTTTCCAAAGGATGACTCTAAGGAGGTGGTTGGCTGCGCCTTGGTCAGAGACAATAAAAAAGTTAACTTAGCTAAGTATAAAAACGAACTTGAATTTAAAAATCCAGAGGGCCACTCCGTGCCAAGTCCCAGCGAAGAGGCTCCACAGTATGCCATGTGGCATCGTTATGGACAGATTCCACAAAAAGGCCTCCCCGATACAACCGCTTATCTAATCGTCACAGATCCGCTAAATCCTGGAGTGAAACAGCGGTTTCCCTTTGCTCTGTCCAAGGCCAAGGATGCCAAGTGGCCACTCCCGACTCCTGAGCCAGGAGATGCACCCGTGCCGGGGATTAGCTTTATGCCCACACACCTCTGGAACATGAATCAAAATGCGGCGAACGTGGCTAAAGGGATCGCACCAGAGTCCTTTTGTGAAGGTGGGGTCGTCCGGAGTAATATTCAAACGATCGAAAAATACGAAAACCTACCTGATGTTTTAGTCAACTTCGGTTTTGATAGTACCATCTATCCTGCGACTGCCAAGAATAAACTGGTGAATACGGCCTTTGTACCGCTGACTAAAATCGATGGTCAGGAAAATCCATTAGACAGTCCACGGTGTGTCCTCGAAGGGGGTGGGTGTTATTTTGTAAAATCAAACAGAGGCTACGTTTATATCTTTGACGGCATTTCCATCTCTGCTGGGGTCACTCTAGCTGAGCTCCAACGCCAGACTAGGGAGAGTCTCTGTAAAGAATAGATAAACTTCAAATATTCGCTAAAGGTATCTGCTACGGCAAAAACGACTGGTCTTGATGTTATCCTCGAAACTGGTTAACCTAGAATAAAACCCAGTTTAGTGGTGGTATTCGGATGGCACCAGTTTATGCAGTCGGTTCCATAGGAATCGGTCTATGGTTAAGTACATTAAGCTGCGGCTTGGTGGTCTTAGGGTGGAGCTGTACCAAACAAAAAACGGCTAAGGAAGAAGTCACCAGTGGGCTTTCCGGCGCCGAGAATAAGACCATTGAAGAAATGCGGGCCGAAGTGGAAGTGGGCCGTAATATGGCGGGGCGCCTCTTAGGGTATTATGGTCGCATCGAAGATGTTAGGGTGATTGGGTATGCCAACCAAGTGGCCAACTATGTGGCCAGCTATAGCGACTACCCAGAGCGTCGGTTTATGATAGCCATCCTCAAGCATGAGTCGGTCAATGCATTTGCCTGTCCCGGAGGTTATATCCTGATCACCATGGGAGCGCTGCGCAACGCCAAGACGGAGGCAGAGCTAGCTTCGATCCTCGGTCACGAAGTGGCCCATGTGGGTAAAAAACATATGTTTGACACCCTGAAAAAAATGAAACAAAAAGAAATGGATGATGCGGCCAAAGGGCGGGCTGATTCCGGTAAATCAGATCCTACCCTGGGGACGCGGAGACGCCCCGTGCCAGAACAAACCGGTGCCGGCGTGGTCTTAGCTCGTTATCTATCCGGATCTGCAGGAGCTGGTCTTAACGTCCTGCAAGCAGCCCAGGCAGGGATGAATCTCATTACCGAAAAAGGCCTCGACAAAGAGATGGAATACGAAGCCGACAACGAAGGGGTTAAATATGCCATCAGGGCAGGTTATGACCCTCGGGCTATGGTACAGTTTCTAAGTCGGCTCGAAGACAAAAACAAAAAAGTTAAAAATCTCGAGAAAACCCATCCGCCGATCGAAGAGCGTAAAAAAGCCATCGCTAAATTACTTAAAACCCTTAAGGCCAACGAAATTATCGGTGCCAGTGGGACCGAACGGTTTGAAAAGGTGAAACGGATCTTTCCTAAGCCAGAAAAAGATTAGAACCCCAATGAAAAGTTATCAATATATCCTATATCCTTAGCCTTGAATATCGGCAGTATGAGGGAAACCAAATGGGTTTAGAAAAAAGACGAGCGGTCCTATGGACGATAGGGATTTGTGGAGCCCCCCTCCTGGTCGCTCAACTAGGGTTAGCGGACCAGTTTCACTACTCAAACGTACTTGTCGGAGCCCGGTCGGTAGGGATGGGTGGGGCTTTTGGCGCGGTTGCTGACGATGCCTCCGGGGTTTACTACAATCCAGCGGGATTGGCTTTTGCCCTCTCAAATGATATTTCGGCATCAGCAAATGCTTTTTACTCAAAGGAGACCTCCTACCTAAAGACCCTTGGGGACGAACCCTTTATCGAAGAAAGCGCTGGGTCCCTGTCACCCTTTTTTGGTGGCCTTCAGAAACTCGATCGATACGTCCCAGGACTGGTCTTTGCTTTTGGCGTGTACTCAGTAGATAGCGACCTCAAAGACCAAGACACCCTGATCGAAAATAAAGTGATCGGCAGCACGACGGTCGAACGCTACCACCGGACTTCCAATGCCCGCGCTAACACCAACTATGCCGGGGCTGCCATCGGCTATCGCCCGATGCCTAATCTGGCCCTTGGTTTTGGGATGACTTATTTTTCGGCCGACGAGCTGGTCCAAGAATACCAGGATGCCCTACAGTCCATACCAGTGAAACTGGCAGATGGCTCAGTCGGTGTGGGCTGGCGTGTTTTAGGACAGAATATCCGCGAACAGCTTAAGGTCTTTGCCATGCAGCCGGTCTTAGGGGTGCAGCTATCTCTACCATCGGGGATTGCCACAGGTCTCACCATCAAAAAAGGGATTGTCGTCTCGGACAATTATACAGTGGGCAGCGAGACCCGGACCTTGACCCTTTCCGACGCCCAAAAGGTCACCCTTGGCCAAGGCCAAGGCACCTTGGCATCGGCAACCAGTTCTGTGGTAAATCCAACGGACTATAAGGATTCCTATAAGTCGATGCCCATGGAAACCCGGCTTGGGTTTGCCTGGTTTGCTGGCCCGACTTTTCTTTGGGCTTTCGATATCGTCAACTATTCTGCGGTGACCGACAGCAAGGCCCTGGCTGTCAACGGCGACCGACCAAAATATAACCGAGGTGCTCTCACCAACTACCACACGGGTTTTGAGTGGTATGCAGCGCCTGCTTTTCCCGTAAGGTTTGGGCTTTTTACCAATAACGATTCCCGGCCCAAAATCAAAAAAGGCAACTACGATGTAGCCTCTGGCCAGACCTGTGCCAACGCGGAGTTTAACAAAAAATTCTGCGGCCAACCTGACCATATCGATTTTTCGGGGGCAAGCCTCTTTGCTGCCTGGGTCCAACCCAACAGTCAGATATCCCTTGGAGCTATTCTCCAACAAGGCAAAGGCCAAGCCCAAAAACTCGGGGATCACCAGGTCCAAGACGTCAAGGCGTCGGCCACATCGTTTGCTTTTTCCGCGACTCACAACCTATAGATCATAAATTCCCCATAGGAATGACTTGCACTGAAAACCATTTCAGTACAAAAATGACCAATGTC
The DNA here is from genome assembly GCA_041736175.1 of Oligoflexales bacterium. Classification (GTDB taxonomy): domain Bacteria; phylum Bdellovibrionota_B; class Oligoflexia; order Oligoflexales; family CAIYRB01; genus JBGSUI01. The sequence goes on along the minus strand of JBGSUI010000151.1, from coordinate 42,589 downwards.
AACTGGGCAGAGATCCCTAGGGATCCGTGAGGAAAGGCTGTCAACGCATTATCTGTAAGCCAATCCATTCAACCTGAGTTCACCCATGATGATGCACGATGAGAAAGTTAAAAAGATCATGACTGAGACCGTGCCGTTTACAAAAGAGGGATATCACAAATTAAAAGGTGAACTTGACAACCTTAAATCAGTCGAAAGGCCAACGATCATCCGGGAAATAGCCGATGCAAGAAGCCATGGTGACCTTTCCGAAAACGCTGAATATCATGCCGCTAAGGAAAAACAGGGTTTTATCGAGGGGCGGATCGCCGACCTCGAAGACAAACTCTCGAGAGCCCAAATCATCGAAAGCGATGTGGAAGGCCAGTCGGCGGAAGACCGTGTTAAATTTGGAGCCTGGGTAACCGTCCTCGACGAGGATAACGGTGAGTCCAGGTCTTTTCGTATCGTAGGGGACCTGGAGGCCGACATCCAGCAAGGGCTGATTTCCTTAAGCTCACCCCTGGCCCGAGCCCTATTAGGTAAGAGGGCTGGTCAAACAGTAGAGGTGCGTGTTCCTAAAGGAGAGATTGAATACTCGATCACTGAGGTCCGCTACCGTTAAGGGCTATCTCTTGGCCCTGGATCCAAAGGCGCTGGGGTGGAGTTTGGCCGAAATCCGCCAGCCACTGGCTGGCACGGGTATGGGAGTAGAGGATAAAATCGCCGTCAAAGCCGGGAGCGAGGGCTCCCTTAAACCCACCTCCCCCCTGTTTCTGCTGCCCCCAATAACGGTGAGGGGTCAGACCTAGACTGTAGGCAGGGATGAAGGTCACGGCAGCGATAGCCTCCTCTAAGGTGAGTCCACAGTGGACGGCCCCAAGGCTTGCCATCAGGGGAAGATTGCTTAGGAGGCAGGATCCAGGATTGAAATCACTCCCTAAGGCTACGGGGATTCCCTGCTGGCGCAGGGGGCTTGCCTGGGCCCAGGGAATCCTTGAGTAGAGGGATGTCCCCGGGAGAAGAGTCGCCACGGAGCCTGAAGCGGCCACCTGGGGTAAAGCATCTGGACTCACGCACTGAAGATGATCCAGGCTCCTGGCCCCCCAGGTGGCACCCAAAAGCGCAGCGCCGCTTTCTTGAAACTCGTCTGCATGGAGCCGGATCATCAGCCCTAGGTCGGTGGCTTTTTGGAGGTAGGGTTGGACCATCTCTGGGGTGAAATACCCCCGTTCCACAAAAGCATCGACGCTGCTGATCAGGCCGAGCCGATGGGCTTCGGGGAGGAGTTCCTGACAACAGCGAGCGATATAGTCGTCCACCTTGGAAAAGTCCGGAGAGGGGGCATGGAGTGCCAGACAGGTGATCCGTAGGGTCATGGCCTGCTGGGTGGATACCTCATGAAGGAGCCGGAGATGGCGGAGTTCCTCGCTGACGGAAAGACCGTAGCCGGATTTGACCTCCACCGTCGTGGTCCCCGAAGCCCGCATGCGCTCCAGCCGCTGTCCAAGGAGGGATGCCAGCACTTCGTCCCCTGCCTGGCGCGTCGCTCGGACTGTGGTCAAAATGCCCCCGCCCCCCTCCTGCTGGGCGATCTCTTGGTAGGTTTTTCCAGCAGCTTTCAGGACAAACTCCCCATCTCGGGAGCCCCCCCACAAGGGATGGGTGTGGCTGTCCACCAGTCCCGGGAGGACCAGGCCACCCTGGGCGTCGACTTTTGTCCATTGATCATACAAGGAGGGGAGGGGAGCTACGCCCGCTCCGTGTACCCTGCCATGTTGGTCGATGGCCAGCCAGGCTTTTGGACCTAGGATACCTAGGTCTTTAATGGTTACGGAGCCTCCCGAAAAGGTCTTAGCTAAGGGCTCAAGGGTGATGAGTTTGCCAATATTTTCGACGACTATGGGAGTTTTAGAAAGTGGTGTCTTTGGCATGGTAAGGGTCTTCCTTAGGAGAGATCTGCATGAGAATTTCCCCGGCGATCGCCAGTCCAATCTGCCAGGGGTCGTCACAGGGGTAAGGGGTTTTGCCGATCGGCCCATGGACTTTAGTCCAGTCACAGGGGATTTTATGGTTTTCACAGGCTTCCCGTAGGGCTGCTGCTCGTCGCCGAGATCCTAGAATTCCGATATAGCGAGGCTGGACAGACTGGATTTTAGATAAGATCTCCAGGTCCTTTAAAAAATGATGGGTCATAAGAATCACCAGACTCTGGGAGTCCATCCCCCATCCCTCCGGACCGGCACCGTCCCGTTCGGTCCAAAGACTGACCTTTAAGGTTGAGGGGCCCTTAAAGGCCAGGTTTTGGCGAAAGACTCCCTCGTCAGCCCAGTAGGGCCGATGGTCGTAGACCTGTACGGGGAACCCTTGGGATAGGAGGACTTCCGTGGTCGCCCTGCCGTCGGGACCTGCTCCAAAGAGATAGATCTGTGGTGGGCGAAGGGGGGATTCCCAAAAAATTTTGACCGACTCAGGGCAGGCGGGGCTTTTTGGCTCCAAGATCCTAAGGCCGATGGGGAAGTCCTCCTGGTCCGATTCATAGACGATCCCAATCTTTAGGAGGTCGGGAAAGGGTTGGTAGGCTGTTAACACTGGGGGAGAGTAGCCATGGCAGGTATGAAGGGGGCCCACAGGTTCTAGAAGGATTTTGATCTTTCCGGGACAGCCTGTGCCGTAGCCCAAGAGGACCTCGTCTGGCGCCGTGAGGTCGGCATAAAAGACCGAGGGGGACCCACGGTCTAAGACAGCATCGGAAGCTTTGAGTAGGTCTTGTTCGATGCAGCCCCCACTGATGATGCCAGCTAGGATTTCCAATGCGCCACTAGGACCACGGGCTAAAAGCGCCCTAGCTCCGGGCCGCCGATAGTAGGACCCTTCCACGGCCACAAGGGTCGCCAAGACTCCCTGGGGACCCTGGGACCCTCGGTCCATAAGCTCTTGAAGGCCCTTGGCCACATGGAGGCGGTCACGCATGGTCGAAGACTCCTAGGAGCGTTTTTTGAGGCTACTCCCTTGGGGGGAGTCGAGGATCTCAAACCCGCGGCTTAGGAGTTCTCCCCGCAAACGGTCGGCTTCGGTCCACTGGCGCTGCTGGCGTGCTTGGTTTCTGAGAAGCAGGAGGTCCAGGCATTCTTGGGGCACAGGTTCTTCGTTGGTTTTGACCGGGGTCCATAGATCGAGCCCTAACACCTCGTCCCACGCGGCGAGGAGAAGGGTTTTTTCTTGGGGATCGATGGCGCCATCGCCCACCAGTTTATGGACCTCTGCCAGGGCCTGGGGCATATTGAGGTCCTGGGCCACCCCGTGGATAAAGGCAGCATGGTAGTCCAGGGCACCTTGCGTCTTAGGTCCAGCTTCTAGGGATAAGGTGCTGGGGGCAGGAAGCTTGATCACCTGTTGGATCAGCCGCTCCAGACCTTTTTGGGCAGCGGTGAGAGCCTCATAGGAAAAGCCCAACTGTTTACGATAATGGGTTTGGAGGACTAAAAACCGGAAACTCCTAGGATCAAAGCCCTTTTCAATCAGGGTGTCCACGGTGAGGATATGACCTGCTGACTTGGACATCTTGATGGAGTCGTCCAGGAGCAGGAATTCTCCGTGCATCCAGACTCGGACAAAAGGTTGGACTCCCGTCGCACACTCAGACTGGGCGATTTCGTTGGTGTGATGGATGGGGATATGGTCGACTCCGCCTGTGTGGATATCAAACTGGGCGCCGAGGTATTTCATGGCCATGGCACTGCATTCGATATGCCAGCCGGGAAACCCTCGTCCCCAGGGGGAGTCCCACTCCATCTGGCGCTTTTCACCTGGCTTGGCCAACTTCCAGAGGGCAAAGTCCGTCTTATGGCGTTTTGCTCCTTTATCTACCCTTAGGCCTTCGCGGAGTCCTTCGGTGTCTAGACGGGCGAGGTTTGGGTAGCGTTCAAACCGGCTGGTGTCAAAATAAAGGCCGTCCTCGGTTTTATAGGTGAACCCTTTGGTCTCCAGCTTTTCAATGAGGCTGATCTGTTCGGGGATATGATCGGTTGCCTTGCAGACGGTAGAGGGTCTGAGGATATTGAGCTGTGCAGCATGGTTGAAAAAAGCTTCGGTGTATTTGCGGGCGATCTCCCAGGCAGAAGCTCCCTCGCGGCGGCAACCCAGCTCCATCTTATCTTCACCACTATCGGCATCGTCGGTGAGGTGGCCAACGTCGGTGATGTTCATGACGTGGTTGACCTGGTATCCAAGGAGGGTCAGGCCTCGTCTTAAAAAATCAGCAAAGATATAGGCCCGCATATTTCCGATATGGGCATAGGAATACACCGTGGGACCGCAGCTATAGATGTCGACCGTGCCAGGAGTGCCCGGGGTAAGGACTTCGATTTTGCGGCTTAGGGTATTATAGAGTCGGACTTCTTTTGGACTCACGGGGGCCTCCTGGGTTTCCAAGCATTTACCTCAAGTGGTTATCGCAAAAAAAAAACCACTTGGCGAGCCTCCGCCGGTTATAGTCAACCAACTTAGGATTTTTGCGAGTTTTGCCCCTGGGACTGGAGGAGTGCCACGGTTGCTGGGGTTAGTTCGTCTTCAAGCTGATCAGGGTCGTCTGGGGAGCCAGGGTTTTTTGGGTCTCCTTTTTGGCTCTTTTGACCTGCAGAACCAGCAGCGTGGGGTGCCGGGTCCACTTTTGCTTCGATGATGCCTTGGACCGCGCGGACGGTGGACTTGAATTGGCCATCGGGGAGGGTGAGGAGCCGGCTTCGGATCTCCATAATCTCTTTGGTACGGTTGCTGGTTCCGAGGGAGTCCATGCGGTCACGTTCCACTTGGTCAAAATAAAAGCTCACCTGAGAGAGGGGAAAAGCCTCGAGTTGAATGTCGGTTTTTTTCTTAGGTGGGGCCATAGGGTTGTGATCGGCAGATCATCCGAAAACTTAAGGACCCTGTGATATGATTTCTTAACAGATGATGAGCAAACCAGGGATTCATGAACTGCTGGCTTAATGGGAGGTGGTGTCCATGGTCAACGGTCCGGTGCCGGCAAGGTTACCTCTTGCCTCGTCAAAGACAAGTGGGGGAGCAGAAGCTGCTGTATTTGATTTTAGGGCGGTAGGTCCAGGACTGGGGCTTGGGACACTGGTCCAAGCCGACAGGTCCAAGCTGCCAATGACGAGCCCCACCCATGGGGTGACTTCTGTACAAAAATCCCACCCCCTCCCCAAGAGAATCCCTGTCTTGCAATCGCCGCCCCGTTCTGCTCGGGAGTCTTCCTTGTACTGGATAGGGATCAGAGTCCAGGTGGTGATGATAGATCTGGTCATGATCCTTATGAGCCTTTGGGTGGTGTTTACCGCGGCTGTTTTAGCCAGTGCGATCGCCACCAAAAAAGGTTTGGCCCTCGGACTGAGTGAGTGGTTAGCCTTACGACCTGTGGTCCTTTTGACGGGACTCAACCCTTGGGTGGCCCTGGCTGGACTGGGGTTGGTGTACCTGGTCTATGTCTTTATGTTCCGAATCATCGTCGGACGAACTTTAGGTGGAAGTTTGTTGGCAAGGGAAATAAGTCAAGCCCCAAAGGGTATTGCAGCTCCTGAGGTCCGTCCTTGACCCAGATTTTGAGACCCCCTGGGCAGATTTTACAGGGAGGGTTCTTGACAGAGGTTCGGGTTCCTCTGTATATTTTTTATAAGCCAATATAACGAATGTTGATTAGTGTGTATCCGAACGACCTGCATCAGGCCTTGGCGTCCACGGGAGGGGCGATGAAGCGCTCAGGAGCGGTAAAATTTCCTAATTCTGTTCAGCTCTTTAAGTTCTGCCAGAAGGTACTGATGAGCCAAAAGGGAGCCAAAGTCAACGACCAAGACGTTGGCTCAATCCTTAACTTTAACCCATCAGACTGTAGCCATTGGAAACGCGGCGAAAAAAACGTCCGTTCTGTTTTCAGCTTGGCTAAGTTGGCAGAAGTTCTCGAGGTGGAAACATCACTCATCCACGATGTGGCGAGCGGGTTGGCGGGTCTTGACGAAGCCTACTATGAATGGCAAGAGTCCCACAACTTTAAGCAGATTCATCAGAAGGTGGCTAGTCTACCTCCTGAACGGGTCAAAGCTGCACGCAAGTTAGTCGAGGACTTTGTAGCTATGCTGCACAGCCAGACTCATTTTGCGACGCCACCGCTCTACATCCCTGAAGTCCTCAGGAATTTTGCCTTTATTTCGGCCCAACCGATCGATATGATCGACAAGCTGAGTAGAGTCCTGCGGGTCAAGCCGGGACACTATGCCATCAACTACCGTAAAGGGGACCTTAAGCCCCAGACGCGGATGGGGATGACCAAAGACCTGGCGCGCATTATTTTTGAAGGCGAGAGGTCACGCTTTCCGGAGCTAGGTCCTTTGGATGCGACGACCATCGAGTTCGAAGAGATCCTCTTTGTGGCAAGCCTTTTGGCCCCCAAGGGAATGGTAGCCCAAGAGATGTCTAAACTGGATTCTCGACGGAATATCATATCAGAACTCGCCGTTTTATTTTGGGTCCCCAAGTCTTTAATTGGGTTTCAACTCCAAGACATCGTTCGAACGGGCCAAAAAGTGGTCCTGCCTGCTAGCACCGGAGTCGAGGTTTTAGAGACATCTATCGCCGCAGGGAACGACGCAGGAGCTGGTGTTTAGGAAGTTTTCGCCGTAGGGTTCTTGTTTAGGGAAATTGCAATCACAGAGTCTCGGCAACGATGCTCTGTGTTTTTGCGTTTTTCTGTCTGGGCTAGGTTCTTGGAGCAGAGCGTGTTAAGAAAGAGCCTAAGGCCGATCATGATCCTCGGAGTGAGGAAAAGGTCTTAGTCCATAAAACCGTCTTACTTTGATACCTGCCATAGAGGAGTTTTTAGATGAGCCTGCGGACCCTGACCCGTGCTTCCTTTTTGTTATGGACCCTCGCTGCTGGCGCTTTCACAGGGACCACCAGCTGCGTGACTGCGGGAAACGATTTCAAATCCGAGACCTCCTGGCTTAAGGAGGGCCATACCAAACAAGAGGATGTCCGGATGATCCTCGGCGAGCCTCGGTCGGTGGGAAGCTCCAGTGGACGCACCACCTGGACCTACGGCTTTTATCGCTACTTCCTTGTGGGGGATAGCTACACAAAAGAGCTTAAGATTTACTGGAAACCAGACGGTACCATAAGCTCATACTCCTTTACGTCGAGTTTTCCCGACGATAAGGGGGAGACGGCACCCTCTAAAAACAAACCATCTTCCAAGTCTGGTGGGACTCCGGAGGGTGGCTTCTAAACCCAATATTCAGCGAGGTGACCCCGATGATGCCGCCTGTAAAGGTTTTGACACCCGATGACCGTGGTTATTTTGGCCGGTTTGGTGGCACTTATGTGGCCGAGATCTTGATGCCTGCCATGACCGAGCTTACCCGGGCGGCGACGCAGGTGATGCATGATCCTACTTTTTGGGATGAGTACCTCCAGGAGCTGCGAGAGTTTAGTGGTCGACCGACACCGATCACTCCCCTAAAGCGGCTTTCTGGACTTATGGAAGGGGTACAGTTTTTTCTAAAGCGGGAAGACCTCAACCAAACCGGAGCCCATAAGATCAACAACGTGATCGGTCAGGGTCTCCTGGCCAAGCGCCTCGGTAAAACCAGGGTGATTGCCGAAACCGGAGCAGGCCAGCACGGGATCGCCACGGCGACCATGGCAGCCCGATTTGGACTTAAGGCGACCATCTATATGGGAGCCGAAGATGTGGAGCGCCAGCGGCCCAATGTTTTTTGGATGGAAAAGCTGGGGGCCCAGGTGGTGTCCGTCGAGGATGGTGCCAGGACTCTTAAAGATGCTATCAACGCCGCCATGCGTGACTGGTCCAGTCATTTCGAAGACACCCACTACCTTTTGGGGACGGCCTGTGGACCCCATCCCTTTCCGATGCTTGTAGCCTGGCTGCAAAGCGTGACGGGACTTGAGGCCCGTGAGCAGATGATGGCCCACGGTGGCGGGCTTCCCGATTACGTCTATGCCTGTGTGGGCGGTGGTTCCAATGCTCTGGGGATCTTCCAGGGGTTTCTTAATGATCCTGAAGTTAAACTGATCGGAGTTGAGGCCCAGGGTAAGGGAATGGCTCCAGGACAGCACGCAGCGCGCCTGGCCAGTGGTCAGGGGACCATGGGGATTGCCCAAGGTTACGAGAGCCTTTTTTTACAAACCAAAGATGGCCAGATGCTCGACACCCATTCTGTAGCAGCGGGTCTCGATTATGTGGGTGTGTCGCCGATCATTGCCTATTTGGCTGAGACGGGGCGGATCCAGGTCACCGGAGCGACCGACGCCGAAGTGATCGCTGCCCACCGGGTGATGATGGCTAAGGAGGGAATCATCGGTGCTTTGGAGTCCACCCATGCGGTCGCTGCGGCCCTTAGGGATGCCAGACAGCTGATGTTAGAGCCCAGCGAGCCTGGCCGGGAGGTTAAGATCTTGATCAACCTCTCGGGGCGTGGCGATAAGGATATCTTCACCATTGCCGAGGCTTTCGAAGATCCTTCTTGGCAGCAATTTTTAGAACACAAAGTCGCAAGGTATCGCCTTAAAAGAGACAAGAAATCCTAGAGCGGCTCATATTTTGACGGAGCGAGGGAGAGCCTGTGATACTCAAACAAAAACCATTCTCCACGGGTCTTATGGGGCATGTGATCGCCCACGAACCGTCCACCGAAGCGACTCGCCAGATGGTGGCCGTGATGGTGGAAGCCGGGGCGACTATCGTAGAGATTCAGATTCCCTTTTCGGAGCCTGCAGCAGATGGCCCGGTCTTTTTGGCAGCCAATCACCGCGCCTTGGCCCGAGGGGTGACCTACCAGTCGTCTTTGGATCTGATCCAAGAGCTGGTCAAGGCCCATGGGGACCAGTGTGACTTTGTAGTCATGACCTACCTCAATATTCCCTACCAACGCGGCTACCGAGAGTTTGCCCAGGAGCTTAAAAAGAGCGGCGTGGTTGGGACGATCATCCCTGATCTGCCCCTGGAATTTAGCCAAACCTATGAGGCGGCTCTCCAGGGGGAGGGACTCTTTAATATTCGTTTAGTCGCCCCCCATGGGGACTGGGCACGGACGGACCGGGTCTTGAGTGGGGCCAGGGAGCTGGTCTATGTGGTCGCCCGCAAGGGGGTGACCGGGTCTCCCAGTGCTTTTAATCAAGATCTCAATCAAATGCTAGACCAAGTGCGACGTAAAACCGATTGTCCCTTGGCGGTCGGGTTTGGGGTCAAATCAGGGGACGATATCCGCAAGCTAGCAGGCCATGCGGACTATGTGGTGGTGGGCACCGCCTCACTTGAAGCATGGATGGCTGGGGGAGAAGCCGCCTTTAGGGCCCTATGGAAAGATCTGGGTAGCGCGGCACGCGAAAGTGTCACCGGATTGAGTCCGGAATTTTGAACTGCGCCTGCCGGTCTCAAGATTGACAGCGACGAGTGTGGCGGCTCTCAAGATCCTATCCAATGCATAATTTACCGAAATCTTCCCCACTGACGTTTTGGGGGACTCTTGCCTCATTGTCGTCAACGTAACCCATCTTCACAAGTACGCTTGGATCTTGAATTCCAAGAAGGTCAGCAAAGATCATTTTTAAACGAGCCTGCCTGTCTGGCGTCAGGCGCCTGGTCGTATTTTTGACTGATTCAAACTTGTTATATTCTTCTGTCGTGATTGAAAGTAGCTCTGCAATTTCTTTCTGGGTTTTTCCAGTTTCGTTTCTTAAAAATCTAAGAAGAGGTTTTGATAATAAACCCGGCTGCTTCAAGATATCTAATGCTACTTTGTGCCTAAGCCACTCCTCGAATCCAGGAGCAAAAAAGGTAGCATGACATTTTTTGCAGATAACAAAGGGAGATTTATCCAGGATCGTAAAGAACCTAGAGTCTAATTTGTAAGGCACGCGATCTTTTAGCACTAATTCCCATTTCCCGTCACAATCAGGGGTGCTGTGGTGGTCTTCAAATGCTTTCCCAATAAGTTTTATGGTTTTGTTACCAGATTTCATGATTCACCTCTTTCACAGAATGATTGATGTTATTTTTAAAGAGGTCATAGGCAGTCACAATAACAGTTATTCCTCGTTTGCCATTGCGTACCACCGCTCTGACATAGACCTCTTCTTCAATCCGAGGTGGCTTTTGATTTTCTATGTCCCCTAGAGTCATCCATTCAAAATTTATTAGCTTCGCCTCTAAAGCAAGAGTTATTCGGTTTCCCTGCTTGGTGCTTTGATCGTAATTGAGTGTTCCGCCGCGTATTATAGCGGCCAAAGTTTCATCACCTAAATTTAAGCGAAATTCCTCTGAGTCAGATTTTCGATCAATATGCTGGTAGTCGACTCTAAAATGCTTGCGGAAAACAACCCTGTTACTGCAGTGACGCTTAATTTCCTCATGAAAGTCGTCGAAGCATTTTTCTAGATTGCTTTCCATCCTGATCAACCCCCCACTTGAATCCCCCTTTAGATAGTCTATAATCCTTATAGAAACATGTCAATTACATAATGACATGCGTATTACACATATCGGATATATATTAGATTTCTTTAGTAAAATTTAACAAACCTATGAAATTATTAGATATAGATGATGTAGAGGCTTACTTGACAAATTCAGGCTGATAACGCTGTCAATTAAATGATGGTCTTGGGTATTCACGGGCCATAATATGGGTGACGGAGGCTCATGAAAAAGCAATACTTTATTTTTACTTCCACTTAAGTTAATTTAAGGTATTATTTTACAATAAATACAATGATATACATATCAGTCTTCATTGACTAACGAATAAACTTAATGAAAACGGACAGTAAAAAACTTAATATTAACTTCGGGTGCCCTTAATCTTAAGTTTAATCTAATTTTGGCTTAACACAATGAAACAAAACAACTTTTATGGTCGCGAAGCTGAACTGAAACGACTTCATGAAATCTGGTCTACCCAAGGGGCTGAGCTTATTTTCGTGAGAGGGCGCCGCAGAATAGGTAAGTCAGAGCTGCTTCGGGAGCTGACAAAAGAGCATTCTGGAGCGGGGGGAAGGGCCTTTCGGTTCTCTGGTCGAGTCGATGAGACCGACGCTTTGTGCCGAGAGCGCTTTGCTAAAGCCTGGATGGAATTCACGAAAAATCTTTTCCTCAAAAAACTCCGTCGAGACGCTTTGACGTGGGATTTTCTGCTTAGAGAATTAGAAAACGAGGCCACGAAACCCCATATTTCGCAACTTCCTTTACTAGTTGCCTTTGACGAAATCCAGTGGCTGGCAAAAAAACATTCTGGAATACTCGGTTGCATAAAAGAATTTTGGGAACGAATTCACAAGAAAATCAATATTAAGCTTTTGCTTTCTGGCTCATCAAACAGATTTTTCGCAGCTGAGGTCGACCATTCAGAAGGCGTTCTGCGAGGGCTACGAACAAAAGGAGATCTTTGGGTCCATCCCTTCACTCTGGATGAAGTTTCACGTTACTACTTTCCTAAATGGAATGCTGAACAAATTGTCTTTCTATACATGATGTTCGGTGGAGTTCCCTATTACCTCGATCGTTTTGATGCCAGCAAGCCTTTTTTGAGAGCGATCAATGATGCTGCGTTTACGGATGATTCCATTTTTCTTGATGAAGTGGACGCTATTCTTGAAGTTGAATCAACAGGAGAAGGGGCTATTTTAAACGTTAAACGCGTTCTAGGATCGCTTGGCCAAAGCGGTAAGACAGCGGCTGGAATTGAAAAAGTGACTGGGATCGCTAGCCCTCATGTTCACCAAATTTTGAACCGTCTGGAAAGTTATGGGCTCATAAAAGAGCTCATTCCATTTGGTGAAAAAAAGAGAAACAAGGCCGGTGTTCGGTACCATATGGACGATTTCTTTCTCAACACATACTTTCAGATACTCGAACCTATGAGTGCAAAAATACGAGACAATAGTCGAAAAGGAATGCCTTTAAACGACCTCCTTAGTTCAGACAATGGATATTATATTCTAAATTTTACAGGCAAAGCCTTTGAGCTATTGGTTACAAATATACTTAATGCGGGAGCTACGAATACTTCTCATCGCAAGGCCTTACTTTTTTCCAAGCTCCAGTTGGGAAGTTCCAGCTTTCAAGTTGGGACTTTTTGGACTCCGAATCAAACACAGATTGATATAGTCATATCCTGTAATGATGATAGGCAGGTGCGCATACTGGAAGCAAAATGGAAAGGATCTGCTGTTGGTCTTTCGGAAGGAGAAGAATTCTTAGAGGCGCTAGAATCCAAAGCCTATCCCCTTCCCAGAGACAACTGGTCGAAAAAACTGTTTCTGGTGCTCTCGGGAGGGGCGACGGATGCCTGCAAGAAAATGGCAAGGGACCGAGACATTTCGATCATCACACTCGACGATCTATTTGCCTAGAAGCATCCCACATGGAGCCAGGGTCAATCGAGGAGAGGCTGTAAGTCAAAGGAGACCACTCCAGTCCGGATATTGTAAATTCCCCCTACGATATTGAGTTTGCCCTTATCTCTGTGAGTTCTGAGTAGTGTGCTTCCGTCGATAATTTTATCGCAACTACTGATGATATTGCGGCGGATCACGGTGTTTACATATTGGGGAGAGTTTAGGTCCTTGGTCTCGGGGGAGGTCTTGTCGACATGGGGCATGATGGATTGGATGAGTTGTTTGATATGCTTGGTAGGACTCTCTTGGGTCTTATGATAGTGGATGGCGGTTTCCACGGCTCCGCACTGGGTATGTCCGAGGACGATGCAGAGGTCGACTCCAAAGTTAAGGAAGGCCAGTTCCATACTTGCTAACACCGAATTTGAGACCATATTGCCGGCGTTGCGGACCACAAAAAGGTCGCCGATATCGGCGTCGAAGATCATTTCTACCGGCAGCCGAGAGTCAGAGCATGTGAGGACGGTGGCGATAGGCTTTTGTCCATCACGGGCGAGCTTGACCCGTTTTTCGATAGTGGCCTGTGCACTCCGAAGGCTGAGTCCCTCGACAAATCTTTGATTTCCTAGAATAAGCTGATGGAGGGTTTTTTCTGGTTTTATGCTGCTTTCTCCAATAAGAGTAGAATTTTGTCGTCATCAACATCGGTGGCAAGGAGGTCTTCCGGTTTTCGCTCTTGGATTTTCTGTAACATATAGCTGGCTTCACGGGGTGACAGGCGCGTGCCGGACACAAAAACCCCATCGGTGCCGCCGACCACCCAGAGGCTCCCGGTTTGGTCCAGATCGATAGATTCTGAGACCAGTTGCAGGTTTTCGCTGACCCCCAGGAGATTGCCCCGAGAATTCATCGACTTGATCTCATATTGGTTTGCATACTTTGTGATAAAATAGAGGGGAACATGGCCTGCGGATTCGTAGGTGACAGTTCTTTCAGCGATTGTGATCAGACCGAGGGATAAGGTCTGTGGCGATTTTTGGCCGAGGGTTATAAGAGTCTTATTGACATCATGGATCCATTTTATGGGATCAAAATCTGGTTCGGTACTGGCGGCGGACCAAAGGGACTGGACGGCATGAACCACAAGGGCTGCAGGTATCCCTTTGCCCGTGGCATCAACGATCACGATATACATGTTCCCTCCCGGGCTTTGAAAGGATCCCATCCAATCGCCCCCAAGATAGCCGCTTTTCTTTTGAAAAAAATACCCAGAAATGCCGCCTTTTGTGGTGAATCCAGAGGGGGTCGAGATGGAATCTTGGATCTCTTGGGCTAGGACCAGTTCGTGTTTGATGGACTCTAGTTTGAGGTTTTCGTTTCTTTTAAAAAGATCCTCCTGGTTTTTCTCCAAGAGAGCAGCTCTGAAGGTGGCCTGATAACGGCCAAAATGGATGGCAAAGGCGATGGTGTTCCAAGTTGCCAAGATCACAAATTGGGTCAATAGATCGCCCGATTTTTGGATTCCTGAAGATCCATAGATAAAAATCGTGTAAAACGTAAATAGAAATGAATAAGCTAAATTATATTTAGGCTTTAGTCTATTTAGAATGATAGAGAAGCCTATACCGATGGTGTAGAGAATCACCATAGGTGAGGCCCCTGAAACAGTAGGAGCAGCGTCTAAACCGGATTTTAAAGTCCAGCCATAGCCAAGGTTGTTGATGGTAAGCATAATCGTGATGAGATTGATTTTTTTAAAGCTAAAGGTCCTTTTTAAATAAGGAGAGATCAGGGCTAAAAAGAGCAGGATCCCGTTGGTGATAAGGAGACCTTTTCTGAATTGCGCTTGACTAAAGGTGTAGATTCCTATTTCCATGGCCCCTAGGATCATCAGCACGTTGCCCCTAAAGCGATCTAAAAACTGTTCCTGGGAGCGATCGATCCATTGATCGATATATTCAGCATCTGATGGGGAAACCCCAGGAGAAAATGTTGTTCTTAAAAAATGTAGAAAGCTATCCATGGGCCACCGTCTGGATAAGGAGGAGCAGTTTATCATCTTTGGAATCTATGGCCTTAAGGGGATTTGGATTTTGTTTGAGATGTTTGATGATCTCGATCACTTCTTTGCTTCTAGTGAGAGTTCCATGGGGAAAAACTCCATCTGTAGCCAATAAGATGGTGTTTTGTTCGGATTCGTTCCAAGGAAAGACCACTGGATGGATTTCGATATGATCCTTAAGTCCTAAGATATCTCCACGTCCTAAGATCGATCTTACGGAGGTGTCTCTGCCGCTTTTTTTAGCCATAAACAGTGGAATATGTCCGGCGCTGTAATAGGTACCATGGTTTTTAGAGAGTATAATCATTCCTAAGGTTAGGGTTTGGGAGCTTTTCTCGCCCATAAATTTAAGGACTCGATTGACTTTCAAGATCCAAGCGATGGGGTCAAAATGCTGCTGGTGGGATGCCTGGATCCAAAGGGACTGGACGGCATGGACCACAAGGGCTGCTGCGGTCCCTTTCCCGGTGACATCGATCACTAGGCTTAAGAGGTCTCCACTCGGTAAAAGTCGTAGAGCCATCCAGTCACCACCGAGGAACCCATATTTTTCTTGGTAGTATTGGACACGCAGGTGTTTGGTCTCGAACTGTTCGGGAGGGGGTAAAAAAGAGTCTTGGATCTCCTGGGCTTGGCGAAACTCCTTTTCGAGGTTTTCCCGGGACATCTGTTCGTTTTTAATCATAAGGCTACGAGCGTCGTACACCAGAGATGATTCTCTGAGGAGCCCTTGGTAACGGGAGTGGTTGACCACAAGGGTCAAAAGATTGGTGAAAATTAAAATAGCAGCCACCTGCAAAAACGGAAGTTCATGGTGACCGCTGCATGCAGCAAGGCTAATCAAGATATTAAAAAACAGGCTTTTTAAGGAGAGAGACATGGGTTGGGGGATCCCTACCGTCGAATAGAGGGAAGCGCCAAAATAAATAATGATAAGATTGATAAAAACGGAAAGTTCTAGGTTTAAAAAGAGAGTGTCTTTGATGGTTAAGAGCATCAAAAACCCTAAAATAATCTGCAGGTATAACCAAGCTTGTGCGGGCTGAATTTTGTGTGTCGTGGTGAAATAGTAAACCGCTGCGGTTGCAAAAAAGCAGAGAACAAAAAATTTAGAAAAGTATGGAAGGAAGAGGGGCGGGCACCAGAAGGCAAAAGATAGAGCAGCTATGATTTGGAAGACCGTAAACCCTTTTAGCCATCCGTCAAATAGAGACTGAATCTGGGTATCGACCCAAAGACGGGAAAAAGCCTCCCTATCCTTGGAATGGAGGAATTCTTTGCCTTCATACGGAGTCAGTGCTGGATTCATTGGTTCCACGGGGTGTGTGCTGTCCTTATGGAGTAGGTCAGCTATGGGGATCGGTCCGTGGAACCTAAAACCTGACCCAGGACCCATTGTAATAAGTTTAATATGGTTTATAAAAACCAGTATTTTAGGTTATGTAGGAACTTTGCAGCGAGAGGTTCGGCAAGTCTAAGCTGCTGGATTCCCCATAGAATCGTCCTCGCTGGCTTTTTCGAGGCTGCGGATAAAGAGATCCCATGCAGCCTTGTCTTCGGGGAAGATTTCGCTGATCACGATACCAAAACTAACATTCTTTTTGGTTGGGTCCGTAGATTTTTCCGCAAAGGATTGCACGACTTTGGCAAACCCGTGGATAGGACGGCTTAAATACTTTTTTTGTGGATCGATTGTAATATCGAGGAGGGCATTAACAGCAAGATGTCCTACTTTGGTTTCAAAGGACGTCATCAGCATCCCTGAGCGGGAGATATTGGCGATATAAAGCTTAAAAATCGTTCGGTTTCCCAGTGTATTGGCATCAATAGGTAACTCCCAATCGATCCCAAAACGAGGGGCACGGTCATCGGAAGCCCGTTTTTCGGATTTTTTCGGTACTTGGGTAGATCCCCGAGAGACCGCTTTTTCAGGGCTGTAGATAAGACCCAATACGCGAAACCGATGCTCCAAATCAATCGTTTCATCAACCACTAAGAGTCCATAGCGCCATTGTTTAGCCCCCGAGTCTTGAACCTTGGTAGCGACTTTGAGTTGGATCGACTCGCCCGAGATTTCCATCTTGAGGCCTTCGTCCACCGATAAATCAATACTGCTCAGGATTCCGAGTCCTAGAGGCGAAACATCCGTGGATTTGCAAACCACGGGACTGGCATCAAGCTCCCGAATCAGCGGTGCTGGCAAGGTACCGATGCTTGCAACCCGGACAAAGCGTCGACGATCAAGGACCTTAACTGCCATGGACTATTCCCCAGAATGACCCGTGTCCTTTTATTTTAACTCGTGCCTAGCTCTATTGACAAGCCTACAACTGGTCCGCAGCCAGTTCCAGGGATTTAAGATGGGTTGTAACCTTGTTTAGCAGCTTGTCGACCTCGTCGGAGGTCTGTTGTCTTAAGTTGGCGCTCAGGTGGGGGGTTAATAACAAATGCATACTTTGGATATACTCCTTTAAGACTTCTGGATTCAGTTTGCTTAAACCCTTTTTAAGCTCTGTTTTGAGTTTGCCGCGCATCTCGGGATTGGTCAGGAGTTTTTGTGGCAAAAAAGCCCCACTGTAGGTGGCTATAGAACCCGTGAAGGGTTCGGTAAAAACCTGGTCTGTGCCTGCCACGACAAATTTAAGCTTTTGATCTTTTACTCTTCTAATCATATAAAAATTGTTTTTTGAACGGACGTAACCGTCCCAATGGGCTAAGATCAATTCTGCTGCCCAGAAACCCAGGAATTGCTCGACGTCGATGTGTTTTTCTAGGGGTTCACCTTTGTTGTGAATGGCATCGACGATATTGCTAATGATGTCGATTCCAGCGTCATCGTCTTTTGCTTCGATGTTTTTGAGACCTTCGCTGGTGAGATCAGCGCCTGAAACGGCGCCCTCAAAGGTGGCGACTTTTTGGTCGGGAAAGTTTCGAGTTAAGTAAGGCTTTTTGATGGCTTCGACATTGACGTAGATCACGGGATCAAGTTGATTGACATAGACCTGTGCAAAGCTGCAGAGAGAGTAGGGTTGGCCGAGTTTTGCGAGGATATAAAACGCAAGGCACTGTCGCACGAGACTCACGTCCTGCCAGGAGTTATTGAGCATGAGGGAGCTGCTACCCAAAAATTTTTGGTTTTTAGTAAACTCATCAAATTTTACCGAGAGCCCTGGCCTAATCTTGTTTTCGGAGCCACAGTGATTGCGTTTACGCACCCCGATATGTGGAATGGTCTCGCCATTGATGGTGATGTCGGCAGAATACATAGGATACCCATGGTTGTCTTTGTCCTGATCGGGTTGGCATGGATACTTTGGATGCTGGTTTTTAAGGAGGTTCCAGTGGTCGTCAGGGATTTTTAGCTCTATTTTAACGATATTATTTATGGAAAAAAGATCTGTATAGCTGCCAAGGGGTTTAGAGACCACAGGTAAAGCTGTATCACCAAAATCGAGAGTTTCCCTATCATCACGATTGTCGAAATGGGGTTTGGGGGAGCGTTTACCATACCCACAGCTTTGCGCGGTAGCTAGTAAAGTAACGATACTCATTGAAATAAATGCGACCTTTTTTGTAAGAACCGATGCCATAAAAACCTTTAAATGGGGGTAAGACCAGACAGCGACGACGCTGCTTGTTGGAAGCAAGCATGCAAGAATGGAACCTACCCTTGGTTGGCGTTTCAACCCCTCGATGTGCCAATGGGCGTGAAACGCAACACGCTATTTATGAGCATCCCATGGACCTAGCGCCCTGGGATATCTGCGTCCCCTTCTTGACGCCTCAACAAAAATCCTGTTAGCCTCTCAAAATCACTCAGTGAAAAAAGTTAAGTGTCTTTCATTTCCCATAGGAAGGAATAGCATGAGCCAAAAACCACCCTATCCAGATTCGCCCTTGTCCCAGGACGACACCTCCTCCAAAGTGCCCCACGGGGAGCACCATGAGGGGACGCCCCCTCTAGATCTTGATCACGAGGTTGGTGGATTTGCGGGATCTTCCTCTCACCTTGTCCTATCCGAGGACCCCCTTCTCCCCTTAGAGGTCTCTGGCTCCTCACGGCGAGATTTTGTTGGCGCGTTCCCAAAGGCGGCTTTAGGGGCGTGGATCTCGGGACTCACCGAGAGGGGGTACGCCTTTAATCAGTTGATGTTTATGAGGCGTAAGAAGCAACAGCAACCTGCTGGCGAGATTTATGGATTATGGGCTTTTGGCCACAACACTTACGGCGAGCTGGGCCTAGGCGACACGGCAAACCGCAGTAGCCCGGTCGAGGTAGGTAGTTTAAGCTCCTGGAGTGAGGTAGCGGGGGGCCGCCACCAAACCGTAGCACTCCGCACAGACGGCACCCTATGGGCTTTTGGCTGGAACGCTTACGGCCAGCTGGGCCTTGGTGACGGGAATAACCGCACTAGCCCCGTCCAGATGGGGACTTTGTCCTCCTGGACTGAGCTGGCGGGGGGAGGCAACCACACCATGGCTCGCCGCACGGACGGCACCTTATGGGCATGTGGACGCAACTCTTACGGCCAGCTGGGCCTAGGCAATACGGTTTACCGCAGTAGCCCAGTTCAGGTGGGGACTTTAAGCTCCTGGAGCGAGCTGGCGGGGGGATACGCCCATACGATTGCTCGCCGCGCAGACGGCACCCTCTGGGCTTTTGGCTACAACTCTGCCGGCCAGCTGGGCCTTGGCAACACGGTACACCGCAGTAGCCCAGTCCAGGTGGGGAGTTTAAGCTCCTGGAGTGAGCTAGCGACGGGATACTACTACACTATGTCCCGCCGCACGGACGGCACTCTATGGGCTTTTGGCTGGAACGCTAAAGGCCAGCTGGGCCTTGGTGACACGGTATTCCGCAGTAGCCCCGTTCAGGTGGGGACTTTAAGCTCTTGGAATGAGGTGGCGGGGGGATATAACCACACTATGGCTCGCCGCACGGACGGCACCCTATGGACTTTTGGATCCAACTCTTATGGCCAGCTGGGGCTAGGCGACACGGCAGCCCGCAGCAGCCCCGTCCAGGTTGGGAGTTTATCCTCCTGGAGTGAGCTGACGGCGGGTTACTTTCACACCCTTGCTCTCCGTACGGACGGCACCCTATGGGCATTTGGGAATAACTTTGCCGGTCAGCTGGGTCAAGGCTCGACGACTTCCCGCAGCAGCCCCGTCCAGGTGGGAAGTCTTAGTAACTGGACCGAGGTGGCGGTGGGATCCCACCACACCATCGCCCGCACCGGCCCAAACCGCTTCACCATGTGGGCTTTTGGCGAAAACACAAATGGCCAGCTAGGACTAGGTGACAGGACTCACCGCAGCAGCCCCGTCCAGGTGGGTTCTTTAAGCTCCTGGAGCGAAGTGGCGGGGGGATATGACCATACCACAGCACGCCGTACGGACGGCACTCTATGGGCTATTGGCAAAAACAATTACGGCCAGCTAGGACTAGGTGACGGGACTGACCGCAGTAGCCCCGTTCAGGTGGGCTCTTTAAGCTCCTGGAGTGAGGTGGCGGGGGGAATGAACCACAGTGCAGCACTCCGTATGGACGGCACTCTATGGACTTTTGGCTGGACCGGCGACGGCCAGCTGGGCCTTGGCAACGCGGTAGACCGAAGTAGCCCCGTTCAGGTGGGCTCTTTAAGCTCCTGGAGTGTCGTGCAGGGGGGAACCTGGCACACCGCTGTATGCCGTACGGATGGCACCCTATGGACTTTTGGCCGAAATTCTTATGGCCAGCTGGGCCGAGGCAATAGGGTATACGCTAGCAGCCCTATCCAGGTGGGTACTTTAAGCTCCTGGAGTAAGGTAGTGGGGAGCCATCACACCGTTGCGCTCCGGAAAGACGGCACCCTTTGGACTTGTGGCCGAAACGGTTCCGGCGCGTTGGGCCTTAATGATACGGCATACCGCAGTAGCCCCGTGCAGGTGGGGAGTTTAAGCTCTTGGAGTGATGTGTCGACGGGAGCCTACTTCACCCTTGCACGCCGCACCGATGGCACCCTATGGACTTTTGGATCCAACTCTGATGGCCAGCTGGGGCTAGGCGACACGGCACCCCGCAGCAACCCCGTGCAGGTGGGGACTTTAAGCTCTTGGAGTGAAGTAGAGGCGGGAGTCTACCACACCATTGCTCTCCGCACGGATGGGACCTTATGGGCTTTTGGGAAAAACGCTTACGGCCAGCTGGGCCAAGGCGACACGGTAAGCCGCAATAGCCCGGTCCAAGTCGGGAGTTTAAGCTCCTGGGTCAAGATCACCGGTAATGGACATTTTACAATCGCCTTTCGTTCATGAGAGTGGCTGGGGATACCCACTCCTCCGGCTGCTTCGGAGCGGTGGGACCCTGTCCCTTCCCCTATATCGGAGGATTTTCTGAGGTCTTACCGGATTATATTAGACTGGCTTTCCATAATACCAACATATAAAAAAGGGGGGGTTTACAGTGGGATTGAGCCCCCATCCAGCTAAGCATAATCCTCTTTTTGATGCTGAACTCTGACGACTTCGACAGTGACGATGTCATCTTCTATAAAATAAAGAATTCGATAATCATCGAAGCGGATTCTGTAGTCATCCCTGCCCTTCAATTTTTTACATCCATCCGGTCTAGGGTCGTCGACCAACGTCAAAATTGATTTTTCAATGAGGTGTCTGGAGCCGCGTTGACGAAGAAACCATAAAATTTGTCGGAAATATTGCACCTAATTCCATCGACGACCTAGAAAAAGTCTTAAAGTCCACAGACCGAGTACTGATAGTCAACTCACCAGGTGGGGAAGTCACAGGTGGTTTACGGATTGGTCAGCGCATACTTCCACTCAAGATGACGGTTGTTGTTGATGGGCAGTGTGCATCTTCTTGTGCGAATTATATTTTCACGGCTGGGGCTCAAAAAGTGATCAGGAGTGGGTGGGTTGGATTTCACGGCAATCTCAGCGCGGGCATGACGGTCGGTCAATCCTACAATAGGAACAGTCTCAAAAAAGAAGGATTGACCGAATACGAAATCGAACAAAATATCATCAATGGGCAAAAGGGTGCTATCCAAGAAGCCGCCTTTTTAAATGAGCTCGGCGTGAAACAAGACCTTTTTGACAAAAGTTGGCTTGGTGGTAACGGCCCCACAAAGAGCTACGAATTTCTGTGCCCAACACCCGCGGCGATGGAAAGGTATGGGATTATGAACGTAACAGGCAACCAGGACTTAAGTGCAACCCCCCAAAGCCTTCTGGAGGAGTGAGGCGTTACCAGGGGGATCGAGTACAAACCTTGAAAACTGCGGCAATGGGGACGTAAAACGTTAGCGGCTAATTTCCGTGCCAACGGCAAAAAATAACAGTAAGGCCTTTTCATATCCCTGGGATTTGAGACCTGTAACCTGTTATTAATTAAATAATTTTTATGATTATTTGACTTTTTTAACTCATCTGTCGATGGCCTATCTCATAGACGAACAACCAGTCAAAAAATGTTGGTTTTATGGGGAGGGATTATGTGCAAAATATTTCAAACTTTGGCCTTGGTCTATTTTTTTGAAATTTTTCTAAGTGGCTGTGACAGCCAATCCTCAGCAGATCCCACCTCAGAGGAGTCGGCCGACAACACCAGTACCGGAGTCACAAGCCAGCCGACTTCACAGTCAACCACAACAAAGACAGCGGGATCCGCTCCCTCGGCGGTTGCCACCGCAGTCGATAAAACAGCTGAGACCTCTCCCGATCCAAAGACTGCCTCAGACGACACCAAAGCATCGACCGCTGTTAGTACCGGCGTTTCGACACAGTCTACATCGAAGATCTCAGTGGGAAATGCTCCCAATGGGCCCACGGCCGACGACCGTATGACAGCCAATTTGACTGCTACGGCTCCCTTGCTGCTTACCAATGTTAATCCAGCCACCTTCAAAGTAACAAAGCCCTTTGTGTCAGGTCATGGTCGATCTAACCATGCACCTATGCCAGGTAGGATTTTTGTACCTAAGTATGGGCTTGAGTCGAGTTTTCCTGCCTGTGAGACCCCCATTCCTTTCCAGAGTATGGCGACTCTCACACCCACCATCGACGGCGATTTATCTGATTGGGGATCCGTCGGCTTGGTGAGCATCGACCGTGCTGGCGACGGATTTGTAAGCGATACGACCGATTATGATTTAAAGGAATTTTATTTTGCCGGCAACGCGACTCACTATTTTTTAGGATTTAAAATGGCTCAGCCGTGGCCATCGGACACTTTAGGAGTGCGCTTGATCCTTAGCTTTTATGGGGTCACCATCCCCCAAGACGATTCGACCAATGTATCGTCCACCTTCAAACGTAATTTGGAGCTATTTGGGACAATTTTAAAAGAATATAACGGTACGACCTATTTGGCCGTGCAACCATCCGGTAGCTATCAAGTGGCCGTAAATGGAGCGTCGATTGAGATAAGTATCGCAAAATCTGCGATCGATAGTTCGATTAGCGGACCACTCTTTTCCATTTATCCAAGCCTGTGGAATGGTAACAATGCTTCCACCAAGGAGGACAAAATGGGTCCAAATATAGTCGGTCTCGTGGACGATTATGCCTGCCTGGTAGCAATGCCCGACCAGTCCTTCAAGATGATTCCCATGCGGCGGCTCTCGTCCATTGATGCCAAAGTCGCTGAAGTCCAATATCGAGCGATGGCACAGGCGGCACCCACCGTAGAGACTGTCCTTAATGAAAGTCACTCCAAGTGGGATACCATTGGCATGACCGTCATTGATGACGCAGCAAATCCTGGCGTCTATATTTCAAATTTGGGTATCTTTATAACCCAAACCCAGTACTCTCCTTTTGGCTCTAATCAAATAGCCATTTTTGAAGTCGCAGCCCATGAATATGCCCATGCAATCAACGCCGGTGATTATCGCTTACCAAACCGATGGATGGTTGAAGGGCACAGCAAATGGACCGAACGCCTTGCGATCAGCAGCTATTATGGCAAATACGCAGAGCTCTTTCGGTTTGCGTCCGACCACGACGTCATTTTACAAACAGAAAAAAACCAAGAACCGAAGTCTATTGATGCACCATCATGGACCCAATTGACAAACTATTCTGAGGGATATTTTTACCGCAAATCATCGATTTTTTATGATCTTTTGTCCACAATATTACCAATCTCTGGAATCCATGGAGTGCTAAAATCTTATTTAACCACCGGAACGATTTATTCAACTAGTGATCAGGTTCTCTCTGGCTTTCTCAATCATTCCCAGCTGGCGCTTGCACCATCTGCAATAACTGCTAATCCTTGGGATGGTTGGTTTAACCAATTCAGTTACGATGGCGGTATCCTGCCCTTGAACAGTCTCGTTAAAGATAATGATCGTGATTTGCTGTTCGCCTTTCAGGAATCTAAACTAGGAGGCCGCGACCAATCTCCAAAAAGCTTAAATGACAGCTATGTGGACTCCTATGCCGCCGCTCTGGGTCTTACCCAAGCAGATTCTTGGAAGCACGATCACTTGGTGGTCGACCATCTCCTCGATGACTGGACTGAGCTCCTACCGCAGGAGCTCGCTGCTCCTGTCACAACAGGATTACCCGCTCCCCATGCGTCCTGCCAGCCCTTTGCTACGATTAAAAGACTTGGAATCCTTTACGATGGTGATTGGCTTATGATCGGTATCGATTTTAACGGAGATACCATCGGACAAACCGGTCATGTCACAGCATTGATTGTTGAGCCATCGGGGCGAACCAGTCAGGTCCAGTGGGGATTTAACGAACTTAAAATCAACGGATTCGGCCCCATAAATTCTTGGTCTCACACCCATCATCTCCTTGGAAAACCGGGAAAAACTCTGGAAATGGTCTACCATCGGAGTTGGCTAGGATGGGGAAAAGACTATCCAGCGGGGACCAAAATCCAACTTCAATCATTTATGGGCGCCTCAGAAACCAAGGTTAGATGCAGCGTAACCCAATTAAGAGTCCCCACTTTTATCCTCTAAGAGTCTTTTGACTTTAAGCAGGAAGGGTACGAAAGCTGAGGTCCAATCGCGAGGTGAAAGTCTCTAACCGGTTCCCCAGGATGGCTCTAAGGTATTGCCTATGATTTGGAGGAGTGAGCCGTTACCAGGGTTCATCCGAAATTTAAACTTAGGATCCTTTGAAACCATAGGTTGACGAACCCGGGAGTCTTAGCTAGAAGGCAAGGGTTGGTTAGGAGACGATTCAGGGAAGTCGGTGTAAATCCGACGCGGACCCGCCGCTGTAAGTGACTTAAGTGACAGGAAAACCACTGAGGACTTTGAGCTCCTTGGGAAGGTGTCACAGCAGGTTCTCATAAAACTGCTTCACAAGCCAGAAGACCTACTCCTAGCCGTCATAAGGGCACCATCCTCGGGACTAGGGAGTGTTGAGTTGAAAGATTTAGGGTTTAATGATCGACCCAGGGACGTCTACGTTTTTGTCGGCCACGGCAGCCGAGATCCCGAGACCCATGGGGAGTTTGTCACCTTTGTGTCCGCCTACCAAGACTGGCTGGCGGCTAAGGAGAGCCCAGGAGAGCCTGGGATTTCGGTCGTCTTTGGTTATATGGAACTTGCACAGCCTTCGATCACCGATGTGCTCGCTGGGGTCCTCCGTGATGTAAGGCCGCACCGGGTGATCGTGATCCCTATCAGCCTTTTTGCCGCAGGTCATGTTAAAAACGAGTTGCCCCTGCATATCGCTGCCTTTTCTAAACAAGACCCCACCATCAAATGGGTCATCACCAAGCCCCTAGGCCTTGACCCCCTGATGGTCCGGGCCGTCCGCGATGGGGTCGAAAAGCTCACCCAGGACGGTGCCGCGTGGACTCGGGCACCAGCCAATTCCGGTGCGCCCGATCCCACGACAGCACTGGTGGTCGTCGGCCGAGGAACCAGCGATCCCGACGCCAATAGCACCTTTTACCAAGTGGCCCGGCTAATCGCCGAAGACCTACAGATCCTGAAGTTCTACCCCTGTTTTATCGGGGTCACGGAGCCAAAACTAGACGAGACCCTCAAGATTGCAATCCAGGGGCGAACCCGCCGGGTCCTCGTCATACCCTATTTTCTCTTCCAAGGGGTGCTGGTCCGCAGGATTGAAGCGGTCGTTAGGGAGTTTAGTGCATCCCACTCTTGGATTGAGGTGTCTCTGGCGGAACCTCTGGGCTCACACCCCTTTCCCGAGTCCCTGTTCTGCCTGATTGAGTTGCGTGTCCACCAAGCGCTCCATGGGGGAGAGCCTTTGCCGTGCACCCACTGCAAATATCGGGTTCCCCTCGACCGGGTAGCGGGTGAGGTCAAGGGACTTGACGCCTTACTCTATAGCGTCAGGCATAGCCTGACCCACAAGGAGGCGTTGCCCCATAGCCACGCACCCCTTAAGAAACATTTACTTGTTTGTAGCAACATCGAATGCGTCCAAAAAGGTGCGGCGGGTCTTGTGCCCAAAATCAGGCGGATGGCCCGGAGTCTAGGGATTGGCAAGGAGCTTAAGGTCACGAAGACCTCTTGCCTGGGCCGGTGCGGCGAAGGTCCCAACGTGGTGGTTTATCCCGATGGGATTTGGTACCGGGATTTTACGGAGGATCAAGTGGAAGATCTTTTTAAAAAACACCTTTTCAAAGGGGAGTTATTAAGGGAAAAGATCGACCTTGTGATGGACATCGGCTCTCTGGGGTGACTGTAAAAAGCAGCGGAGGGATTTTTTTAACACAGCCGCAAGCTTCGCGGCCCCAATCATGGAAAAACAGGTTTATGGCGTGTCATGAAATAGCAGGGTTAAGACTGGGATTGATGAATGTTTTAGGGACCAGCGACCAGGTGGAGAAAGACCACGAATTAGCGGAGATCGGCGACCTAAGCAAGGCGACGGCACCCGTGCAGGGTATGGTGGCAGCCAACACTTTGGTCCATTTGAAGGGTCTCTTTGAAAACTCCCTGGATCAGCTAGAGCAAAAGGCGGCTGCCATGGACCCCAAAGACCCAAATCTCGGGTATTACCGGACCCTCGTGGTGGTTAACCGCAAGGTGGAAAAGGACTTGGCCAACCTGACGGGACAGATGCAAAAGTTTCTCGGTGATCTGGAAGAACTCCATGACTCCATCCACGAGGTATACCCTGTTAACTAAGCCTAAAGCCACCCATGCGCGGCTGATCCACCGTCTGGAGATCAATCCCCAGACCTGCCTCCTGACCTTTGCGGCCACAGGGAATGGAATGGGAGATGGGAGTCAGGAGGGGGTGTCCTTTGCGGATCGCGGGGGCCAATATATCATCATCGACACAGGCCACTTGACGGCAGAGGGTCGCCCCCTTAAACGGGCCTATTCCCTCGTGCCCACCATGCTGCCTTTCGCAGCCAGGGACAGGCTTAAGGATGGAGAGGTCCCCTTTACCCTCGGGATCTACCGCCTTTCGTCCCGCCTTTCGTCCCACCTTTCGTCCCATGAAAATGGGGCCATGGCCCCGACTCCTTTTGGGTCGGAACACCTATGGAATGCAAATCTAGATACGGTGTTTAGTTTTAGCGGACCCTGGGGACGGCTTGCACCTGACAGTGTGCTTAAGGGGGAGCCAGTGGACGGGACACCCCCCAGCGCTGCTCTTATCATTGCGGTGGGCACGGGGATCACCGGAGGTCTTGGGCTTTTTTGTAGCAAAGTCCTAAAGTCGGTGCATCAGCCGCATCACCTGCTTTGGCTGGACACAGGGGGGTTTTTGTCCCACGAAGTGGTGACTGAAACCATTCACACCCATAATCCCTCCGTGACGGGACCTGGCTACGACGCCAGCGAATTCACTCGCGTCGTGGTCGGGGAACATCCTCAGACGGCAGGCGGCCTTCAAGGAGAGTGGGCTACCTGGACCCGTGGCTGCCTTGAAGATCCAGACTTCCAGGACTGGACCCTCTACTATCTGGGAGACGGCCGGTTTTATCCGGGTCTCGAAAGCTGGCTGTCGTCCTTAAAACAGAATCCAGTGGAAAGCCTTAAAAAAGAGTTCTACTACCATCGACCTCAGGAGGATCATAAAGTTTGAACCCGGATCCCCCCACTGGAATATCTCCAGACCGCCAGGGACTGCGCCGTGGGTTTACCACAGGTGCTTGTGCGGCAGGCGCCGCAAAGGCAGCCATCAGGCTCCTTAAAAAGCGTGGGAGAAATTTGGATTCTGGAGCGGATTCATATAGGGACGATGCTGTACTAAACACCATCAAATTGACTTTGCCCAACGGCAACCCCGCCGAGTTTGCCCTTCACCGCCAGGAGCTCCTAGACGACGGAGCCCTTTGCTCCATCATCAAAGACGGCGGTGATGATCCCGATTGTACCCACGGGGCAGAGCTGGTGGCTGAGGTCCGTTTGCGGTCGCTCTCACGAGAGAGCCCCCCAGAAGACTCCTCGGTAGGCTCACCGGAAAGCGCCAAGGGCATTTCCCACGTGATCCTTAAAGGTGGAACCGGCGTGGCCCATGTGACCAAGCCGGGGCTAGGGCTGGAAGTGGGCGGGCCAGCCATCAACCCCGTGCCGCGAAAAAACATCACGGAGATGGTCCTCGAAGAGTGGGGCGACCAGCCCCCAGCCCTGATCGAAGTGACGATCAGCGTTCCTGACGGTGAGGAACGGGCTAAAAAAACCCTCAATGCCCGCCTAGGCCTCATTGGTGGAATCTCCATTTTGGGGACCACGGGGATCGTCTTGCCCTACTCCACATCGGCTTTTATCACCAGCATCGTCCAAGCGATCAACTTGGCGGTGACCCACGGGGTGCGCGAGCTGGTGTTTACCACGGGGGGACGTTCGGAAGCTTACGCCATGAAGCTCCTTCCTCATCTTCCCGAGCAGGCTTTTATCCAAGTGGGGGATTATATCGGGATCGGTATCAAACAGTGTCTCCGCCATGGAATCTCAGAACTTTATATCGTCGGCATGATGGGCAAGCTTTCGAAGATGGCTGATGGGCGCATGATGACCCATGCCTCAGCGTCGGAGGTTAATATGCTGTTGCTTGCCAACCTTGCCGAAGCAGGGGGAGCGTCCCCTTCGGTGGTTGCGGAAATCGCTGGAGCGAACACGGCGCGGCATGTGCTGGAGATCTGCACCCAGCACGGTTTTAGCGATATCACCACCCAGCTATGCCGGGTGGCCGGCGAGAAATGCCATGCTTTTGCCAAGGGAAGAGTTTCGATCGATGTAACGATGTTCGACTTTAGCGGCACCTTACTCGGTCGCCATAAAACCCTTAAAACTTAAAACAGGTTGATCCACATGAGCGATTTACGGCAGATGACGGGCCAGGGACGACAGATCGAAGAAGGTAGCTTTGCGGTCATCGACGAGGAGGTGGGACCACACGGATTCTCGCCGGAGCATTGGCAGGTGGTGCGACGGGTGATCCATTCCACTGCAGATTTTGAGTACAAAGACCTTACGCTGATCCATCCAGGTGCGGTCGCTGCCGCCCGTGAGGCCCTCTTTCGCAGCGCTCCTATCGTGGTGGATGTGGCGATGATCGCGAGCGGGCTCAGCCAAGAACGGCTCAACTATTTTGGATGCAAGGTCCACGGCTTTATCTCGGACGAGGATGTGATTGCCACTGCTAAACAAAAAAACTCTACACGAGCCATTGAATCCATGGCCAAAGCCCACCGCTTAGGACTGCTTGAAGGAGCCATCATCGCCATTGGCAACGCTCCGACGGCTTTGATCGAAGTGGCGCGGCTGATCAAGGACCATGGGGTGCGTCCGGCTCTGGTGATTGGGGTCCCCGTAGGGTTTGTCTCAGCAGCAGAATCTAAGGTCGCCATCATGGATCAGGAGGGGGTAGGGGAGGTGCCATGGATCGTCACTAAAGGTCGGAAGGGAGGCAGCACCATCGCCGTCGCCATCATCCACGCTTTGATGTATTTGGCGGTCGATGACCTAAAACAACGCCAGTCCCTGGCAGATAGCCAAGGTGAAATCTCCAAGGGGAGGGATGGACTTTGAAAAAACCCGGAGTCGTGGTCGTTGGGATGGGTGAAGATGGGTGTGTCGGGCTCAGCAGCCGCGGCTTTAACGCTGTGGCTGAGGCCGATGTTCTGGTGGGGGCCCTAAGGTTTCTGGATTTTTTCGGTGATTTTCCTGGCCCCAAAATCCAGATGGGGGAGGGTGGTGCCAAGCTCTCCGATGTGGTGGCGAGAGTGGTGGAGCTGGTGGCTCAAAAAAAACGGGTGGCGGTCTTGGCCTCGGGTGATCCCATGTTTTTTGGAATCGGTGCTCTATTAGGGCGCCAAATAGCCCCTTTTCCCTTCGAAGTGATTCCCCATCCCAGCTCGGTGCAGTGGGCTTTTGCCCGCTTGGGCTGGAAGTGGGATGATGCGGATGTTGTTTCTTTTCATGGCAGACCGCTCCGGGACTGGATCTTAACACTGCGCACCACCGAGAAGATCGCGGTGTTGACCGACGGCGAGTCATCTCCCCCAAGGCTCGCGGCTCTTATGGAAGCTGCGGGAGAGATCCACTGGGAGTGCTGGGTGGGGGAGTCCCTTGGGGGTTCTGGGGAGAGGCTTCGGTCTTTTACTGTGGCGGAGTTGGCACAAGAGATCGATATAGGTCCCCTCAATCTCCTGGTGATGCGGCGCAAACCCTCCGAGGATCCCTGGCAGCCCCCAGCGGTGATTCCTTTTTTAGGGGAATCCCTGTTTAGTAAAAAGGTCCCCAAGCTCGGCTTGATCACCAAGCGCGAAGTCCGCATCCTGAGCCTTGCAGCCCTCGGCCTACGTCCAGGGGGGACCCTTTGGGATGTGGGAGCAGGATCGGGCTCCCTGAGTATCGAAGCGGTCTTGATGACCCCCCGACTTAAGGCCTATGCTATCGAGACGGATCCTGAGTGCGTCAGGATGTGCGAACTCAACGCCGGTCAGTTTGGTTTAGATCTGCAAGGAGCCTACCGGGTGATCCACGGTTTAGCTCCCGACTGTTTAGCCGGCCTGCCGCGACCTGATGGGGTTTTTATCGGTGGCAGCAAAGGCCAGCTCGGGGCCATCATGAAGATCGCACTGCAAGAGCTTAAGCCAGGGGGCCGGCTCGTGGTCAATGCGATCACTCTCGAAAATGTCAACGAAGCCTATCAAGGATTTTTAGACCTAGGGCTGATGCCCGAGTTGTCCCTGGTCCAGGTCAGCCGGGGAGCCCCTCTTGCCGGAAAGTATCTTCGCTATGAAGCCCTCAATCCCGTGCATATTTTTTGGGCGGAGAAACCCCAGAATACCCTGCACCCCAAGGAGCCTCCCGTTATATGAACACTCAACTGACGACTCAACCAGCGATTCCCCTAGGAACCCTCTACGGGGTGGGTGTCGGTCCCGGAGCCCCCGATCTTTTGACGCTGAGAGCTCTAAGGGTGATTCAGGAGGCTGACGTCCTGGCGATTCCCCGACCCTCGGATTTTGGCACCTCCGTAGCCTGGAGCATTGTCAAACCCCACCTGGAAGGCCAAGAAAAAAGTAACCTGGCAGTAGGACAAGAACGGCTGTTTCTCACCTTTCCCATGTCCAAGGATCCAGACATCTTAGTCCCTGCTTGGAATGATGCTTTCCAGGCGATCCAGTCGCGGCTACGCCAAGGGCTTTCGGTGGCTTTTTTGACCCAGGGGGATCCTTTTGTCTATAGCACCTTTATCTACCTCCAGGAAAAAGCTCGGGAGATGGAGCCTGATCTCAAGATCGAAGTAGTCCCGGGAGTCACGTCCCTCTCGGCGGTGCCCGCAGCGGCGGGAATCCCCCTTGCGGATGGCCAAGAACGGATCGCGGTGATCCCGGCGACCTATGGTCTGGAGGAGTTGCGGAGCACCCTGCGGGCTTTTGATGCCATCTTGATTATGAAGGTCTCAAGCTGCATCCGAGGTGTGATCAAGGTACTTGAGGAAGAGGGACTTATGGGTTGTAGCACCTATGTGGAGCGGGCGACTTCAAAGGACCAAAAAGTGCTCCATGACCTGACCCAGATCAAAGGGGACCGTTGTGTTTACTTTTCCATGGTCTTTGTCCATAAGAAACTTCGCAGTGGGGTCCTTTCCGGGAAAACCTCCCACGGCCAAGCTCCCACGGACAAGTCCCCCCGGACGCAAGTTCCCCAGGCGCAAGTCCACCAGGAGGTTGCCCTATGACCACGGCCCGTAAACCTTTTGCTATTTATGCACTTACCAAGCATGGTGCCGCCAAGGCGGTCAGCCTGGCAGAAGCCCTTCCTGGCTGTGAGCTTTTTCTTTCCCACAAGGTGATCCATCTTGGCCCTCCTACGACCAAACTCCTCCCACTGCCCATGGGAGAATTCCTCAAAGATCAGTTTACAGCCTACGATTGCCATATCTTTATCATCAGCGTTGGTGCGGTGGTCCGGATGATCGCGCCGGCTCTGGTCTCTAAAAAAGTCGATCCCGCAGTCCTCTGTGTCGACGACGATGCCCGCTTTGTGATCTGTACCCTCTCGGGACATGTGGGTCGCGGAAATATGTTTACCCACCGGGTGGCCGAAATCCTCGGATCGACTCCCGTGGTCACCACGGCTTCCGATGTTCGAGGCACTTTGACGGTGGATATCTTAGGCCGAGACTTGGGTTGGACTCTGGCGGATGCGGATTTTAACGTCACCAAGGGCTGTGCTGCGGTGGTCAACGAAGAACCCGTCGCTGTGATTCAAGAGTGTGGTGAGCCCCACTGGTGGCCCCTGGAGCAAAACCTGCCTCCCGCCGTGGAATACCACCGGTCCCTCGACGACGTAGATCCTCGTCGGTATGGGATCCTGCTGCTGGTGACCGATCGCAAACCAGAGGTGATTTCTGGTGACTACCGGGCCCAAGCGGTGATCTACCATCCTAAGACTCTGGTCTTGGGGATCGGCTGCGACCGTGGCACTCCCCTGGAGCTTTTAGAGCGGGGAGTCCTGGGGTTTTTAGACGAATACGGCTTGGCGGTCGCCTCAGTCGGTAAGGTTGCCACCATCGATCTAAAGGCCGATGAGCCAGGGCTTCTGGAACTCTGTCATAAATACGGTTGGGTTTTGACCACCTACACGGCCCAGGAGTTAGACCAGGTCCCAGGGATCATCAACCCCTCAGAGATGGTCAAAAAACACACGGGAAGCCGCGGGGTCGCCGAGCCCGCAGCTCTGCTCGCTGCAAACGCCAATGAACTCACCATAACCAAACAAAAATACACGGAAGAGGGAGTAGGCCGGTTTATGACATTTGCCGCCGCCCGGATTCCCTATGCGTCCCGCGCGCCCCAATTACAAGGATCAGAAATCCATGGAAGAAGCTACTAAGACAACGATGGGGTCTTTGACCCTGGTGGGGATTGGCCCCGGACACCAAGACCATATCTCTCCGGCAGCGCTCGCTGCGATCAAGGAAGCGGATATCGTGGTGGGCTACCGGACCTATATGCTGCTGGTCAGGCCGCTCCTTAAAGACAAACAAACTATTAAAACCGGGATGACGGAAGAGATCGCTCGGGCGCAGATGGCCGTGGATAAAGCTGCTGAAGGGGCTAAAGTCGCCTTGATTTCGTCGGGTGATGCTGGTGTGTACGGCATGGCAAACCTGGTCTTTGATGTGCTGCGCAGCCGGGGGTGGAAGCGAGGCATGTCTCCTGAGATTCACATGATCCCGGGAATCACCGCGCTTAATAGCTGCGCCTCTTTGGTGGGTGCTCCCCTTGGCCATGATTCCTGTATGATCTCCCTTTCTGATCTCCTCACTCCCTGGGACGTGATTGAAAAACGGATTGACGCGGCCGCTTCATCGGATTTTGTGATCGGTCTCTACAATCCGGCTAGTGGACGACGCCAACGGCAGATCGTCCGAGCCCAAGAAATCATAAAATTATACCGACCAGGGACCACACCTGTAGGTCTGGTCAAGAGCGCTTACCGGTTTAGGCAGCAGGTCCAGATGACCGACTTGGATCATATGTTGGACTACGAAATTGGGATGCTGACCACGGTGTTGATCGGCAATTCCCATACCTATGTTTATGAAGGGTATATGGTCACCCCACGGGGTTATCACCATAAATACCAGTGGGACGGTCAAGTCAAGGAAGGTCAGACTCCAGGAGAAAGCCTGCGAGTCTAAGGAACGGTCACAGGATAAGGGTGCTCAGATGACAACAGTAAGTCGTTTAGCTGGTGCGATCTTAGTCGAAGACAGCGGATGTTTTTATCTTGTGGGGGATAGCAAAGAGCCGCTTAACTATAAAGAGTATGGCTTTCAAGACACATGGGAAGGTCAGCCCCTGAAAGACCGCGACCCTGTAAAGCAGGTGGTGGTGCCGCTGCTTATTTTGGCCACGGAAACCCAAGGAGGCATCACAGGCGACTTTCCCAAGCCGAAGCTTCAGATGATCGCCAAGGGAGAGGGTGCGGCTGTGGCTCTTCGCCTAGCCCAGGCTCTTGTGATCCGCCGCAATGGTTCTGTCAGTGAGCGTCTGTGGAATCTAGTGCTGGAGTCCAGTGGCGAGCGCGATGGATTGGTGGATATCCAGTGGCTTTGTGATACCCCCGAACCGATTTGGGATATCGTTCGCGACCAGGTCTTAAGGTGTTCGTAACCAGGGAGAGTGAGGAGGAGAGTCAGGATGACTGTTTATATTATAGGAGCTGGACCAGGTGATCCAGAGTTGATCACCCTAAAGGGGTATCGATTGATCGCCCGTTGTCCTGTGGTGATTTACACTGGATCTCTGGTGCCTAAAGAGGTGATCGGCCATGCCGCCAAGGGGGCTCAGGTGATCGATTCGGCAAGTCTTTCCTTAGACCAGATCATCGATCTTATCGTCGAGGCCCACCAAAAGGGCCAAGACGTGGCCCGGGTGCATACGGGGGACCCAAGCATCTTTGGGTCTACTGCCGAACAGATTCGCCGCATGGAAGAGGTGGGGATCCCCTATGAAATCATCCCAGGAGTCTCGTCTTTTACGGCAGCCGCAGCAGCCCTCGGTAAGGAACTAACCCTCCCCGAACTCTGCCAGACGGTCATCATCACCAGGGCCGAAGGGCGTACACCGATGCCTGAGCTAGAGCAGCTCCCCTCGCTGGGACAGCATCAGGCAACGATGTGCCTCTTTTTGAGTGTGATGTTGCTCACCAAGGTGACAAGACAGTTGATTCCTGTTTATGGGGAAGACTGTCCGGTGGCGGTCGTCTATAAGGCCAGCTGTCCTGACCAACAGATCGTGACCGGCACCCTTAAAGATATCAACGGCAAAGTCCGGCAGGCTAAGATCACCTCCCAAGCGATGATCCTGATCGGACGGGTTCTGACGGCTAAGGACTTTAAGGAATCACGTCTCTATGCCGCAGATTTTAGTCATGGCTATCGCAAGGCCAGCATTCCAGTAAAACCTGGTCCTTATATCCATGAGCCGTCTTTTTCTGACACCCCAGCGACCGATAAAGGCTTCGATGACCCCATTGAATTCTAAACCCAAAACCGTTCTCTATATGGTCGGTGCAGGACCAGGAGACCCGGAGTTGATCACCCTCAAGGGCCGGCGCCTCCTTCAGCGGGCCGATCTGATCGCCTATGATGATTTGATCCACCCACAGATCCTTGCCTTTGCCCCAACCCACTGTCGACTGCTCCCCGTCGGCTACCGGGGCAAGGTCCATGACGAACATCGCGACGACCAAAATAAATCCTCCGAATCCCCCGTATCCCCGCAAACCTCGGTACATGGCCCCCTTGTGCATCCGGAAATCCTCAAAGCCCTTGCCCAGGGTCAGTGCGTCGTCAGACTTAAGTGCGGCGATCCGATGATTTTTGGCAGGTCGGGCGAGGAGGCGGCGATACTCCGCCAGCACGGGTTTTCCTGTGTTTATATCCCCGGGATCACCGCAGCCTTCGGAGCTGCGGCCTCAGCTGGGATCCCCCTCACGGATCGCCGGCTGGCTTCCAGTGTGACTTTGATGACAGGGCATCGGGGGGCATCCCATCTCCCTGACGACAAACCCAAAGTCGCGGGGAACCCCGACGGAACTCTCGCCATCTATATGCCCCGCAAGCATCTTAAGGGCCTTTGTCAGGACTTGATCGAAAAGGGCTGGGACCCGGAAACTCCCCTGGCCTTTGTCGCCGCTGCGACCACTCCGTCCCAACGGATCCATCGATCAACAATAAAATGTTTAGATGGACTTCAAGACACTCTGGGTAGCCATCTCCCGGGGCTGGCGCTGATCGGATCGACCGTTGGTTTAGGAAGAGAAGGCGAGGGACTTCAGGATCCAGGTGCAACGCTACCACTGAGGGGGATGCGAGTGGTGATCCTCAGGTCCCACGGGGGACCTAGTCGGTTGGCTCCTCGCCTTAGGCGTCTTGGTGCCGACGTGATTGGGTTTCCGCTGATGACTCCGGTTCCTGTCCCCGTCCAAGATGTTGACCCCGCTTTTCTTGTGGACGAGAGTTCTCCGTGGGACCAGATATTGTTGCGACGGGTGCTGGATGCCAAAATGTTTTTACAATCTATTTCCCATTTTGGAATCGACCTAAGACAGATGCCTCTCAAAAAAAAATGGGTTACGACAAACCAAAATGTAAAGTCTTATTTATTTAATATGGGGATCCAGACAGAGTTGCTCCCAAAATCTGTGCCACTCGATCCGCTGCGTACCCTCGTGTCCTGCTCTTCTGAAGAAAAGACCCTAAAGGGAATCCCCTGGCCTTGTTATTCTTTTCAAAAACGTGCCGTCAGGATCAAGGCGCCAGAGCCTGACCTTTGGATTGTTCCCCATCATAAGGCCCTCGATATCTTTTTAAGCTTCGATCCTAAAAGCTACTTTTCCCAGGAGTCTTGGGCTGACAAACCTTGGATCGCCCTAGGTCCCAGCTTGGCCCAAAGGCTGCTGGGATTGGGTGTGAAGGAGGTTCATCAAGCCGACAGTCTCGCTGGAGTGGTCGAGCGGGTTAGGGTCCTCAGGGAAAACGTCCCAAAAAACGAGTCCGTCGTCCTTCGAGGTTCACCCAATAGGACAGAGGCCACCCGCACTCATAACAATAAAGGCCAAATCATCGTCTACACGGGGCAGGGCAAGGGAAAAACCACGGCCGCCCTCGGCTTGGTGTTTCGCGCCATGGGCTATGGTCGCAAAGTCGGCGTGGTGCAGTTTATTAAGGGGAAATGGCCCACAGGCGAACGCCGCTTTGCCGCGTCCCTACCGACCCTTGATTTTTATGTCATGGG
The DNA here is from genome assembly GCA_041736175.1 of Oligoflexales bacterium. Lineage (GTDB taxonomy): Bacteria > Bdellovibrionota_B > Oligoflexia > Oligoflexales > CAIYRB01 > JBGSUI01. The sequence continues at coordinate 5,919 of JBGSUI010000151.1, read as the reverse complement.
CAAAGGGTTTACCTGGGATAGCGATGATCTGGCCCAAGACCGGGCATTAGCCCGCAAGGCCTGGGACAAATCCAAAGACCTCATCCAAAGCGGACTGTACGATGTAGTGATCCTTGATGAGATCACCTATGTCATCAACTATGGGTTTGTTGAAATTGCCGAAGTCGTGGCGACCTTGGCTGCGAAACCTCCGGGGGTGAGCGTGATCCTGACAGGGCGCAAGGCCCACCCGACACTGCTAGAGATTGCCGATGTGGTCACCGAGATGCAAGAGGTGAAACATCCCTTTAAGTCAGGACAAAGGGCCCAACAGGGACTTGATTATTAACAGTCCGTCACAAAGACCAACATAAGGACAAAACCACCGAATGCCGACCTTTGAGATTCCACGACTGATGATCGTAGCCCCTTCCAGTGGTACCGGTAAAACCATGGTGATGGCAGGTCTGGTGCGTCTCCTTACAGAAAAAGGCCTAAAGGTCGCCACCTTTAAGGCAGGTCCTGACTATTTGGATCCGACCTACCACCAGCACGCCTCGGGGCGAACATGCACCAACCTTGATCTCTGGCTGATGGGACGTGACGGCGTGCACAATGCCTTTGTCCTGGGGTGTCAAGATGCAGATATCGCCTTGATCGAAGGGGTGATGGGTTTTTATGATGGCCTGAGCCCTACCAGTTCTAAAGGGTCTTCCTGGGAATTAGCTCGTGTGCTGGACTGTCCAGCTCTCCTCGTCGTCGACGCTTCCGGTATGGCGCGGTCTCTGGCAGCGATGGTCTACGGGTTTATGGAGTTTGCAAAGATCCATAGGGCAGATGATAGAGCGGACGATGATCAATCAAAATCATGTTTATCAGGAATCGTCGGCGTCGTGGCCAACCGGGTGGGGAGCAGTTCCCATCGCCAGCTTTTGGGCCAAGCCCTAGGCCAGGCCGTGCCTTCGGTGCGCTATGTGGGCGGGGTCCTAGACCAAAAGAAACCGGTTTTTGTGGAACGACATCTGGGTTTGGTGTCTATGCGCCATGATGGAGAGAGGGACCGTGCTCTGCAGTCTGCACGCGACCTAGTTGCGGCAGGAGTCGATTTGGAAACCGTACTCGAAATCGCACGGCAGGCGCTACCCCTGGAGCTGGAGATTTATAAGGGGACTCATAAACTTGAGAGGGTAGAGAAAAAGTGTTTAATCGGCATTGCCCGGGATAAAGCCTTTGATTTTTATTACCAAGAAAATCTTTCTCTCCTAGAGGATTATGGGGCTGAGCTGGTGGAATTTTCCCCTCTCGGTGACACCGGTTTGCCCCGTAAACAAGACGGGACTTTTGCATTCCATGGGATCTACCTCGGAGGAGGCTATCCAGAGCTTTTTGCCGAGAAACTCTCCCAAAACCAAGGCATGATCCAGGATCTCCGGGAGTTTGGTCGTAGGGGTGGACTCATCTATGGGGAGTGCGGTGGCTTTATGTATCTTTGCCAGAGTCTGCAGCCGGATCCCCATCATCCCCAGGAATGGCCGATGGTGGGGCTTCTGCCTGGACATGTGGTGATGCGCGAGCGCCTCGTGGCCCTGGGGTATGTGGAGGTGGAGACCCAAGCTCCGAGCCCCCTTGGACCCGCAGGGACACGCTTTCGGGGACACCAGTTTCGCTACTCAGAAAGGCTTCTCGATCATCGTGAAATGGCACCTGTGGAGCTTGTTGAGGGGGTGGTTTCAAACGCCACAACCATCTACCGTGTGAGGCGGCGACGGGACCAGCTGGTCATAGAAGAGGGGGTTTTGTCAGGTCGGGTTTTAGGATCTTATGTCCACGCCCACTGGGGATCCAATCACCAGATTCCCAGGGATATTGTGGAATCCTGCCAGCTAGAAAATTTTGCAGGCAAACACACCTCCCTTGGCCATGTGGTAGGAAAAGCAACCTATCCTGCTGTGGCAGAAAGCATTGGAAAGTGGCAAGTCCGTCAATCCTAAGCACCGTGGTCCTACCTTTTACGGCATCAAAAACCGGCCTTGAAGTGTGGGTTGTCCTGGCAGGTGCGTTGCTGCTCGATTGGGCCTGGGGCGAGATGCCGCGGGCGATCCATCCGGTCGTCTATATGGGAAAGCCGATTCGGTGGTTTAAAAGCTGGGGTTTGCGTCGTCCCTGGGAGCAGTTTTTTGGGGGGGTATTGATTGTTGTTGTGCTGCCCCTTGCCTGTGCCTGGCTGGGGGCCATGATTCTGTGGGGAGCAGAAGGCTGGTCAGGGCTTGAGTTTGTCTTAAGTGTTTTTTTACTCAAGGCGACCTTTGCCTCCAAAGCCCTGGGCGAGGCTGCCAGCATAGTGCAGGAGGCTCTCGAAGGTCATGGTGAAACCGGTTTAGCCCAGGCTAGATACGCCCTCCGCAGCCTTTGCAGCCGGGATGCCCGTGACTTGGACGAGGCCCATGTGGTTGGGGCCACGGTGGCCTCCTTGGCCGAAAACCTCTCAGATAGTGTGATCGCTCCGGTGTTTTTTTATCTGGTCGGAGGCATCCCCGGGGCGATCTTTTATAGGGTGGTCAATACCATGGATGCGGTTCTGGGATACCGGGGGCCTTTGGAGTATCTTGGTAAGGCAGCCGCGCGGACCGATGATGTTTTTAATCTGATTCCCGCACGGATCACTTCCCTATGCCTCCTGTTAGCGACACCGCCTCGGCAGTGGAAAAAAATCGGGACGCTGGTTTGGCAAGAGGCTGGAAAGACTCCGAGCCCTAATGGCGGCTGGCCAATGGCTGCGATGGCGGGAGCGTTAGAGATCTCCCTTATTAAAAAGGGGGTGTACCAATTGGGGGCTTTTCCTCATGTACCTCAGTGTGGGCATATCACCGAGGCTTGGGCGATTTCAAGGCGGGCAACGTGGATTTTTTTAGCTCTGGCTTGGGTGGTTTTTGTTTGGGTCGTCCCGCTTCAGGGACTTGAGGGAATAGGTTTATAGACATTATTTTGTTTGAGGTTTTCGTCCTATGCTAGCACCGACCATTATGATTCAAGGCACCGCATCCTCGGTGGGCAAAAGCCTGATCGTCACCGCCCTGTGCCGAGTCTACAAGCGACGTGGCCTTAGGGTCGCCCCCTTTAAGGCCCAAAATATGGCGTTAAACAGTGCCGTGACCTGGGAAGGGCATGAGATTGGCAGAGCCCAGGCTGCCCAGGCAGAGGCCTGTGGCCTGAAAGCGTCGTCGCTGATGAATCCAGTGCTCCTTAAGCCTGAGGGGGAGCGGCGTTCCCAGGTCATCGTTCGCGGGCGGTCTTGGGGTAGCATGCAGGCGACGGAGTACCATGAGATCAAACCGAAGTTAAGGGGGCTGATCCTTGAAAGTTTAGAAGAGCTGCGCCGGAGTTATGATTTGGTTGTGATCGAAGGGGCAGGGAGTCCTGCGGAGATCAATCTAAAGCAAAATGATCTAGTCAATATGTTTGTGGCCACAGCCATCGGGGCACCGGTCCTCCTGGTGGGAGATATCGACCGGGGCGGTGTTTTCGCGGCCTTGATGGGGACCATGCTGCTTTTAGAGCCCCATGAAAAAGACCGGATCTGTGGGTTTTTGATCAATAAGTTTCGCGGAGATCCCGCCTTGCTCGCTTCGGGGTTAGAATTTTTACAACAAAAAACCGGAGTCCCCGTGATGGGGGTGGTGCCTTTTATGCGGGATCACCGTTTGGCGGAGGAAGATTCCCTTAGCCTTGATTTTATCCCTCGGGTCTGGAGCCACTCTGGGACTCCAAAGCCCAAGGTGGCGGTGATTAGGTTACCGCGGATTTCGAATTTTGATGAGTTTGGTCCGCTCTTGCGGTGTCTGTTGCTAGAGACGATCTTTGTGGAGGATCCAAAACTCCTAGAGGCGGCTGATTTGGTGATCGTGCCGGGGTCTAAAAACACCTTAGAAGATTTGGACTGGCTCAAGTCCAGTGGCTTTGCGCAAAGTCTTCTGGATCGACACCAGAAAGGCCTAGAGGGGGATTCTAATCAGTGGCTCCTTGGGATCTGTGGTGGCTGCCAAATGCTGGGACAACTCATCGACGACACCTTGGGTATCGAGACGGAAGGGCGCGAGGGGTGGGGGCTGGGGCTCTTAGGGATCGAGACGCGGTTTCGTCCCGAAAAGCGAACGGTCCAATGCCAGGTGGAACCGCGCCCAGGAGGGGGGGGTGGCAAGCCCTGGCTTTTGGAGGCTCTTGGAACCTTTCCCCTCCAGGGTTACGAGATCCACGCAGGGCAGACCTCTGTGAGATCGGGGGGCGACTACCAGGGAAGCGCGGGTTTTTTTCAGTTAGAAACCTTGAGCCCAACCCTTGTCGAGCGTCACGGGGACGGTGTCGCTAGCGTTTGTGGTCAGGTGGTGGGTACGATGGTCCATGGACTCTTTGAAAATCCAGGCACTGCTCAGGCTCTGGGGAGATGGCTTGGGAGACAGGGGAATTTCGGGGTTTTATTGGAAGAGGGCCCCAATAGGACCGGGATTGATATTTACGATGGGCTCGCCGATCATCTGGAACAGCATCTGGATTTTAGCAAGCTTGACCAGGCTATTTTTGGGAAGAGTGCGGGTATGATTGGTGGTGTGACTGGGGGAAAATTATGAAGCCGGGCTCAACGGGTTTGGACTCGGGATCGAGGAGCCCCCTATCCTCCATCACTCTGGTTTTAGGCGGAGCTCGCAGCGGTAAATCCCGGTTTGCCGAAAAACTCGCGTTAGAGAGTTCAGGATTAAAGACCGATGCCCCCAAAGTTTACCTCGCGACCTATCCCCGGGCGATCGACCGGGAGATGGAAGACCGGATTGCACGGCACCGCCAAGAGCGGTCACAGGACTTTGTGACGGTTGAAAACCGCCATGACCTTTTGGGTGTGGCGCAAGAATTTAAGGGGGCGACAATCCTCCTGGACTGTTTGACCCTGTGGCTTTTTGTAAAGAAAGAAGCCCTTGGGGGGATGGACGAGATTCTGGCAGAACTCAAACAGGATTTAAGGGAGAGCCGATCGCTGGTGCGGTGGGTGATCGTCAGCAACGAGGTGGGGTTAGGGATCGTCCCTGCGGGCCAAGAGTCTCGGGAGTTTCGCGACCTCGCCGGGTGGGCTAACCAGGCAGTCGCTGCCCTTGCCGAGGAGGTGGTTTTTATGGTGGCTGGGATCCCGTGGGTGATCAAGGGGGGCGACGGGAGCCGAAGGCAGTGACCGACACGGTGGGTCTAAAGATTATGGTTGATAGGAACATCAACTTGGGTTATCAACATTTTGCAGCTTTGAAGGGTAGCTCTTCTCAGTATTCTGCACTCCTCATAGGCCAGCGTGGCGAAATGGTAGACGCAGTGGATTCAAAATCCACCGTCCGCAAGGGTGTGCCGGTTCAAGTCCGGCCGCTGGTACCACCTTCTTTATACAAACTTGAAGGGCTATTGCTCTTCTTCTATCGCGCTAGAGCCAGATACACTACCCACACATGAGTCGAAAACTTTTGTTAGCTAAACTACGGCCTGTTGACATTTTAATGACCAGCTAGCCATGTCGCTGGATTTTTCTTTCAGCCCGCCTTACAAACCTCTTCAGCGCTTCAGCGATCAGACGGGGTATAAACCGGGCACATGGGTGACATTTTATACCGGGGACATAGGTAACACTTTTATAATGGCATTGAAGGAGGACTTTCTATGCCATGGAAGGAGAGTGATGCTATGTCGGAACGTTTAAAATTTGTTGCTCGTCTTATTGACGGCGAGAGGATGACGGATCTATGCCGAGAATTCGAAGTCTCGCGTTAGGCTTGCTCTTAAATATCGCAACCACCCCGTTGGGATACATTGCTTAGACATAATTGTGGAAAAGACAATCGTAGTTGAGTTGAAGGCCGTTAAAAGATTTGAGGACGTGCACTTTGCAACGGTTCTTTCTTATTTGAA
>JBGSUI010000129.1:0-23071 GCA_041736175.1 Oligoflexales bacterium | reverse complement strand
TAAGGACTCGTTCATAATTCTTCTTGACCCACTCCTCACATTCTTTGGTGCCTTCCTTGAAAAATTCATGAGCTGCCTTCCACAAGTATTCAATAACATGAACTATATCAAGTATGATGGTGGCTTTGCGCTTGCGTTTTGCAACTTCTTTTTTAATCTGTTCTAGTTGTGCTTTTTGCCCATCGACTAGAATAACCCATGATCGACATTGTTTAGGGTCACGCTGGGAAGCTTCATCGAACATCGATTTTATGACTGTTTTTTGGTCTTGTTCGAGACTCGCCCAGATTCGCTTTGATTCCGGTTTTGGTGCATCGGTCTTTTCTTTGCCGAGGATATCTTCGATCGTCCGCTTATGGCACTTTATGCTATATACAGTGGCCACTTGAGCCATCCTTTTACCGTTACTTTTCTCTCCTTTTGACAGGCGAGTCGTCATCTTATGCTCGTTGGCTTCAGCTCGTTTTCTGGTTGCCTCTCTAAGTCCCTCCTTTCGCAGTACGATTCCCTTGCCGTCTGTTGATAGTACCAAAAAATCGCTGTTTTTGTTGACTTCCCGGTGATTTTTGACGGATCTAGTCAGATAAAAATCGTCAAAATCCTGTGCCGCTTTTACCAGAATTTCCTCCTCTTGGCGCTTCGGTATACTGTTTCCCAACGCAGCGTGGACCGATGTTTTTGCTGAGTCAAATGACCCTCTGATACATTCTCGTATGACATGTTTTTGGAGGGGAAAAGAATATTTTTCAGGGGGTAGGTTCAAGAGTGCATCCTTTGGAGCCAGTGACTCGAGTCCAGGTTTGCTATAAAGGACTCGATTGATGCAAACCTCGCCCAAACCTGTTTGAAGCGTCCTAGGGCGGGTTTTGCGATGAGTGCGGGGTATTTCATCCGCCCCAGTCACCGACTTCCCGACATCACCATGGTCCCGAATGGCGAGGGCTTCTTCCACGACCAAGCGCAGGACTTCTCTGCCTTTGGCTGTTACCAGTTCTTCAAGCCCAGCAAAATCCAATTTTTGCGCTGATTTTTCGCTTAGCTCATCGAGGAGTGCAGAAAAACCTATCCTGGAGTTATTAAATGACTGGATATTATTTAGTTTTAATGCTTCCATCAGTATCAGTCTCCGCTTTTGCATGTATTATCAGTAGGTTTTGACAACTGAAAAAATACTAGAAAGCGGAGGCTTCTGCAACAAAAAAAATTCTATAACCATTTGAATATTATGGATTATTCGTGATATTGGTGATCTTTTTCTCTATTCAAATCACATTTTTTGGTAAAAATGGCTATAACGTCTGATTAAAAGGCTGTCGCCCAAAAGGAGCCGCACCCTAATCATATAGGGTGTCGTGAAAGTCGTGATCAGGGACGCAGCCACAATCATCGGATAAAGCTCGGGACGAATAGCCCCAAAGGATAGACCAAGGGTCGCAATGATAAAGGAAAACTCACCGATTTGGGCCATGCTAAAACCACAAGACACGGCAGTCCCCAAGGGCTGCCCCGTAAGGATTGTCCCGAGCACCACGGAGATGACTTTGCCAAAAATGATGACCGCACATATGAGGAGGATGCTGGGCCCGTTGCTCAATATAATCTGCGGGTCAAGGAGCATACCCACCGACACGAAGAAAACTGCTCCAAACACATCTTTGAGTGGCCCGACAAGCTCTTCGATGCGATGGACCTCCCGGGTTTCTGCTAAGATCGAACCCATTATAAAGGCACCAAGCGCCACCGAATAATGGAAATAAGCTGATAGGGAAACAAGTGCCAGACAAAGCCCCAGGGAAAAAACAATCATCATCTCGTTGTTCCCGCGCCGCCCCACCGCACGGACCAGCCGTGGCACCACGAACATGCCGATCACAATCCATGAGCCCACCACCAAGGCTAGCTTAGCTCCAGCTCCTAAGAGATCCATACTGCTGATAGTAGACTTGCTTGCGATACTAGCCAGAGCGACCAGCATGACGATGGCCGCCAGATCTTCGACGATTAAGATACCAAAAACCAGTTCTGCAAACCGCTTGGTCTTGAGCCCCTGCTCTTCCAAAGCCTTTATGATGATGGTCGTAGAGGATATGGCAATCATGCAGCCCAGAAAAACACCATCCATCGAGGTGAAGCCAAGGAATTTGGCTGTTATATTTCCTAAGACAATCATCGTCACTATCTGTATCACCGCCGTCAGTCCAGCAGAGATCCCCACCTTGGCTAACCGCCTAAAGCTAAACTCAAGTCCGAGGGAAAACATCAAAAAGATAACCCCCAGCTCGGCCCATACCTTTACGCTTTCCACATCCACCACTGAAAAAACCGGCGGAGTGTAGGGTCCCACGATGATCCCTGCCACAATATATCCCAGGACCAAGGGTTGTTTCATCAGTCGAAACAAAAAAGTGATCACCGCTGCAACCCCAAGGATCACGGAAAGGTCTTGTATCAGTGGAGGCAAATGCATATCGTTTCCCCGAATCCATAACAGAATAAAAAACGAGAACTAAATCTATTAACATTTTCGTGACAATCAGTGCTAGTCTTTATTGATTTTATTTAAATAAATTAAAACAATAGATTTCTTATCAATCAAACAATCCAAAACATCCCCCTGGAGGCCCATCTTGACCATCGGACCCGCCTAGAGCGATGATAGTGCAGGAGATATCTAGGCGATGGCAAAATATCGTGCAAAATTAGAAAAGTTATTTCTAGTCATCCACTCTCTTTTACTGTGGAGACAGCAGGTCAACCAAAAATTTGGACGACTGTCCGTCGTCTTTCCTGTCCTATCTCTGATTTGGGGCGTGGTCTCCGCGATTTATATCACCAGAGACTACGCCCATTCGAGCTACCTGGCCGCATCCCTTGGCTGTATGCTGATCGTCTCGATTTTTCTAAAGCTCTGGCTTAATGGGCTTGGGGAAAAGTGGCTACAAAAGTGGGAAAAACACCTCATAGCACCTGAGGCTGTCAACCAGGTCTCACCCCTTAAAACTTTTATTGGTTATATGTCTAAACCAAAGATCGTAGAAAGCTTTGCGGTCCAGGCAACCCAATACTGCATTCAATATATCACCATGTTTTGCATCCCGCTCCTCTATGCAGCAGAGGCATGGGGCACCCTAGCTCTCACCACCATCACCGCCGCTTCGACTCTTTGGGAAGACTGGTGGCAACGGCTTGTTTTGAAAAGTTGGTATGGCTCGATCATTCGTGGGACTGCCGCTGTTTTAGCCACTTCCTTTTCGTTTGCTGTGCTGTTTCCGCGAGCCTTTAGCCATTTTTATCCCGTGATGGCATCAGCAACTCTGATTGCCGTCCTACCCTGGTCGGCCTTCTTCCCTCCAAGACGGCCCTACTTTCACGAAATCGCCCTGGTTGCAATCGTCATCGGTTCCATATCGCTCCAATTTTTTACCGGCGAGTGGATGCGGGTGCCGCTCCTCTCGGTTTGGGTCCGAAAACCCACGCTTGGACTGGAAATATCCCAGGGCGCCCTGAGGGAGAGACTGCCACGGAAAGTTTCGAGGGCAAAGCTGGAAAAGGCTTTTTCAGGTAGGGCCAATCTTTGCTGTATGACCCCCGTGGTCTCCCCGAGTGGGTTGATTGCCAAGGTCGCCCATGAATGGATTGTCAATGGAGAGACCCTCGAAGTAATCCCACTCGGTCGCATACGCAGCACCGATAAAACCGAGACCACTCCCTACCGAACCTACTCTTGTAAACAAAATTTCCCGCCAGTTGCCGAAATCAAATCCATTGAGTGTCGGGTGTACTTGGATGAGACCGTCGATATCGGTGGGACCCAGATCACGGTGGCTCCCTAAGCTCTCAGGGCTTAGGTTCTTCCCGCTTGCCGTCCGGAAAACGAGCAAATCTTTTAAGACCGACGTCATGGACCATATCCTGCCTCGGCCAAGGCCATCCACCAAACTGGGTCTTTCGATAGTCATCGATCGCGGTGTTAATCTCCGCTTTGGTGTTCATCACAAAGGGCCCATGTTGCACTACAGGCTCACCGATAGGTTTGCCCTGGAGCAAGACAAACGAGGCGGGGGCCTGTCCCAGATTTTTAAGGGTGAGTGGCATGTCCGCTGCGACGGTCAGGCCGTGATTGACCCCCAGGGTCAGCTCGCCAAAACGGGCCGAGTCTCCCCCATAAAAGTAGAGGCTTCTTCCTGTTTCCTTGGACGCTGTGGGCAGGGTCCACTGAGCGTCTTTGTCTAAAGTGATCAGCCAGATGGCGACCTGGTGATCAAGGCTGGCTGCCCAGGAATTGGGTGGCGGCATAAGGGGGATAAGGGATTTTGGAGTTTCGAGTTTGCCTGCAACCACCTTGACCGAGACACCCTCTTGTCTCACGCTGGGAATTTGAGGCCCCCAAAACATAGTGAAGTGGGGTTCGACAAACTTGCTCGCTTTAGGAAGATTAAGCCACACTTGAAACAGCTCAAGGGGATTGGCTTCGGTCTTGTTGAGCAGTGGAAACATTTCGGAATGCTGGATCCCCTTGCCGGCGGTCATCCACTGAACGTCGCCATTTCCATAACGCCCCGCTGCACCGATGGAATCAGCGTGATCCACGAGTCCCGTTTGTACGATGGTCACAGTCTCAAACCCCCGGTGAGGGTGAGCTGGAAAACCAGGGATCTTGGTCCCATGGTACATCCGAAAACCATCTTTTATTTGGAAATCCATACCGAGATTCCTGCCCGCAAGGCTGCCGGAGGGACCGAGATCCTGGTTGGCCGTAGGATAGGAGTCTTTATGGTAAGCACAAAACAAAAACGGATCGATGGTCGGCCAATGAAAGTCGATAGGAAAGACTTGTTTGATTATCTGTGCTGTCGTGGTCTTTAGCGTCATAGTTAAATGGTAACTTATTTCGCCGCGATCGTCATGGGAATCTGTGGTGCAGACTGGAAACTCTTGGAGTGGCCATGACGATTGCCCAGGACAAGCTGGAGCACCAAACCGGCAAGCACCGATTGGATCGACCCCAAAATCAGTGGATCCGTGACGATTTGAACCACATACTGCATCATAAAATAGCCCAAAGCAGTGGCTACACAAAGAAGGACCAGAGCCAGCCAGGCAAAGTAGGTTTGGTAGGGCTGCAGGTCTTGGGGGATGTTAAGCGTACCCACCAATACCCAAACAAAAAAACCTACGGCCATCCGGTCCAAAATCAAAATGAATCCCCAGGACTGTTGGATCCCATCACCAAAGGAATACAGTGAGGCTCCGTCTGCCATGGCATGGATGAAAAAACCAGCCAGGGCCATCATCGTCAGAGGGAGTCGTGGATCAATGGTTCGCCAGGGCGCGTTTGAGGTCGCAGATTGGGAGACACTCCTCAATATCACGGGCAAGACCATGGGCACCGCCCACGTCAAAAAAGCACTCGCTGCGGTGATAGCCACGGACCACCATCCAAGGGCTTGCATATTAAAGGGGATTACGTTGATACCTAGGGCCACCAGCATCAAACCAAAGGCTCCCTTGTGGAGCCAATGGGCCCACCGGTCGACTCCACTGCCCTCCCCTCCTCTCCCGCGGAACCCGCGCAACCAACGCCTCAGGTATGGGCTTTGCCAGAGCAGACTGGTCACGGGCCCCACAAAGGCTACAAGCATGGTGCCTATCAGGAGGCTCATCGGTTTTCTTTCGAAAAATTAGGGCAAAGGTTAACCATTCTCGACTTTCTGAAAGTACGAGCTAGGTTGCTCGCGAAGATTCTCCTCGCTATTGCCACAGACTTGCATTTAAGTCAAAATAATTTTGTTGTCAGAAGCTTGCCATCGTAAAGGTGCCCCTAATCCCCACCAGACCCGTGGTCTCGGTATCAAACTCGGGATTTAAAATCAGGCGGGGCTGTTTGGAGATGATTCCCCCATCTCTGGGCTGTCCGATAGCTGTTAGGCGGGATTCCTGGTCCGAATGGGAGTCATGGCGAGGAGGCTCGTAAGCGACAGGCGCCAAAACCACGTAGGTCCCAAGCACGCTGCCCCCAATAAAACCAAGGGAAGCTCCGATCGCCACATACTTAAGATTTTCTGTCGGATCATCGGTCCATGCCAGAAGGGCTGTGCCTAAAGCAGCCCCAAAGGCGGTGCAATAGCCAGCAGTTAAAAAGACATCTTGAAAGCGCTCTTCGACGGAAATGGCCTGTTGCCCATGGGCTTTTTGTGCTAAAAAAACCCAGCCAACGAGCACGTATGAGAGTAGGATTTGTTTGGTCACGGAAGGGCCGTCCTTGGAATAATGATAAGTAAATTCATAGACTTTATGTTAACATGGGACGCCAGAATCAAGCAAGCAGGTGGTCCTGCCGAAACCTAAGCTGAGGGCCGCAGAGTTCCTCGTCCGCGGAGGAGGTTTGGGTTGGATCCCGCGGGATTTGTAGGTATCTAAGGGTTTTCTTCCTTGACAGTTTGTTATTTATACCCTATTTAAAGTCTTGCGAATGGTATATACCTAAAAACCTAAGCCCATTCCTGTCGGCCACCTCGGCCCATTGTGGTCATTGTCCCCAAGCATCGATTCTAGATTCACCCACCCACATCCTAAGCGAGTTTCCAAATGTCAGATTCTACCACTCCTAAGCCAAGACGGACGACCAAGTCTGCAACAGGTGCAGCCCCTGTCGTCCCTACCGGAACATCCCCCTCCCAGCCTGTAACACCATCCGTCGGAAAGCCTGTATCTGCTAGCTCCCCCGGAAACTCCTTCTCAGCACTTTCGACCCCCGTTGCACCGGCACCCAATCTGGCCGGAAACGACCTCGGTGACCAGTTGATCCCAGCTCCCAGCGATGATGTTCCGACCATCAACCTTACGGAACTCAAAGAAAAACGAATCGCTGACCTCAATAAAATGGCCAAGGAACTGGGGATCGAGGGTGCCGCAAATCTCAGAAAACAAGAGCTCATCTTTGCCCTCTTACAATCCCAATCCGAGCGCGGCGGAGTCATCTATGGCGAGGGCGTCTTAGAGACCTTGCCCGATGGTTTTGGTTTCCTACGGGCCCCGGACTACAACTACCTTCCAGGTCCTGACGATATCTACGTATCACCCTCCCAGATCAGACGGTTTAACCTCAGAACCGGCGATACGATCTCCGGTCAGATCCGCCCTCCCAAAGACAGCGAACGTTACTTTGCGCTGCTCAAGGTGGAGAATGTCAACGGTTCGGCTCCAGACCCGGATTTCGAAAAGATTATTTTCGACAACCTGACCCCCCTCTACCCCATGGAAAAATTCAAAATGGAGTGGAACGGGAAGAATCTATCAACCCGAATCCTCGACCTGCTCTGTCCGATTGGTAAAGGACAAAGATCGCTGATCGTTGCTCCACCCCGGACTGGTAAAACCATCCTGCTCCAGGATATCGCGGCAGCCTTGGCTAAAAATCATCCTGAGGTCGTCCTGATCGTCCTCTTGATCGATGAGCGGCCAGAGGAAGTCACCGATATGGAGCGGTCCGTGCGGGGCGAGGTGATCAGTTCGACCTTTGACGAACCAGCCCAGCGGCATGTCCAAGTCGCTGAAATGGTGATTGAGAAAGCTAAAAGGTTGGTAGAACACAAAAAAGATGTTGTGATCCTTCTGGACTCCATCACCCGGCTTGCCCGAGCCTATAACTCCGTGGTGCCTCCCTCCGGCAAAATCCTCTCAGGTGGTGTGGATTCCAACGCGCTCCACAAGCCTAAGAGATTTTTCGGGGCCGCCCGTAATATCGAAGAGGGCGGGTCCTTGACGATTATCGCTACGGCCTTGGTCGATACCGGCTCGCGGATGGATGAAGTTATTTTTGAAGAATTTAAAGGGACCGGTAATATGGAGGTCCATTTAGACCGTAAGCTCTCAGAAAAACGGACCTTCCCAGCGATTGACATCAACAAGTCAGGAACCCGTAAAGAAGATCTCCTCTTGCCAAAAGACGTTTTGAATCGTATGTGGATTCTGCGCAAGCTTTTGCAGCCGCTCAATCCCGTCGATGCCATGGAGTTCTTGTTGGACAAATTGGATAAGACAAAAACCAACGGTGAGTTCATCGATTCCATGAACGGGTAGTTCGAGTAGGTCCCAGAGGGGTGGTTGATTTGTAAAGACAGGTCGTGGAGTTTGCGCTCCGATCGCGATTAGGCTAACCATCCCCAAAGACCCATGATTTAGGAATTCGAAGGAACAAGGAGAAAGTAATAGAATGAAAGAGAGTATTCACCCCAAGTACGGCGACGCCCAAGTTTCTTGCGCCTGCGGGCACACGTTTACAACTCGGTCCACCCGTAGTGAGATCAAGTTGGAAATCTGCAGTTCATGCCATCCCTTCTTCACAGGAAAAGTGAAGCTTATCGACACCGCTGGTCGGATCGAAAAATTCCAAAAGAAATACGGAAAAAAAGCATAGGTTCTCGTCAGCATGGAGGCGCTCCGGGGTTGCAAAACTCCTGGGCTCCTGTAGCCAGTCCCGGTTGTCGGTCCTGGTCGGGTTGGTTGACAAACTTGGGTGCGGGCTATGTTTGAGAACTTAGAAGGCGTCGAACGCCGCTTCATGGAGATCGAAGACTCCCTCGCCTCGGGACAGCTTAAGCCCGTGGAGCTGACAAAGCTAACCAAAGAGCGCGCAGCAATGCAGGACTTGGTGGAAGGCTACCGCAAATACTGCAAGCTTAAGCAAAGCCGGGATGAAGCTAAGGAACTCCTTGCCACTGGCGACAGTGAGATGAGGTCCTTAGCTAAAGAAGAGCTGGATGAACTGGAAAAGGACATCGAAGCGATCGAAAAGCATCTGATGCTGCTCTCCCTCCCCACAGATCCCAACGACCTTAAAAACGTTATCCTAGAAATACGGGCCGGAACCGGTGGCGAGGAGGCTTCGCTGTTTGCAGCGGACCTCTTCCGCATGTACCAACGGTTTAGCGACCGCCAGGGCTGGCGGATGGAGCCTTTGAGTTCGACGGCATCGTCTACGGGCGGCTTTAAAGAGATCATCTGCCTGATCGAAGGCAATGCCGTCTACAGCCGCCTTAAGTACGAAAGCGGCGTCCACCGGGTCCAACGGGTTCCGGCGACGGAGTCCCAAGGCCGGATTCATACCAGTGCATGCACGGTGGCGATCCTTCCTGAAGCAGATGATATCGAGGTGGATTTCAATCCAGCAGACCTGGATATCATGGTTTGTAGAGCTTCCGGTGCAGGGGGCCAGCATGTCAACACGACCGACTCGGCGGTGCGTATCGTCCATAGGCCGACCGGTCTCGTGGTCGAATGCCAGGACGAACGCAGCCAGCATAAAAACCGTGACAAGGCCATGAAGATCCTTAAGGCCCGTCTCTATGAAAGGGCCGAGGCTGAGCAGGCGAGCGCCATCAGCGCCGCTCGCAAGAGCCAAGTGGGATCTGGAGACCGCAGCGAACGGATCCGAACCTATAATTTTCCCCAAGGCCGCTTGACGGATCATCGGATTAACCTCACTCTTTATAAGTTAGATGCGGTGATGGATGGTGATATTGGCGAAGTTTTTGACGCACTGATTGCGTACCATCAAGCAGAACTCCTCAAAGCCGATCCATCCAGTTCCCCCCTCTCAAGCGACCGGGGCTAAGTAAGGGGTGAAGAGATGAGCGAAGCTAAAAATCAGGGGGAATCATGGACGATTCAGAAGATTCTCCAGTGGTCCCATAGCTATCTTGAAAAGCAGGGCCTCACGGAATCCCCCCGGCTCGATGGAGAACTGCTGCTGTGTGAAGCACTCAAGTGTGACCGCATGCAGCTTTATATGCGACTTCCCGAAGAGGTCGCGCCGGCGGTTAGGGCAAACTACCGGGACCTCCTAAAGCGCCGAGCTTTGGGAGAACCCATAGCCTATATCCTGGGCTACAAGGAGTTTTGGAAACACCGCTTTGTTGTGAACCGGTCGGTTTTGATTCCGCGCCCCGATACGGAGCGACTCGTCGAAACCTCCATCCAACTCATCGCCCAACTCCACAAACAAAAAGTCTCCCCCACCGACCCCTTGCGGGTCCTAGACCTGGGGACAGGAACCGGCTGTATCGGATTGTCCCTTGTTTTAGAGTGTCCAGGGATCGACTTGACCGGGTGGGACCGGTCCCAAGAAGCCCTTGATATAGCCCTGCTCAATGGCGAAAAACTCCTCGATCCAAAAGACCAAGGGAGGGTCCAGTGGGTTTGTTGTGACGCCCTCCAAAGGCTTGAGGCGGTCCATCGAGACATCCGTCACCATCCTTTCGACCTCATCGTATCCAACCCTCCCTACATCGCTCCCAGTGAGTCGCCAAGCCTGTCGGCCTCCGTATTGGATTACGAGCCTGCCATGGCGCTGTTTGCCGACCAAGACGGATTAGTCTTTTATCGCTCACTGGCCCAAGGGGCGCGGTCCCTCTTAAGCCCCCATGGTTTCCTGGTGGTCGAGATCGGCCATCGTCAAGCCCAAACCGTCCAGGCAATCTTTGAGGAAAAGGGTTGGACCACACGGTCCCTGATCAAAGACTACGGCAAAAACGATCGGTGTTTGGTTTTTGCCCCTGAGGACTGTTCTGGACCGGTGCAAAAAGCCCCCCCCGAGATCGCCTATGCACACCTAGGACCTTTATACAAAAAGTCTGCTGAAGACGAGGTATACTACGAAGAGGAGAGGCTCTCGGAGGTTCAGGAAAAACTACTGGCCACCTACGGCACAGAAACGACCGTCGAGCCCTAAGTGATGAGTTTGTAAGGCACGTTGAAGGGAGACCACGGGCGTGGAACAGTCACAGGAACATAGGGCCTACCCCAGTGGCGCTAACGGGTCTCCGGTCCCCGCGGGGTGCGACCTTTCGCCACGAAAATTTTTGATTTTTATCGTCATGATGATCCTTGGCATCGCGGCTCTCGTCATAGCCTTCCGGGCCGTCTTGGTCTCCGTGGCGACGGCGGGGATCTTGGCTTACTTGCTCAAACCCATCGTCACCAGACTGAAGGGCTTTGGGCTTAAGGAGCGAAATATCCTGTTGGTGTTAATGGGGTGCGTCGCCGTTTTTATGGGCGCCATCTTTATTTTTGGAATCCCCCTGATCTACAAACAAGCCACAGTGATCATCAGCATGGTTCCAGCGACGACACAAGTCATTACGTCCCAATGGGTGCCACATCTGGAATCCTACCTAGGTAGCTTTGGCTTTGTGACCGCCGAGGAGATCCACCGCCAACTGGCCTCAATCAATGTCCTGGGGAGACTGGAATCCTATCTCCAAAGCGGCCTCACGGGCTTGTGGCAGACCAGCACTTCTGTCATTGGCTGGACGATCCATCTGGTGCTTATTCCAATCCTAACGATTTTTCTCCTAAAAGAAGATGTGGCCATAAAAACCTCCTTGAGGCGGGTGATTCCCCTCGATCTACAGTCGTCCTTTGACGTCTATCTCCTAAGATTAGACCGGGCTCTCAGGACTGCAATCAAAGGCCAAATGATCGTCGCTGGGACCTTAGCCATCCTTTATGCCCTGGGATTTTCGCTGATTGGACTTAAGCTGGGGGCAGTGATCGGCATTATCGCCGGGATTTGCCGATTTATCCCCTATCTGGACGTGATCGTTGGGATTGCCCTGAGCACGATCATCTTGGTGTCCGATTTTAGTGGCGGGTGGACCCTGGTTTTTATGGTGGCCATGGTGATCGTGATCGTCCAGGCCATCGATGGAACCGTTATCACCCCCTCAGTGCTCGGGGACCGGCTAGGACTGCACCCCTTGGTGGTGATCATGTCGGTGATCGCCTTTGGGGACTGGTTTGGTTTCGTCGGGATCATCCTGGCCGTGCCCACGGTTGCCGTCATCAAGGTTCTGGTGGATATTGGGATGGAGCTTTACCTTAAGTCCAAGTTTTACCAGGGCACTCTTTAATCCTAAATCTAGCGTCCATCGATGATTAGGACAAAGTTGATCTTCTCATGCTCTTCTTCCCAAAAGACACGGCTATCTTCGAGGAGTTTATCCAGGGTACTGACCCAGTAGGCTTCTTGAGGGCCCGAAATATCCCGGGCTAACATGGCACGCCGGGCCGTGCCAAAGGCCTTCAGCGCGCTTTCCAGGAGAGCCAGCAGTCTGTAGGGGGCATCGATCATGATGACCGGATGCTCAAAGACTGCTGCGGCTTTAAGGGCCTGGCCCCGTTTGACTGGTTGCCGAGGCAAGAGTCCTAGATAGGTGAAACTACGACAATCAAAGGGGCATACGGAGAGCGCTGCGGTGATGCTACTGGGCCCAGGAATCACCTGAATCTGTGCTTTTACATCCATGGCTCGTTGCACCAGATCGCGGCCTGGATCCGCGAGGCCAGGGGTCCCTTGGTCGCTCATATAGACGACGGTGCCGCCTTTTTTCAGGGTTTTAGCAACCTTGGCCAGAGTCTCGTTTTCGCCGTGTTCTGAATATTTAAGATAAGGCTTATGGACTCCGGCAGCCTTAAGAAACAGCCGCGCCGGTCGGTCTTCCTCAAAAACCAGGAGATCACGGTCGGTAGACTCCTGCAGATATTCGAGGCTGCGTAGAGGAATATCCTTTAACTCACCAATGCAAGTAGCTGCCATCACTAGTTTGCCCACGGTTTTAGGCTTCGAGGGTGCCGGGGGTTGTGCAGGTCCTTGGGATGGGGAAGAGTCATTTTCCGAGGTATCCATGGTTGAAGAATCCTTCACGAAGATCTATTGTTTCCTGAACCCGACCCCAGTGTGCGCCATCTTTTCGGTCCTTTGAACCGAAGGAGCGTCCATGGGGGGAACGATAGAGGGTTTTAAAACGAATCCACCTATGGTAGCAATCCCAGTTTACTCCCTTGTTTTTGGTCCCTTGTTTTTGATTTGGAAGGAAAGCAATGTCTGAGGAGCGGTTTGCTGAGCTTGTCAAGACCTTAAAGAGAGAGAAATTGCCAAACCATGTGGCGATCATTATGGACGGCAATGGACGTTGGGCAAAAAGACAAGGCCGCCCCCGGGTCTTTGGCCACCGAAAGGGAGCGTTGAGCGTCCGGGCCGTGGTGGAAGCCTCGGGAGAACTCGGCATCAAGGTCCTGTCGCTGTTTGCTTTTAGCGAGGAAAACTGGGGGCGGCCGACCACTGAAGTGACGGCGATCATGACGCTCCTTAACACCTACTTGGTCCAAGAACGTGTCGAGCTGATGCGCCATAACGTGCAACTGCGGACCATGGGTAGGCTTGACCGATTGCCACCAAAATCCCTCACTCTCCTAAGGGAAACCGAAGCCATGCTGCGGCCTAATACCGGTTTAGTCCTCAACGTAGCCTTAAGCTATGGAGGCCGCTCAGAGATTGTCGAAGCCTGTCGCCGCGTCGCCAGGGAAGTTGCGGACGGAAGGCTTCAGCCCCAAGATATCAATCAGGAGGTCTTTGCAAGCTCCCTCTCCGGAAGTGACTTACCACCTCCTGACTTACTCATCCGCACCAGCGGTGAGCAGCGGATTTCTAACTTTATGCTTTGGGAACTCGCCTATGCGGAGCTCTACTTCACGCCGGTCCTATGGCCGGACTTTTCGAAGGAGCACTACGCCCTCGCCCTCCATGAATACCTTAACCGCCAGCGACGCTTTGGGCTTGTGGAAGACGACAAGCCTCGGGAGCCTAAAACCGTCAATGAGATCTCATGCTAATTCTAAGAATTCTTTCGACCGTGCTGCTCCTGCCCTTTCTCCTATGGGGATTTGTCGATGGCTCTCCTGTCGTGGTCGTGGCGATGCTGTGTGGTTTTACCATGCTGTGTGTTTGTGAACTCCATGGCAAGTTAACCCGCACTCTTGAGGCTAAGCTCGGTGCCGAGACCGTGTCTAGGCCAGCTGTATGGGCTAAGCTGGACTTGGACTCTATGGGAGTTTTAACTCTCATACTCGCTATAAGTCTGGTAGCGAGCCAATTCTATCTTCCGGGGGGCCATACCAGCGACTGGGCTTTGATGGCGATGATGACGGTCATTGGGGTCGGAGCTTTTTCAGGGCCAACGATCCCCACTTCCATGGCCCGCACCCTCTCGTCGCTTCTCGCTCTGTGCTACGGCACCTTGCCGTGGATCGTGGTCTTTAAACTCTATATAATGGCTCCCCATGCTCGGTATGTAATCTTGGTCATGATGATCACGTGGATGAGCGATACCGGTGCTTATTTCGGTGGGCGGTTTTTGGGAGGACGTTTTGTAAAGAATCGACCCTTTGCGCCGGTGATTTCTCCTAAAAAAACCTGGGAAGGGTCTGTGGTCGGCATGGTTTTTGGAATCCTTGGAGCCTGCGGGCTTAACTGGTTCTATGGCGGAGGGCTCGGGAGTTACGAGCTCATCGGATTTATCAGCATCTTTGGGGTGATCTCCGCACAACTGGGCGATCTAATCGAGTCGGCCTTTAAGCGGTTTGTGGGCGTGAAGGATTCGGGGACGCTGATACCGGGTCATGGTGGATTTTTGGACCGTGTGGATGGGACTATGTTTTGCGGCTCCGTGGTATGGGTCATCTTGACGTTGGTTTATCATTTTCCCCTTTGAAGCACGTGTCCAAGTGTCGGATCTGGCACTTTAATGTTTTAAAAACTGGGTTTTTAGCTTGAAACCACGCAAAAACCCTTGAAATCGACCTTGGCATAGACCTTGCTTTGAGGAGCAGTGCGCGCTCTCTATCTTGCAGGACTAATGACTGGGGAGATTTTATGGAATCATTAAAGACAAACCAAAATAAAAGTGGTTTTGCAAATCTTGAACTGTTCCTTGATGACGTCGACGATAAGCTGCGGGCTTTTAGCCAAAAAGCAGAAACGGTTGTCGGAACTGCGCAGCTTAAAACCCACTTGGGACTCCTTGAAGCCGAAGAGTTTTGGACCAAACGTAAAGCTGATCTACTCAAAGTGATCGGGCGGCTCAAGGAAGTCCAAGCAAAGCCACGGGCTGCCCTGGAAGAAGGGCGGATCGAGCTCTACTTTGGCAAGGCCGATGCGAAGGAAGCCCTTGGGGATCTCCGCCACCGCATTGAGAGGACCGAGCAGAGTTTGCGAGACTTGGGTCAGGAGGCCAATGCGGACGCAAAGGTTGCTTTGCAGCGTCTTACGGATGCCTACGAAGCCATCAAAGAAAAACTCCTGCACTAGCAGCAGGATCAAACCTAACTGATCGAGTTAAACACCACCATTTTTGGAGGAAAATCATTTATGAACACCCAACAACATCTTAAGAAACAAAATGACGTGATTCGCCAGGAAGCGACCAAAGTGATCGAGGACGTTGTAAAACTTACCAAGCATCTTAGGGCAGCAGGTCTGGAAAAGGCCGAAGTGGTCGGCAACGAAATCCAGCACACCCTCTTAGACCAGGTCGACCATCTCGATCAACAACGGCAGCTGCTTTGGAAAAAAACCGAAAAAATAGGCCGCGCTGCCCATAAATCCGTCAAAAGTCAGCCTTACTTTTATATCGGTGGCGCCTTTGGCATAGGCTTTATCCTCGGTAAGATCCTCTCGCGGGATACTCCACTAGACCAACCCATGTGACGGGATGATGGCCCTGAAATATCTTGGTTCTTTCAGGGCCTTGATGATTCTGATGATTCCCCTTGCTAAGAGCGGCGTTTTCCCTAAAAATAAGCGCCTCTTTTGTGTGTTCCTGAGCATGGCAGTGCATGACTGGGCCTTTTTTGGGGGCCAAAGGTAAAAAATGTCACGAATCGTCAGCAAGTTTGGTGGTACGAGTTTAGCCGATGCCAATCAGTTTAAAAAAGTACGCCGCATCTTAGAGTCCGATCCTCGCAGATCCATTGTGGTGCCATCCGCACCTGGCAAACGGACCCCCGACGATGTCAAGCTTACGGACCTCCTCTATCTATGCCAGCGCCATGCCGCAGCCGGGAGTGACTTTGCTCCGGTGTTTGCTCGGGTAAGCGAGCGTTTCCTCGGGATCGAACGGGAGCTTGGGGTCTCGGCCAATATGGAGCACCACCTGGGACTTTTGGCTTCAGCCCTCAAACAGGGGTTGAGCCAAGATCATGTGGCATCCCGGGGCGAGTATCTTAACGGGCTCATCATGGCAGCCTACCTCAATGCCGAGTTTATCGACCCCCAGGAATATGTGCTGGTCACGGCTAATGGCGGAGTTCATCCTAAGACCTACGCTATTCTAGGAAATCGTCTGATCCACCAGGATCGTCGGTATGTGATTCCGGGTTTTTATGGTCATGACGAGCAGGGCCAGATTAAGACATTCTCACGGGGAGGCTCAGATATTTCGGGGGCGATCGTTGCCCGCGCTGCGGGTGCTGAACTCTACGAAAACTGGACGGACGTATCAGGGCTACTGATGGCAGACCCGCGGATTGTACCTGATGCAAAGCCCATGGAAGAAGCCACCTATGCGGAGATACGCGAGCTTTCCTATATGGGGGCTACGGTGCTCCACGACGAGGCCATCGCCCCTGTCCGCGAAGTGGGTATCCCCATCTGGATCAAAAACACCAATGCCCCTGACCATCCTGGCACGCGGATCGTCCACAAACTCAGCCCCGACGTGGAAAAATCCACGGAGATCGCCGGGATTGCGGGCAAAAAAAACTTCGTTATGATCACCATCGAAAAAAACCTGATGAACAAAGAGATCGGGTTTGCCCACCGACTTTTTGGAATCTTTGTACACCATCAGGTGAGTTTTGAACACTGTCCTTCGGCGATCGACAGTATGAGTGTCGTCCTCGATGCCTCCCAGCTGGAGGGCAAATCCGAAACGATCCTGGCAGAAATCAAAGCCACCTTAAAACCTGACCGGGTGGTGCTTGAGCCCCAAATAGCCTTGATCGCGGTGGTGGGCGAAGGTATGGCTCAGACCATCGGGATTGCAGCAAAGGTCTTTACCGCTCTCAAAGAGGCTAACGTCAATGTTCGCTTGATCAACCAAGGAGCAAGCGAACTCAATATCATCATCGGCGTCATGCCAGAGGACTACGAAAAATCCCTACGGGCTCTCTATAAATCCTTTGTTTCGGGATAACAACAACTACGGCGCGCTACATCTTTTCGAAAAAGTGGAGCTTGAAAAATTGAACAGCAAGTTTGGGGGCTTAAATTGTATTAATCGCATCTGCAGGAGTAGTATTTGCTGAACTTCACGCGACAGCAGTTTATCGATCTCTACGAGATGCAGCCCATGGCTCATCACATGACATCCATTCAGAACCTTGGCAATATTTTTGCAGAAGGCGCTCTTCTGCCTTATGCTGAGATTAAAAGGCGTGCTATCAATTACGATGATCTTTCTATGGATAAAGTTCAGCAGCGTCGCGCCCAAAGGATGACGTCTTGCGGTCTGCCTCTGCACGAGTATGTACCATTATATTACTCATACAAAACCCCAATGGCAGCGAAACGACAGGACCGAAATTACGATTGGGTTTACCTGACTTTTGGTATGGACCAGATCATCCGAAGTATTTCTGGCATTGTTATTTCCGACGGCAACGCCTCTGCCGAGACATCTATTTTGAAAAGCCTTAATTCCATTGAAGATTTTGGCATACTCAACAAGACTGCCCTGTACTCTACCCGCTACGCCGGTAATCCTGAATTAGGCCGTAGAAAGTCTGCTGAATTATTGGTTCCGGGCAGACTCCCGTTAGATTTTCTGATATACATATCTGCCATCGACCAGGCTACAATAGCCGGGGTTGAGAAGATTGTTCAGCCGTTTAATCGCCAGCATTTTAAATGCCAAATAAAGCCTGGTTGGTACTTTACTGACAACATACAGCCAGAAGAAGGGAGCTTCTTCACATGATCACATACCGCCCAAATCAGTCAATTTTCGAATCTCAGTCGCAGGTTATCACCAACACCGTGAACTGCTATGGCGTGATGGGTAAAGGCATTGCCCTTGAATTCAAGCATCGGTTTCCTGAGATGTTCGACGACTACAAGCAGCGCTGTGATCGCAAAGAAGTCAAGCCAGGTGTACCGTATATTTGGGAGAATGGCATGCAAACGGTGCTGAACTTCCCCAGCAAGAACCACTGGCGCGGCGATTCCAAGATGGAATGGATCGACCAGGGCCTGCGCTGGATCAGGGAAAACTATGAGCGCCTTGGTATCAGTACACTGGCCATACCCCCTGTCGGATGCGGGAACGGTGGCCTTTATTGGAGTGACGTGAAACTACTTGTCGAAAAATACTTCAGCGATCTCGATGATCTTCTGGTTACGGTCTATCTGCCAAAACAGGCAGCTGGCAGGGTACAAAAAAAACCGGCTATAAAGAGCACGTCAACTGCGTATCGCACGCCGATCATTGCGGCAGCTAAGTAGCTCTTGGAAAGATCCGATCTACCCACAATCCTCTAAGCGTCCATGCCCTAGCACAAGCGCCGTGTCCCTTATCAAGGTCTAGGGCGATATTGATTCGTTTGATAGCATCCATTGGATCTTCTTGCATCCGATTTTTTTGGTGAGATCTGGGCTCCATTGGTCAGCCCATGATTGGCTGATGGTACCCTGTGAAACCAAAATCTTTCTGAGATTAGCCGCGTGATCGACCACAAGAGGGGCGGTTTGTGGGATGACTTCATGGGGTTCTTCGGCGTCACTATCAACATAACTCACAAAAGCTCCGTCCGAACAAGCTCCAGATTCTAAGAGATAGGCCACGGTCTCGTTGTAAAACATATAGGTTTGTTTTGGGGATGGTGGGGTACCATCGCTATTGGTCACAGCATAGCCTTTTTGACTAAGGCGTTGGGTCAGGAGCTTACGATCGTCAGCTCCTAGGTTGTCGATAAAGTTTTTGGCCAGAGATTGGAGCTTGTTGCTATGAAAATACAGGGCATGGAAGATCTCGTGGCCTAAAACCGCCGTGAGCTGGGCTTCGGGATCAGGGGTGGTGGCCGCCTCAGGGAGGGGAACCCCCAGGATCACCGACTTAGGTTTGCCCGTGGTCTCGTCGATTTTAGGTAGGATAAAACCAGAGAGAAACTCGGATTCGACTGAGGTTCCTAGGTCCGTGCTCTTTGCTCTTTTCTCGATGTAGTGTTTTGTTTCGCTCACGTAGCGTTTGATATCGGGGGACTCAAGGTTATGGCCCATGGTTTTTTCGGTAGCCTGCTTTTTGGCCCATATCCCATCATCGTAGCCAAGGGTGGCGTCTGCGACCTCAAAGTCTTCGATAAAGGTGCTGAGCCGATTAAGGGACATATTCATGGAGTAGGAGTTATTAAACAGACAGATAAAGGTCCCCCGGTGGGCGGAGTCATCCATGATGGCCTTTTCGCTTCCGGGATAGGCTACTTCAGCGCAAGCCACTTGGGCCCCATGGAGTGAGTCGCTGGGGACGCCTGAGAGCTTTGAGTCTTGAATATTTTTCAAGACCAAAGAAATCGCCTCATCAAGATGGTATTGGCCTGGAAAATCACAGATTTTAAGGGAGGTCCCGTAACAATTTGGTTTTGCTGCGGAGGACTTCGTAGTTACCGGGACGGGGGTGGCCGATAGGCCGCTGCCCTGACGGGTGGTTCCGCCGCAGGAGGTTACGACAATGGTTAAGATTCCGTTGAGGACGAGAAGGGGCAGGTGGAGCTTGCGAGGTGACTTCATGGGTACTTCCGGGAGAGTGGTTTCATCATCAGGAGGAGGTAGGAGACCCTTAGGACCAGGGTCATGGTAAACAATATTAATTTACAATTATATTTATAAAAAATCAATTTAATTTTTATAATTTAATAATTTTTAGATGAGAATAAGTCAACACGCCTGTTTAGTGCCCTTAAGGGAGGTAAAATCTGTTGCATCCCCCGCTACCTTTGTAATATTCCTCAATTCTTAGTGAATTCTACCTGCATAGGAGTCCATGTGCGCATCCTTATCACCGGTGGAGCAGGGTTTGTGGGTTCGTCTCTAGCAACGCTCTTTAAAACCACCTACCCTACGGCTCAAATCATCTGTTTTGACAACCTCAAGCGCCGTGGCAGCGAGATAAACCTGATTAAGTTTAAAGAGTTAGGGATTGGCTTTGTCCATGGTGATGTGAGAAACCCAAGGGACCTTGAGGACCTCACCGGCAATTTTGATGTCCTGATCGAGGGGTCGGCAGAACCCAGTGTCCATGCTGGCGTCGGCGGTAGCCCTAACTACGTGATCGAGACCAACCTTATAGGAACCCTTAACTGTCTCGAATTTGCCAGAAAACGGGTTGATCGCTCGATCTTTATGTCCACCTCACGGGTTTACTCCCTAGCCCCCCTTAGGGCGATACCTCTCCTAGAGACCCCCACCCGGCTGGTCCTCGACACCATTGGACCCCAGTCGGTCGGTGTGACCCATCGAGGCATCAACGAAGAATTCCCCACCAACACCGCCCGCTCCCTCTACGGTGCCACCAAACTCTCTTCGGAGCAGATAGCCCAGGAGTACGCCCATACCTACAATCTTAAGATCATCATCAACCGGTGTGGGGTTATCGCTGGGCGGGGCCAATTTGGCAAGGTCGACCAAGGAGTGTTTACCATGTGGGTCGCAAACCACCATTTTGGCCAGCCGCTTAAATATATTGGCTACAACGGACATGGCAAGCAGGTCCGCGACCTTCTCCACCCGAGGGACCTTTTTAGGCTATTGGAAAAACAACTGGAAAAGGCCGCCGCGGTGAGTGGCGTCGTCTATAACGTCGGCGGTGGACAGGGAGCTTCTACGTCGCTTCTTGAGCTGACAACACTGGCTCAAGTGGCTACCGGGAGACAAACAAATATTAGCTTGGTTAAAGAGACTCCGGCCATGGACGTTCCCTATTATGTGACCGACAATTCTAAAGTCGCGTCAGACTTTGGGTGGCAGCCAGAATTTACCGTAAAGAGTATCGTGGACGATATTGCAGATTGGATTGCAGCAAACGAATCGATGTTAAGACCGATTTTTGGTGGACCATAGCCCTAACTGAGGAGTGCCTTTTCTATGTCGATAGCCATTGTGACAGGGTCTTCGGGCCTGATTGGGAGCGAAACCGTTAAGTTTCTCCACGAGCAGGGACTTAAAGTGGTCGGTATCGACAACAATTTGCGTCAGTATTTTTTTGGACCCGATGGCTCGATTGATTGGAACACCAAAGAACTCACCAGAACCCTCAAAAACTTTAGCCACCTAGAAGCTGATATCCGCGAAGATCGTTCCATAAGCAAGATCTTTTCCCAGTATGGTAAAGACATTACTATCGTGGTCCACTGCGCCGCCCAACCCAGCCATGACTGGGCTGCTAAGGAGCCCTATACGGATTTTTCGGTCAATGCCCAAGGCACTCTGGTGATGCTAGAAAACACGAGAAAATTGGCCCCTGAAGCGACCTTTATCTTTACCTCCACTAACAAGGTCTACGGCGACACTCCCAATCTCCTCCCCCTTGTCGAACAGGATAAACGCTGGGAAGTAGATCCTACGCACCGATTTTATACCCATGGCATCGACGAGACCATGTCGGTCGATCAATCTAAACACAGTATCTTTGGCGCGGGCAAGCTTGCTGCGGATGTGATGACCCAGGAGTATGGTCGGTATTTTGGCCTTAAAACAGGGACCTTTCGCGGCGGCTGCCTCACCGGCCCAGCCCACTCGGGAGCAGAGCTCCATGGTTTTCTGGCTTACCTCGTCAAATGCGCAGTCACAAACAAGCCCTATACAATCTTTGGATATAGAGGTAAACAAGTCCGTGACAATATCCATTCTTTGGATTTAGTGCAAAGTTTTTGGCACTTTCATCAAAACCCCAGGCCCGGAGCAGTCTATAATATGGGCGGGTCCCGCCACAGCAACTGCTCGGTTCTTGAAGCCATCGACCTGATTGAGGAGCTCTCCGGCAAACGGATGACTTATACACTCTCCGACCAAAACCGCTCAGGGGATCATATCTGGTGGATCAGCGATGTACGGTCTTTTCAAAAAGACTATCCAAAGTGGGTCTATCGGTACGATTTGCGAACCATCATCAAAGAAATCATCGAGGCTACGGTTGAAAGACATGGGTGATCAATTAGTGCTCTCCGTAGTGATTCCAGCCCACAACGAAGCAGAGTGTATCGAAGAAACCCTAAGGGCCCTGAGTAGGCACCTGGAGGCCGAAAAGATCCCCTGCGAAATCCTTGTGATCAACGATAACTCACGGGATAAAACCGAGACGATCCTACAGACCTTAGTCAAAGAGTTGCCGTGTCTGCGGTATATCAACAACACCCCCCCCAATGGTTTTGGTTTTGCGGTCCGCTGCGGTCTAGACCAATTTAAGGGAGATGCCGTCGCCGTCTATATGGCCGATGCCTCCGATCGTCCCGAAGACCTGGTGAGGTACTATCGGGTTATGGTCCGGGAGGGGGTTGACTGTGTGTTTGGCACTCGGTTTTCCAAGGAATCCCAGGTGGTGGATTATCCCTGGCTCAAACTCGGCCTCAATCGGTTGGCCAATCTTTTTATCCAGCTCGTCTTTGGGCTACGCTACAACGATGTGACCAATGCCTTTAAGCTCTACCGGCGCTCCTGTATCGTCGGCTTGCGGCCTTTAATCTCCCACCACTTTAACCTTACGGTGGAACTCCCCCTTAAAGCGATCATCCGGGGCTATACCTATACCGTAGTCCCTAACGACTGGATCAACCGCAAAGCTGGAGAGTCCAAGCTCAAGATCAAAGAGATGGGGTCTCGGTATCTGTTTATAGTCCTCTACTGCTTTATTGAAAGGTGGCTTTCCCGGGGGGACTACCGGTATAAACCAGCAAAAATTGAGCCCCGGTTATCGTGATGTTGGATGGGGCTAGAGGTGTTAATCTTCGCTGTCTTGGACAGGACTCGCTGTCATAGGCAAGGAAAGTGTACATTTTGAATAGGTGTAAAACTCATCGAAAGAGCAAATTTTCAAAAGAAAGCTAGTATTGCCAACGATGGTTAAATCGTCGACCGTGGAGGCACTCCCAAGGTAAAAAAGACTCTCATTGCCATATTGGGTTCCAGGGATATATTGCATGCCATCGGTAGGTGTAAAGTCGACTTTGGTCCCACCTTTTTGAG
>JBGSUI010000127.1:0-7904 GCA_041736175.1 Oligoflexales bacterium | reverse complement strand
GAGTCTACGAAAAAGGATTGAAAGTCAGCGATGACGAGTTTGACGAGATCAAGATCAAGTTCCATGCAAAGTATCCAAAATGGAATTATATAATAAGCCCAATCAAGTAGAACCTGTCCAAGTAATTTTTACACACCTCCTAAAAGGTTGCACATAAGCACGACCACTGGGATAAGCCTCGCCTAAAAACAGCTGGCCTGCGATACCTGCAAGAACTCCGACTGCAATAGACGCCATTTCGACCTCGATTAATTGGAATAAGTCGCGCTTCGCCTGTAAGCTAAAAGATAGCATAGCACCTATACATTAAAAAGGGCGGCATCGTTTGCATGGTCTGCGGTCTTAAGACCTGGCTTTGAAAGAATAGGCTTGGGCGTTCCAGTCTTGGCCAGCCTGCTTATCAATGCACAAGCATCAAATGACGTCCTTTTCGGAAACTAGTTGCTTCTGTAGCGCAACAAATGCAAACGGATTAAGGGGTCGGTAAAAAGGTAAGCTCCGTCGCTCCGGCGGTAGATTGCAGATTCATCTTCAAGCTTGGCAAAGATTTTCCTGACTCCGGTCAATGACAAACGTGCGGCGGCAGTGAATTCACGACTCATGGGATGGCGTTCCAAGCCGCCCCGACGCGCCAACGTCAGAAGTGCGCGTTCCTGATCTTCCGTGAATTGTCCTAGATATTGCTCATTGGTGCTTTGTCTCGACTCGACGAGATCGCGCACGCCAGTATGAACGTGCATTCTCTGGAGTTCGCCAATTCTGGGGAACTGACTACACAGTCGTGCGCAGACTCTATTGATCGCTTCTGGCACGCGGTCCAGCTCATCCTGAAGAATGCGGCTGGTTTCCTTCGAAATGCTGAGCCCTGCCTCAGCAAATCGCTCATTCATATAGGCCCAATATTCATCATAAGGTATGTCCCCAAATTCAATGTGGGTACCCCAATTAAAAAAGGCAGCATTTGGAGAATTGAACATGTTGGTCAAAAGATGCCGTTTCGATCCAAGAATGATAACCGCGAGATCGTGCGGCAGGTTTTGCAAGCAGCCACGAAGAATACCTTCGGCCTCGTCAGCGTGGTGAATATCCTGAAATTCGTCCATAACCAGGAGTACCGGAATTTTCCGCTGTTTCATGGCACCCATGGCGGCGATGATTTCGCTGACTCCCTTGGTGGGTCCTTCCGTCAGACCAAGGGAAACGGAGATCTCACCATCCATGTCAAAGTCCATTTTTGGTCGGAGCGATTTGGCCATCTCCAGCATTGCTGTTAGCGTCGCTCTGGTAGGAAATGACTTCTTATAGGCTTCGGCCATAGCGGCCGATAACCTGGATGCGATCTGTGTCATCGAAGAAACACCGTAAAAATCAGCATAAACAAACATCCCTCCGTGGCCAATTCCGGCCTTCCACTGAGCAGCGATCACTTTTGCAAGCGAAGTTTTCCCTGAGTTCCTACGACCATAGAGGAGAATTTTTTCACCGTTAGCTATGGCTTCGCTGATGCGTGTTCGCTCGCTGTGAAGGTTGCAGATATCTGCTTCATTAAGAAGGGTGTCAAAATAAAAACGGCTTGGCATCGATGGCTCCAGAGGTGGTGCTTGCTGATTGCGGTGACTACTCTATTTGGGCTGCCCTATCAGAGTAGCCAGGCTCATAATAAGCTAACATACTTTTTTTTAAGGATATATACTAATCTTGAGAATTTGGCATTTCTGTTCTATTTGGGCTGCTCTACTTGGGTCATAGGCAACAGAGAGTACCTAACCAACTATATTTTAACGATAATTGTCGGGAGGAGAGAATCACCGCGTCATGGGAGGGTTGGAGACCAAATGATACGCAGCCCATTGGTTGAGCAAAGATCACGGAGAAAAGGCCAGCGAGAGACTGGCCCTTGGTCACTAGGCCCTAGATAAGCTATAAGCATGCACGAGAGCCTAGAGAGCCCTCGCGAGGGGGGGGCATAGGGGTGTAAAGACAACCTTCTTTTTGACGAAGTAATTGATATGGAAAAGTTTTTTAATACATCTGGACCTATTCGAAAAGACAAGCACTATTTTATTCCTATTTCACAGCGGATCGATTTAGATGAGATCCTCAAGTTGATTGATCAGGAAAAATACTTTGTCCTCCATGCCCCCCGCCAAAGCGGCAAGACTACGGCCTTGCTGGAACTCAGCAAAATCCTCAACGAGAGCGAAAAATATAAATGTCTCTATATCAATGTGGAAAGTGCGCAAGCAGTCCGTGAAAATATCGAGCAGGCTATGCTTATCATCACCCAAGATCTAGCTCGAAGAGAAAAAATCTATCTGCCCCAAGATAACATTTTAGCCTCAAATGCCGACGATTGCTATCGACGCAGTCCAGCTTCTGCCCTTGGACTCCTCCTCACCATATGGGCCCAAGAGAGCACTTTGCCCACGGTCTTATTGATCGATGAGATCGACGCGCTTGTGGGAGATACGCTATCTTCCGTCTTACGCCAGCTGCGGGATGGCTATCATGAACGCCCCGACAACTTCCCCCAAAGCGTCATCCTTTGTGGCGTCCGGGACCTGCGGGATTACCGCATTGAGAGCACCACAGGCAAGGCTCCAGTCACTGGTGGGAGTGCTTATAATATCAATTCGAAATCCCTGAGAATGGGGCCCTTCACCCAAGATGAAATCAAGGAGCTTTACCACCAGCACACTGAAGCTACGGGCCAAGCCTTTAGCGAAGAAGCCATAGGGCTCGCCTTTGAATTGACCTGTGGCCAACCTTGGCTTGTCAACGCCCTGGCCTATGAGGCTTGTTTTGAAAACCCCCAAGGCAAAGACCGCAGCCAGACCATCACGGCGGACTTGATCACGGCAGCCAAGGAGTCCCTGATCTTGCGTCGCGTGACCCACCTCGATCAGCTAGCAGACAAACTCAAAGAACCAAAGGTAAGACGGGTGATCGAGCCCATGGTGAGTGGAAACCTATCTCTGGATGTTGTTCAAGACGATATCGACTATGTGATCGACCTAGGGCTTGTTGTCGGGACGCGCATGGGATTTAAGATTGCTAATCCCATTTACCACGAGGTCATTCCACGGCAGTTGACAAACATCAATCAAAACCTCCTTAAAAGTGTCGTTGATAATCTATGGTATATAAATGCCGATGGCTCTATCGCCGTGGAAAAGCTTCTCCAGGACTTTCAGCAGTTTTTTAGGGAAAACAGCGAATCGTGGATCCAGCGCTTTGAGTACCTCGAGGCAGGCCCCCAACTCCTCCTCCAGGCCTATCTGCAGCGGGTCGTCAACGGAGGTGGTCGCATCGACCGGGAGTACGGTCTAGGCCGGGGACGCACTGACATCCTGCTCACCTGGCCCTATGGAACCCAGATCCAAAAGGTGGTCTTTGAGCTAAAGATTCTCCATGGATCTAAGAAAAAGACTCTTGCTGAGGGACTCGTGCAAACAAAAATGTACCTAGACAAGGTTGGGCACAAGGAAGGGCATCTCTTGATCTTTAACCGTAACAAAAAAATCTCCTGGAAACAAAAGATCTACCGAGAAAAGCATGTTGACAAAGGCTATAAGATCTCGGTTTGGGGAATGTAGAACAATCCTAAGCCCCGAGAAGGAGGGGGGCACTAATGACAAGACAGATTCCTGAGATCTTAGCACCAGCAGGGGGTCGCCAGCAGTTTTTTGCTGCATTAGCCAGTGGTGCTGATGCGGTTTACTTGGGGCTCAAACATTTTAACGCCCGGGCTCGCGCTGAAAATTTTTCTTTGGATGATCTGGCTGAGCTGATTCCTCTGGCCCATCGCTCCGGGATGAAGGTCTTAGTCACCCTCAATATCTTAATCAAAGAGAACGAACTCCCCCTCGTAGTCGACCAACTGGTCGCCCTTGAAGCCTTAGGGGTGGATGCGGTGATCGTGCAGGACCTCGGGGTGGTCGGGTTGATCAAAAGATTTGCTCCGTCCCTACGGATCCATGGATCGACCCAAATGGCCATCCACAACCTCGCGGGGATTCAAAAAGCGCGGGAGATGGGTGTCTCGAGGGTGGTCTTAGCTCGGGAGATGACCGCCACGGAACTCCTGCGGATCAGGCGCGCACTGGGTGAGACAAGCGACGTGGAGATCGAGGTCTTTTGTCATGGAAGCTTGTGCTACAGCTACTCAGGACTTTGTTTTTTCAGCGGTGCCGCAGATGCCCGCAGCGGCAACCGGGGCGAATGTGCCTACACCTGCCGTAAGCCTTACAAGATCGTCAGTGAGGAGGGCCAAGGTTTTTTGTTTAGTATGAAAGATTTGGACACCTCACAACTTCTCAACGAGTTGGTCTTAGCGGGAGTCCATACACTAAAGATCGAAGGGCGCAAGAAAGATGCCCAGTATGTGAGTGCCACTGTAAAGCTCTACCGCCAAAGACTCGACGAGTTGTTTGGGTTTGCTACAGGCAGACCAACAGGGGGAGATCACAGAGGGAGGGACACGAAGGCCAGCGACCGAGCCAAGTTAGCAGACGATCTTAAACTGGCTTTTCAGAGGGATCTCACCGGATTTTTTGTTAAGGGTCGTTACCACGAAAATGTGATCGACCTGGACCATTCCTCCCACCAAGGGCTAGCAGTGGGGCCTGTCTTGGCAGTGCGCCACGCCCCCAAGGAAACGTCGATCCAGTTTAGGACCCAGGTTGCCTTGGACCGTTTCGATGGGATTCGCATCATTCCTGGCGCGGACGAGGGTGCTCTCTTACGCTCAGGGGCTGGCTGGGAGACCGCGGTGAAACGCTACCAAAATCAATATATCGAATTCTCCCTCCGTGACGCCCGCACGGTGTCGGGTAGCTCATCGCAGGGTCCGCTCACCTCGGTGGCCAAGGGCAGCTTGGTTGAGGTGAAGATTCCCCAGGCTGCAGGTTCGTCGGCCAAAGGGTTGACGGTGGGAGTCCCCCAAAAAGGAGACCTTATCTATAAAGTTCGTTCTCAGTCCCTCAAAGAACGCACCGAAAAGCTCGCCCAGCCTCCTCGGGATCATCGGCCCCATCAGCGCCGACCGGTCGATCTGCGGATCGAATGGCTGCCTGGAGAGAGGGATGGTCAAAAAATCTTGCAGCTCCGTCTGACAGCGTCCGTCTGTGGTCAGGTGATCCACAGTTTGGAGACATCCGTATCCAAAGACACCCCACTTGGTGCGAGTACTTTAAAGAATGATTTGGACACGGAGTTTAGAGTCTTTGGGACTGCAGGATTCTATGCACAGAGCCTAATCCTAGAGGGAGCGAATGACTGTTTTATTCCGAGGTCTCAGCTCAAACAAATCAAAAATGAGTTTTCCCTAGGACTTGTTCCAGGATATGAAAAGTATCTCAAGGATCGCCAGAGGTCTTTTGCAAGCCATTACAAAGACCATGAGATAGGTCCCCTTGATTCCACGGGCTCAGAAAAGGCTGTGGGAGTGATGAGCTACGTGATCAAGATAGACCGACTTGAGCGACTCGGTGCGGTGGAGACGCTGCAAAAGAAACGGCGCGACATCCAGATAGCTGAACTGGTTTTTGAGCCTAAAAAAGCCTTTCTAAACTCCGTCGCTCCTGATTCCTTTTTAGATCAACTCGATGATTTTTCCCGACGCACTGGGATATCCTGGCGCATGGCGCTGCCCACGGTGATCCGGGGCTGGGATGAGCCTCTGGTAAAGCTTTGGACGACAGCAGCTCTTAAGCGGGATTTTAGGGATTTTGAAGTGGGAAATCTCGGGGCCCTTAAACTCCTGGAAGACTGGAATCAGCCCTTTGGTGGGGATCTGTCGATCGTCGGCGATTTTACCTTTTACGGGCTTAATAGCGAGGCCACTGCGGTGGGTCGAGAGCTTGGGCTCTCGGGGATGACCCTTTCCATCGAAGATGATCAGACCAATCTTAAAAATCATCTTGCAAGACTTCTGGATCCTCTCAAATCCGCCCGTAACGATGGAGTTACGGCTCCAGTGGCGGGGACCGATGGAGCGGCGGGGCGGAGGGTGGCGGACTACTATACGGCGATTGTTTATAAAGACACTCCTTTGTTTATAGCCGAAGCCTGCACCCTAACGGCCCTCCATAAGGGCTGTCCGACCTCTAAAGTCTGTGGCTACCGGACCCTTGAGGTGGAAAATGCGGAGGGACAGCGATTTTTCGTCGCCCACGAGACCTGCAAGTCGATCGTCTATGGTGCCGAGGCCTACTCGATCACCCAATGGACAGGGCTACTGAATCGGTGGGGTGTCAAACGGGCGCGTCTGGATTTTCTTACCAGACCATACACTGATGGGGAGTTGATAGCTTGCTGCGAAGCAGCCTTTGATGGGCGCTCCATTCGACAGACTCATAGTGCCAATTTTTGTAATACGCTGTTATAAAGGTCTCCTGCTGGAGGTAGAGTAGGAGCAAATTGCCGGCGATGATTGATCGGCTGAATATCACCCAAACACCCTATCCCGGTAGACTGCAGTCAAACGATACTTCACGAACCTCTTGCCCTTCCCGACGGCTTCCACAATACCCTCTTCGACCATTGCTTTAAGGAGGGTGCTGGCGGCCTGCATGCCGATGCCAAATGCTTGCCGAACCGACTCATTGTCAATGGTTGCAGCTAATATCATCATAACGATCACCGTCTGGCGTTTTTCCTCGGGCGTATAATCTGAAAAATGTTTAGGACCTGAGAGCACCACTGTGAAAGCTTCCGGGGATACCTGGAAAATCGGTGCTGGAAGATGGATCGCCCGCGTCGCCGCATAAATCCGGTCGATGCCCTGGCCGTCCATTTCTCCGTGCCCATACTTCTTCATCCGCTCGGCTAGCAGCGGGTTACGCCACGAGCGTTTATGGACCAGATTCATAGTGGTCAAGCCCGGCATCAATCCCCCCGGGTTTTCAATCTCAAGCCGATCTGTGAACAGGGCGGCTTTCACGGGCTGATGCATCTTCGTGTAGTCCCTATGTACCAGGGCATTGGTCAACGCCTCCCGTAAGATGCTTTCATCATATGAAGGTATCTCTTCACGACGGACGCCAACGATTGTTGGCATCACCCATAAGTGCTGAAGGAGCACCGACACCGCCTGCACGATTTGATCAGGTAGGACCCCCTTGATCTCCACCTTTTTGATAGGCTCGGCTCGTGTGATACCCCGAAACACCTGAAACTCAATCGACGCATTACGGAACTGTCGGACCGACTGAGGGTTATTGCCAAAAATAAGCCATCCGGCTACGGTCGGATGCAGACGACCACCTACGTCAGAGGCCAACCCATTATCCACCAACACTGCCTTGATCCGATTTGAGTTTAGATCCGACTCCTGAGGCAGGCTTGGCATCGCCGCTTTCATCCGGCTCCAATCCAATCGTTCGACTTCCACCTCCGATAGAACCGATTCGTCATAGCCTGCCGGCCTTGCCGCCGACAGCAGGTCTCGTATCTCCTCTATACTCATCGGGACCGTTGCTGCACCCGATCGCTTGAAGCAAGCAGTGCCACCCATGGGGGGCCTGTCTTTAATGAAAATCGGTCTAGTCTGTGCCGGCTTGACGTAAACACAGAATAACTCGCCCAACGGTGTGTGCACAGTGAACGGCTCCACCGTGACCCTTGGCTCCTGAGTGTCCCGAGCAATATTGGCAAGCCGACTCAGGATGGTCTCGGGCTCCAAACTTCGATCGGCTAGCTTGAATTAAATGGGTCAACTGGTTTTAACCTCTATTGACCTCTATTGGAGAATAGCGGCCCGACTGGTGAACTACCAGCACCCCTAAAGGGGTGCGGCTTCCAAGGTCAAGCAGCTTTCGCTGCTTTCCTTTTCTTTTTTGACGCTTCTACCACAGATGCGCAGGTCGCTATCGCTTCCTGCGGCTTATGTTTGGCTCCACGTC
>JBGSUI010000078.1:0-17607 GCA_041736175.1 Oligoflexales bacterium | reverse complement strand
CCACGTCTCACAACTTGCTATGATCTCGGGTAAAATCACCGCAGCGAATGCCGACCTTATTTTAGAGGGAATCAGAAATAAAACCAAAAGGGAGTGCGAGGCTTTTATATCGAGGGTCACTTTCGAGGGGACCCTGTTGCCTGGTCAAGAAACCGTTCAAATCACACTGACTTTAACGTTAGAAGAAATGGCTCTTTTGGACCGTGCCCGCGAGGTCATGTCCCATGGGGGACATGTACCAAAGAATGCCGAGGTGGTGATCAGTGCCTTAGGGGATCTCCTTGAACACCGTGATCCTTTGCGCAAGGCTGAAAGGGCTAAGCAGAGACAACAAAAAAAGGATCAGGGGAAGAACTCCGAGGAGGGTGTCGCCCCGGGACGAACGCCGACCGAGACCGTGGTCCCAGTAACACCGGTCCCGGATTTAGTGACTCCCGATGTGAAACCAGCTGCGAAAAAACACCGGCCTGCAATTCCAATGGCCGTTCGCCACGAGGTGTGGTCCCGGGATGACGGACGCTGCACTTGGACGGAGGTAGACGGGAGTCGTTGCAAGGAAAAGTTTAACTTAGAACTCGACCACGTCCAGACGATGCACTGTCATGGGGGTACCCACGAGGTAGAAAATCTTGCCCTTACCTGCCGGCGTCATAATCAACTTTCGGCAAGGGAAAGGCTAGGAGAAGAGTTCTGGGAGAAAAAGAGGCAAGAGTGGGACCTAACGCTCTAGAGGGCGAGTCGTCCCGGGGCGGACGACTCCGAGTGACTCACCAAGATTAAAGGTGGTCGAGGGGTGACTTATGGCCAGCCGTGGGGTCGAGGCCGATAATCCCAACAGTGATTGCTTGTTTAACCGGTCAGGTCCCGACGTGGCTAACCTGTCTCGGGAGGATTTTCAGCGGCTTCTTGACTAATGCTAGGGTCGTCGAGATGGACGCAAGGAGCTTCGTGGGTGGGCATGCAGGACACAAGTCACAGAGGCCGAGTTTAATTCGAATCGAGGCGGCGGACAGCCTTCGTCACGCATGCTTTTGTAGATGGTCGGTATCCCTTGTCCTTCTGCCTGGGCAAACTGCGCCCGCATCAGAAAAAAAGCCAGGGTCTGATTTCTCCAATGGGGAGGCGACCGCCCTCCGACAAACTCGTCTTTATTGACCGCAGATGGTAGGGGGCCTGGGGACAAAAATTCTACTCGATCAGCAAAAATTGTGATTCGAGAGGGCTGATCCATCTCATAGTCGCGGTGGACGACAGTGTTGACAAGAGCCTCCTCAAGGGCCAGTTTAGGGAATTTAAACAAGTTTGGTTGAATATCTTCCTTATCAAAGATAGTGACAGCTTCCACTCCCAATCGATCCTTAAGTCGCGTAGCTTGTTCTAGGACGGGCCCAAAGAACTCATGCCTTTCAGCCTGCCGATCACTACGGTCCACGCCAGGATAAACAGAGAGAATAGAATAGGCACCGGGAATGTACCTGGTAGGTTCTCTGCCAAACAAAAGCAAAGCAAAATTCCGAGGTTTAAGGACCCCCGTCAGCGGCTCTTTTTCCGTGAGAGGGGGAACCATCGCATGAATTTGAAAATCTGGTGCCAAATACTCTTCTGCGGATCGGCGACCATCCCACAACCGGGCCATGACCAGAAATTCTCGTAAGCGAAGCAGATCAATGTCATCGACAGAGGCTGCGGGGTTGGTTCGCCTGTCCCAAGGAGGGACTTCTCCCTTGCGAACAAGCAACTGGCGAAAGAGACCATTTTTCGCGATTTTCGTTTCGCGGCCCACCCGTATAAAACAAACGGGACCCTGTTGTGCTGTCTCTCGAAAGCTATGGACTCGCCTGGTTGCAGGCATAACAAAAATCAAAATGCGTAGCCCACTTTCGGGCAATGTAACCTCGTCCACATTAGGGACAATGTGAGGATCAACGTCAGAGATGCAACTGCTCATCACACGTCCTTCGATCTCCTTAAAGAGGGCAGATTCCAGACCCTTCTTAATCACCTGGGGAAATCCAAATTCGTCAACGGCCTCCTTGGCGCCACAAACAATATACCCGCCACCTAGGTTGGAATAGTCATTGGCAAAGGCGACAAGAGTCCTGACCACATCCTTGGGATCGGCAACCTGTTCGATCACTTCAACCCAGTCGCTCTCTCTGAGGATGAGTTGGTTCAGATCGGTTGTCCCTGGCGGTAAAATCTTAGTCTCTATTCAAGTAAATGTTATGAGCACCCGCACTTTCTAACTTAGATAAATAATATCAGAGAGATCAGTGAATTTCCAACGTCTTTTTCTCGTAAATAACTTTAAAGAGTTCCTTGATAAAAGAGGGTTTTTATCCTACACTCCGCACCGTTCGAGGGTTCTATGTCAATCAAGGGGGACTACAGGTTATCGCGCGTTTCTTGAGGGGTGTTTTTGATGCCTCATAAGAGACGGGAGGAAAGTCCGGACTTCGCAGGGCGTGATGCTGGCTAACGGCCAGGCGGGGAAACCCGACGGAAAGTGCAACAGAAAGTAAACCGCTTGGGTTAACCTGCGAACTTCGTAGGTGTTCCCAAGTAAGGGTGAAACGGTGAGGTAAGAGCTCACCCATTCCCTGGCAACAGTGGAGTGCGGCAAACCCCATCCGAAGCAAGACCAAATAGGGGAGAGCGACTGCAGAAATGTGGTCAAATGTCGGCCCGACGTTGTCTCCCGGGTAGGTTGCTTGAGGCCACCGGTAACGAATGGCCCAGATAAATGATAACCCAGCTGCTTAGGCAGTCAGACAGAATCCGGCTTATCGTAACCCCCCAAGACCGGCGTAGTTCCCTCGAACAAACTTTCAATATAATTATTAACGAACCAGCTTATCCCCTTTGCCCCATAGGTCGTCCATGCCCGTCAAGAATCCAGATCCTTTTTTCGAGTTTATCGACAAATTGGACCCCAACGTAAATCCCTATGTAGAACTGCTCAAAACCCATAGGGCAAACCAATCACTGCCCCTAACCTATGGACAGGACTTGAGGCGTTTTGTGGGACACTGGCGTGAGGGTATTTCGTTATTTCACCATCATAAGCAGCCAGTTATTACCCCATCCGGTGAACCCACTCACAAAGCGGGAACCCCTCTCCTGCTCGAAATCGGCTGCCACAATGGCCACACTCTGACGGAGATCGCTCTCAGCCACCCCGACTGGACCTTGGTTGGCCTCGATATCACCTTTAAGCGGATCGTCACCACTGCGGAGCGACTGGCTAAAAACTCCGTGCAAAATGCTTTTTGCGCTCTGGCGAATGCCCAAAATCTAAGCCATATCTTTGCTCCCAACGAGGTGGACGGCCTGGTGATTTTCTTTCCTGATCCCTGGGTTAAAAAAGCGCGCCAAACAAAAAACCGCTTGGTCAATGAACACTTTATGACAGAAATCAAAAAATGCCTTAAACTAAATGGTTTTGTCTGGTTCAAATCCGACCAGAAAATCTACTTTGACCAGGTCGCCGCACTGATGACCGCCCACGGTTTTGGCGCCACAGGGTCGTTTCCAGTAGCATTAGGCCGAGATTATTCCAGTAGTTTCGAAACAAGGTTTCACGCCCAAGGCCTGCCAACCTATGGATGTGTCTTCCAAAAGCTCGATGCTTAAACATTGACAATTTTATAATTCCAACTAGGTAGAAACAGCCCCTTGGGACCACCCCAGTGATGAGTTATACTGAGAGTCAAGGATTAGGTTTCCACCAGTAACGTTACTTTTCGGGAAATCTGCCAAAAAAGGATCAATAAAACGCCCGTTCATGAGTGACCACATCAAAATTTCCGGCCCTAAAGCCCTCTCCCTGACCACACCAAATGCCCCTGTGGAATCGGATCACAAACGCCTGTGGGATGCCATCATTCGATTTCAGGAGAGACCGTCAGAAGTCGATCTTGCTTCACCAGCGGGATCCCCTACCGTGGTGAGTTCTCTTGACTCTTTGAAATCCCAAACTCCCATCCCTCAAACTAAGGGGAGCGGCGGGTTTAAGATCAAACGGGAGTTAGAGGAAGACCCCAAAATCGTCCGCCCCTTTGTCCTACGAACGAAGTCGAGCGACGATGAAAGCTAGAGCGACTCGCGTCTCCCATAAGATTGTGATGACAGCTACGACACGCCGTTACACGATCCGCCGACGTAAACTCAATATTTTGATTGCAACTCTTTTGGACCACTTGGGATTGGGAAACTGCGAACTTTCTCTTGGTTTTGTCAGCTCTTCCAAAATGCGCAATCTTAACCAAACTTTTAGGCAAAAGGACCGAACCACCGATGTCCTGTCCTTTCCCCAATGCACCTGGAAGGTCCCTTTACAGTTACAAAAGCAAGCTGGAGGGCGCCGACAGCTTAAAAAGGCAGATGACCCCCACATCATCTCAGGGCCTAGGGTTTCTGGAGGTCTGATACTCGGAGATCTCGTGATATCGCTTCCTGAAGCCGAGAAAAATGCTGGGCAAATCGGTCAAACCCTTGACCGTGAGGTTTGTTTCCTTATTGTACATGGGTTGCTTCATCTTTGCGGTCATGATCATATGAACCCCATCGAAGAGCAAAAAATGCTCAAACAACAGAAAAAAGCGATGAAAATCCTGGATCAAAGCCCAGCTTCCCAAACTTTCGGTAAACCCTTGTGGCATAGGTCTGTTGAGCGCCTCAAGGGACGCACCCAATTAAAATAGGAGTTAGTTTGTTACTTAGATCTTTCAAATTTTATCAGCGGGGCGATATCTCCCCATGGATATAACCCCTTCGGAACTTAGCGACCTAGCAAACCTAGGTGCTATGGCAGAGTTTTTAGGTTTTGCTCAGCCCATTTTAATCCTTGTCTTATCATTGTTAGGTCTGGGGCTGTTTTCCACTATCGAACAGATCATCCTATCACTCGGGACT
The DNA here is from genome assembly GCA_041736175.1 of Oligoflexales bacterium. GTDB lineage: Bacteria > Bdellovibrionota_B > Oligoflexia > Oligoflexales > CAIYRB01 > JBGSUI01. The sequence goes on along the minus strand of JBGSUI010000078.1, from coordinate 12,693 downwards.
CTACGAGCAAAAAACCTTAAGCAAATCGCTGGGCGGGAGATGCGATCCGTTAAAGTTTGGATCGAACATCCCTCAAGAATCCTCGCTGCCGTGGTGATGTTTGAATCAATTGCAACCGTCTTGGTTGTTTACGGGATCATGACGGCGAGCGAAAATTTTGCGATTAACTTTTTTACCAGGTCCATCTCCTTTCTGATCTCGGTCTTGATGATCGTAATCTTTGGCGAGGTCATACCAAGAGCTTTGACTAAAGCTTTTTCCGATTCAGCCCTCTTGATCAGCATTCGTTTTGCCTATGGACTCTTTCTATTGGCCATGCCGCTTATCATCGGGATGACAAAACTCCAGCATTGGTTTGCAGCCCGTTTTGGAGCAAAAGAAAAGGAACATCCTCCGATCAGCGAGGAGGAGATTGAGTATCTGTTGCAGTTGGGCCAACGGACTGGTGTTCTGGAAGAGACTAAGAAAGATATGATCGAAGGAGTTTTCGAATTTGACGAAACAAAGGTCAGAGAGATTATGACCCCACGTTTGGATATTAAGTGGATCCCGGTCACCTCGAGTTTTTCCCAGGCTCTAGAAGCCTCGACGGAGTCCGAGATGTCCCGGATCCCCATATGCGGGGCTGAGGGCATCGACCATGTGGTGGGGATATTACTGGCAAAGGACCTTCTTAAACTCGCAAAGGAATTCGGCAAACCCCACCAGAGGAAGATCTCAGATATCATGCGGGAGCCCTTCTTTATCCCTGAGTCAAAACCCATTATGGATGTCTTTAAAGACCTAAAAAAGAACAAAAGCCATATGGCTATCGTCGTCGACGAGCATGGGGGGACTGCGGGACTCGTTACCATGGAAGATATCCTCGAAGAGATTGTTGGGGATATCCAGGATGAGTTTGATACAGAAGAAGCCGATATTGTAGAGCTTGAACAGGGCATTTTTGATGTGGCTGGGTCCTGTCATATCGACGAATTTATCGCCTTTTTCGAGATCAAAGAAGGGGAGACCACTGATTATTCCGACGAGGGGATTGATACCATAGGTGGCTATTTTACGGCTACCCTTGGGGAGCTTCCAGAAGTAGGAAAGACTTTGAAGATCGGTTCGCTCAATCTCGAAGTCTCCACCCTGGACCGCAATCGTATCAAACGGCTTCGTGTTTCTAAAATCCTCGCCCCCAGCAGTGTGAGTTCTGAGGTTCAGGCTGAAACTTTTTCTGGGTGAGTGACCAGGCTACGATCACATTAAATTGATGATGAGATCGTAGCTGGGCAGACCATTTGCCCTTAGACCTAACACGACTCGTTTGGGTCATGAGAGGTGCTCTCTGACGGATTTGCCCGTTCCCTTTTTCTGTTGATCGGCGGGGGATTTTGGCGACCATAAAGATTCCATGTCCCTAGCTTATGATTGTAGGGGAGCCACTCTTGGTTAAGACCGTACTTTTTATAGCTGGCCTCGAGAAAATGGCGGCTTCTTTGGATAGATTTGAGAATCCTTTGCCGATAGGTTCTCAGGAGGCGGTCTGAGCATTTTTCTAGATCTGTAATTTCCCCTAGATTGATCATAAGTTGCCGCAAACTGACTGGTCTATTTTGTTCCTCAAATAAGACCTTTACGATGCCCAAAATCTGTCGTTTCGCTCCCAAGTTGATCGTCACTCCTCTAAACCAAAGTTCTTCACCATAAAGCCTCGCTGGTGGATTTTCTTTTTGGTAGCGGAGTGCCGCTTCTAAAAATTGATCCAAATGCTTTTTCCGATCATCGTTCTCCAAGATGTAAGTCCTTCCTTTAAAATCTATCTATTGTTAACTCCTACAGGACGACATGCCTGTAGTTAGGTGCCCAAAATTGTCATAGGGTGGTCAATATTGTCAACGCGTAACATAATCAATCCTGAGTTTGTCTTTGCGGCTTAAAACCAACCAAAATGACTTGTAAATGTCGGTTAGCGACCACAGTGTGTCCTCCATAGAATGCCGCAGTTGGAGTATTTGTCGGTATTGGTTGTTTGGCCAGTTGGTTGATTTCTGCAGACGCATCATCCTTTGGAGGGGCCATCTACAAAGCATGACACCTACCCCATTAAAAAAAGTTTTATGATTTTTTACTCGACCCATGTCTCGCTCGTGTCCCTCTTAATGCCAGTGTGGTGGTGCCTTAGCAGGCATTCACTGTTTTCTAAACCAAGTGTTGATATGCAGATTTCATGCCAGCATCTATTTATGGCCAATATATCCTACATTTTTGGGTTGTTATATGCTACTGAGATTCACATCATGGAGATGCGCTGCTTTGGTAAAGGAGTTCCATTTCTTCTTGAGGACTCTCCCTATTAAACCAAGCTTTACGAGCTTTACTTAAAGTGGGGAGCGGGGTAACTTCAGGCCGCATGGGGACTCAGATCGATTTTTTAACCATCCTACCCTTAGAGGAACAGAATATGTTAGCTCGCACTTCTAAAATCGAAATTGGCATCAGTAACTTCAAGCAGGTCATCGAGGAAAACCATTTTTATGTAGATAAGTCTCTTTTCATAAGTGACCTCCTCGACTCTAATGACCCAGTCACACTCATCACTAGACCACGTGGATTCGGCAAATCCCTCAATCTGGATATGCTGCGTTGCTTTTTTGACTTAACACATAAATCCGATGAGGGTCTATTCCATCGCCTTAAGATTTGGCAACTGGACCAAACTTACAAGAACCGCCAAGGTTGCTATCCCACCATTTCTATCTCCTTTAAAGGCCTACACAATGAGTCATTTGAGTCTGCATATGCAGGCATAGTGGCGGCGATTAGCGCAGTTTTTAAAGACTTTGATTACTTGCTGAAATCACCCATTTTAGACTCATGGTATGTGGAGATCTATAAATCGATTATTGATGGAAACGCTAGCCCATCACGGTATCAAGATTCCCTCTCGATTCTATGCGAGCATCTACACCGCTTCCATAATACCAAAGTCCTGCTTCTGATAGATGATTATGATGCGCCTATGGAGGAAGCCTATCTCCATGGCTACTGGTCTGAGATGGAGTATTTTATGCTAGGGCTCCTAGGTCCCATACTTAAGGATAACAGTGATTTGTTTAAAGGTGTCTTGGTCGGAATCACCCGCGGCACCAAGCCAAGTAGCCAGATCAATAATATAAGAGTGGATACCCTTCGCGATGATCACTATGCCGCGTATTTTGGACTTACCAAGGTTGAGGTCTCCGAGGCTCTCAAGGCGTTAAATCTCCAAGACTCGTTAGGTGACCTCAAAGACTGGTATAATGGGTATCTATTTGGCAACCAGACGGTCCTCTTTAACCCTAGGTCGATTGTCCATTTCCTCCACTCTCAAAAGCTTGAATCCTATGGGACAAACACCATCGACAATGTCATTTTCAAAAAATGTGCTCGGATCTTGCCTGCCGATGGTAAGCAGCAGCTCGAACAACTCATGGGTGGTGAGGAGATTGAAGCCCGCATCGACAAGTTTAGGACCTACTTAGACTTGGATGAAAATGGATCAGCAGACTGCATATGGTCCTTATTTTTGATCAATGGCTACTTAAAATGCACTGGGGAAGCTTCCAACGACCGTCTCAAACTCAAGGTTCCAAACAGAGATATTATGGGGATCTACGAACAAGCCGTAAGGGAATGGTTTGAAACGTCGTCGATAAGACCTCTTTTTCTCGCGTCAATAAAGGCACTGCTAGATGGAGATACTCAACTCTTAGAAACCCATCTTGGATTGATTGCCGAGCAGACTTATTCTCAGTTTGAAACTCGCTTAGATCGACCTGAGAGTTTCTACCACGGGTTTATACTGGCCATGATGTTAAATCTTCGAGACCGATATTTTATCGAATCCAACAAACAAAGTGGTTATAGCTGTTACGATATTTTCCTTGAACCCCTAGACAAACAGTCTCTAGGTTTTATAATAGAATTCAAGGCATTTAAAAAGTACCTTGGTCACAAAGACTGGGAACAAGTCGGATTAGAAGCTCTCCAGCAGATTGAAGATCGAAAATATGAGACAAAACTCACCGAAAAGGGAGTTCTTCGGATTAAAACACTCGCCATCGTTTTTAAGGGACAACAAGTCAAGGTGTTTCAAGGTCGATCCATAGGCGGCTAACTTCAAAAGTTTACAATTGGGATTAAAAAATGGGACAAAATATTATTCTTGGGTTTTGTACTGAGGTGGTCGTAGCCAAGAAAAATCTGATCTTTGATCAAGATCAACATATTAAACGCGCATTCGAGAGTCATTTCGGAAAAAACCTGTTTAAGAGTAAAGTTAAAAAAGATTATTACCAATGGACCGCTGATCCAAATCTTTTAAAAGATGGCGCTGCAATTGCCGACTTTATGCAGGTGCAATTCAAACGTGCCAACGAAGATCCCTCATTTGTCAAAGATACCTTGGAGGCCATTCGATCAATTAAGTCCTACAAACAGTTAGTAGAGTCTGCAAAAAACCACAAGATACCTGGGGTTGGGATCCGTCAAAATCCCTTTGATAGTCTGTCAATCAAAAATCGCTCTATAGAAATCATCACTACCTATATTGATTTTTATGCGGAGGGAAAAATCTATATGGAAGGTTACGACGACTTTTTGCAATATATGACCCGTAATTTGCACCTTGCAAATCAAAAGTTCCCTTGCAGTAAACTTGCACGCTTTTTTATCTTGTAAGAATCGCGGCCTCAAGAGGCTCGTAATCAGGACCAAATTACTTAGGATTTTTCACAGGCATCTTAGCGAACACTGAGATGCTTTTTTTTGTATTTTCTAAGTGCGCTCTTTGGTAGGCGGCCTTGGAGTGGTGGGTTGGCTTTTCTGCCCAAAATCGTCCATGGAACCGATCTTTTTAAGTTCAGACATCAGACGGTTGATCTTGTCGAGGCTGGCACGGATCCGCTGTAGGCGGTCGCCAAAATCAGCCCCCGCTTGTTTTGGGTCTTTAAGGCTGCCTGTCACCTTACCGGTGAGATGGCTCATATAAAGAGGCGAGCGCCCCCGGCCAAACTCCTGTTCGGCAGATTTTTTCTGGCGAAACACCGAAAGGTTGATCACGTTATCGCCTGAGGGTGAGCTATCATCAGTTTTCATTAAATTAACCTACAAAAGCAGAATTCAACATCAGATACAGCAAAAAACAACATTCCACAGCAAAAAGCAACAAGAAGGGGAAAGGAAACCTGAGAGCTAAAAGAGACTCGTATCGACACCTACGGACCCATCCTGTGGTCAAAGGGCGATTTTATCGTCGGCTAGTGTTTAATCCGGTATGACCGTAGGACAGACTTATTAGCGGTAGCTCGTTCTTTGGCGAGACGCTCTTTGTTAGCCTGATTTTGCTTCATGAGTTCAGCAAAACTCGGGGGATTTTCCCCTGAAGTGGGCGCCGATGCACTAGCCTGTGTAGGCTCTTGTTTGGCTTCCGATGTTTTCTTCTTTGTGAAGATGGATACGACCTTGGGACCTTGGGACTCTTGACCTTGCATACAATCCTCCGCAATCTAAACAACCAGCAGCAACATACTTGGCTTTATTCAAAGCCTCACAGATGCCTTATGCAACTCTTAGACCACGACCATCGCTCTTTTAAGCGAGGCATCTAACAATCTAATTATAAAGAGCTACTTGAGGCACTCAGGTTTCCGCCTGAAGGACCTCTTGATTTAGCAGAAAATTTTCCGAAAGAGACTCTATAAATCTTCTAACATTCGTCCAATATTTAGACAGTAACTTAACTCTTTAATGGGCTCAACGATGATTTTGGCTTTTAGGAAGAAGTTCTTGGCAATAAAAGGAGCATCTCCTGGGTTAATTCCATGGGTGCCTCGGCAAGGAACCTCAATAGAATCAGACTGTTTGCAAAGGAAGGTGGATCTTGAAAATGATTTTAGAAGGTTATTAGACAAGTCGTGGCTCCATCAGGTGGCCGGGCTAAGCAATAGAGAGTTGGACCTAAAATACCCTTGTCTGGGCGAAGGCCGGCAATTTAGGACCTGGCGGATTCCCGTGGTCGGGGGGCGCGGCCTCTTGGGAGGATTTGTGGCCTTAAAAAAACCCACCCAGGACTTCACAGGTCATAAACGGGGCTTTCACGACTGGCGTGGGATCCTCGGCATGCTGAAGGGAGCCTGGAAAGAAACCCTGATTCCACCTCTGTATATTGTCATGGATACGAGCGAAGGGGGGGTCGGTCAGGATATGATGGGTGGTTTTGGACGAAACAGCGGCGCTTTAATCATGCCCTTTGGGGAGTCGATCTCGACAAAACAGATCGCAAATGAGTCTTTTGTCCGGCTTCGAAATCAAACGGAGGTGGACAAGATGATAGCCCGTACCGACCGGTGGCTGTTTAGCCGCGGGCTTGAACTCAGAGATATACCCCAAATAAAATGGTGGGACGAGATGCCCTTCTTGGTGGATTTGGGGGATATTTGCCGGAAATCTAGGTGAATAGAACACGTCCATGGAGGCAAGTTTTCTCAATGGGAATTGAGGCCAATTGATTGCGCGATTACGATTAATTGCGCTATATTTGCGCAATTAAGCTTGATTGCGCAATTAAGTGGGTATAAAATATCAGCAGAATGCGCAACGATCAAATAAAGCTCACATCGAGGGACCTATGGCACATTTGTTGGAAAAGGAGGGGAGGCAGCGCGAATACAAGGATTTTTTAAATAGTTACGGCAAATTACATCAGACGGTGGTGGCTTTTTCTAATGATATTGGCGGAGATATCATCATAGGAGTGTCGGATAGCGGAAAGGTTGTGGGTTTGACGGAAGGCCTTGTTGATAAGTATCTCGAGGAGTTGGCTCGGTCAATCTATGACGCTGTCTCCCCGGCTTGTTTGCCCAAAATAGGGACACGGATCCTCGACGGTAAGACTCTTGTAGAACTGAACGTCCACCAAGGGTCTAAGAAGCCTTACTTCATCAAGTCCCAAGGTGTGCCAGATGGTGTTTATATTCGTGTGGGAGCACATAACAAGGTCGCTAGCAAAGATATTTTAGAGGAGCTTCTGCTCTCTGGCAAAAGGGTTGAGTTTGACGACACACCAGTAAGTGAAGCCTCTATAGATGATTTGGATCCGTTGGTTTTAAAGGGGTTTTATGGGAAGTCTTATTCGCAAAAGCAGTTATTGGCGGATAAAGTTCTAGTTTTCAATGCTCTCGCTCGTCAAATGGAGCTATCAGTTTGCGGATTAGTCTATTTCCATAAGAACCCTCGCGAATATATCCAGGGTTGCGAGATCCTACTGACAATTTTTGCTGGAAATACCACAGAAAAGATCGTTAAAACAGTAGATATCAGTGGTCCTCTGCCAACACTCTTGGCCCAAGTAGAAGCGTTTCTCTCGCCTTATCTGCAGTTAAATTATCAAAAGACCGGAATGAAGCTTAAATCATCGGAATGGGAGATATCCTATGAGGCCCTGAGAGAAGCTTTGATTAATGCGCTTATTCATAGGAAATATACGATCAAATCAGGGGTGAAAATTGCCGTTTTTGAAAACAGGGTTGAAATTTTTTCCCCAGGGAACTTTCCTGGGCCAATAACAGCAGATGAATACAAAGCCGGATTGACTTACCCTAGAAACGAAAGTATCAGGCAACTGGCCCGAAAAGCGGGGATTGTCGAAAAAAGAGGATTGGGTCTTAAATTGATCATTGAATCCAAGTTACCCAACACACCGACTCCCGAGATCATCGAAGGAAGTGACTACGTTAAAGTTATTTTATATCGGAAAACAGCCCTTTTAGATATCAGCGTCGCCGCTAAGTTTCCTGAAGAATTGCGGGGATTACTACCTTTGTTGAGCAAAAAAACTGAGTTTCAAACTTCCGACGTGTGTCGAGTGCTGCATGTTTCCGCAAATACAGCGCGAATACGGGTACAGAAATTGGTTGAGCTTGATTTGGTAGAGGTCATGGGACAAGGTAGAGCATCAAAATTTATAGTTAAGGGTCCTCTGTAATTCGAAGTCGTCGGGAATAAATCCGGTACTTCAAACAAATAATTAGGGACTACGACATCTAGGGTTTTTGGCTCCCGAACTGTCGCAGCTACCTGATAGATAGTTTTAGAAGTCAAATTCTAAAAGTTATCGTTATGAGGAATAAATTGAATAGTACTTCCAAATCTTGGGGCTCAACGCGCTGGTGGCTACAACCCACTGTAAACACTTGAGGAACGCCTACACTTGCCCCATCCTTTGCCACGTTGCTTGTTATCCTGTCAGGCCTACCTGCCACAATTTGCATAAGAGGCCAACAATGGGGTAATCTTAGCAGATCTGGCCTCTTATAAAATTTATAAGAGGCCAATAACTGTGACTCTAGCTCAACCATTCGATATTAAACATGTTTTTAGGGTGCAAATCGATCATGGCTCGACCTAAAATAGGAAGAAATGCAAATCAACGACTCTTCCTAAAGTATGGATTTTGTATCTAGGGAGAGGTTTCTTTTGCTTTACTAAATCGAAAGGCTTTTAGGATGAATCAAACCGAATTAGAGTTCACGAAAAACTCACAAAAGCGGTTAGTCGGAAGACGAGCTGAGCAGGCTACGTTACGTCAAATTCTTCTATCGGACAAAGCTGAGTTTTTGGCGATCTACGGTCGACGCCGGGTAGGAAAGACTTTTCTTGTGCGACGGTTTTTTGAGGATACATCGGCAGGAGTTTTTTATGTGTCGGGACAAAGCAAAGGGACTCTTGCCATCCAACTCGCCAACTTCCAAAAGAGTGTCGAAGAGACTTTCTATGATGGCCTGCGTCTGCCAAGACTGCGTCAGTGGTCTGAAGCTTTTGATACCTTACTTGTAGGATTGAAGAAAAAAATCCACCAAGATCCCACCAAACGATGGTTGTTGTTTATAGACGAGCTGCCATGGCTCACAACTCCCAAGTCCAGGCTCATTGAGGCCTTAGATCATGCGTGGAATACACAATTATCTTGGATGCCTGCTGTCAAGCTAGTCATTTGCGGTAGCGCAGCATCGTGGATGATCAAAAATATTGTCAATGCAAAGGGGGGCCTTCACAATAGACTCACAGAAATCATTCATCTTAAACCCTTTACCCTCGCTGAAACCAGGGAGCTGCTAGAAGCCAATGGTGTTGGCTACGAAATACCGCAAGTCTTAGAGTTATATTTGGCTTTTGGTGGCATACCATTTTACCTAAGTTTAGTCCGTCGTGGTGAATCACCTAGTATGGCTATCTCCCGTCTATGCTTTGGAGGCGGGACGCTGCAGATGGAGTTTAAGACACTTTTCCAAGCACTTTTTGACAGTGGCGACCATCATGAAAAAATCATCCGCGGCATAGGTTCAAAACACTGCGGCCTCTCCCGCTCTGAGATACTTGAAACAACGGGCATAGCCAGTGGAGGAAGATTCGAAATATGGCTGAGGGAGCTGACTGAATCCGGTTTTATTGCCCCCATTGAATGCGCCGAGGGTAAAAGGATGGTTACCTATTACCGCGTTATTGACGAGTTTGTGCTTTTTCATCTCAAATGGATTGAGCCGACAAACAAAGGGCTTTTGGGACCAGTCCCTCAAGAAAATCATTTTTTTCTACAAAAAGCCACCGCTCCTTTTGAGGCATGGGCTGGATTTGCTTTTGAAGGTATTTGTTTTAAACATATTCCACAGATTAAAAAAGCCCTAGGTATTCAACATATACGTACAGACGCCAGATCTTGGCAAAAACGCGCCGTAAATTCGACAAAGACCGGCACGCCTAAAATTAAAAAACGTCTGAGTGTTCCTAACGACAAGGAAAATATAACTGCAAATTCTGGTCGCGGTGCACAAATTGACTTGTTGTTTGATAGAGATGACGGGATCATAACCTTATGCGAAATTAAATATAATAAGGATCCCTATGTCGTTACAAAGGACTATGCAGCAGTCCTGGAAAACAAAATGCAGGTGTATAAAACATTCACTTTAACCAAAAAGAGTCTTTTCCTCGCCATGATTACGGCGGGTGGGCTCGCCGATAATCCACACGCTCGTCGTCTTGTAACCAACTCCATCACTGCTGTTGACCTTTTTACGTCGGTCTAGGCGGCGATTTGCAACATTATTCGCCTCGTTAGCCTGTGGGTCGGTTTCACTACAGTGAAAAGCGTCGACCCAAACCTAGCGGCTGAGGCCACTTCCGGCCGCTAATCGCGAGGTCAAAGTTGACATCACCTTTCGAGAAAAAATCGTCACCAAAATCATAAGGAAGCTGGTACTCAAAACCTATGAGGAATTCGATGACCTGCCGGCAGACGCAGATATTCTCGCTTACTCCTTGCAAGAAATCTTGATTGAAAAAATTGCTGCCTTGTCTGACAAGGCCCGGACCGAGCCACGCGACGTTTACGACCTTTGGCGCGTAGCGGCTGAGTGCGATCTCGATTATGGGCACCTGGCTAACCAGGTCGCCGAAAAAATTAAGGCGAAGGGCGACGATCCCGCTGGCCGAGCCGGAAACCTGGAGCGCGAAGAAAAACGTCTGGCACTCGCCTGGCAAAAGCGACTTGCTGTTCAAATGAACGACCTGCCTGAGTTCGACGGTGTTTTTCGCGAGGTCCGCCGAATATTTCGAAAGCTCGGTCTGTTTGAGACAGCCTAACTGCCAAGGGCAAAGTTCATCTACTGGTTATTGGGCTAAATCTCTCGACGGACGGAGATTCAATGATCGTTTTCAGCTGGTTGAAAACCCTCACAAGCCCTCTTTCCCTTTCGAGATCTTCATAGATTTCTCGGACATTTTGGCCATCAGATCGGATGTCCTTCATGAGGTAATCATTTAATTCTTCTGCAGAATCATAATTATAAACATGTCGGTAATTGCTAAAAAACCTCTGCTTGGTTTCCCTGGTTGTCAATACCGGTATCCCCCTTGACAGGGCCTCCAGGACTTTCGAAGGGATACCTGAGCGGTAGTCAACTGGCTGGATCAGATAGGAGCAAATATCTGAGCGATAGCCTGTGGGATCAAAATGATAGTTGAAATTTTTTAAATCATGGTCAACCTCAACATTGGATCCATAGACATAAATTTTACCTTGGATGGTCTGGTCCAAAATCTTAAGACTCTGATAGGCCTTTGTAAAGCGATGCCAGTGACCAGAACCGGCCAGCAGAATGGTCCGACTTCCGTTTAAATAGAGGGATTTTTGCTTAGGCTCCATGTAAAAGGGAATATAGTGCATAGTCTTCATGTTGGCTTGATCAAGCGGTGAACAGGTTACTGTGAAGTCATACCGGATGCTAAACGCTGCTTCGGCGCCTTTGGCAAAATCAATATAGACCTTTGGCATTTCTTCTTCCGGGAACTCAAGCAAATGCTCAGATTGCAAATCGAAAGTGAGTTTGATCACCTTTGTGTCATAGGGTATGCGAGACCTATCAATAGGAAAAACAGTTACAATGGCATGATATGGAGGATTTAGAGGTGAGTTTAAAATATCATAAAGCTCTTCCTCATCAGCAGCGCCATCATAACATAGCATAAGATCAGCGAGTGCCTCCCTACCGCTTAAACTTTTTGGGATGGGGCCATAGTCCATGGATTTAGGTGTATTCGGCAAAAAAATGGTGTCCACGGTATAACCGTAGGTTAGTGGCAGATAGTATCCATAATGAGCTATACGCCCCCCATGAGTGACAGGACTCATCCTATCATATCCTATAAAAAGAATTCGCTTAGGGTGCGAAAAGGTTCCTCTTGTAAACTCCAACATATCAACCTCCTAACAGGCTAAATAATCACTCATCGACACTTAAAAACCGGGCCATGCTACGGGAAGGGTTCCTTCAAAATCATAATCACCAAACAGTACATCGCTCACTCCACTGCCTTCGCTACCCGGTAACCAAGCAGCAACCAAAGCGTTCATTTTGTTGATATGATGATCCAGCACGAGAGCACGTCCTGACACCAACACAGCAATGATCGGTATATTGACCTCTTTCAGGACATCTAGGGTAGCCACATCGTCCGGTTGCAGTCCGTTATGGAGAACATCACCGATACCCTCACCGTAAGGTGTCTCCCCTAAAACCACGATAGCGCAATCGGCCTCCAAAGCGGCGTCCACTAGTTGCCTCTTATCAAATTCGAACACCTCAATGGTATCGAGGCCACTTATTTTGCCAGGATTGTTCCATTTTTGCCCCCAGAGCCGGACGTAACGTGTACCTTGTGGTTCCAATGGAAAAAAGCACTTCTCCTCCTGAAAGCAATTTTTGTAGGCCACTCGCTGCCAATGGAGTCGGTCGTTAGAAAATTCAATGAAGTAATCCGAGAAACCTATCGTCGTCCATTTAATAGCTAGGCCCTGTATAAGTCTTGTTTGCCCTAAGTCAAAAAGGATCTTGACGCCACGGTTGTTGCGTTTCAGTCCCAATGAGACATCCTGTTTCATCCCAAAGGAGACAAAAACGACCTAAAAAAGGCGCGCCTGATTTTTCAGTCGCGCCACCCGATATGACCACCTTTTCCTAAATTCTTGCCTTGAGTCCAGTATGTAGTCTGACAGCAAGGGGAATGGCATAGTATTCCGATCCATTATGCTCGATGGAAACATCGATCCAGTAGGGTCCGACAAGCACTTGTAAGCCTGTGCCGCTAGTCAGCTCATGGTCATTGAGCGCC